>NZ_JAERMS010000039.1 GCF_017426725.1 Prevotella illustrans | reverse complement strand
TGATTTGATGAAACTTTATATGCGTTTTCACAAAAATTATTTAGGACACTATTGGGTAAAAGCAGCCCTTTTGGCGACTCAAAGCTATGCTTTTACAAACCTAAAGTTCGTTTAGGTGGAAAAGTTGGGCTTTCTTTATTTGAAAATATGAACTGAATGCGATTTTTATCGTGTCAGTACTAAGTGGAGAAGAAAATTGTATTATCTTTGCATATAAACGAAATTTTCTTTTAAACAAAATCCATGAAGAATGCTTTGACAAAGAGGCTATCGGGCATTGTCTGTCTATTGACGGTGGCGGCACTTTTCAGTTTTATCGGCTATCAGATGGGCGTGGCCCACATGCTTAACACCATCATGCACACGGCGCATGACCTGTTGCTTAACACGGTTTTCTATTTGATGGGAATCTGCGTCTTGACCGGTGCCATCGGCAAGCTGTTTGTAGAGTTCGGCGTCGTTGACCTGTTGGAAATGCTTCTCCGCCCGCTAATGCGCCCCTTGTTCAATCTGCCGGGCGTGGCTTCGCTGGGCGCGGTGATGACTTTCCTCTCCGACAATCCCGCCATCATATCCTTGTCGAAGGATAAACGGTTCAGTTCCTACTTCAAGAAATACCAGTATATATCGCTTACCAATTTCGGAACGGCCTTTGGCATGGGACTCATTGTCATTGTCTTCATGGTGGGACAAGGCTTTTTCGTCGAGCCGATGGTAGGGCTTTTCGCGGCCGGCTGCGGCTGTGTCGTTTCGACGCGGTGCATGCAGTATTTCGTAATAAAGGCTTATCCGTCCTATGCCGTAGAGAACGCCAATGGTAATGGGGAAGAGCAGGAAGAGCAGGAAATACAACACCCCGAGGAAAAGTCTGTCTTCCTACGGACGCTGAATGCGCTGCTTGATGGTGGCAAGGCCGGTGTGGACGTTGGGATGGCCATCATCCCCGGCGTGTTGATCATCTCCACGCTGGTGATGGTTCTGACCTTCGGACCCGGCAGCAACGGAACTTACACGGGCGCGGCCTACGAAGGCATCGATCTGCTGCCGACTTTGGCCAACAAGCTGGATTGGTTGTTCGGCGCGCTGTTCGGTTTTACCGATCCCCATCAGGTCGCTTTCCCCATCACGGCGCTGGGAGCGGTGGGCGCCGCATTGAGTCTGGTACCCAATTTCCTTGCCCACGGATGGATTGACGGCAATGCCATCGCCGTATTCACGGCCATCGGCATGTGCTGGAGTGGCTTTCTGAGCACCCATACGGCCATGCTCGACTCATTGGGTTACCGTGAGTTGACGGGCAAGGCCATCTTTTCCCACACCATTGGCGGCCTGACGGCCGCTTTCATGGCCCATGTCACGATGTTGCTGATAGGTTTTATATAGGTCGTTACCTCTTTAGAAAATCTTAAGAAGCACTTAATCCAATCTTAAAAGCACTTTAATCTGATTTTAAGAAATCTATAATCGTTCCTGAAGAATCTGTTCTAATTCGTCGGCCTCGGGATAGATTGCTAAAATAATTCCTTTTTCATCGATGAGAAAGCCTCCGCCACCTGAATTGTTGAGGCCATTCTTGAGCCAGATATTATGATGGTCGTTAAGTTCCAAAAGATTTAACCAAGGATAGCCATCTTGTTTTATCGCGGCTTCCATTGTTTTTATATTCCTCTCTCTGGCAATACCAATTACTTGGAATCCCTTGTCTTTATATTTCTCATAGACAGGAATGACAGATTTGGCGTGGCGTCTACAGGGACCACACCAACTTGCCCACATGTCGATGAAAATAATTTTACCCTTATATAAGGACGATAACTTTACGGTTTGCCCATCCGTTCCCCGCACATGATAGTCGATATACGGTTTGCCCACCTGTAATCTTGAAGCCGCTATTCCATAAGCCGCCTCTTGAGTATACGGATGCTTGGGCATATAGTCTACATATTGTTTAAGAAATATCTCTTCCAATCTGGCTTGTTTTTTAGGTAAAGTATTCATCGCGACCCCCTTTCTTATTTCCGCAAGGCTATAAAAGCATTTATTATTTTCAAACCATTTGGTTAAGTCAACATAAAAGTCGTCTGTCAATTCTTTGTATTTTGCTTCCATTTCCGCTCCCAAGTTTGAAAGCGGATTTTCAGGCAGAAGAAGACGCAAACTGTCTCGCTGCGTGTTCCGGGCATGTTCCATCTTCGAGTAGATTTCATACACGATAGGCTTCAAATACAGTTTATCCTTGTGAAGGCTGTCTCGTCTTGCTTCTAACTTTTGAAACTGTGGGCCATAAATTGTGAAAACGGAATCTTTGTAAGCAGCGTATCTCATCATCATCGCATTTTCTTTTCCATCAGACTCTGTTTTAATCAGATCGTTGCTATCTCCTGTTCCGGCAGGAATCGTTATGTAGACAGTCGTATTCTCAGCGATAAAGTCGGCTACACGCATCGATCCTTTTTCATATTCGCTGCTGAGAGTTACGGTGTAACATTTAAGAGTGTCGATGCTCAAATCGTAATCAAACCTGCCATCTTTAATATCTATGGTAATATAGTTGTTTACTCGTGGATCGGTTCCGCTTTCATACAGTATGAGTCGCTTTTCTTTCAGATCTTCTACTTTGCCTGAAATATGGCATACGACAGACTGCGCAGAGCCCTTGCAAACAATTATCAGAAATATGGCAGCAATGAATAATAGTTGTTTAGTCATATAATATGGCGTGGGTGTATGATTTGTTTACGGATTAACCTCCAAAACAATCTTGATGGATGCGTAAATATCTGAGTAAGGAGAGTTAGCGTAGTTCAAGATATGTCCATCTGGTGATATGAATATTTGGGTGGGATAGTTTGTAATGAGGTAGTCTTCTAAAATTTTATGATCTTTCGGAGCGAGGGCATTATGCCATGTCAGTCGATTCTTCTCTACCGCCTTTCTCCATCTCTTCTCATTCTCGTGGCAACCTATACCAATAACTACCACCTTATTTTTATTCTTTTCATAGAATTCTTTCAGTTTAGGCAATGCTTTCAGACACGGCAAACACCAACTCCCCCAGAAATCCAAAAGGATATATTTACCGCGAAATGACGACAGGCTGATTTCTTTTCCTTGAATATCTTTCAGCTTAAAGTCTTTCGCTTTTTTACCAATCAAGACAGATTGTTTTTCCTTTTTTAAGCCGTCTGTTTGAATCTGCTTCAACATAAAATCAAACAAAGGACGCATTCTTCCATTTTGTACTTTTGGAGAGAGTAAGGAGAAGGCTTCTTTCATCTTCGCTTCATCCATCACCGTATATGTGTTATAATCCGTAATCAGTGCCACACAAGCCTCGTTGCTCTTGTTTTTCCTTACGTAGTCTAAAGTCTAAAATAGTTTGGTACTTGTCTTCACTGTCACGATAGGCAGGCGATTTGATAAAACTCCTTACTTTAGCGTATTGTTGGAAAAAACTTGTTCCTTCCATCTTCTGATACCCCTTACATTTTAGAGACTCACCCGGTATAATAACAAAGCGCTCAATTTGTTTTTCATCCCTTCGCTCTAAAAATGCAGGTGTCGTAATATTCATGACAGCAGGCGACTTTAGTTCAATATCATAACTAAAGTTTCCGTTCTTCCGCGGTATTGTATCTTCAATTTCTCTTCCCGACACACATTCTTGGGTAAATACCAATAAAGTATCACCCCAATTAGGATATTCTACTGTGACGTGACATACATTCTGAGCAGAGAGAATTGTCAGGGAAGAAATGAGGTATAGTAAAATTGCAAGTCTCTTCATGTCTGTGATTATAGTGTAGAGGATGGTTAGAGCCCCCTCATATAGCACTATTTGCAAAAATACAACAATTCTAATGATCATCTAATCATTAGATGGCTTATCTATTTATAAAAAACTATAATAATCTTGTTATATAGAAGCAATATATCAGGATAATGCCTATCCAAGTACGAACTGCCGTGGCAGACATCATGGTGACATTTTCTGGGATAACGAATCGACTACCATCAAGTCCGTTATGGCGTACTTTGTTAAACTTGCAGCCACCACTTTAGAACATGTGGCTACATGGTTGGTATGGTTAGCAAACACATTAGGCAACTTCAATTCAAGCGAATTCCGACGTGTCGACCGTGAAGTTCATGATGTTGCTAAAGGCAGATATTATGGGCATATTCAGAGATATACGAACGGACAAAGGGTATTGAGATAGTTAATTCTACTTTTATTTGCGGTATTGCATCTTATTTATCAGGCGTTGGTTCTGCTGCTATCATATAAGGCGTTTCATTATGTTGGTACAGGTCGGAACTTTCTATATTCACATACTGGTCATACCATTTTTTAGGATGCATTTCAGCTGAGTTGTGGGCTCTTTCAAAATGCTTGTATAATTGAACATAGGTTATTTGTTCTTCAATTATGTGGCGTAAATCATCAGTGTCTAGAGGAATTATTTTCAATCCTGTAACATATTTGTCATAGTCTTGTGAGTCAAAGTATGTAATATTTTTTCTTGCACGAAAATCACTAATTACATTGATATGAAGATAAGTCGTTGCAAATACGCAATAACTTTTCAAGTTTCCAGTCTTAATCAAATGATTACCAAGGTGTCTTGATACAGGCTCCATTTCCATTCGTCGCTGATTTGTTCCATCTGCTAATGTCGCTTCCAAAAGTAAAGAATGCTCAGGATAATCTTTGCAAGCTTTGTATTCATATACGATGTCCGCTTCACCACCTGCAGCATGAGTAATAGGAAGTAAATTTGCATCTAAAGACAATTTAAGATAGTCTAATACTTTCCCTCTTCGCCCACTAACTTTCCACCATAAAATTCCTAAAACATACTCGAAGATAGTAGGTATATCTGCATTATCCGTTACCAGCTGGCTGATTTCTTCATCTTCTCAATTTTCAAAATCTGATAGCAATTTCAATATCTTTGCATCAGTAAATTTAAGGTCAACCAGCTTATTAAAGCGGCTGTAACGAATTTTATCAACCTCATTATAAGCATCTTCTATTGTTTCAACATGAATTCCCAATTCTTCATTTAACCCATTTATTATCTTTTGCTTGTCAAAAACTAATGCAGGACAAATGTCGCTAATAGGGCAGCAAACCTCTAATAAATTACTTTTTTTATATGCCTGTTTATAGAGTTCATCGATGGCTGATTCAAAATATTGTTTAGGAACGATATCTAATTTAACCAAATTATCTTCGAAAATAAAGCAATTAGTTAACCCCAAATACCGCCTATTAAGGTCAAGATAATCCTCCAAAGTCGCTTTAGCTTTATTTAGATGCATTGTTAAGAAAAAGAACTCCTTGAAGTCTTTTTCTGAGGTAGTGACATTATCTGGAAGAGGTAATAAATGAGAAATAGGCTCTTTTTTGACTTGTGATGTTAATGACGTGTCAAACATCAGTTGCTTCCACTTTATGGCTATCGAAGATTGAAATTTCTTTAAAGAATTAAACATCTCATATATCCTTGATGAATCATTTTTTATATATACGGCATACATTAATTCATATAGAGGAACATAAGATTTATCATATGTAGCACTTTTCCTGTTCATGCCAACGGACAAGAGTAGTGCCTCACTAAACTCGTTATTGACAAATCTCTCCAAACCCTTTTGATAGTTTGACTGTAGTAAAAGGAAATTCTTTATTACCGTATCAATAGTTCCGGTACCATTTCTTAAGTCTTTAATGAACATCAAGATATAAGAAGTGCTTTCTTTATTCGTACATAAAGGCATTAAGTAACGAAATTCGTCATATGATAAATAGTCAAGTTGAGAAAGAAGATACAGTACAACAATCAATGGCCTAACAGTACTACCTGTATCGCTTGAACTTAGTTTTAGAAGTTGTTCAAGGTATAATTGTGAATCCATAGAAATACCCAGCTCGTTTTTCTCAAGGAATTGTTCTGAGCTTGTCATTTCCAGAAGCTTATATCCGACTTCTGTAAGCCTATGGTTTTCATTAAGTAATCCCATGTCGTATAGACCACTTGTCTTTTCTCTGGCAGTTTTATATTTTATGGATTCTGGCTCGCCGCCTTCCATGAATTTGTTGTCTACGAGCCAGTCATAGTAGCGATTCTTTATCCAATAAATATCTTCCTGACCATCAAACATGTATTTACGCTCCCATCCATAGTTGGCATATTCTGGCTTTTTCCAAAATTCATTCAACAACTGGAGTTGTAGTTCGGTTTTCCGATTGAACTCTTTTGTTCTAAATGAAGTCGTTCCAAACTTCCATAGAAACGAAGCGTATGGTATTCTTTCGTATGTTGACATATGCTTAAAACTTTAATAGTTCGTAATTAAAACTTCCTTTGATTCGGGCTTTTTGGACTTTTTCTGATAATTACTATAGTGGTAGTCCATAAACAAATCATGGATATTGTAATTGTTCTGGTTTGCCCAATTCAGCAACACAACATTTTGTTTGCCCTCATGTTGAAGAACATTTGATAGTGCAAATTTTACGCCACAATCGTTTAACGAATCCAGAACCTCCATTAAGTCATGCTCATCTTTGAGAGTCCATCCAGATTTTTCGTTGTAGGTCGCTGTTGTAAGAAGATACGGTGGGTCGCAATAAACTAGACTATTTGCTGTCAAATTCTTAAAATCGAAATGTCTAAAATCCTTTGTCTGAAACTCATGTGGTTGAGCACGCAGTGCATCTAAGAATCTCACAAGTTTTCCTTCAATAGTCGTATTGAAGTCTCGCTTACCTACAGGAAGATTGAATTTTCCCTGTTCATTGAAACGTAATTGGTTATTAAATCCAAAGAGTATCAATGTGTAGAGTATAATATAATACTGACTGTTCTTTTGGGGAAATGTATTAAATTTCTCTCTAAGTTTTAGAAATTTTTCTCTATTATAAACCGAAACCCCCAGATTGGCTCCGCCTCCATAGTATGCAAAATCATGATCTCTTGTCCTACTAAATTCAAACTCATCAATAAGTTTATTTATACCCTTAATTATAGTATCGTTCTTCATCCTTTGAAGGGCTTTTAATAGGTTTATCAAAGGACGGGAAGTGTCATTGTATATTGTGTAGTTCGATGGCACATTCATTCCAACATTACACCCACCACAGAATAAATCTACAAAGATGTCTATGTCATTAGGCATAAGTGGTAGTAGCTGGTCTAAAATCCGAGCCTTTCCACCTATGTAATTAAGGGGTGATGCTATGTATTTTTTTATCTGTGTACGTTGCATAAAAAGAGCCTCTCCTTATTATCTTTATTCATTTCACTTTTTCCCGCATCAAATCCACGATAGTTCATAGAGAAGACCTGAACGTCACCTCTTGTAGATAAGATGTCTATAATTTCTTCATCTGTGAGCTTCGCATTTGAACGGCATTGTAGCTTTTTCCCAGTGTTGTTGTAAGAAAACAGTATATATCTACATCTTAATTTACTTACTAAATCAGAGAGAGCTTCCGCCGCCTGTATGCTCTTACAATACTTACTTTTCATTTGAGTTCTGTCCATTTTCTTAGCCAATCCATAGACTTCCGGCTTGTTCCAGAGAGCAATATTTTCTAATAAATGGTAAGCATCACAATATTGTCTACTGTTATATGGTGGATCTAAATAAGCTACGTCAACTTCCTCTGTACCAGCTATTAGGTTTGAATCTTCACAAAATATACGATTATTCTCATTTACAGGATAGTCATTTTCAGGCATACGCAGCTCCAATGTTCCCTCATACTTACCATCTCTTATAAATGAATCATAATGTCCGCATGTGTGTGAAATTCTATCCATTGCATAAAATAGGGAGGTTATAATAGATGCGTATTCACGTTCTGTTATGTGGCCATCCTCATATTGCGATAGAACATGGTCTCTTATATAACCTATTTTTTGGCAAGTCAGATGGTCAAAATAAGTATTCGAAAAATTCTGTGACATATAGTTATCTTCTTTCGACGCATCAAAATTATTATAATATTCCAACATCTCAGACAATGATTGTCTATCCAATGAACCAGGCGAGAACCAGCATAATGCTGCAAGATAATTACTTCTCATCATATCACAAACGACAAGTCTTTTGTCTATAAAAGCAGAAGCCACACTTCCTGTACCAGAAAAAACATCAAAAAAAGAGTCAATGTTTTTACAATTCTGATTTACGACATCTTTAATCCAGTCAAGTAACTTATATTTATTGCCAAGGTAACGACGATTGCTAATATTGAATGTGTTCAGCATACTTTTATTTTTGTGATAGAATGAAAGATTTGTATTCTCTTGTTATTAACTCCTTGATGTCCACACCAAGATAATCTGCAATTTTCAAAAGGCTCTCTAAATCAGGTTGAGAAGAGTTTGTACACCATTTAGAAACAGTCGAGGGATTAACCCCCATCTGTTCTGATAGCTATTTGCTAGTACGTTTTTTTTCGCACAAAACGACTTTTATTCTGTTTATATCTTCCATATTACTAATTTTTCACTACAAAGAAAATGAAAATATTTCATCTTCTTTGTGTATTTCCAAAAATAATCTCAAAAAGGCTTTGTTTTTATGCTTTTTATGAGAAAATTCATGTTGTAATACAAAAATGGCAGGAAAGGAAGAAGGTTAACCCCCATCTTCTTTCCCTACTGTTCAACATCAAAATTCACATTCAGAATTGATGTTCCCTCAAATCACGTCCGCAATAGAATAAAATCTATAAAAATCCTCTGCAATCCTATAAAATTTCAAAAGGTCACCGCTATGGTGCTTCGCTTTAAAAAGATCACCTGAAGGTTACCTTAAAAATAAAAAGCACCTACAATATTTTTGTAAGTGCTTGATTATTCATTGTGGACCAGCCAGGGCTTGAACCTGGGACCTCCAGATTATGAGTCTGATTGACCTGTATTTCATGAAATAACAAATAATATTAAAATGCAGTAAATAAAGCAGTTACACATTTTGTACTTTTCACGAAATTCCTTAAATTTGCAGCAGTTTGCACGTCGTAAGGTCACCTGAAGGTCACCCTATTTCGTACTAAAACCACAGTAAACAAAGGATATTTCAAGCATGGAGACGGTTATTAAGGTCACTAAAAGCAAGAAAATTGCGTCAAAGGCAGGTTCAAGAGGAGATAAGTGTCTTGCAAAATTCACTTCGTCAAACGGTAGTGTGTTCGGGTCTCTGACGCTTGACATTCGTAAAGCGGCTGAAGATTACAGCCAAGAGCTTCCTGTTGCCGTGCGTGTAAGTTATGACAGCCAAAAGGTGTTTCTCAGATTGGGAGTTAAATACACCATGTCCGATTGGGTGGGCCTATGCGATTATGAGAAATCGGGAAGGCGTGTGCAGCAAACAGAACGCAATGATCTGAAAGAACTATTAGCTGGTGTTGAACTGATGACAAACCAACTGATTGCTGAGGGTAACTTCTCTCTGCGAAGGTTGAAAGATAGGTTTCAAGGGAAACGAGACGATACTTGTACTATTTATTCGATTTGGGACAAATATCTACAAACAAAGCGGGAGGAAGGCAAGGTTGGTTCCGCTCGTTGTAGTGGGGACGTAAAAAGTCGTTTTATAAAAGATATGGGTGAAAGCGTTGCCTTGACAGATATTGATAAAAACTTCGTCCAACGTTGGGTGAGAACTATGAAGAAAGGTGGGTTGAGCGCTACAACCATAGCAATTGACCTACGTACTTTCCGCACAATTGTCAATATAGCCATAGAACGAGGGCTAATTAACGGCAATACAAAGGAAATGTTCAAAGATACAGGCTATAACAAAGTATGCAGTCGCAAGCATGAATTCCTTGACGTGGCTACGATGCGCAAGCTCTACAACTTTTGGGAAGCTGATAAAGCAGTAGACGCTGATGGGAAGGAGTTGTTCCTGCCCAGGGAGAAGTATGCCATCTTTCGTGATTTAGGGCTGTTCCTATTTATGTATTTAGGCGATGGTCAAAACTTAGCTGATACATTACGCCTGACCTATGATGGCTGGTACTTTGCTACACATGGCAAACAGCTCCGTTTCCTGCGCCACAAGACAAGGGACAGGAACGAAAGTGCAAGTGAAGTTATTTTCCCTGTCACGCCCGAATTACAAAAGATTATTGATAAATACGGAAATAAGCCCGAACAAGGTAAGCGAGTTTTTCCTATCATGAGCGAATTCATTACCCCCGAAAAGGAAGTGTGGGTAATTCAAAGATATAACCGATATATTCGCGAACACATGGCAAAGATTGCACAACTTCTTGGCATGGAGCAGTGCCCCACTGCGACATGGGCAAGGCATAGCTTTGCTACTAACCTAAACAATTCGGGATCGGTGCCTTATAAGTATATCAGTGACAGTATGGGACATTGTGGAAATGGTGATATAACTTCAAATTATATAGGAGCCTATCCATTGGGGAAAATGCTGGAATATAACTGGTATTTACTGAATGATAAGAAACAAGATGGCAAAGAGGCACTTCTCGCCCTACTTAAAAATATGACCGATGAAGAGCGTAAGCAACTGTTGGCTTCGTTATAAATAATTTTATTATCAGTGGAAGTGGAAATAAGACTTTTAAAAGTTGCGAGTTCTTTAGATAATCTATATATTTGTAAGCATTAAGAAGAAAAAAGATGGAAGAGAACCTTTATAATATACAAGAAATCAGTTCATACAGGGAAGGAAATCGACTGGAGGCTAAGAAGGCAAAGGGAGGCATCCCTAACTCGATGTGGGAGACATATTCTTCTTTTGCTAATACCGATGGTGGTATTATATTGCTTGGTGTTGATGAAAAGAAAGATGGCTCTTTTGAAGTGTCGGGTGTGCAGAATGCCGACCAGATGCTGAAGGATTTTTGGAATATGGTCAACAACCGCCAGAAAATCAATGTTAATCTTCTTGTTGAAAAAGATGTGACGGTAGAAGATTACGAAGGCAAGAAAGTAATCTCTATTCGTGTACCTCGTGCAGACCGATACCTTCGTCCTGTCTATGTCGGTCAAGACCCGATGTCTGGCTCATACCGGCGCAACGGTGAAGGCGATTACCATTGCTCTCACGAGGAGGTATCGGCCATGTATCGGGATGCTTATCAACTGACCCAAGATCGTAAATTGCTCAAACACCGCGATATGAAAGTGTTCTGCATGGACACAGTGCATAGCTATCGGAATATTTTCAATATTTCTCACATCAATCACGTTTGGTCAAAACTGGATGATGAAGAATTTCTTGGTAAAATAGGAGCCATTGGTTACGATGCTGATGAAGGTAAGTTTTATCCTACAACGGCAGGATTATTGATGTTTGGGTATGAAAACGAGATTCTCTCAGAATATCCTCAATATTTCCTCGACTATCAAGACCATCGAGATCCGAGCATCCGTTGGGTGGACAGACTGGCTTCTTCAACGGGCGAATGGAGTGGCAACGTATTCGATTTCTTCTTTGCCGTTGCTAACAAACTTAGCCACGACCTTCCTCGTCCTTTCAAGTTGGAGGGAATGATGCGAGTGGATGACACCCCACTTCATAAGGCCGTGCGCGAAGCATTATTGAACACGTTGGTTAATGCCGACTATTATGGCAGACGTGGGGTGGTCATCAAGAAATATCCTGATGGTTACACCTTCGAGAACCCGGGTGATTTCCGAATAGGTATGAAAGAGGCCATGAGTGGTGGCGTTTCCGACCCTCGCAATGCAATTCTCTTTAAGATGTTCGCCCTCATCGACCTTGGAGAACGTGCTGGTAGTGGCATCCCAACTATCATCGATGGCTGGAAATCGGCATACGGTGAACAGCCGACGTGGGAAGACACGCACAACCCAGACCGAACCATTTTGAGACTACATTGCAAAAATCTTTCGGAAGTGTTGTTTGAAAAGGCTTCCGATGATATGATGGGAAATGAGTTAGCTGGCGGTAAAGACCATGACAATACGGCGATAAACGCAGAAACTGGCGATAAACCGGCGGTAAAGACAAGTTCCGGCGATAAAACGCCTAATGAACCGGCGATAAAATCAGAAACTGGCGATAACACCGGCGATAAAATGCAGGTGATATTGAATTATATTGCGAAGAATGGAGAAGTTAAGACTTCAGATATAATGCAAGTATTTGGATTGAAGTCATCGCAATCTCGTTATTATCTCAGTACCTTGGTTGAGCAAGGGCGAATTGAAGCGTGTGGAAGTAATAAGAACCGAACCTATAAAGCAATATAATGACACTATACGATTTCTTTCAGGAGAAAATCCTTCCATGGTTTAAGGGTGATTACCAAGAATTCAGTTCCAAAATTGTTGATGGATATTCTCTCTATGTTGCCACATGGGATAAGGAACCGAGGCAAGCCATGATTACCACCAATGCACTGGCTCTATTACAGCTCATCTTTGATAGGCACTCTGAATCCACAGGAAACAAAGAAGCTGATTTACTAAGCTCACAAGTAAGTCGCTGGTACGTGAATGGTTTCACATCTGCCTATAATTACTGTCGCAGATATGACCTTGACCATCCCTTTGAGCATACGAACTTTGCTCAGTGGAGTGTAAAATTGAATTCGTCAGACGATTTGGAGCGTGGTGAATGGGACTTAGATATGTTCCGCAGATATACAATTAACCTTGGGCGGCGTGAGGGTACATTATTTTATGTTGCTGAGAAAGAAAGTTGTAATGGACAAATGGTAATGGAACATAAAGACCAGCCAAAAGAAAAAGCGAACAAACTATCACCAATTGTACCTAAAGCAGAAGATGATTATCATTTCCCTGATGGCTTGTTAGAAGAACTTTATAAGAGATTCAACGGAGAAATATTCAAAGATTTAACCTCAGCAGATGAGTTCAAAAGTATCATTACCCGCAAATTGCATACAAGTCACCTCGCCGCATGTTCGCAGAAGAAAATGCTCATGTATAAAATTCTGCATGATCTATCTCTCTTGTTGCCCGAGGATATTCGTGCCACTTGGCTCAAAGATATAGCCAAAGAATGTGGCTATAAAGTTGAAAATATTAACAAGAAGTACAAAGGGAGCGATAGCGTGACGGAAGCGTACCATAAAAAGATGGAACAGATTGGGCATATTTTCAGGAAATATAGTCGTACATGACAATTTTCTATATCTATCCTATACTCAAATAGCGTATCTCCACTTCGGAAATACGCTATTTGTGCGTTTCATACGATACCATGTGATTCCCAAACACGCCCACTTATTCCCACCTTTGATAAATCAACAGAATTCTACTAAAATATTTTTAAAACCAAATCATTGATTATCAATGTCTTACTATCAAATTTTACCTGTAATCATAAAAATATTTAGGTGCCACTTGTAGCCACTTTCCCACTTACGACATTTGCAGCATCATTTTTAAATTTCATGATATGAAAGGTAATTTCATTATGCTGCAAAAGGAAGACCTCAAAGAGGTCATTGCAGAAGTATTAGAGACAATGGTGGGCAAGAATCTGCTGAAAGAAACAGCTCTGGTAGAATCCACCGAGTATTTAACCCGCGACGAGCTGTGCGCACGCCTGCATATCACCTATACCACACTCTGGCGGATGGAGAAGCGTGGGGAGATACATGTGCATAAGATTGGCAGGCGCAACCTGTATTCCAAGCAGGAAGTGGACGCCTTGATTTCCAATGGGCTCCCAGCCAATACGAGCAATCAATAGAGCAACGCTATGGATAAACTGATCAAGACGATTCCCAAACCGCCTGAAACAGACTACATCCTGTCTTCCTTTCATGAGTTGCAGGAACAGGGAGCCGTTGACGCAGGTGGTTTCCATGTGTCTTCCATGAATGACTGCGTAAGGAGGGGCAAGTCGCTGCCTCCTGTCGTCGTCCTATATCCCAATATTGTCCTC
This sequence comes from Prevotella illustrans, assembly GCF_017426725.1. Classification (GTDB taxonomy): domain Bacteria; phylum Bacteroidota; class Bacteroidia; order Bacteroidales; family Bacteroidaceae; genus Prevotella; species Prevotella illustrans. Next base: position 13,836 of record NZ_JAERMS010000039.1, on the reverse strand, counting down.
GAAGGTGACCTTTGCATCATCTTCGGACAGTCGGGCATCGGCAAGACCATCTTCGCCATGCAGGTGGCAAGGGATATTGCGGCAAGGGGGAAGCGGGTGCTGTACGCTGACTTCGAGATGACACTGCGACAGCTGGCCCTCCGCTACGAGTCTCCGAATTTTCCTCCCACCTTCTTCCGTGCGGAGATGGACATGGAAGCTCCAGCTGGCGATGTGCTGAAGGGGATAGAGGCGGCAGCCGTGACGAATATGGCGGAGGTGGTGTTCATCGATAACATCACCGCCCTCAGCCAGTCGCTCGACAAGAGCTCCGACGCCGGTTCGCTCATGGCTTCTTTAAATGCCTTGAAACGGAAATATAACTGGACGCTGGTCATCCTCAACCATGTACCCAAAATGTTCTCCGGCTCCGTGCCTCTTTCCCTGTCGGCCATACAGGGTTCCGCCAAACTCAATCAGCTCATAGACGATGCCGTGGGACTGGGGCAGTCAAGCCGTGACAAGTCTATGGTCTATGTGAAGCAGTGCAAGTGGCGCAATGGTGAAGTGGTACTCGATGCGGATAATGTGGCTTTATACGAGCGGACCATGAACGGCGATGGCAATCTGTGCTTTACTTTCCGAGGCTATGACACGGAAGCCGTCCATCTGGAAACGGCAAGTGCCAGCGGGCGTGAGGAACTGAAAGCGAAAGTCAAGGAATTGTCCTCACAGGGCATGAAGCAGCAGGACATAGCCAGGGAATGCGGTATCACCCAGAGTAAGGTATCAAGGCTTCTGAACAGCTGATTTATGCACTTTATTCACTTTATGCAATATGCATAAGTGCATAAACTGCATAAAACACATGGAAAATATGGAAAATCAGGATTTGAAGAGAATATCGGCGGCCAAGGCTGCGCCCAATGATCGGATATTGATAGACATTCCTAAACTGGGTATAGGATGCCATTATTCCTCCCTTACGGATTATCTGGATAAGGCCGTGGATTATAATCCCAAGATGTTGTCAGCTATTGACTACCTTATCATGCGGTTTCATCTTGGTGCTGTTACTAAGCTGGTGAACGGGCACCACGGAACGGTGCTACCCAGAATTAGCCGGAATGACAAGGTTGTTGGTGGAAGCGTACTGTACTTTGATACGGACAGTGGTGTCGCTTTGCGTAGAGAATCCTTAGTGGAACATCTTTATAGCTGGTATTGCTTCGACTATTACACAGATGATGAAGTATTCTTTGGCGAGCATCTACTTTCAAACAAACCTGTCGCCATCGTGCAAGAGGAAAAGACTGCCCTGCTCGGTACGCTTGCCGAGCCCTCCATTGACTGGCTGGCAGTCGGGGAAGGCTGCAACCTCACCGATGACATGATGGCAAAATTGGAAGGCAAGAGAGTGGTACTTTTCCCTGATGATATGAACTATGATTATTGGACGGAGAAGTTCAAAGGTCGGTTCAAGGTCGATAATGGATTTATCCAGCATGACATCAACGAATACCTTATTGATAAAATCAGGAGTCGGGGAAGGCCATAGTCGCTGAAGGTATCGGGGAGGACGAACAGGGCTTTGCCCTTGTTATAGCCCACTATAACTACACGCTGCGCTTTCGTAGTTGTGGGTCCAAGGCCAGCCTTGGAGAACCGGCGGGAGTGACTCTCTCCCTGCACCCTCCACTCATGGGCATCTGCCCCCAAGACCCCTGACCAGAGCGTGACATTCTCTCTGGACTCTCCGCTTAGGGCATTTCCCCTAAGAACCCTTTACAAAGAAAAATTCTCTAACACATTAAACTTTGTTGATTATGACACAAATGACATCCGTACACATCAAGCCCTGCCACATCGGGCAAAGTGAAGCACATAACCAAAGAACAAAAGCGTATCTCGACCACATCAATGCAGAAAAACTTTATATTAGGAAAGACCTGATACCAGATAATCAGTCGTGGACATCAGAGCAGCAAGGCGACATGACCTTGCAACAGTATTACGATGCCATTGGCAGGATGGTAAAGGAAAAGACAGGCCGAGCCATGCAGACCAAGGAACGGGAAAGGGTGAACAAGAAAACGGGCAAGGTAACCAAAATTGCCGGCTGTACTCCCTTGCGCGAGGGTGTCGTGGTTTGCAAGCCAGACACCACCATGGAACAACTGAAGTCTTTTACTGACCTTTGTCAGCAGCGTTTCGGTATTACAGCCATACAAATACACCTTCATCGTGATGAGGGGCATTGTACGGATCCAAGCGACACTTCTACATGGAAACCCAATTATCATGCCCACATCATCTGGGACTGGATGAACCATGATTCGGGCAAGTCCTGCAAACTGGACAATGAAGACATCAGCCTCATTCAGGATATGGCAGCGGAATCTTTGGAAATGGAGCGCGGTGCTTCCAAGTTGGAAACGGGCAGACAGCATCTGGAGCGGAACGACTATATTGTGGCCAAGCAGAAGCGTGAGTTGGAAGATGCCAGGAAGCAAGCGGAAGAGTTGGCAAGGGAACACGAACAGAAAGCCCTTGATTGTGAAAAGCTGGATAGGAAAATCCACGAAAAGCAAGTGAAAGCCAATCGGGAAAATGGCAGTGCCATTCTTTCCGGTCTGGCTCATATTGCAGGGAAGGGCAGGTATGCCCAGTTGGAAACAGAAAATGAAAAAATGAAAAAACAAGTCGCTGCAATTCCGCAAGTGGTTGCTCAGCAAGTAGAAACCTTAACCATTACCTATAAAGAGGAGATAACCAAGGAGCAGAATCGTGCAGATTTTTGGCTTACTAAATGTAATAAGCAAGAGCGTATCTACAAAGGATTGATTACCGAATTGAAAAATCGAGAAGAGAATCTCAAGCAAGAGTTGCAACAACGTGATAAAATCATCGCTACAATGAAGGCTGGGCTAACAGAATTTCTAAGAGGTTTCACGGTTATTTGTCAAAATGCCATCAATGCCGTTATAGGCTTTGCCCATGACACTAAATTGCAGCATTTTACCTTCCCTCAGGCGACAGCCATCAACGAATATCTTTCTAAAGAGTCAAGAGACAGGCGTAATGGTGCCACTATTCTGACCCTCCTCACCCGTCCCTTTCTTAGTTTGTTTGAGCATCAGAAGGGAAAGGCGGAAATCGAGAATGTGGTTGATAACTTCGATTGGTACAAGGAGAGGCAAAAACAAAAGCAGCAAGAAGAGGTAAGGAATAGGCCAAGGTTTCGAAGGTGAAAAAATACCTTTCTATTCCTTTGCAAGAGGTAGGAAGGTACTTTTGTTAAATGATACTGTCATTATCATATCTCTGCTACCTTGAATACTCATTTATACTAATATCGTCTTAAAATTATCCCAGAGATTAATATCTTCCTGACATTCCACTATCAACTGTGTCGTCTTTTTTAGTGTTCCCGAATGAGTATCCCAATTTCGAGTAAACGGGCTATCTGTTTCAAGTAACAATCTGTTTTTAGGTATTAACGGCAATAATGTTAGAAACTTTCTTGATTCCATCATAGAAAGATTAACAGATATATAAAATCCAGTTTCAATAGCATCAAATAACTCTCCTTTACTTCCTGTAAACCAATGAAGGATAGGTTTGAATCTAAAATCTTTCCCTATAATCTGTAAAACTTGGCGAACTGCACGGCGTGAATGAATAGTTAGGATTTTGTCCTCATCATAACGGCATCTTTCTATCAATTCGCTAAAAAAGGCTATTTGATCTTCCTTATATGTTGTATCAACAAAGTCTAAACCAATCTCACCTATATAACGTGCATAAGGTAACAAATTCCACATCATAGGAATTTGTTTTTTGTATAGATGTATTAATTCAGGATGAAATCCAAGAGCAAATCTGATATACTTACTCCTAAGTTCTACAGACTCCTTTCTATATAGGTCTGGCAAATTAGTAACGGCTATAGTATAGATTTGCTGTTGTTCTATTTCTCGAATAGCTGCGAATCTATCTTTTTGCAAGTCAAGGTGAAAATGGGTATCATATAAATATTCCATCACAGTGTCTCAATAAAATTAGCTAACTCTTCCATTCCTCTTACATAAAGGTCCGCAAATTCCTGATGGCGTTCCGTAATCCGACCAGAAAGTTGAATAGCCATCAATGGGCTAATTTGATGCTCATGATAATACTTTAATCCTAATCGGTAGGATTTCAAAATTATCCTATTTTCAGGCGATCTATAGTTTACATCTCTATAAGTAGAAACATCATTTATTCCAGCGAACTTTATTGCTGCACGGCGAATCGTACAAGGCAGACAACATCCACAATGCGAAGGCTCAGTTTCCCCCGAATATCTTCCTAAGTCAGGATGTGAGCAAGACATCGTCCATTGAATATTATTCTCTAAAAAGACTCTGTCAAGGCAATCTCTTGCCATTTCACCTTTAGTCTTAAATTGGTAAGGATTTATTATTGTTATTGGTAGTTCAAGATTATTTAGGAGTTGCTGCAACATCCCCATAAAATATGGATGTGTTGTACGTGTACTCAAGCTTCCTGATCTATGAATAGTCAATGGTATATTCAAGGAAATTACACCATTTTCTGGCACATATAAAGTAACTGGATTACCCATTCCTGAAGCTAATAATATGGCATGTGAAAAGAACATCAATGAACGAGAGCGTGTTGTATCTTCTTCTCCTTTCTTTGGAGATGCATAAAACTGAAAGAATCTATTTACATCATAACCAAAATGCTCACTTAGCAAGTTTATAACTTTATTTTGATACACGCTTACTCCTTTACCTCCGTTATAATTGCCAACAAAAATAGGTTTTGTGCCTTTTGTCAAAAGATCTGTTGCACCTATGAATGAATCAAGTCCTCCAGATAACATGCAAAAATCAGATGCAACAAGTGTTTGTTTACTTTTACCCATTAGATTACTTCTAAAAGTTTCATATTCATTTAGTTGCCTCTCGCGGAAATTGAATTGCCAGTAATCACCTGTTAAGAAGTGTAACATAGATTCTAGAAGTTGCTTATTAGCATTCCACTTTTCAAAACAAAGTACAGGCATGTAAATAGAGAAACTCCGTGTCCAAGCATCTGGTTGAGTGCGACGTAAAATTTTTCTATCAGCAGAAAACACCATCAGAGAGATGTATAATAAATCTACTGCCTCTAAGGCAAAGAAATTTGGAATCATGTTAAGGTGTCGTATGCGATTTGTCCATAGCGTATACGAGCATTTTTCCTTGGTATGCAGTGGAATTTGTTCCGCACCAGCTACTTGAAATGTATCATTGTCATTTAAATGACATACAAAAACTTTTTTCATTTGGCAAGTTCCTCCATTACTTTATAACAATCCTCGTATAAATCATCTACAAATCTATTAATCTCATGCTGAGTTACCCCTTCATGAAGATGTTCTGTCAACCTACCACTAACAACTCCATCTATGAATGTTTTCAAATCACTTTCTATAGTTGTTATATCAACAGTACTCTTATCACCTGTCAATTCTCCAAAAGCAACTTCATTTAGAAGCCTGTAAAAAATAGAGTTAGTAACAAAGTGTGAAACCATAAACTCAAGTAGCTCTGGGGTAAACATCTCTAGACTTTGATAATTCATCAAATCGCTCTCAAATAATTCTGAGAATGTCTGTGATAAAGCTCTGTCTGCAATGGCATCTTCTCGTGAAGCAGAGCCTGTGGAAAGATAAATATAGATATCATTGAAGATGTCCTGAACACTACGTCCTTCAAAGATTATTCCACTTTGTTCTATATGACGACGAATATCACTTGGACTACCAGAGAATAAAGTAATAATACCTCTAGCTACTCGCTTAGAAGACGTGGAAGTTCTGGCTGCATGTTTATAGCCACCTGATGCTTTGGTATAGTTTTTAACTATCAATCTCACATTAGGACTCCAGTTTCCAATCTCATTCGAGAATGTCCGTTTTGCCTGTGTCCAACTTACGCGTGTTGCACTTTCTTTCTGGGATTCTTCTTGTTCAGGATTGTCCCCTTTCTCTTTTTCCCCCTTCTCGGATTGTTCTTGTTCAACAGGGGTGTCTTCTATTGGTTGCTCGTCCGAATCTCCTGTATAGTCAGCTGGAAGAAGAGATGATCCCTTTGGACCTTTATATAAGTTAGATGTTCCCATATACTATTTATTTAAATATTATACCAACAGAAGTATTAAGTTTGTTATTTGTCAAAAGATAAGTCTTAAGTATTTCCTTCGTATCAATATCAAGTGTATTTACAAAGGCTGTCATTTGACCCACTAAGCCAGCTGTAATCCTTGTATTTGGGAGCGACATAATTTTGGCAACGGCCTCCTTTTGTTGATTTTGGTTCTTTGCAAGTTCAAGATAAGATTTGAATTTCTTGCCATCAATAATTTCTTCCTTTATTAATTCCTCAAACATAGCTTTGGATAACAAAATTTGTTCCGATGGAGCCAATTGACTAGCAGCTTCAATAGCTTTATTTCTTACCGCTTCTGAGGAATCTAAAAGATTCTGTAATAAAATCTTTGCCTGAGTGCTTAGTATTTCTGCATTTGAAGAATATATTTTTCTACTTTCACGGGAAAAATAAAAATAGTCAGAAAGATTACTAATTGAGCTCAGTAATGGTTCTCCTTTTACCCATTTCTGTACCCACTCATCATTTACCCAGTCCTTTAATATAGTGTATGCACTTCCGTTATCTCCATTCTCCAATTGTTTCAATTCTCCTTTACTTTCTGGGTTCATTAGTACTTCTATAAAAGTAGGTTTATAGTACTCGGCAAGCATAAGTTTAGCTAATACTTTCTTTTGGAGTGTAATTTGTCTTTTTTCGGCTAACGAAATTCGCATCATCAAGGTGTTGAAAAAGCGTTTACAATGGCGAGGATTACCTTTCATAAGAGCTGCCAGGGAGGAATAAATTTGATTAGACAAATCAAAAGCTTCTTTTATCTTTTCTGTAGGTTCTTTGCCTAATGCAGCCTTTACGGATTCAATAGTAAATTCATCGTTTATCCCCATATTTGGAATTGCTTGAGCTATTGTTTTAAAATCAAGATCTTCTATTTGAAGAAGGAGACATGTGATGTACTGCTTAACCTCCTCCTCATTTAGCTGAGGTATCTTAACTGGGTATTGAACCAATTTTTCTAGATATTCCTTACTTATATCTATATCATGCCCAGGAATGTCACGATACTTTGTTTTAACAGCATAGCTAACAAGACGTTCATCTGCACCGATGATAAAGGTTGCTCCTGGGACATAGAGAAATAATCTGATTGCTTCAAAAATATCAAGAATTGTATCAGGCGTACAACGATCTAGCTCATCTATGAAAACAACAAGACGTTCATTCTTGCAGTCATCAAATATTTCTTTAAATGTCTTCCTGAAATTCTTGATTTCGGTGCGCTTGGTATCTTCAGTATTTAGAGTGTCTATTAGTTTCTTTATTTCAGCCTCTGAAACATCACCAGCCTTTTGCTTTATTGAGCTAATTAATCCTGTAAGCGTTAATTCGGTGATTGTTCCAACGCCTCCTGTAAGCAAGAAGTCCAATCCGTACTTTATGCCCTTGCTTAACAATTTCCCTTTATCAACCTGTTTAAGTAATTCAGCTATTTTATCCTTGCCCTTAACAAAAAGATTCTTTTTCTCGGCGTTATGCATTGCATCAAGGATTGTACCGCACAGGGCTGTCTTGGCATCTTCATAGCCTTCAAATAACCAACCGTTAAATTCTATAGTGAGTATATTCTGGTCTGAATCTAATAATTTCTTGGTAAGTTTCATTAGCGTTGATTTACCACTCCCCCAATCACCATATATACCTATTGTGGCAGGACTAAGATTATCATCTTCGGCTATCTCAGCGACTTGTTCAGATAGGTAGCTGAAATTCAGAAGATCCAGTTCTGCTTCACAATCTTTCCACATTTTATTTGCCATGTTAGTATTATTATTGAATTTAGCTTCAAGGTAAAATTTGACATTCAGTTTATTTTCTATATTTCGAATACCTTATCCAAAAGGTCCTCCATCGTCCCACTCTTTGCCGCTGGCAAGCTATCCGCTTGTCTTAGATGGTGTTCTGAGGAAGGGATGTAAATTGTATCGTCAAAGCCTAGAATATAGCGTGTGGCGATGCGGTAGATGCACTCGGTTGGCGCTAATCCGTATATCTGGTTTTTGAAGATGTGGCGTAATCTCTCCTCGTTGTCAGGATAGGCATCTTTGAGTCCTTTGCTATTATAGAGACGCTTTACTAGCTCAGTGATATATTGTCCGGACTTCATATAGAGGTCTGCAAAGGTCTTGTCTGGATCATCAAAGCATCCCGGATTTTCTTGTTCCAACAGGTCAACCATTTTCTTCACAATCGGTTTGGGCGTGAATATCTGATTAGTTTTCTGTGGAGGAATATAGTTAAAGATGTCCTCCTCAATCTTTGAGTCAAAATAGTTGGCCAGACGCTTGCGCAAAGCCATAAACTCGCGCACTGAATCATTGAACACCACCTCGTCGAAGAAATGTCCTGGGCTATATTCCGTTTGTCCCGTCTCTTCATTAATGTAATCGCCTCCGTCACGCAGCAGGTGAAATTGTTTCTTGGTTACACTTGTTACTTCTAGGAACACCTCATCAGGCACGTTGCTGTCGAAGTTCTGCAATGTCGTTTCTTCGTTTCCATAACCCATAAGGAACGAAGGGATGGTGCGCGAAAAACCTCGCAAATGATCACGAATCAACTCGTCAGTATTGCCTTTCTTTTTATCAATACGCTGCTGCTCGTAAGTGTCAGCGATAATCTCTGCCCCTCTATCCAATAAGTCTTCTGCCTTTTCTTGGATGGTCTTGGTCAGGTTCTCGTCAATGGCTTTCTTCTTTGCTTCTGCCTCAATTCTTATGTCTTTTTGCTGTTGGGTAGTTTTGCCTTGACAATCCAATTCACACTGACGTTCTATTTTCTTTTTGTCGATGGATGCCTGATGGCAGTAAGTACCGATTTGCTCATTTATTGCTTTCTTGATGCGAATGGATGCCACACCTTGATTGCGTTTTGTCAGTTTGTCCTTGTGTGTCTCTTCTAGTCCTTTATCAGCAGCAGAGAATAAAACAGTTGTAAGGTGAGTGCTTACATTATCTATCATTTGTTCCTCGGCACTCTTCCCTTGATGTTCTTTCGACTGACTGTATTTTTGTATGCTTTCCACTATAAAACCATCCAGCACATCTTTAGGTTCTCCATAGATTTTATCACCAAACAGGTCCTCTTTCAGTGCCGTAACTTTCATTGGGTCGGGTTGTGCATTTCCTTTCTCGTCTATATCATGCGAAAGTTCCTCCACCTCATTAGTGCTCACCTCGTTGTTTTTGGGTGCTTTTACGGGGGTAAATTGATTGATAATGTTAATAATGCCTGAAGAACAACCGTAAATACTGGAAATGTTGGCAAAGAGAAAATTACTCATAAAACCGCTGCGCACCACCTCCTTTGATCGTATTTTGCGAGGTATGAGCATCACTTGCTCGGCATCGAGCGGTATCATTTCCCCGTCTTCGTCTTCACCAATCACTGGGAAGAAGTTCAGCAGCTCGCGGATATGGCGCTTGCGTGTGTCACTGTCCCCATTACCCGAGGCGGTGTCGGCAGAAAGGCCATTCGCCATTTCCTCATAGTTGGTAAGGGTGCGAGCTGGGTCAAAGTCGAAGATATAAGCGTTCTCTTTACGATGATACACCCCATTGGCGTCTATATACAGATAAGGAGTTTGTGCTCGGAAAGCGGCCTGCATGTATTGTGCAGGACTCTTCATGTTGCTCAGTATCAATACTGCTGTCCATTCAGGAATGGTTACGCCCGTTGTGAGCTGACCCACCGAGAGGGTTATTGTACCCTGGGGATGATCGGCAATGGCTTTGCGCACACGGTTGAGTGAACTATCGTCCTCTATGATTTCGTCATTGTCGGTCTTTCCGTCTCCGGCAGCGACAACTACCTCAATATCGGCAAATTCGGGATGCCGTTTGCTATCTCTCAACTTTTCTGCCAGTTTCTTGGCAGAGTCCACCCGATTAAGCAACCAGAAAGTATGGCGCAATTCTTTGCGTAATTCTGGAGTTGAGAAGGGATAACGCTGCTGACGGATCAATGCATCAATCCACTTATCTACCGCTTCGTCATGCACGAAACGACCGCGATCCACTCTGAAAAACTCGTTCAGGTCAAAAGCGTATGCCTCGGTTTCGCCGTCTATTTCCACACCCTCGAGTACCTTTTCCGTCACAATATCGCTCATGCGATAGGTGTACATATTGAGCCGTGGCATCTCGGCATAGGGGTTGGTGCCCCGGCTTTCGTCCCACGATGCCTTTGCCTTGCACTCGTCGGCATAGGTCCAGTTGAAAATGGCATCCTGTGGAAACTTCTCGTTGGCCAATGCCTTGAATGGTGTACCGCTGAGGTGAAGGGTATGCTTGCGCCTGATTTGGTCGAAAGCTACATCTGTTTTATAGGTATCTACCCCTTCATGGGCTTCGTCGATGACCAGCAAGTCCCAGGTGAGTTGGGCTACTTCTCCCAGTTTGTCGTGGCTTCCTCCGAAATAGATAGAGCCTTTCAGGTCTTGCAGACTCACGAACTCTATACAGTTCTTCACCCTGTCTGGCTGCTTGATATATTCCAAATATTGCTGGCGCGTGAGACAAGGCGTGTCCTTGCGTTCAAGGAGGGCAGATACACGGCTGACGAAAAGATAGCGTTCCTGCCCCACGAACTTCAAGTAGTCTGAATACCATGAGTCGGCAATGGCAGGACGATTGGTAACGACGAGCACATTCTTGAATTTCATGCGCAGGCACAGGTCATAGACCGCCAGCGTCTTGCCAAATCGGGGCTTAGCATTCCAAAGGTATTCAGTTTCGGGCCGGTTGGTAAAACTGTCTATCGTCTTGCGCACCGCTTCCCCTTGACTGTCGTCTCTTAACTGATACTGCTGAGTGGCCTTGCCTTTTATCACACCATGATTTGCACGGAAGTCATAAAAGTGATGGCGTGATTCATCAGTGCCTATCCGGAACCATTCCGTCTTGGGCTCCTGTTCATATCCTAGCTTGTTCAGATAAGCATGGAAGGCCTTGTCCAGAAAACTCTCGTTGGAGCCTTCATACACCGCATTACCATACCATTCCAATACCCAGGCAATATTCGCCGTGTGGCATTGCTGCTTAATACGGACTTTCACATCTTTTTGTTCCGTATAGCCTATCTTTACCCAACCATTGTGTCGGGCTATTTCTGGCGTGGTGTAGGCATAAATCTGTGGTACAACCACATGGGTAGTTTGTATATTGGGTGTTTTCATCAGTCCATCTCCTTTACATGGGTCTCTATGAACTGGCGTTCCTCCGCTGTCAATCCATATTTATCATAGAGTTGTACGTCTATCTCATGCACGCTCTTAGTCCAATCAATATCAGAAGAAGAGGTGAAGTCTTGGAGAGGGACATACTTCCAAGTGGATATAGGATTGTGCTGTGTTATTTTCAATACGCCAAGCATGGCTCGAGAGAATTTTCCAACAATGTATTTAAAGAGAGCTTGGGCTTCGGATTCGTTTTCAAACGCGCCGACACCGATGAAAGTTTGAGTATAGCCGATTAACGGCGTAGATAATACCTCTCCTATGGCACCAGAGCCGTTTGACTCGGGTATAAGCACTTTCCAAGTGTTTATCTGATTGTTACTGTCATCCAAATAGTATTTGTCTATAAATCGCCAGCTTCTTTTGCCTCCTATAAGCCCGATAATCGCAATATCGTCCTCACCCGTCTTGCTTTCATGGAATACGGGCAGTCGTTCAAAATATTCGTCCGGAGCAGCTTGTCCTTGCCATCAGACTTGATTAAAGGCTTAAACTCTGGGTGTCTCTCATACAAATGGTCTAAGTCGAATTTAGTTGGTGCATAAATAATTTCTGCCAACGACTTATCAAAAGCCTCTTTAACTTTGTACAGGATACTGTTCAACTCTGGAATTGGAGTGAACACGCCAATTGCACCAAAATTTTCATTTAGGTTTCGATACGTAATAGCTACTCCACCTTTTATATCTGTATTTGGAAAGACCTTGCTACTATCCTGCTCGTATGTCAATACTTTCAGGTTAGGATCGTTCAACATTTTCTTGTTCCATTCTTTTGGAGTTTGTCCTGCATTAAAGAGGAAGCGGGCAGGTGATATCAAAAGAACTTTTTCCGATACTTTATAAGTTCCATCCATAAATTTATCGTAGATTGGCGGTTGGCGACCATTATCTTCTTTTTCCTCTTGGTACGGCGGATTTCCTATTACAAAATCGAATTTCATAGACCATTTCATTTTATGATGGGTTTTATAGTTCTTGATGATAAAGTCGAGGTACAGGCAATCGAAGTGGTCGGGCTGTTCGTCGAGGGAGGGAATCCAGCGACGGAGACGGCAGCGGAGGCCGTCGTGGAGCAGAATGTCGTTTTTATCGCATCCTGGGCACGGCGTCACGGTGGTAGTCTCATTTCCGAATAGGTCGCCCTCTGTGAGGCGCTCGTCATGGCAGGAGCAAGGCACCACGGCTTTCAGTCCGTCCATTTGCCAGACATTCCAGGATATTATTTCTGCTGCCCTGAATATTGTTGTTTTGTCTGCCCTTTTGCCGAACCGCTGCTCATGATACTCGTTGAAGGTAGCGAGCAAGGCTTCACGCGCAAGGAGCAGATTGTCGCCCTGCCACTCATAACCATACACACAGCCCAATGCTAAAAGTGCCCAGTGGGTCCATTCTTTATCAGTACTTTTATCGTTCACCTTGCGCAGCTTGCGGTCGAGGATACCTGTTCGCTCGGCAATCGGGATGGACTCGCCCGACACCGTGTCATAGCGCGAGGTCAGGAACGGAGCTTCGCCGCAGGTAATTTCCAGTCGAGTAGCAAGTACATAGTCCTGCCAAGCGTTTTTGTTTTCATTCAATTCCTCTTGGCGGCCTATCCATTCCTCATCAATGACATCGTTCATTTTTCCTACAAGCCACGACGGTGTAAACACCTCGGCCATCTGCCGTGAGCGGCGCAACTGTTCATCACGACTTTTCATAGCGCGGGGCATGATGATATTCCCATGCTTACCTGTTATGGCCTCCACAGTTATACTATCATGCCATTCATAGCCCTTACCGTAGTTGGTATAACTGTCTGTTGCCCAAAAAATATTCTTTCGGGTGGTATGGTCGGAGAGGAGCACTTCAAGCAGTCCCGGCTCATCTTGCAGTAATTTGTTTTCGAGTATATCTATAGGCTCAGACATATATTAAACGATTGTTCCTCGCAAATTTACAAAAAATATTGGATAAGTTGAACTACTACCTTGAGAAATAGTTTCTTTATGTGAGTTTTCTTCAAATGACCTTTGAAGAACTTTATACTTTCTTAGTATCATTATATAGTTGTTCTATGTGATTTAATGTAATTCATCAACATTGCAGATATAAAGTTTTGCTTCAAAAAGGTCACATGAAGGTCACCCTGAAAAGAAAAAGCACCTACAAAATCTTTGTAAGTGCTTGATATTCAGCGTGGACCAGCCTGGGCTTGAACCAGGGACCTCCAGATTATGAGTCTGTTGCTCTAACCAACTGAGCTACAAGTCCGACTTATGCCTTGCGGAATAAGTTTTGTGGGTGCAAAGATACAGCATTTGGAGGAAAGTGCCAAATATTTTGGAATAAAATGCTGTATGATAGCAATAGTGTCCTAAATATTTTTCAAAAAAGTGAAGGAAGTTGTTTTCACTAAGGC
>NZ_JAERMS010000038.1 GCF_017426725.1 Prevotella illustrans | reverse complement strand
AATTCAAATCAAAAAATCAAAGAACGCTTTGAAACCCTTATATACAAAGGGATTCACATGTGTTTATTAAATATTATCGCATCACTAGTATTTGTCTATAAATAGTTTATATGCAAAATCAAATACTCAACCTGTGCGACTTTACGGCACTTGTTCTTACGGATTGTTTCACTGACGTGCAAGTCTCTTTAGTGGAAGCCGCGGATCAAAACATGAAAGTGTTTAGGAATGGTTCTGCATATTTTAATTTCTATTCTATTATTTATATAGAAGTAGGGCGTGTGTCCTTTTGCGTGAATGGAACCACCCTCGTGTTGGAACCCGGAAACTTGCTTTTTGTAGCACCTTATCAGTTGATTCAGTTTCCGGAAGAGATGAAAGGAGTCCACATGAAGATGGTGCTGATAGAATCGGTTTATTATCATACGGTGCGCAGCGTGGATGATGAAATGCCCAAGACCATTGTCAATACGTTTTTAAAACTGGCGCTGACCACGTTGCGGCAGCAAGAGTTCATAACGTGGTATCATCAGCTTCGGCACGCTATGATGAAGCGTCACCTGTATCAGGCGTCGATGATGAAGAACCTAATACATTTCGGTCAGTTGTTTTTGTCGGAATTGACAATGGGAGAGCATCAGCGTCCACATGACTCAGGGCATAAGGAAAACATATTCCGCATCTTCATTCATCTGGCATTCCAATATTATAAGGTGGAACATCAGGTGCAGTTTTATGCCGATCGGATGAATATTACTCCGGTGTATCTGACGCGGACCGTGAAAGAAGTGTCGGGCAATACGGTATTGGCCTATCTGCAGAGCATGCTTTATAATGAGGCCTGCGTACAGTTGTCTTCCACCTCTAAGTCAATTGGCGAAATATCGGAGGAACTTAGATTCAATGACCAGTCGGCCTTTTCTAATTTCTTTAAACTGCATTCAGGCATGTCTCCGGTGGCCTATCGGGGCAACAAAAAGGATGAAGATGGATGAAAGTGTTGGCTTTCTATAATTGAATGATATGCTTGGACTCTTTTTTCATGCGTTCAATATCGTGGCTGACGATGATGATGGCGCAGTTGTCGTTAAGTTGATGCAGCATCCGGTACATGTCGTCTTGGAACAGTCGGTCGACGTAGGTGTTGGGTTCGTCAAGGATAATCACTTCCGGTTTTGAAACGATGGCTCTGGCCAGCAGCACTCTTTGGAGTTGACCGCCGCTTAAAGTGCCTATCGCTCTGTCGGCCATTTGACTCAATTCCATGGTTTCAATGGCTTCACGGGCAAGCTCTTTCTGTGATTGGGTGTAGTGGAGACCGAACGTGTATTTGCTTTTAAGTCCGGAAAGTACGACTTCACTAACTGAAATGGGGAAGTTTTTGTCTATGTCGCTATATTGTGGCAGATAGCCCATGTTCAGTTTGGCAACTTCCTCTTCATCTTTAAAGTAAGTGACCCGGCCTTCGTCCGGGGTTTTGAGTCTGAGAATCACATTGACTAACGTTGTCTTGCCACAGCCATTGGGGCCTGTAATCGCGAGGAAATCGTTATGGTCGATTTCTAAATTGATGTCACGAATGGCCGTGATGTCTCCGTATGAGGCCGTAATATGTTGAAGTTGGATGATTGTTGCCATCGTCTTGTTATTTCAATCGTTCGGCTATCTTCACCATTTCCCGGTCCCAATGGTAGCTGAGCGTGTTGATTTCTATTTCTGTCGCGCCGCTTCCTTTAGCCACAATCTCGGTGTTGCGGTTGGCGAACTCACGCTGAATGAACAGTGTTTTCACGTGTAATCGTTTGGCAGTGCTGATTACCTGTTGCAGTTGAGCCGCGCTCGGTTCGCGTCCTTCTTCCTCAACAGGGATCTGCTGAAGATGATATTGTTTGGCAAAATAGGTGAGTGCCGGGTGATAAATGAGGAAAGCCCGGCTTTTTCCTTTTG
Organism: Prevotella illustrans; assembly: GCF_017426725.1. Lineage (GTDB taxonomy): Bacteria > Bacteroidota > Bacteroidia > Bacteroidales > Bacteroidaceae > Prevotella > Prevotella illustrans. The sequence continues at coordinate 25,973 of NZ_JAERMS010000038.1, read as the reverse complement.
TCAATTGCAGTTGAATATTGCGGTCGACATTGTTGATCGTATCAATCAAACGATTGAGATTTGCTCTGAAATAGGTGCTGTCTTTACTGTCTATCTCGGCCAAAGCCCTGAAAATGCTGTTCGCTATCTGTATCGCATTCTCCGTACTCATCCATGTGTGCGAATCTTCAATACCGTTTGCGCTTTTCAGAGGCACGATATGTTCCGAGGCGTCGACGATAATCGTATGCGGAGCGTTGTTCTCCAACTTTTTCATCCATGTGCGCTCAAATCCTAAATTGCCCACCTTGATAAACAAGTCGCTATTGGAGAAATTGATAATCTGTTTGGCTGTAGGTTCGTAAAGTTCCGGGTTACTGCCCGCCGGAACGAGTGTCGATACCTCGAAGCGGTCGCCGACGATTTGCTCCGTGAAATATCGGAGCGGTTCTATGCTGACGGTGATCTGTCTTGTGGAGGCTGATTGGGGCGAAACACAGGAAGCAAGCCCAACCACCGACATGGCTAAAACAATGTATCTGATGAATTTTCCCATGGAAATACTGATAAGTGAAATGATGAAATTGGCTCTCATGAATCCCAAGGCTATCGTAATGGCGCTACCCAGAAATGGAACGAAAGCGAAAAAGCCCATCCACGCTCCGTGACCGCCCATGAATCTTTGGGCTTTTTCCAGTTGCCGGGGTTTCACACGCAGATAATGTTCAATCCAGTCCATGCGCCCCATTCGACCAATGCCGTAGTTGAAGAGGCCACCCAGCACGTTCCCGACTGTGCCAAAGATAATAAGCTGCCATGGATTAAGACCTACGGCCAAAAGTGCCAGCATGACGACCTCACTGCTGAAGGGGAAGAAACTACCGGCCAGAAACGCGGACATGAGCATGCCCCAATAACCCCAGTTTATAAGAAAGTCAGTAATGGTTGCCATAAGTTGAACGTGATCAGTAGCAAGGTCGTAATGACCAAAACAATGAAAGACAAGTTGGAGAGGAATGATTGGGTAAATGTGATATAATGCGCGATCAATGGTGCTGTCAGTGTGATGAGAATCGGCGTGAACATATCGGTGTGTTGTGGCTGTAAAATTATAAATACTACAACGCAACCAAATAAAATGATCAGTGCTTCATAGATCATTCGCGTGCGTATTTTGTCTAAATAACTGTTACGCAGAAAGTGGATTGAGCCGGTAATACCGGCGAGAGTAATGAATCCAAGTGATATCAGTTTCTGAGTAGTAGGCAGATTCTCGAGGCCGAAAGCATTGAAAACGGTTATGCTTTGTACATGCCTGATGAGCGTGCTTCCATTTCCTTGATAAATAAAAAGCCCTGCTATGCACCAGTAGGGGAGGAGGATGCCTATGATAGAAGCAAAGAAGCTGCGCCAGGTCATGGATAGAATGCGGGTTGTCATCAAGAACCAGACGAAGGGCACAAGAAATAAAACCTGTATGAAAAACAGGCTGCTGATACCCAACATGACGAAAGCAAAAAAGATTGAGCCCATGGAGCGCTTATCCTGATAGGAATGAAAGAGAAACATCAGGTGGAGAATGAAGCACAACTGTAGGATGCCTGCGGCAATATTATTGGCATAAAGCCGCAGGGTAATCAGATTAAGAGCCAGCAAAGCACATGAAACCATACGGCTGTAAGTTCGCATCAAGGCATTCCGGTTATTCAGTACCACTATGAAATAGGTGGAAATAATCATCAACCCGAACTGAATCCAAAGTCCTTGGGTAATCAGTCCGGTTGAAATCCATACCAGTGAGGCGATCAAAACAGTGACCGGTAGTGAGAATCTGCTTTCCGCGATTCTATTTTGTAGCCTTTTTACTTTCAAGAAAATCCTTCTTTATAAATCTTGTCCGATATCTCTTCTGAAATATTTGCCGGTGAAATCAATCTTCTGCGCTTCTTCAAATGACTTCTGAAGTGCTTCTTCCTTGTTCTTGCCATAGGAAGAAACGGCAATTACACGGCCCCCATTGGTTACGATCCGCCCATCTTTTTCGGCTGTTCCGGCATGGAAAACGATACTTCCTTTAACTTTATCGAGGCCTGAAATGGCAAAACCTTTCTTGTATTCCTGTGGATAACCGCCGCTTACCAGCATGACACTGACTGCCGCACGCTCATCAAACGCGATTTCCCGTTGGTTTAAATCGCCCTTGGCGACACCTTCAAACAAATCCACAATATCGCTTTTGAGTCGTAGCATGACGCTTTCCGTCTCCGGATCGCCCATGCGGCAGTTGTATTCGATGACCATTGGTTCGCCTTTCACGTTGATAAGTCCGAAGAAGATGAAGCCTTTGTAATCGATGTTTTCGGCGGCCAGCCCTTCTACCGTGGGACGAATGACGCGCTCTTCCACCTTCTGCATCCATTCAGGAGTAGCAAATGGGACAGGAGATACGCTGCCCATGCCGCCTGTATTCAGGCCCGTGTCATGCTCGCCGATGCGCTTGTAGTCCTTCGCTTCGGGCAGAATCTTGTAGTTTTTGCCATCTGTCAGGACGAAAACGGAGCACTCGATGCCGCTCAGAAACTCCTCGATGACGACTTTGGCGCTGGCATTTCCAAACATGCCCCCCAGCATTTCACGGAATTCCCGCTGAGCTTCGGCGAGTGTCGGGAGGATAAGTACGCCCTTACCGGCCGCCAATCCGTCGGCTTTCAACACGTAAGGAGCCTGCAGGGTCTCCAGAAATTTCAGGCCTTCACTGAGGGTCGTGCCGTCGAAAGTTTCGTATGCTGCCGTTGGAATGCCGTGGCGCTTCATGAATCCCTTCGCAAAATCCTTGCTGCCTTCGAGCGTTGCGCCGGCCTTAGACGGTCCGATAACGGCAATCGCCTTTGTTTTTTCGTCCGCTTTAAAGTAGTCGTAGATACCTTTTACCAGTGGATCTTCGGGACCGACGACCACCATATCGACATTGTTGGCAAGGGCAAAGTCTTTCAGGGCTTCAAAGTCGTCGGCTTTGATAGCCACGTTTTCGCCACAATTTCCGGTTCCGGCGTTGCCCGGAGCGATGTAGAGCTTCTCACACTTGCTGCTTTGCGCAATCTTCCAGGCAAGGGCGTGCTCACGGCCACCACTTCCTAACAATAGTATTTTCATATATTTTATTTCAAATAATCTTCGAAATATTGGGTAATGCGTTCGTGTAAGTGGGTACTTTGATGGCCTCTCATGTTGTGAGGTTCACCCGGATACATGAAGAAATCAGGCTGTGTGCCCTCCAAAATACACTGATGAATGAACGATTTGGCATGCTGTGGCAAAACAACGGGGTCGTTTTCGCCTATAATAATCTGCAGTTTCCCTTTCAGGTTCTTGGCCCGTTTGATGAGGCTGGTCTTGGCATAGCCTTCGGGATTGGCTTGTGGCGTATCCATATAGCGTTCTCCGTACATGGCTTCATACCATTTCCAATCGATGACCGGACCGCCGGCAACACCCACTTTGAACACGTCGGGATAATTAGTCATGAGCGAAGTCGTCATGAAACCTCCGAAACTCCAGCCATGAATGCCCATTCTGTTCCGGTCGACATAGGGCAATGATTTCAGGAAATCAACGCCTTTCATCTGGTCTTTCATCTCTTCCTGTCCTAATTGGCGGAACGTGACTTGTTCAAAAGCCTTGCCACGATTTTCGCTTCCTCTGTTATCGAGGATAAACAGCAGGTAGCCTTTCTGTGCCATGTAGGTCTCCCATCCTCTGCTTCCATAGTGCCAACGCGCGTCTACGTTATGAGCGTGAGGACCTCCGTAGACATATATGATGGTGGGATATTTCTTATTGGGGTCGAAGTTGATGGGTTTGACCATGCGGTAATACAAATCGGTGGTTCCATCGGCAGCCTTGATCGTTCCGCAGCTGTACTCGGGCACTTGATAATCTTTCCATGGATTCGGCGCCGTGAAGTACTTGGTGCGCTGCTTTTTATTCACGTTGATAATCTCGATTCTGCGTGGAACGGTTGGCTCGGAATAGTTGTCGACCAGAAACGAGCCGCTTGCGCTCAGCAAGGCATTGTGCCATCCCTTGCCGTTGTCAAGCAGTTGACGCTTGCCGTTGTCCACATTTACCATCCAAGTGTTCTTCTGAATGGGGCCGCATTCGTTGGAAGCATAGATAATGGCATGTTTCTTCGTGTCGAATCCGAAGAGATCCATCACAACCCAAGGACCTGAAGTTATTTGCTTGATTAACTTTCCTTGTGTATTCATCAGATAGAAATGGTTGTAACCATCCTTCTGACTCTGCATGATAAACTCATTCCGGTTCCATGGAAGGAAGACGATGGGGTGCTGAGGTTCCACGTATTTCGCGTCTGTCTCGTGATAAAGTTCGGCTTGCTTCTCGCCGTTCTCCGCGTTGTAGCTTACCAACCGACAGTCGTTTTGGTCTCGGTTCAGCTCAAAAAGGTAAACCGTCTTACTGTCGGGGCTCCATGCCGGATTGGTGAAGTAGCGGTCTGTCGGGTCGCCGGCTTTCAGATAAACGGTCTTTCCTGTCTTGATATCGTAGACGCCGATGGTCACTTGATGGCTCGTTTCGCCGACCATGGGATATTTTTCGGGCGCGGCTTTGGCGCTTCGTGACTCTTTAGGCGCGGGAGTCCAGTCGTTTTCCGGGAAATCTACTAAGGGATAGTCGTTTACCATCGACTGGTCCATACGGGTAAAGGCAAGTTTCATTCCGTCGGGCGACCAGAAAGTACCTTTATGATAGCCAAATTCATCACGATGAACGCTGGTTCCATATAGTATATTTCGTGACGCGTCGCACGATACCTGAATATCATTCTGCCCTTCCGATTCCTTGGGCGTGCGTATAAAAAGATTGTAACCGCCCGGTTCCGTGTAAGCCGCGTAGCGTGATGTGGCGTTCCAGTCAGCCTTGTTTTCGTCGGCCGTGCTTTGGTTGAAGACTATTTTGTGTGTCTTGAAATCCACCAAAGTACGCATTGCGCCGGCTTCTACCATAACCAAAGGCTTGTCGGCATAGGGAAAACGCGCGTGATAGAGCGTGCGCACGGCAGTGGAGCCATGGCTGTCCATCCAATTATTAATGTCTTTTAAGGTAAAAAGCACCTTTTCTTTTCCGGTCGCCTTATCGACGATACTGCACTTATCGATATCCAATCGCACCAGTTCATCGCCCCACCACGTGAGCCATCTGTTCCTGACAGTCATCTTGTGGTAGTTCATTCCGCCGAAATTCAAGTCTTCCAACGTAAAATGTTTCAGCTCCTGAGCGTTTGTCGACATTGAGAATATCAGAGAAACTAAAATAATAAAAAACTTATTCATCATCGTTATGAAATCTATTTTTACCCCCAAAATAGCCTCCGTGCTTCCTTTCTTTGCTAAATCGCTTAGCGCCTTTGAAGTCTCGGTGGCCCTTAAAATCACGGCTTTCTTTATGGCCATCTTTGCCGAAGAAATCTTCGCCACGACCTCTTCTGTCGTCACTTTTGCCCCTTCTGTCATCACTCCTTCCTTTTCTGTCGCCGCGTTTTTCGCCAAAGTCAATTTCATGTTTATGAAAAGAGAAAGATCGGATATCACCTTCTTCGTTCGATTCTTGTTCTTCCAAGCGCTGTTTAAACTCTCTGTTTTTCTTGAAACGATGTTTTTGCGCCATCTCATGCTTCTCTTCTTCGGTCTTTACAATACCTCCTTCGGCACGGAAATCCTTCATCTTACCATCGAATATAGCGTATTTTCGGAACTCACACTCCAGACTCCCGTTATATACCGGAATCTTAATAGAAGGCTTTAAGCCGATCTGTTCGAAGCATTCCTCTCGATAACTCAGAATCCAGGCTTCGTTTCCTGCAAAGTCATGTTTGAGTCGTTCGCCGATCATTTTGTATGTACCGAGAAGGTTGGGTGTAGAGATACGTTCGCCATAAGGTGGATTGGTTATCATGATGGCTTTTTCGGCAGGCTTCTTAAAGTCCTTGAAATCCTGCTGATCAATCGTGATATCTTTGGTCAGTCCGGCAGCTTTTACATTGAGTCGAGCCGTGTTGACGGCTTTCATGTCAATATCATAACCGTAAATATGGTGTCCGAATTCCCGTTCTCCTGTATCATCGTTATAAATATTGTCAAATAATTCCTGATCAAAATCAGCCCATTTCTCAAACGCGAATTCCTTTCTGAACACGCCGGGATTGATATTTCGGGCTATGAGAGCTGCTTCTATCAATAGCGTTCCCGAGCCACACATCGGATCGATAAAGTCTGTTTCGCCGTTCCAGCCGCTCATCAGAATCATGCCTGCGGCCAGAACTTCATTGAGCGGCGCTTCTACGCTTTCCTGACGATAGCCTCTGCGATGCAGGCTTTCGCCGCTGGAGTCCAGACTTAGTGTAGCGTCTGCTTCAGCCACATGGATATTCAGCTTGATATCAGGATTACTGACACTGATGTTGGGCCTTTCTCCCGTTTTTTCCCGAAACTGGTCTACGATGGCGTCTTTTACTTTATAGGTCACGAAACGTGAGTTGCGGAATTCTTCAGAATACACGACAGAGTCGACCGAGAATGTCTTTCCTTTTTCTATATATTGGCTCCAGTCAATCTTTCTGACTTCTTCATACATGTCGTCTGCTGACAGAGCTTTGAAATGGGCAATGGGTTTTAGGATGCGAATGGCAGTGTGCAGCTGAAAATTGGCCCGATACATCATTTCTTTATTTCCCGTGAACGAAACCATGCGTCGTCCTATTTGCACATTGTTGGCACCCAACTGAGTGAGCTCCTTGGCCAAGACGTTTTCTAATCCCATAAATGTCTTGGCGATGAGTTCAAATTCTTGTTCCATTATTGAATTTTAGTTCTAAATTATCTATTAGTTTTTTCTGATTTTCTTTGTTTGTGGCAGCATGTCGTCCGTTACCCACATGTTAGCGCCCACTACACATCCTTCACCGATCGTCACGCGTCCCAGTATGGTTGCGTTGGCATAAATGATGACATTGTCTTTGATAATGGGATGGCGTGGAATGCCTTTGATGGGGTTGCCGTCCGTGTCGAGCGGAAAACTTTTGGCGCCTAACGTTACGCCTTGGTATAATTTGACATGATTGCCGATGACGCAAGTTGCGCCAATCACGACACCCGTGCCATGGTCTATCGTGAAATGATGACCGATGCGGGCTCCCGGGTGAATATCGATACCTGTCTCTGAATGAGCCATTTCGGTCATCATACGCGGTATCAGCGGTACTTTCAGCTTGTAGAGTTCATGGGCCACACGATAGTTGATCAGCGCTTTGATGACCGGATAGCACGAAATTACTTCTCCCGAGCCGGTAGCGGCAGGATCGCCTTCGTACGAGGCTTCCACATCTGTGGCCAGAATCTTTCTGATATTGGGAAAACTCATGATAACCTTGGCCGCCAGTATTCCTGCTTTATTGCGTCTTCTGCTCAGCTGTTGTCGGCTTTCAGTCTCATTCTTATCGGCAAAGCATAAGCCCGCCAGGATCTGTTCACTCAGCAAAGCATGGAGTTTCTCCAGCCTCACGCCGATGTGATATTTTATTGTATCAAGATTGACTTGTGAATTTCCGAAATATCCCGGGAGTAAGATCGAACGCGACAGTTCTATAATAGCCTCAAGCACTTTGCCCGAAGGGAGCGGATTCCCATCGTGGTGTTGGTGGCACAGCCCTTTAAAGGAACCCGGTTCAGACAAAGCTTCTACGGTTGCTTGCAGCTGATGAATCAATTCAAGCTTACTCATGGATGGAGTCTCGATATTTCTTTGCAAAGGTAGTTATTTTTATTGATTATCAATATTGGACGATTGAAAAAATCATGTGCCCAAAGCATTTTCTTTCGCTCACCATAATTTATGGAGACAAGTCTGCAAGTAAAGTGATGAAGTCGTAGACTTCATCACTTGTAAGCCTTTCTTAATTACGTTTCCGTGATTTTGTCAGGAAAAACTACCGGATTTTAACACTTCCGCAACACTTCATCCGGCTGTCGGCACGCCGAAAAAATCCTTTGCTTTGCCGATTTTCATACCCTTTTATGCCCAAAGTTATGCTTTTACCGGCTAAAAGCATAGCGATGACGCCGCTAAAGCATAGCTTTTAGTCGGCGAAAGGGCCACGATGACGGCCTAAAAGCATAGCGATTAAAGGTAAAAAAGCGAAGAGAAAACACCCTTAAAAGTACAATGTATTGATAACCAGTGTTTTATAAATTGGCTCTACAATCGCTTATTTTCGCCCAAGTCTTTTCTTTTTCAGAATAATGCCACTTTTTTGATGGTATATGTAAAGATTATTCAGAGTAAAGACATAAGGACATATTCTTCGCATGATGTTTTTTTCGACATAAAGACATAAGGACATATTTTTTTTGACATAAAGACAGAAAGACATATTTTTATATGAGGCGTCGCAAGCGACGAAATAAAGACATAAAGCTAATGTGAAGTGTGTTTAGCTTTATGTCTTTATTGGCCGCTTGCGGCCCTTATGTCTTTTTCCCCGCTGACTGAAAAATATGTTTTTATGTCTTTATGTTCTTAAAATCCACTATGAGAAAAATCTGTCCTTATGTCTTTATGTCGAAAAAAACATCATGCGAAGAATATGTCCTTATGTCTTTATGTCAAAAAACATGTCCTTATGTCAAAAAGCCAGCATGAGAAAAATAGGTACTTATGTCTTTTTTTATTACCTTTGCAGCCGTTTTTAATAATGGATTAATGATGAATCAGTCTGCAAGGACTTTCGCTTTGACGGGATTGGTGGTGCTCTTTCTGTTGCTTATGCATCAGTTGCCGACACTTAGCATAGGCGGAACCGAATTACGGCACGTCAATCTGCTCAGTCAAATTCTTCCCGATATTTATGAGAAAAATGTAGATGTGGTGCCTGCTCCGAAGGCGCCCAAACCTGTCGTAGCTGTCACAAGGCAAGGTAAGAAGATTGATTTTAAAGAGATTTGGCCCAAAGGGGTGGAGCCGATTATGGATTTTTCGCAAGGTAAAAAGGGTGGTATGGACCATTTTTACAAACAGTTGGCTCATGTCAAAACGTTGGATCGCCCTATAAGAATTGCTTATTTCGGTGATTCATTTATCGAAGGCGATATCCTTACCGGTGATCTGCGAGTTTTGTTCCAGAATCATTTTGGTGGTACGGGGGTTGGCTGGGTCGATTGTGGTACACCTATGACGGCTTTTCGTCGTACCGTGAATCAGCGTTATAGCGGCATTGCTGAATATTCCGTTGTCAAGAAGCCTTTTGATAACAGCCGTCAAGGCATTGCCCAACGCTATTACATACCTTCCGAAGGAGGCCGTGTCACGACGCTTGGCTCCAAGCTACAGCCCCATGTGGCTACTTGGCAGCATGCCAAACTCTTTCTTCATACGCCACAGCCCGTCAGCGTCAGTGTAGCCATGGACAAAGCGGCACCCCGCCAGTTTGTAACAGCGGCGTCTACCGAAATTCAGATGATCGAGGTGAGAGGCGCCATGAATCAGGTGGCTTACCATTTTTCCGATGTGTCTCCACGTACAACACTCTTTGGCATGGCACTGGAATCCGACAAGGGCGTTATTCTTGACAATTTCTCTATGCGCGGTTCTTCCGGCACGCAGTTGGCTCGCATTCCACTAACCACGCTGGCTCATTTTGCCCGTTTGCGGCCTTACGACCTCATCATTATCCATTATGGTTTGAATGAGGCTGTCAAAGGAAATACGGTTCCTATTTTGAAAGTCTATACGGAAGGCATGAAGAGAGCCGTCAAGAATATTCATGCCGCCTTCCCCGACGCCAGTATTCTTGTCATGAGTGTACCCGACAGAGACCAGCGGTCGGCCGATGGCATTACGACGTTGAAAGAAGTGAAGAATCTGGTGAATCTTCAGGAACAGATGGCAGCTGATTGTCACGTTGGTTTTTATAATTTTTATCAGGCGATGGGTGGAAATGGCAGCATGAAAAAGTTAGTTGATCGCAATATGGCCAACAAGGATTACACCCACTTGAGTTTCGGTGGCGGTAAATTAGTGGCAAGCAAAGTGTTTCCTTCGTTTATGGCCGGATTGGAAAACTATAAACGCCGTAAGGCTCTTGAACAACAATGATACAACGATTAATTGATCTTCTGACATATAATCCTAAGGAACCGTTGATTTTTTCCAGCGGTTTGTTTCTGCTGCTTTTCCTCGGATTCTCATTCGTTTACATGCTTTTGCGCCACAAACTCCAACCACGGTTGTTTTTTGTTACGCTTTTTTCCTACTATTTTTATTATAAGAGCAGCGGATTCTATTTCTTTCTGCTGGCTGTTGTTACTGTCAGCGACTTCTTGATAGCCCGCCGCATAGGGGCGCTCTCTGCCGTGTCGGCCGACAATTCCCGGATGGCCGCGTCCAATCGCAGGCGGCGTAAAGTCCTTGTTTTTCTGAGTCTGCTAATCGATCTTGGGCTGTTGGGCTATTTCAAGTACACCAATTTCTTTGCCGGCATGGTCAGCCAGATGATTGGTAATAACTTCCAGCCCTGGGATATTTTCCTTCCTGTGGGTATTAGTTTCTTTACGTTCCAGAGCATGAGTTACACCATTGATGTCTATCGTGGGACGCTCAAGCCGTTGCCCCATATCTTGGACTACGCGTTCTACGTGTCGTTCTTCCCGCAGTTGGTGGCAGGTCCGATTGTTCGTGCCTCCGATTTCACGCCGCAGATTCACAAGCCCGTCATCATCACGCGCGACATGTTTGCCCGTGGTGTCTATTTCATCATCATCGGCTTGTTCAAGAAGGCGGTCATCAGCGACTATATCAGTCTCAACTTCGTCGACCGCATATTCGACAATCCTACGCTCTATAGCGGATTAGAGAACCTTTTGGGTGTCTACGGCTATGCTCTGCAGATCTATTGCGACTTCAGTGGCTACAGCGACATGGCTATCGGTATCGCGCTGTTGCTGGGATTTCACTTCCCACTCAACTTCAACGCGCCTTACCGGTCGACGAGTATCACCGACTTTTGGCGCCGTTGGCACATCTCGCTGTCCAGTTGGATTCGCGATTACATTTATATCTCGCTGGGCGGTAACCGTAAGGGGAAGTTTCGGCAGTATATCAATCTGGTCATTACCATGCTTTTGGGTGGCCTTTGGCATGGCGCCAGCCTCAATTTTGTAGCTTGGGGCGGCATGCACGGCCTGGCTTTGGCGGCACATAAATACTTCGGCCAAGAAATATTGCGTCACGATCGCCGTTATCGGTCGCACGGCCTCAGAAAATGGTTGGCTATTTTGCTGACGTTTCATTTTGTCTGCTTCACTTGGATATTCTTCCGCCACACGTCGTTTGTGGCCGGTTGGGCGATGATTCATCAGATTTTCACCAATTTCCATATCGAACTTTGGCCGCAGATTGTGAGTGGTTATAAATACATCTTGGCTTTCATGGCCTTTGGCTACCTCACGCATTTCCTGCCCGATACCTGGCAGGAACGGCTGATAGGCGTGCTACGCCATTGCAATCTGTTGGTCTACGCCATCCTGTTGACGGCCGTCATCTATATTGTTATCCAGATTAAAAGCTCTACGATTCAGCCTTTTATCTACTTCCAGTTCTGATAAAAGGCGTAAAGAAAGAAATTGTGTAATCTTAAAACGTGTTGTCGGTAGCCTCATTTGGCTATTCCAATCTTTTTTACTTGGTCTTCGAAAAGTTCTCTTTCACCCAATGCGCCGTTCTTGATTCGGGCCCGGTAGTTGTAGATGGTGTTGACGGAGTAATGCAGAAATTCCGCTATCTTCCCGCTGTCGTCGATGCCCAGTCGAATCAGGGCAAAGATACGGAGTGGGGTGGTGAGGCTCATGGAAGACGACTGTATGCGCTCTTCCGGCCGTAGCAGTAGGTTGAACTCTTCCACGAAGTTGGGATAGAGGTGTAAGAAGGCCGAGTCAAAGTTCTGATAGAGTTCTTCGGTTTCCCTTTCGTCAGCTTCTAATCTCCTCGTATCTTGGTAGAGCGTGTCGTACTGCCTGTTCTTGAGTTTCTTGATGACCTGTTTTCTGTAAGAAGTCATTCGGTCGATATATATGGAACACATGTAGAGGAATCGGCCGACATATTCTTCTTTCACCTTGTTGGAGTCGTCCAATAGCTTTACCGTCTTGTTGAGTTGCCTTACAACGTCCGAGAGCTGCCCGTTGGAAGCTGTCAGTTCGTGGTTTTTCTGTTTGAGTAGCTTTTGCGCGGCGGCCAACTGCTTGTGTTGCCGATGGCTGTAGAAGCTCATAGCCAGCAGGATTAATGACAGCAGACTGATTCCTCCTACAAGTCCCCGGAGGCGTGTGTTGGTTTTGTTTTGCTGCTGTTCATAGATTTTATTGATACGGGCAAGGGTCGAGGTTATTTGCCAGTTGCGCATGCGCGAGTTGAATCTGTTGGCACAATCCGTGGCGAATCCGATGTAGCGGTAGGCACGTTCCACATCACCTCCGTCAATCAGGAAGTGTGTCAGTTCCCACATGGCCCCCTGATCCATGACCGCGTTTTCGATATCGTTCAGCACCGATTGCGTAAGCCAGTACTTCATCGAGAGTGTATCCTTGGTGAGATAATAATCCAAATAGCGATAGAAGGCTACAACCGCGTATTGATGGTCGTCCGGGCGTAAGTTTTTCATGCGCCGATCGTTGATTTCGAGTGCCTTGACAAAGTTTTTTCTGTTGTAATAATTCATCTCGCGATATTGCAGGGCAACGTCGTCATCGGGCTTGAGAACTTGAAACAAGAGACGTCTGCACGAATCGGCCTTGGCCTGGAATTGGCGTTGCAGGCTCGGCTGACTGGTGTAATAGGCTACCTCGCCATACAGGTGGGTAGATGAAATGTAGTATTGGGCTAAGGCTTTTCCTTTGAGTTGGCTCTGCTTTTGTGTGTCGAGCATGGCAAAGGCTTCCGTGTACATGCCGGATGAAGAATACTGGAAAGCGAGCAACGAACGACAATAATCAGCCATGTCGCCGTCTTTGAGCGACACGGCCAGCGAAATTGCCTTTGTCAAATACGACACGGCAGAATCGTTTTGATAGGATTTGTATTCTTCGAAGAGCTGGAAAGAGAGGTTCAGACGGTCACGTCCATTCGCCGACTTGTTCAGTTTTGTGCGCAGGTTGCTGATCCTTGCCTCTCTGATAGCGATGAATTCGGAAGAGCGGGCGATGGCGTTGTCAATACGGTGGTAGAGACTATCCAACTGATTCCGCCCCACTGCTGCCGCATGAAGTGCCACGGCCAGCAAGAGAAACGTGCATGCTGTTTTTTTCATCTTTGCTATCTTTATGATGACAAAGATAAGTCATTGGTCGGAAAATATCAAGTAATACGCTGATTTTCTACATTTGTTGATAAACTCTTACATAGTCAATGACGTATGAACAGGGGAATATGGTGTCGTCTACTCCCATCTTTCCGCCCCAGTCGCCACCTATGGCCAAGTTGAGAATGATATGGAAAGGCTTGTCGAACGGCCACGACTCCCATCCCTTTTTTTGATTGGCATAGGTGTAATAGTGGTGTCCGTCTACGTATCCTCGAATCTCACGTTCGTCCCACTCCACGGCATAAACGTGAAATTCGGTGTTGCAGGTGGGCACCAAGATGGTTCCACTCACGGAAGTTCCTTTGATATGGTTGAACTGTTGGGTGTGAGTCGTGGCCAGAATTTTATCCGGATCAAAGCCAACATTCTCCATAATATCGATTTCTCCACTTGCCGGCCAGATGCCGTAGGTGTTTTCCGAGGGCATCATCCAAAAGGCCGGCCAGGTACCTCTTCCCACAGGCAACTTGGCCCTGCACTCCATTCGGCCGTATAACCATTGGGCGTGTCCCTTGGTTGTGAGGCGTGCCGAAGTGTATCGCTTGTTCTCATAGTCTTCTTTACGGGCTGTAATACGAAGGCATCCATTAGAAACAGAGGCGTTTTGCAGGCGCGATTCCGTATAATGTTGCAGCTCGTTGTTACCCCAGCCCGATTGGTTTCCCCGGGTTTCAAAACTCCATCGGGTGGAATCGGGTAATCCGGCATAATCGAATTCGTCATGCCATACGAGCCTATAGCGTGCCTGTATGGTCTGCTGATTTCGGCCGTTGGGAACTTTCTCTCTCTTGCTTCCCGTAGTAAAGAAGGTGGAACAGCTGCCAAGAAGGGGAAAGATGAGCAGCGATAGGAAGGTTTTGGGAAATTTGTCGTACATTGTTTTAATCTTGACGATTAGCTAAAGCTTCCACAATTTGCCGTGCGTCCCACGGCTATTGTGGAAGCGATCATTATAATCAAGCCTATTGAAGCAGCCACATACGTTCGTTGATACCGTCGTAGCCATTGGTAAACTGACGGGAAAGGGCTTCCTTTATATTGTCGGCATTGTTCTGCATCTCATCTCCGGGGTAAGTCCAGCGAACGGGCATGGCAGCCTTGTTGTCGATATTAAGGCTGGTCTCCGCGTTCACTTTCAGTTCGGGATAGCCCGTTCGTCTGATTTCCATATAGGCGTCATAGCCGTCTTGCAGGAATTTGAGCAAGTAGCGCTGCGTCCATATCTGGCGAAGCCGGTCGGTGGTCGACGACGCGAAGGCTGCCTTTCCCGCGAGATAAGTGGCGATATACTCGTCCGTGATCGGCATGCCATGACAATAAGTCGATTGCTCGTCATAGGCGGCGACCTTCTTCATGGCAGCCTCTACGCCCTGCCGATAGTATGTCTCGGCGTCGCCACCGATCCATCCTTTTATCGATGCTTCGGCCAGGATGAAGCATTGTTCCGCGTAACTGAGCCTGCAGAGTGGGTCTCCATTCATCACGTTTTGATAGCGGTTGTTGATAACCGAATACTTTTTATCCAGATAATCCAAATTTAATTGGTCAAAATCGGTCATGGGATAAGCTCCCACATAAGCTTCGAAATCGTTATCCTTCTTGCCCGACGCGATCTGCGCGGCTGAAGGCTCGGCGTAATAGAACAGTCTGCGGTCGCCCAAGCGCTTGAATTCGTCGACGACAACATCCGACAAGACCGTCCATGGGTCGAACAACGGCTGGTTGTAGAGCGGGTGCCATGTGCCCGTAGCCGTGGTATAGACCACATTCATGTCGTCGCTGTTGTCCTGAAAGAGATTGCCTTCTGAGACAACTTGGGCAAAACGGGTTTTCTGTTCCGAGGTGATTTTCTCGCCAAGCGACATCAATACCTTGAGTTGCAGCACGTCGGCAGCCTTTCGCCATTTGGCGGCCTTTCCGTCATAGATGAAGTCTCCATCGAAGTCACGCGCTTTCGCAAAATGCGTTGCGGCCGTTTTAAGGTCTTCCAAGATGGCCGCGAACACGTCCGCTTGGACATCATACTTCGGCTTGGTATTGCCTTTTTTCCCTAAGCCGGCGTCGGAATAGGGAATGTCGCCGGTCATCATCGTAAGCCGGTAGGCATTGAACGCTTTCAGAAATAGAGCCAATCCGCGGAACGAGTCCTCATAGTTGCCACCTTTCGCGTATTCCACCATTTGCTCCATATTGGGGATTAAATGATAGGAAGCGAACGAGCACGAACCTATCAGATTGTATTGTGGATCATAAGCGCCTTCCTTTATATAGGCTACATACTTGGGCAAGGCGTTATATCCGATGTAGGCCTTGCCGTCGCCGCCCAGCAACATGGAACTTTTCAACACGCCGGTAGCAAGCATTTCAGGCGTAACGGAAGTCGTCGTGTCGGGATTCGTGTTGTATTCGTCGAAGTTATCGTCGCACGACAGCATTGCCATCGTGGCAAGGCAGCCGAAAAACAATGTGAATATCTTTTTGATCATAACGGTTCGAATTGGAAAAAGGATTAGAATGTTAATTTGATATTGAATCCGAGATAGCGCACCGAAGGGTCGTTGAAGTTTTCCGTACCACCGTCGGGATCTGAATATTTGAAGTCTTTTGCCCACATCAAGAGGTTCTGACCTACCAATGCCAGCGAAGCCGACTTAGCCCAACGGTTGGTGAATCGCGAGGGAAGCGTGTAGGAAAGCGATAATTCGCGCAACTTGAAGAAGGTGCCTGAGAAGCTGTCGGCGGGTCTGCTGTTACCGCCCCACGCAATGCCGGTATGCATGTCTTGGGCATATTGGCTGTATGTTGTGTAGACGTCGTTCGTGGCAAAGACCCGATCGTCGGACAACACGTTGCCGTATTTGTCGTATTTGACGCTTCCCGACACCACTTTTACGCCTTGTCCGAGAAAATTCTTGGAGCCCGGTGTAGCCGCGTCGGCCGCCCGTTCGGCTGTAAGCGTGCCCGGGTGAGAGCCTGAAGTCCAAAGGTAGCTGTTGGTCATCGAGCTGATCGTGCCGCCGACACGCCCGTCGAGCGAGGCGCTCAGCGTCCAATTCTTATAAGATACCTGTGTGCTCAATCCCCAAATCCAGTCGGGATCGGTATGGCCGTATACGGAAAGGAAAGGATTGAACTGCACGCGCCCATTGCTGTAGATTTGGTTTCCGTCAGGATCGCGGGCGTAATCTTTTACTAAGAACACGTCGACTCGCTCTCCTTTCTTTACCCAAGGATTATCGGAGGAATAAACCGGATCGATCTTATGATAGTAACGGGCATACTTCGACCAATTGACCGCCAAGTCCCAACGCCAGTCCGGTGTCCGGATGGGGGTACCGCTGACGGTCACTTCCCAACCTCTGCGTACGATTTCTTCATCCGAATTGACGTAGTTTCCTGTAAAGCCGGAAGCCGAAGAGAGCGACCCTGACACTAAGGCGTCATACATGAGCTTACGATAATAGGTGACATCTACCCCTAAACGGTTTTTGAAGAAAACGGCTTGCGTACCTATCTCCCACGTGGAGGATGAGGCCGGATTCACTTCGCCTACCGTCAGCTTGAGCGGTATTGCCGCAGACGAAAGCGTGCCCCATGCCGCATTGGTAACTACATAGTTCGTGTTGGTCGCGTAAATGGCAGGAGGCGTCTTGGAAACGGTCCACGAACTCCTCACCTTCCACAGGTCAAGCCACTCTTTGGTTTGCTCGGGCAGCAGCTCTGATATGACGAAACTGCCCGATAACGATGGGTAGAAATAGGCGTTGTCCGTAGACGGTAGCGTAGAAGACCAGTCGTTTCGGAAGGTGGCGTCGGCATAGATCAGTCGGCGCCATGAGCCTCCTATACGGCCGTAGAGTGAGTTTACTTGCATTTTCTGTATCGTAGACCCCACATTCGCTTTCTCAACCGAGGCTTTCAGTGAAAAGAACTGCGGCACGGAGATTCCCCCGACGGTGTTGCCATAGATGTTTTCATCCTGCGTATAATAGACGGTTCCTCCGAAAAGACCTTCCACCGAGAAGTCGCCAAACGTCTTTGACGCGTTCAACATCAAGTCTGTATTCATGCTGTAGCCCGACTGCCGTCCCGTGGCAAAGGCTCCCGTTTTCTGCCCGATCCACGTCGCGCCGCCGGCAACGCCGGTGTTTCCCGTCGAGACATACGAACCTTGGGCCACTTTGATCTGCTGTCTGTCGAGATAGAAGTCAAGCCCCGACCGCAACGTTACCTTCAACCAGTCCGTCAGTTCATAACCGATTGCCACCGAAGCGTTGAAAATATCACGATCCGAAGACCGCACACGTTGGTTCCGATCGTAGTAGGGATTGTTGTGCGTCGACTTGTAAGTGAAGTTCTGCGACACGCCCGGCACCATCCAGTAGTTGCCTTTATAATCGCGGATGTCATAGTCGGCGGCAGTCCATATTAATAAAGTGTACATCGGGTCATAGTTGGTATAACCGTTAAAACCGATGTTGGGCGAGCTTTGTTTGTGGTAAGCCATGTTGGAACTGAACGTGAACTTGCCCAGCAGGATATCGCCGCTTAGCGTATAGCCGTATTTTTTGAAAGTGCTGTTGGGATATTGTCCCCTGTTGTATGTCCAATTGACGGAAGAGCGAAGTGAGACGTTCTTCGTGTGGTAGTCAAGCGACAGCGTGTTGTTGGTGATGACTCCCTGCTGCAGGAAGTTGCGGAAATTGTCCTTTCCCACCGCCGTATAGGGATATTCGCGATATTCCTTGGCGATAGGATCCCACTGATTGCGAACGGTTCCATCGAGCGGAGCGCCCCACGACTGGTCGGAGTTCATGTCGTAGACATTGTTCTTACCACGTCCGTATTGACTTTGCTTCTCGGGAATGGCCACGAAACCAGCCGACAACATCGTGCTTGAGTTGAGAGAAATCTGAACGCCGCCTTTCCCTTCCCGCCCTTTCTTCGTCGTGATCATGACCGCGCCGCTTGCGCCACGGTAGCCATAAAGAGCCGACGCCGACGCTCCTTTCAGCACGCTGATGGTCTCAATGTCTTCGGCGGCGATGTCGCGCATGGTCATATTGGCGTAGGGCACGCCGTCAATCACGATTAGCGGTGCCTCGCCGCGCAAGGTTATCGTCGGCGCCGCGGCAAATTCTGTGGAGTTGCTCACCAGCATACCGGCGACCTTGCCTGTCAGCGAGGTGGTCACGTCAATGCCACCTACCTTCTGTACCAGGTCACTCGATACCTTCTGCACGGAATATCCCAATGCTTTCTCTTCGCGTTTGATTCCCAGCGCGGTAACGACAACCTCGTCGAGAACCTGATTGTCGGTATCGATAACGATATCCTGCCGTGTGCCCGTGACCATTACTTCCTTCGTTTTGGCCCCTATATAAGAAATGATAAGCGTAGCGCCTCTCGGCACATCCATCGCAAAGCGTCCTTCGCTGTCCGTGACCGTGCCCTTGCCACTGCCTTTCATCATAATGGTCGCCCCGATAAGGGCCTCGCCCCGCGCGTCTTTGACGGTGCCGGAAACATGTAAATCCTGCGCGACGGCTGTTATCGCCATCAGCAGAAAAGCCATGAGTAATGATAATTTTTTCCTTTTCATCATATATAGAATTTAAATTATTGTATTGGTTTCCGGTAAAAACTGATTGACAGTTATGCAAGCCTTTATTTATCGGCACTGCAGGCATGTATAGCCGGTAGTGGCTTACTTTTTGTCCCAAATAGCGCCCCTTACTAAAAACATTCCTTTTGCTTTGGTGTTTTCCGCACGCCGGGAAAGGTCGTCGTCATTTGCCGGGACGTTTGCCGAACGTCGGCATTTAACATCTGTTTTGCTTTGACGTTTGCCGAACTTCGGCATTTAACACCTGTTACACCTTGACGTTTGCCGAACTCCGGCATTTAACATCTGTTATACCTTGGCGTTTGCCGAACTTCGGCATTTAACACCTGTTATACCTTGACGTCTTCCGAGAGCTCGGAAAGCCTGTCGGCATTTGCCGGGACGGCAAAGAGGCATGATTTATCACTATAATTTGTTTATCGGACTGCAATAAATTTAAATGAAGCTATCAAACGGTTAATGGTTAGGATTACGGATGGTATCAACGTCATTTGTTTTGTACGTTTCTTTTGGCAAAGATAGGATAAACATTAATCCGTTTGAAGCCATAAGGAAAAAAAGTGGATTGCAAGTAAGGCTGTAAAAGGCTTAAAGTATTGGATGTTAGTATATTATATAGAAACGACAGAGGCGCTAAAAGTGGAAACGATATTATTGTTGATCGTGAAAAAATAACGATCAACGGTGGTTGATGAGCGGTTTGCGGGAACTGAAAAGAAAAACGACATGCAGACGTAATGAACTGCATGTCGTTGATGATGTTGTTATTGTTCGTCTTTCGCGACCTGTTTCTTTCTGTCAGGCAGAAGCAGATTGAGCACCACGCCGACGATGGCCGAAAGACCAATACCCGAAATGACAAAGCTGCCTGATGAGAGAACGGCTCCGCCCAAGCCCATCGTCAACATGACCGACATGATGATGACATTGCGCGTGCGGCCCATGTCTACATGATTATGCATGAGATTCTGGACGCCCACGCTGGCGATTGTACCAAACAGCAGCAACATAATGCCACCCAGAACAGCTTGCGGAATGGACTGCAACACGGCGCTGAACTTACCCACAATGGAGAAAACCAAGGCCGTGGCGGCGGCAATGCGGATGACGACAGGGCTTGTTACTTTGGTGATCGACATGGCTCCCGTCACTTCAGAGTAGGTCGTTTCGGGAGGACCGCCTAAGAAAGCGGAAGCCAGACAGGCCAGTCCGTCGCCCAGCATGGTGCGATGCAGGCCCGGTTCTTTCACGAAATCTTTATTGGCCACCTCGCTTACCACATAGACATCGCCGATGTGCTCAAGCACCGGCGCGATGGCCACGGGAATCATGTAGAGGAAAGGCGCCCACTCGAAATGTGTAATTGTAGTGAGCGACACGGGAAAACGAATCCATGGCGCGGCGGCGACACCTGAGAAGTCGACCTTATCCAGGCAGATGGCAGCCACGTAACCCGCGGTCACGCCCGCGATGATGGGCACGAGTTTAAACAGCCCCTTGCCAAAGGTTAGTACCAGAATGGCGATCAGGAGCGACAGGAAAGCCAACGGCCAGTCGGTCTTGGCCATGTTGACGGCACTGCCCGAGAGCGAAAGACCGATAAGAATGATGACAGGTCCGATGACAATGGGGGGAAACACCTTGTCGAGAAACTTCTTACCCTGCCATTTGACAATGGCGCTCATGACGAAATAGACGAGTGACACGCCCGTGAGTCCGGCCAGTGCGCCGGGCAGTCCCCACTGCTTGGAGGCCTCGATGATGGGCGCGATGAACGCGAACGAACTGCCAAGGAAGATGGGTACCTTGCCCTTTGTGACAAAATGAAAGAGGAATGTGCCCAAACCCGCGGTGAACAAGGCTGTGGCAGGGTCGATACCAATGAGCAACGGCACCAGCACCGTGGCACCGAAGGCCACGAAAAGGAACTGAATGCCTACAATGGTTTTCCGGCTCGTAGAAAGATTTTCTGTCATTTGAATTATTTTTAAGGTCGTTTTTTAGGAGTAAAAGGAGGTTTCAATGAGGAGCGAAAGGAATGAAGGACGCGCAAACGCTTACAGCTCGAATTTATAACCCACGGTAAGTTGGAACATGCTTGTACGGCTCTTGGGCTTATCGTCACGCGCTCCTAATCCTTCCCATCCCGAGGAGTACAGGTTGCCAATACCCGTATGATAGCGCAGGTCGATCATCAAACCGTTCGGGAAATCATAAGAGAGGCCCACCGGAACGGTCACGTCCAACTTATGAACCTCTGCCATGCCTGCCTGCACCTTTATCCAATAACCTTCTCTCACTTCCGCGTCCAAATCGGCCTGGGCCTCTGCCACCACGTTGTAGGCCGGTTGTAAGCCAACTTTCAGTGCCAGACCCTTGTACACATAGCAGTTGAGCAGAATTGGCATGGTGATATAGTCTGTCTTCGCGTTCATTTGCTTGGCTATGCCCAGCTTGATGGGCTCCTGGCCGTCCGGTAAGGCCTCGTCGCCAAGAGCTATGTTGTCGTATCTCACACCCTGCTGGCTATAGTAAGCGCCTAATGATATGCCTAATCTCGAATTGAATTGGTACTGCGCTTCCACGCCACCGGCCCAACCCGACTTGATGGCGGTTGCCGTTGTCATCATGTCACGGACCATTGAAAAACCGGCTTGGTGTATCGTTCCGTCGTTTGGAATGATTTCTTCTATCACAGTGCCTACGTAGAATGGAGGATGATTGGTCGGATTGGAAATATTCAGACCGATTTTAGGCGTTATCGACCAGGTTCGGGGTTTCTGCTGTGCCCGGGCTGCAAGACCGCAAAACAACATCAGTGTTAATACAAGCTTTTTCATAAGGAATTGTTTTATTAAAATCTGTACAAATTTATGGTTTTTCGGCCATATAGTCAAGAAAATTCCATATTTTGTTTATGATGGTTTCGTTTTGGGGAAACAAAACTAAAGTTTGGTTTTGTCAGTCTTTTATCGCCAAGAACGGTCGTTAATTATTTGTAATTTCAGATAGAAACCTTGCAGTGAGCGTGCTATGGTTGGGCGGCAATAAGTATTTTTGTGGTTATGAATATACTCTTGACTTTTGACTCTTTCAAAGGTTGTATGTCTTCCGACGA
Source organism: Prevotella illustrans (assembly GCF_017426725.1). GTDB lineage: Bacteria > Bacteroidota > Bacteroidia > Bacteroidales > Bacteroidaceae > Prevotella > Prevotella illustrans. Next base: position 3,818 of record NZ_JAERMS010000038.1, on the reverse strand, counting down.
AGCTAATGCGGTGGCTTCGTCTGTTCTTCAACGATATTTTCCCAACGATGATTTCATTGCTTTGCCGCTTAGCGACGGCGGTGAAGGCTGGCTGGTCGCTTATCAGCGGGCTGTAGGCGGTCAACTCATCCCTGTCGCTACGCACGATCCGATGATGCGGCGCATCACGGCCCATTATCTGCGACTGGGCGATACGGCTGTCATTGAAGTGGCCCGGGCGTCGGGGCTTTCCTTGTTGCAATCCGAAGAACGCAATCCCATGCGGACTACAAGCTATGGAACAGGCGAAATCTTGGCCAAGGCTATGCTCGATGGTTGCCGAAAGTTTGTTGTCGGCCTGGGCGGAAGTGCCACGAGCGACGCCGGAATCGGTATGATTCGGGCTTTGATTGACGTATTGGCCCCTTCTGGACGCTTCGACGACATCGACATCATCCGTCAATGCAGCTTCACGCTTGGTTCCGACGTTACCAATCCACTATGTGGTGAGCGGGGCGCGGCTCATGTCTTTGGCCCGCAAAAGGGGGCCGACGCAGCCATGGTGCGTGCGCTTGATGAGCGTGCCCGGCGTTTTGCGGAGGCTTCAGCCCGCCACTTTGGCTATGACAGGAGCCGTGAAACAGGTGCAGGAGCGGCCGGTGGACTGGGCTACGCTTTCATGGAATATATGAACGCCACGTGCGAGTCGGGTGCCCGGTTGCTGTTGCGGGCTGCGGGATTGTCCCGCTTTCTCCCTTCCACTCGTTTTGTATTGACGGGCGAAGGTTCATCTGACGCGCAGACGCTCATGGGCAAGTTGCCAAGCGTCTTGCTGTCGGAGACCCGCGACTGCCATCCGCCCGTTCCTGTCTATCTCTTTGCCGGCTGCGTGTCCGACCGTGAACGTTTGCTTGCCGCAGGCTTTGCCGAAGTCAGAGGCATTACGCCGTTGGACCAGCCTTTAGTAAAAGCCATGCGAAAGGATGTGGCGCAGCGCAATCTGCGTGTAGCCGTTGCCGAATGGGCACAACATTTTGGGCAAACAGATATATAAACAGATACTAAGTGATGGAGCCTCAGCCTTTATTACTTTCATTACTTTTCTTCTGTTTTCACGGAATCTTGCCGGTAGCCGTCACAGGGATAATGCCTTTGGGTACGATATGGGTTTGTTGATTGGCTTACTAACTTCCCAAACCATAGATACTTAATTGTTTTCCTTTTTTCAGCTTTTTTTCTAATCTATGTTTGCATCCCTTGTTCTCTAAATAAAGATTAGAAAATAGTACATCTAATTCCTCTTGAAATTTTTGTATATTACTATTGCCGATTTTAAGTTCTGAAATTATCTTGTTGACTATATTTTCTACTTTATCTTTGAACTCTGCATTGGGCTCTATAAATGGTATCTTCTTGATATAATTTGCACTGTTATTGGCAGATGGATTAATTGCACTGATGAGTTCTGTACAGACCTGTGAATTAAAAAAGCCAAGTAGATATAGTATCAAAGATTCATCTTTAGGGAATACTCCCACAATAGATTGATCAAAAAGTTGATAATCTATTAATGCCCCTGTCAGCTTTGATGAACGGATCATGGGAATTCCAATACCCTTTTTAAAATAAAATGCTGAGTTTTGGAATCTACATTTTTTACTTGCCTTATATTCAAGAATTGCTTGCTTTGACCAGTTCATAAACCATTGTACAGGTTTCACATATTCCACATTGCCTCCCTTAACAATAGGAACAAAGCATTCTGGCGAACTTATTCCATTTACTTTTTCATTATCTGATAAAGGAGACTTACTGATAAACTCCTTCGATATGACCTGATATTTCCTTGCATTCTTAATACAACGATCAATTGGATGTAAATATTTTTGATCATTGCCAGAGTAAAAGCCGGTGACGCAATGAGCCAAATTCCCAATCTTCAGAAGGGAATCATCATTGATGAGTTTGGAAATTTTATCCGTTGAGTTAAATAAAAAAGCTGAACCAACATTCTCATAGATTTCTTTCTGAGAAACAATCTTAGTTTTTCCACACTCTTTTTTTTCCAACTCTTCAACCCTTCTGAATCCCCTCCGAATACATATCTCGTTTCGTAAGTTTTGCTCAATATCTGAGGATTTAATTAATGTTATTATACACAAATTCGCATAGCCGAAATTTACACCTGGGAAGAAAGAAGAAGGAAATAGAGCCAACTCCTTAATTTTTGTTTTTGTCAGCAAGAATTTACGTACAGCAACGTGTCGGTGTAAGGATAAAAAGGTATCAGGAATAATGTAACTCAAAATCCCCTCCTCACGAAGACAATTAATGCATGCATACAGAAACAACGTATAGCTTTCCTTTGTATAAAGGCCAGGATACATACGATTTAAACAGATTTTTCTTTGAGTATCATTCTTTGCGCCATAAGGTGGATTCCCAATAATCTTGTCGTACTTTTTACGGTGTAATAGTATATCATTATCCAACAATGTGTCTGTTTCTTTGACAGAAACATTCAACTTTTTTTTGTATTTCTCCTTCAAAAAAGTTACAGCCTCTGGATTCAATTCCAGAATATCAATATTTGCTGATGAGTTTGTTGACAACAGACTGTCAACAAAAACCCCATCACCTCCACAAGGTTCTAATATGCTTTCACCATCACCCAATTGAAGCATATTGATCATATAGTTCAGAATGGGAGTGGATTTAGTGTAATAGGATTGAAATTCTGAAGCTCTATTCATAACTACCAGATTAAATAATTCTGTAATTTTTTATCAATAATCATGTTCCTCATTTCTGCCGAGAAGTCGTTCAGCCAATCAATATTACATGTTATCCAGCCATGGATATCATAGCCTGAAAACTGGCGGATTCTTTCATATGTGTCAGTACCGCACGATATTTCCCAAACACCAGAATCTTGAAGCGTAGTTAAATAATGGTTATTATCAGTAGATCTGACAAATATCATACATTGATAATTGCCTTTCGCTATGTTATTATAAATGCTCCCAACAAGGAGTAATCTGTTTGTATTCCCCTTTTCGTTTGAACCAAATCCGCTCTTAAAGTCAACAACATATTTGGTTGTTTCATCAGAGAAATGCAAATCGCATTCTAATTGTATTTCCCCAGAGGTAACAAGACTCCAAACCTTATTATAATAGTCTTTCAACTTTAATTTTTCATTAGTCTGAAGATTTAGGCTATCTATATATGTCGCTATTTCTGTAGTGAGATCTTTTCTAACTTCAGCAAACAAAGGAGGAATAAATTTTTCGATATTTGTACGAGGATAATCGAAGCATAACTTGCAGAATGGCTCCCATAATTCACCGATTCTACGTGAGAATGCCATATATTCGTATTCCCAAATAGAGTTTCTGCCCTCAAGCATTACAACATCATTAGTATAGGTAATCATTAAGACACAATCTAAGATTTCAGCATTAGTCCATTTTTCTTTTCTTGAAATTTCTGCTAAAATGGTTAGAAGTGTTTCCTTGCTTTTGGTTATTTCTTTATTAAAAACAGAAGCCTTTTTCTTAAAATCAGTAGTGGAATAACGTCGTGATAATTCACTTTGAATCTCACTCGAACGGCTTCTAAAATAGTTTAGGAGTTCTTTCTTCTTTAATTTCAGTTCTTTTGTTATGTCCATATATATAGTTAATTTTCACTCAATTGTGCAACAAATATAGTAAAATTATTCCGTTATTGCTGAAGAGGGGAAGAAGATTTTATTATTGGTCACGCCTTTTCATGCTTCGAGCCAATAGTGTCCTAAATAATTTTTGTGAAAACGCATATAAAGTTTCATCAAATCA
>NZ_JAERMS010000037.1 GCF_017426725.1 Prevotella illustrans | reverse complement strand
CCGGACGTAAGTTCCGTTTCAAGAATGCCGTCCACACCACCGCCTGAGAACGAATATCAATTTCGAACCTTACCCATATTCCAGGTAGCCGCGTTAAAAACATATACTTCAACAATAAACTTCAATATTATGACATTTAAAAGTATCATTTCATTTTTCAGTAAACCGGGAGGACAAAAGTTTTATGATGCAGCCCCAACGCGTAAACAGCTGGTGGCACATCAGGCGTCCCCATTGTTGACAGAGTTTCTACCGATCGCGGCAAAGGGTACAAGTATTTCCACCACCGGAAATTACAAAACGGCGGTGTTATCGTTTACACGTTTCAATAACAATAAGGACATAGCCTTGGCATCTATACATAGCGGACTCGTCAAGGGCTATGAGCGATGGTTGCAAGATTGTGGGGTGTGCGCCAACACGTCGTCGTGCTACCTGCGAGCGCTACGCGCGATTTACAATAAAGCGGTGGCGATGCGGAAGGTTAGGGACAGAAAGCCGTTCAGTCATGTGTTTACGGGAAATGAAAAAACAGCGAAACGGAGTATAGGAATGGAAGATATACGCAAGATAACGGCAATCGATCTGTCAGAAACCCCATGGTTGGAACCGGTGAAAGACATGTTTCTCTTCTCGTTTTATGCTATGGGTATGCCATTTGTGGACCTGGCGTTTCTGAAACGATCGCAAATCAAGGACGGCATATTGACCTATTACCGCCGAAAGACGAGAAAGCAAGTGAGGGTGAAACTGGAAAAGTGCATGCTCCATCTTATATCTCGATACGCAACAAGACAGACCGACTATGTGTTCCCTATATTATATAAGGTGAGAAATGGAGAGGTTTGTAGGGCCGACTACAGCTCTGCTCTCAATCGGTACAACCGTCTTCTGAAAGAGCTGTCATCCCTGGCGGGCGTCAGCGTCGGGTTGACCTCGTATGTGGCTCGTCATTCATGGGCGAGCATTGCCTACGACAAAAACATAGACCTGCCGGTCATCTCACAAGCCTTGGGACATACCGACACGAGAACTACGCTCATCTACATCCGTGAAATAGACGACAGACGACTCATGCAAGCTAATAGAAAAATATTAAAGGAATTGTTACCTCTTGGGAAGAGGTGGGCGTATCTATAAATGTATCGCCACAAAGTTAGAGTTTTTATTTGATACAAGCAAATATTTATTAATAAATCTTACATTCTGTCGTGTAAACGCCACATGTTAATTGCGCAAACAATAAGCGTCTACTTCATTGTTATTAAGCCTTTTTACCGCTTACGTCCACCTCTTCCCAAGAGGTATGCCCATATAGAGAGTCATTATACAATGAATAGAAGCTTAGAAAATATGGATATATTACTATAATGTGAAGACGCTTATAGGTATTGGTTTTTAAAATTACCTAACAATATTATAGAGAGTAAGTACAATGCAAAATTGACATATAGAATTGAGCCTAATCACATTTTAAATGACAGATATGATAAAAATTAAACTTTTATTATTGGCATTGCTGTTTATGGTAATGCCAAAAGGACTCTATGCCTATACTAATGGGCAGATTGTCAAAATCAACTCCATGAACTATAAAGTGATGTCGTCTGTTAATCACACGCTCGCTTTTTTGAACGCAGGAGATCTTGCTGGCGAATTGGTGATTCCGGGAACGGTTTCGGATGGTAACGGTACAACTTTTACTGTTACTCGCGTAACTTTTGTTAATGGTTATCGTTGTGATAAAATTACTTCGGTTAAGTTGCCAGACACTGTTACTGACTTAGATGTGGGTGTTTTTGCAGGTGCAAGTTTGGAATCTATCTATATTTCAAAGAGTGTAAAAAATATTGAAGAAAATGCAAACACTCAGTTGAAGAAGGTACCTAAGTACAAAGTGGCTGATGACAATCCTAATTTTAAATCAGATAACAATGGTGTCCTTTATTCAAAGGATGGAAAGACGCTGCGTTTTGTGCCCTCATCCATCCCTCTTGTTAATGGAGCCTATACGGTTGATCCCAATGTGGAAAAAATCACAAAATCGTGTTTTACTCTGATTAGTGGTTTGAAAAAAATAATTCTTCCGCCTAATTTGAAAGAAGTTTCAGTTGGTTATCCTTCTATTGCTCCAATTGATGAGCTTGAGGAGTTTGAAATAGCTTCTGGAGGAAATACTCTTTATACAACTAAAGAAGGCGTACTTTGCAAAGGTGACGTGCTCATATTCTATCCTCGTGCTAAGAACGTAGTTGATTATAAAGTACCCGATGGCATAACTACGCTTGCAACCTTCTCTATTGCTTATCCCAGGGATATGAAAACAATTGATTTGAACCAGGTTACTAGTATGGAAAAATCTTCACTTCTTGCAGCGTATAAACTCACTACGATTACGCTTCCTAAAGATCTAAAGAAATATGATCCTGATACAAAGAAGGGAATGACGCCTGGTTGTATTGGTTCTTGTTCAATCCTTACGGAATACAAAGTTCCTGATGAAAATACAGACTTTGAAGCTGTTGATAGTGTGGTTTATTCTAAGCCCAACAAGGATATTCTCTATTTATATCCAGCAGGTAAGCCTGGAGAGGTCTACGATATGCTTCCTTCAACAAAAGTGATTGAGGCATTGGCTTTTTGGTCTGTACAGAAGCTTACGGGAATAACTTTCCCTGCAGGATTGGAGTCAATCAATGATGAGGCATTTCGTCAGTTGCCAAAACTAGAGAATGTGACATTTGTTGAACCCTCAAATGTTAAGCATCTTGGTACAGCAGTTTTTAGAGCTTGTCCTAAATTGAAAGAGGTTACATTGCCATCAAAAGTTACATCACTTGATAAGCCTTTTGACGGTTGTGCTGCTTTAGAGACGATCAATGTTCCGGATGGTTCCCAACTGAAAAAGATCCGTTCTAATTCATTTTCTAATAACAAAAAATTGAAGCATTTCAACTTCGAAGGAAGTTGTCAGCTTGAAGAAATTGAATCAGATGCTTTTGCCTACTTACCAGAACTTGAGTCTTTTAAATTTCCCAAGACAGTAAAGACCATTAAAACCAATGCTTTCAGGGGTTGTAAGGGTATGACTACGGCGGAATTTCCTGACGATGCCGAGATTGAAATTATTGGTAAGGGTGCTTTTGCAGACTGTGGTTTGAAGAATTTTACCATTCCTAATAATGTGAAGGGAATCGAACGCGAAGCTTTTAACAAGTGTGAGGCTCTAACTGTTGTAAATATCTCAGACAAGACTACAAAAATTAGTCCCGAGGCTTTCAAGTCCTGCTTTAAACTCACAGATATCAATGTGAGTAAAGATAACACTGTTTACTCCAGTGTTGATGGTTACCTCTTGTCTAAAGATAAGAAAACATTGAAAATATTCCCTGCAGGTAAGGCCAACGACCGTTTTACACTGCTGCCTCCTTCTATCACGACTATCGGTGAATATGCTTTCTATGATTGTACGGTTCTGAAGAATGTGGTGATTCCCAACTTGGTAACTAAGATAGAAAAGCGTGCCTTCGGCCTCTGCAAGAACCTGTATTTATAACCATAGAACAACCAAAACTAATCAGAAATATCCGAGTGTAAATCTTTAATTACCAGCATATTCTAAAATTTAACACTTTTCGGTTGCCATTTGTCGCTTCCCAAATTTCCACATATTTTTGAGACGTATTTCTGACGTGGAGAATTTGCGGGGCTTGTTTTTTGTCACACCGTGCAGACAGTTGACAAGGGTTTACAACCGTTTACGACAAGCGACAATAACCGCCCCGATATGCGGAAACAGTCACACTGTGTAGAAAAGCGACAATGGTTGACTTCCGTTCACATCCGTTTACCATTTCAGAGATATAGGATTGAAGAAATGAACCATTAAACGATAAAACGGTATGAAAGCAACCAGAAAATGCAGTTTTTGCGGCAAGTCCTTTGTAACCCGAAGCGGTATGCAAAGATATTGCAGTGAGGCTTGTCAGGCAGAAGCCAAACGAGCCAGAGTGATGCAGAAGAACAACCTCTTCAAAGTCGCCCAACCCTTGATGGAGATACAGCATCAGGAGTATCTCACCTTTTCCAAAGCAGCCATCCTCATGGGCTGTTCCCGACAGTACATTTACAAACTTGTAGCCATCGGCAAGCTGAAAGCCTCACGCATCAGCAACCGCATGGCATTCATCCGCAGAGCCGACATCGAGCAGATGTTGGAGGGCAATCCCTATCACCGCATCCTGCCCGGCAACACCTCCACACCAAGGAAATCATCTTCATCTTCCTTACCTGCCAAAAGAGAAAAAAGGGAAAAGGAAAGCGAAGAAGTGTTGGACTTCTATTCGGGCGAGGAGGTGATGTCCCTTTTTAAGGTAAAGCAGTCATGGCTTTACACTTCCGCCAAGCGTAACCATATCCCCATCTGCCGTATCGCAGGAAAGAACTATTACAGCAAGAAGCATATTGACGAGTTTTTCGGTGTGGCAGTTGATATTAGCGAAATTACCGACTGGCTACTGACCGAGGAGGTGGAGGAACTGTTCGGCATGAAGCCGACCGCACTCCGTGCCTACACCTATCGCCATAAGATACCCACTAAAAGAGAGTACGGGCGTACCTATTACTCCAAATCACATTTGAACGAACTCCGCAGAACTGACCTTGTGAACGATGAACGCTACTATACCGTTGAGCAGGTGCAGCAAATCTATGGTCTTTCGTCAGCCAACATCTGCCATATCGTCAAGGTGAAGCACATCGAAAAGATAAAGGTGGGTGTGAAAAACCTGCTTTTGCGCTCAGATGTGGAGCGTGTCATGGCTGAAAGGAACAAATAACCGTGAAAAATCGGGATTATCGAAAATTATTTCAAAATGATGTATCGTGGAGGTATTCACGGATATTTCACGTTGTTCCTTTGCCATCGGAAACATGGATACAACTCCAAAATGTATACAACCAATTAAAACATAATTATTATGAGTAAATGCAAAACAGTTACCTTGCGTAAGCGCAAGATTAAGAACGGGACACAGTATTCACTATGCCTTGACTACTATCCCGGCTACCGTGACAATGTCACCATGAGAGTGATTACACGTGAAGCCTTAGGAATTTACATCTTCGCCAAACCTGCAAACCAGCAGGAACGGGACTTCAACGCACGCATGATGAAGAAAGCGGTCATCCTGCGCAACCAGCGCTACGAAGCCATTTTCAATGAAAACAACGGCTTTTTTGACAAGACCAAGATGAAGGGCGATTTCCTTGCCTATTTCAAAGGACTGGCTGACCGCAAGAATATCAAGTGGCAGCACGTATACAAGCATTTCCAGCGGTTCGTGAACGGCAAATGCACCTTTGAGGAGGTGGATGTGGATTTGTGCCGCAAGTTCATGGAATACCTGCTTGATGCACCCCAATCCATCCACACCAACCAAAAGCTGCACATCAACTCCGCAGCAGGCTATTGGTCAACTTTCCGTGCCGTGCTGCACACCGCTTACCGTGACAGGAAGATAAAGGAGAACCCAAACGGCTTCTTAGACCGCATCGAGTGCATTCCCACCATCAGGGAGCATTTGAGCCAAGAGGAACTGATACGGCTTGCCGAAACACCCTGTGAGGAGGAGGTCTTGAAAAAAGCTTTTCTTTTCGCCTGTCTTACGGGACTGAGAAAGAGCGACATCAGACAGCTCACGTGGCAGCAGATACAACCATACACCAACGGCAGGATGTTCGTTACCACCCGTATGCAGAAAACCAAAGAAATAGTGCATAACCCCATCAGTGATGAAGCCTATGGACTGCTGGGAGAACGGGGCGAGGGACTTATCTTTGAGGATTTCAAGGACAAGATGCTGCAAGGACCACTCCAACGGTGGCTCACGGCAGCAGGGATAACCAAGAAAATCACCTTTCACTGTACCCGCCACAGCTTCGGAAGCCTGCACGTGGAAATGGGAACGGACATGGCTGTCATCCAAGCCTATCTCGGACATAAGAACATTACCACCACACAAATCTATTCCAAGATAGCAGCGCAGCAGATGTGTCAGGTGGTGGACAAGATAACCTTGAAGCGCAAGGAGGCATAAATGTCTCACATTGACAGGTATTCAGAGGGGCGGTTATGGCTACAAGGCTATAATCGCCCCTCTATGTTTTTGGCTTGATGCCACCATTTATAAGCCCCTCAGAGTATGAAACAGAGTATGATATGATGACATTTCGTGAAATACATTGAAAAAGACCGTTCTAACCGCAAATAACGGGCAGTAATTGGGAAAAATAGCATTAACTTTGCACAAAATAATACAGGAACATTCAATCTCTCAACGAAATATGGAATCATCAATCAAGGACAAATACATCATCTTGGGCTTTGTCGGCTTCGCCATCGTCCTAATATCTTCCATTGCCACGCTGGTAATAGCGGACAGCTTCAACCAAGACAACTTTGTCAGGTGGATAGTATTCGTATGCTGTAACCTGTTGGGATGGTTGCTCTATCTCTCCTTTCAGACACTTATCTTTGATACATACGAAATCTACAAAATCAAGTTCGGCAAGAAAGAAACGATTGCCGAAGCCATAGAGGTGCAGGAAGAACTGTCACAAAATACACTTGAAGAAGCCACATCTGTGCCTGGACCTACATCAGTCCCTGAGCCTGTACCCGAATCATCCCCGACAAAAGAAGAGACACTTATCCAAACACAACCGATAGAGCTTACTATCGCCCCGGATCTTCACGAAAAGAACCGTGCCAATTACGCAAGCAGAGAGCAACGGGAAAAGGAAGAGCGCATCCGCATGGTCATGGAGTATTGCCATTATTACCTGCCTCGCATTGCCGACCAAGAAACCGTGAACCACATCTGTACTGAGGTGGACAAATGGATGAATCTTAACACTTATACCCCGAAGCCCATACAAAGACCGTTTACCAAAGACATCAACAACATTCCACTCCGTCACTTCGTATGGAATATCTCTGAGCGTTTCCTGTACAAGAGATACTACAATGGGGATAACCGTGCCAAGTTCATCAAAGCCCTTTTCCCGAAATCGTTTGCTGATACAGACTTATCAACCATCAAGAATTTCAAGGTAGAGCCGTTAAAGACGGAAATTCCCATTGATGAACCCGAAAACGGCAAACTTGATTTCCACTATCCCGAGGATTATGTGCGGAATTAGGATAATCACGACACCAACGACAACCATCCGGTAACTCATAACCGCCTGTTTTACATCGTTTCCCGAGTAATTTTACCCGTCATTTATGGCTGGGCTTAATTATTCGGGAATTATTTTGCAATGACGTGTCGTGGAGATATTCACGGATATATCATTTCAGTCCTTTGCGCCAAGTCTTACAAAAGAGACGAGTACGCGAATGGAAAAATCAATTCTTACCTTCAACGACCTCCCCGAGGTTGTCGCTCAGCTTCGAGACGAAGTGATGAGCCTGAAAAGCCTGCTCGCCGAGCAGCGCAGTGTGAACAATGCCAAAACGGTGGACACCCACGTGCCCATGTCTGTGGACGAGGCAGCAGAGTATTTAGGTATCCCTAAGGGTACGCTCTACATGAAACTGTCAGAAGGGACAATCCCTGCCACCAAGCCCGGCAAACGCTATTGCCTTTACCGTGACGAACTGGACAAGTGGCTGGAAACCGCCCGAAAGAATCCCATACCGTTGTCAGACGAGGAACTGAACAAGTCCTTATCCTCTTCCCACCGTCGCAAGCCCAACCCACGTAACTGGTGAATGATATGGAAGAGGATAAGAACTATATCAACCTGATACGTGGCGACCTCACAAAAGCATCCCAAGCGCATAACGGTATGCCCGACAGTGTAGGCATGATGAATATCAAGACGGCAAACCAAACCATTCTTGAAGCATCGTTATTGCCTACGCCCCGTGCGCTGTGGGACAGCTTTTGGTACGAGGGGGAACTCTCCTGCTTGTTTGCCGATTCCAACGTGGGCAAGTCCATCCTTGCCGTGCAGATAGCCGACCGCATCGCCCGAACCGACAATGTGCTGTATCTGGACTTTGAACTGTCCGAAAAGCAGTTCCAGCTCCGCTATACCAACGAGCATGGAGAGCTCTACACCTTTCCCGACAAACTCTATCGGGTGTCTATTGACTGCAACCAGCTTTTGGATGCCAACTTTGAGGAAGCTATCATAGGCGGCATTGAACAGATGGCTGTGCAGACCGACTGCAAGATTTTCATCATTGACAATCTTACCTACCTGTGTTGCGCCATGGAGAAAGGCGATGCCGCAGGACGGCTGATGATTCAGCTGAACAATCTCAAAAAGAGATATGCGCTCTCTATCCTTGTCCTAGCACATACGCCCAAACGCTCTTTGGATTGTCCCATCACATCCAACGACCTTGCCGGAAGCAAACGGCTCTACAATTTCTTTGACAGCGTGTTCACCATTGGAAAAAGTGCCCAAGACGGAGGGCTTCGCTATGTGAAGCAGCTTAAAGTGCGCTATGGCACGTTCTCTCATGATGCGGATAATGTAATCGTTTACGAGATTGACAAGGTGGATGCTTTCTTGCAGTTCGTGTTCAGGGGCTATTCCACGGAAAAGGAACACTTGAAAAAATTGGGCGACAATGAATCAAGCCAAAGGGATTGCCAAATTCTGCAACTCTCCCAATCGGGCAAGTCCGTCAGGGAGATAGCCTCACAGGTGAATTGTGGCAAGTCCACCGTAAACCGTATCATCCAGCGCAGCAAAGAGAGTAAAAACGCAGGTGTCCCAAGTGTCCCACTGTCCCAACCCTTAGAGTGTGGGACAATGGGACAGGATGGGACAGCCGACAATCAACCATCAAAAACGGACTAAGCTATGGGCAATTATTCATTACAGAAGTATAAAGGAACGGCAACACGGCATACCTGCCCCAAATGCGGAGACAGGCATTCTTTCGTCTATTACGTGGACGAAAATAATGTGCCGTTGCATCCATCGGTCGGCAGATGTAACCACGAAAGCGGTTGTGGGTATCACTACACTCCGAAAGAGTATTTTCAAGAGCATCCTGAACACAGAACTACCAATGATTTCTCTTTTGACAGGCAAAGAGCAGAGCAGAAGAAAGTGAAGCAGCAAAGTAAGCCGACAGCCATCGGCTATATTCCCCCTCACTATGTGGAGAAGTCGCAAAGCGAGCGTAGCAATTTCTTCCGTTTCCTCTTCACACTCCTTACTTCCTACTATGGCGACAAGGCGAAAGAGGTGTTGAAGCGGTTGTTGGAGGAATACCGTTTGGGGGCTACCCGTGACGGCTCTGTTATCTTTTGGCAGATAGACAGGACGGGCAAGGTACGCACGGGAAAGGTGATGCAGTACAATCCCGAAGACGGACACCGTATCAAGGGAGGACAGACATCGGCAGTGAACTGGATACACAGCATATTGAAAAAGCAGCGTGTGTTGGCAGAGGATTGGCAACTATCCCAATGCCTTTTCGGGGAACACTTGTTGAAAACGCATCCCGACAAGGTGGTGGTCTTGGTGGAATCCGAGAAGAGTGCCGTTATCGGTTCTGCTATCTTCCCCGATTATGTATGGCTGGCTACGGGTGGTAAGAGTCAGATGAGAGAAGAGAAACTCCGTGTACTGTCAGGGCGAACCGTGCTTCTCTTTCCCGATGCCGATGCTTATGCCGAGTGGAAACAGCGAGCCGAGAGCATGTACTTTTGTAAGGTGGTGGTTTCGGACATCATCGAAAGGAATGCCACCCCGAAACAAAAAGAAGCCCATATCGACATAGCCGATTGGATTATCTTTCAGATACGGGAGGGCAAGGTGATGAGTACAGCCAACCACTTGGTCGAGGCTGAGAGAATCCTCCAGCGGATGATAGAGAAGAATCCCGTCCTGCAAAAACTGATAGACGATTTAGACCTTGTGCTGGTCGGTGCATCTCCAATCGGCAACGATGATGAAAAACCTCCCTGACGGAGGAGAGCGGAAGCCGTAGGCTGGAGTTTGCAGACAATGGCTTGCCATTGATATAGCCCACTATAACTACACGCTCCGCTTACGTAGTTGTGGGCTCTCCCGAGGGGATTAGGGTTTTACCCTAATGACCCACTCAGGGCGTTTCTCCCCTGAGAACCCAGAGCAAAGAGTGACCCTCTCTTTGCAATCTCCGCTTATGGGTTGCACCCCTAAGAACCCCATGCGTTTACGGACAGCGGAAAAGCAAACAATAAAGTACAAACCAAAAAACAAGTATCTATGGCAACAAAATCAAGCATACATATCAAGCCCTGCAACATCGCATCGAGCGAGGCTCACAACAGGAGGACTGCCGAATACATGCGCCACATCGGAGAGTCCAGAATCTATGTCGTTCCTGAACTATCCACCGATAACGAACAGTGGATAAATCCCGACTTCGGCAGTCCGGATTTGCGGATGCATTATGACAATATCAGACAGATGGTAAAGGAAAAGACCGGACGTGCCATGCAGGAAAAGGAGCGTGAACGCAAAGGCAAGAACGGTAAAATAGTCAAGATTGCGGGATGCTCCCCCATACGTGAAGGAGTGCTGCTTGTCAGGTCGGACACCACACTGGCAGACGTGCGTAAATTCGGTGAGGAGTGTCAAAGACGCTGGGGAATCACACCGCTGCAAATCTTCCTGCACAAGGATGAAGGGCATTGGCTGAACGGTCAGCCGGAAGCGGAAGACAGGGAAAGCTTCAAAGTCGGGGACAGATGGTTCAAGCCGAACTATCATGCCCATATCGTTTTCGACTGGATGAACCACGAAACAGGAAAGAGCCGAAAGCTCAATGACGATGACATGATGCAGATGCAGACCCTTGCATCCGACATCCTGCTGATGGAACGCGGGCAGTCAAAGGCTGTCACTGGTAAGGAGCATCTGGAACGGAACGACTTTATCATTGAGAAGCAGAAAGCTGAACTGCAACGCATGGATGCAGCCAAACGGCACAAAGAAGAACAGATAAATCTTGCCGAGCAGGAACTGAAACAGGTGAAATCAGAAATACGCACTGACAAGTTAAAGAAGACAGCCACCACGGCAGCGACAGCCATAACTAGTGGAGTTGCTTCTCTTTTCGGGAGTGGAAAACTGAAAGAACTGGAACGTGCCAACGAAAAACTGCAAGACGAGGTTTCAAAACGGAACACCAATATTGAAAAATTGCAGAGCCAAGTACAGCAGATGCAGAAACAGCATGATACGCAAATCCACAATCTCAGAGAAATGCACAGGCAGGAACTTGACATGAAAGAAAAAGAACTGTCACGGCTCGCCAGAATCATAGACAAGGCTTTCAGGTGGTTTCCGATGTTCAGGGAAATGCTGCGCATGGAAAAGTTTTGTGCCATGCTGGGATTCTCTAAAGAAATGACTGAAAGTCTTATAGTCAAAAAAGAAGCCCTGAAATGTAGCGGTAAAATCTATTCCGAGCAACACAGGCGGAACTTTGATATAAAGGATGATATTTTAAGGGTGGAAAATGACCCTGACGATGAAAGCAGGCTGAACCTGACAATAAACAGGAAGCCGATTGCCGACTGGTTCAGGGAGCAATGGCACAGGCTTAGATATGGAGCAAGAGTGCCGCAACAGGAAGAAAGAAAAAGTAGAGGATTCAAATTATAATAGAAGCAATTTGATTAGTAATCTAAAAGCACTCCGATAACGATTAGAGTGCTTTTAGATTGTTTATCATTAATTATCAAAGCAAGTGCAGTTTAAGATTTTACTGAAGTTTGCATTAATAAAGAATATACTACAGCTGATATATGCGCAACATATTGTGACGCTTGTGATTCATTTCCCTTGAAATCCTTAACAAATACCGCTAAGGTATAACTGATATTATTAGGCAGACATATATAGGCAACATCATTGTGAGCTGCAAGAACACCATTTTCATTAACATAACCTGAACCTGTCTTATGCGCTATAACAACCCCTTCTTTATCAAGAAGTGGAGCTGCTATCCTATCTACACCTGTTTTGCATTCTTTTAACGTATTCTTAATGAAACTTTGTTTCTCATCATCGATAAGACCTTCAGTAAACAAACGATTCATCAACATTGCAGCACCAAGAGGAGATGTATAGTTAGAGTAAGCCTTGTTATGGTCAGCCGACATTTCCTCTTCCGTATAAGCTATCTGAAAACTTGAACGAGGAATGAGTGTGGCTATAAAACTATCTGTTTGAGCGACATTAACCATATCCTTAAACATAAGGTTGCTTGCATTGTTGTCACTCTGAGTAAGAGTATAACGCAGCAAATCTCTCACTGTCAATGATATGACTGGCCCTGAATAATCTTTCAGCATAGGACTCCAAGTCTTTGGGTCAAGTTTATCCCTATTTATATTTACTAAGGTATCAAGTGAAATTCCTTTATTGTCAAAGTCATTACAAAGAGCTAATGCCTGATGAACCTTAAACACACTCATCATAGGATAAACACTCTTATTATTGACCTTAACCGTATCTCTGTTATTAACAATAACCGCCACACCAATTTCGCCAGGACAAGCTGAGACAATTTGAGAAATGCTATCAGTCAAAACATTTGTTAAAGGAGGATTTGCGCTATCTTTTGTCGCTGATTTATGGAACAATGAAAATACCAAGATGAAAATGCAAACTAAAGCTATACTCAAAACTACGATTTGTTTTTTTCTGTTTTTTTCCATGTTTATATTATTTATATTTGTTTGACGAGAATATCTTTATTTGCCGACAAAGGTACATAACTTTACGGAAAAATATGTTTCTAAAATATATAAATAGACAGCTGTGGGGAAAATGTGGGGAAAAATTAGATAATTAAAAAGGCTAAATGACTGGAAATAATCACTTAGCCTTTTAATCCGTACCCAGACCCGTACTTCGTAATTGCTGCGCCCATCATTCAAGACTGTCAAATCGGGTCTTTCCTGTCAAGCCAATGATGCCTATGCGTATGCCAAACACATGGATTACGGATTTCTCGTTCCGTGAACAAACACTTTATCCGCAACTCTGCTATGTGGTGTATTGGCTTAACTCCATTTCTATGGGCAACACTTTTGTTGCAGATTTCAAGCAGCTTTTATCGAAATACCCATCAGTAAGAACTCGTTTATTAGGCTTTCCTCATAATTGGGAACAAGAGCCTTTGTGGAGATAAAATAATTGCCCTGTTTCTTAAAAAGCACTGGGGCAAACCAGCTCCGTCTTTAATTGTTTCCAATAAATGGATTGTTTCAAGCCCCTATAGAAAGAGAACAAAAATTCCTGTGTGAAAATTAATCTACGACAAGGAGCAAGCAAGGAGCAATATCAAACAAAAATCAATACCTTTGCAGTACATATGAGATAGACCAAAACAAAAGTGGAATATCGGAAACGAATAGCAAGGAAAAGAGAAGAAACGACCCAAGTTGATGTCCTTTTTGAGTTAATAATCAATAAAAGCGTTAAATCTTCACCTTTTAGAATGTGCAATTAAAAATAACAACCATATTTCTGACTTATTATCTATAAAATATTGAGTAATAATCGGTTGTAAATACTAAGTTTGCAATAACCTGAACACGATTACGTTCCTCTGCGATAAGATGATTGACCCGAGCAACATTAATCAGAACACAAATGAAATGTCGTTCGATGATGGTCATCAGACTAATGGTAAAAATATGTTTGATAACATCAGCGTCCACGTTCGTAAGGAGTATTATGATCAGTATAATGCCCAAGATTTCTATAAAAAGTTCAAAGGAGGAATCGTTCAAAAATCGTTCCTCGAAGGCACCGAGGAATATATTCCCGTGTCTGAAATCGCGGTGGATTTGCTAAAGACGACTACCACAGACCATACGTTTGTGCTGCCTACGAGTATCACTCATGGCGGTAAGACCTACAGCGTGAATTTGATTGGTGACTACGCGTTCCAGAATGTTACCGATGCCGTGAAGGAAGTGGTGGTAAAAAAAGATATTGAATACATTGGTGCCAAGGCATTCAAGACCAATATTACGGCTAACACCTCTACGATTCAGAATGTGTTTATCCTTGACGCTAACCCCACCAAGGAGATGTTGAGTACCACTCGCTTTGACTTGGATGATACCGGTGAGAACTATAATGAGTTTGCGACGACCACTAAGATCTATGTAAAGAAGTCGGCTCTCAACGCCTATCAGGACAAATGGAACAAACAAGTGTATAATGCTGCTACCCGTACTTACGGGCTAAGCCAGTTTAACTTCACCAATCAGCTCGAATATAAGATTCCCGGTGTAACGATCAATACGAAGTATGGCACATTTGCCCGCGAGTTCGATACAGACCTCGGCGTTTACAAAGCTGAAAAGGGTAATACCGATGTTGCCGCTTTCGTTGGTAAAACAAGCGCCGTGACACCCGGCGTTGGCGACTACGGTACCTCCGCTTACCACGTAAGAATGACGAGTGTAGATGAAAACGGTGGCTACAATAGCAGCTATAGCTATGTACCGGCCAATACGGGCGTATTATTAAAGGTTCTTGACAAAGACGCCACACCGGCTGACTTCTACTATGCCATCGGTGAGCACGATGCCACCACCTACACCGTTGCCAATAACATCATGCACGGCATTGTCGTCAATCCGGCCAATGTACCGGCATCAGTCGCTGATCCTGTCTATGTGATGCAGAACGGTATCTTCAAAAAAGCTACGACTTCCATCAACCCCTTCTCCATCCATAAGGCTTATGCCAAGATCGACGGTGTTCCGTCGGGTGCCAAGTTGATGTTCGTCTTCTCGGACGACAACATCTCAACCGGCATAACGGCGATTGACACGAAGAAGGCCGATGACAATGTTTATTACAATCTCAACGGTCAGCGTGTGACCAATCCGCAGCATGGTGTCTTTATCCATGGCGGACGTAAAGTAATTATTAAATAAAAACATAGGAATTTATGGAAAGGAAAAAATATATAGTGCCGGCTGTGGAGGTGATCCGTATGGCCAGTGAAAGCATCATGATCGAGGCCAGTCCCGGTGTGGGAGGTGACTATGATCCCAGCCTGCCGATAGGTGCTAAGAGAAACGGCGTGTTTCTGGAAGATGAAGAGGAAGACATCGCGTACCAATGGCCGAACTATCGCCTCTGGGATGAATAGTTCTTAGCTATATATATATTATTATGTATATTATTTTGTAACTCTTTTTTATACATTGCGCGGAACGGATAGGTGATCTATACGTTCCGCGTTCTTTTTTAGGCATACTTTAAAGTAAGCCCCCCTCATTTTTATCAAATAACGAAAGTTCTGGGGGCATTAAAAAGGGCTGATCCTTGAATGACGGCGTAAAATGTAAACGCCGGAACTCAACACGAGCTCCGGCGCTTAGCCTATGTTTAACTAAAAATCCTTTTTCGTAAACGAATGATAACCTCACGGTCCTCATTGTCTCCTGTTAAACAATCTATCAAATTACCTTAAAACCTAATAACTAAAAACCTAAATCTATTAAATCTATTACTACTAACCTAAACAATCTATTAACCTTTTGGTGATGCAAAGGTACTATAACTTGATTGTGTGCGCAAACAATTATAGCATTTATCTTCAAAAAATGGCTCATTCTTGACTTAGGTCAACTATTTGTGTGCGCACACAACCGTTTTCTCATTGCTTGTAAGCAAAATTCGGTAGCAGTAAAGAAGTGAGCTATATTATATTAAAATGTGCGGTAAATGGATTTTTTTTCTTATTTTTGCATGCGACAAATTGAGAGTGCGTAAAAATCAGGATAACGATTATTGTCTGTCGGAGAGGCGAAAAGCACTCCGTTTTTTATATTAATGAAATAAAATATATCAAGAAATGAAAAAAGTATTGTTAATCGTTGCTTTGTGTGCCATGATGTCGGCATGCGGCAAGGACGAGTCAGGAGATAACGAGAAGAAACCACCCACCCCGCCGCAAACGGAGATAAGGGAAGTAAAAGATGAAAAATTAGTCGAATATTTTGGTTTGAGTAAAAGCTTGACCGTTTACCAGGCTTTGGAAAAAATAAAGGCAGCAAGTGGTGTGAAGACCATTGGCGGCCGGGAGATCAGTGTCAACAGCGTCACCGAGGTGAGCCGCGACGAACAAGAAGGCTCGTTTGCCGTAAAGGTTGCGGGTAGCGTGGCCGGCAAGCTGTTCGAGAAAACCGCCACGTTCACCGGTTTCGCACGGAAGCCTGCCGACGAGTTGATGGCCAAACGGGTAGTGGCGACATGGAAGAGTGGCGTGGACTACCAGAAGGATTTCGATTTTGACGCGCTCTACCGACTTAAAGACGCGTCCAAATTCACGACTAACTATTGGGCGCAGTTCATCGACCTCACGTCTTCCACGCCCGACGGTACGGTTCATTACACGTTTACACCGGAAGACCTGGCCAAGACCACGATAACCAATGTCAAATATACATCGGCGAACAGCCAGGGAGGAACCATTTCGTTTACCGTCACTTACAATGGCATTAAGGGGAATACGGGAAGTGGCGTTCATGGCGCGCCGTCGCTATTGTTCGATAAAACCCTGTATTATCAGAATCAGGTGCCCGTCAATACCGAAGCGGCGAAGACGCTCTATATGCACGGCGTATATGAAAATCTCGCCGTATTCTATACCGAGTTGTTGCAATACGATAAGGACAAGTTCGTGCCGCAGATTGCCCATAAAGTGAAAGATGACAGCAACAATACCATTTCCGTCACCCTGAAGCTGCTGGCCAATGATGGAAAAGAGACGGAACTGGCGCAGTTCGACCGAACGCTTGGAGGATTCAAGCCCCTTACCGATCTGAAGAGCGACTTGTTGTTGGCCAACAGCGTAGAACTGGGTCAATACTTCGGCAAGAAGTTCAGAAGCTCGGCTGATGGCGACAAGCTGTCGCAAATGGAGCAATATCCCGTGAAAGCCTGGATAGGAATGGCTCAGAAAAGCATACGCCGTGGTGGGAACAGCATTGAACTGACGGCTGAACAGGTGAAGGGTAGCAACGGAAGTTCCCTTGTCACCGTTTGGAAACCTATGTCAGGGCAAGGGAGCAATCTCGACATTTATCTCTCAAATCCCATTTTTGAAGTGACGGAAGCCCGTAAGGAAGGTAACTTTCTGTATTTGAAGCTGAAGTTGAGAGCCGTGAACGAAACATCCTTGGACGATGTGACGCCGGCTTTGACGGTTCACCTGTTGCAATGACAGCTCGTCTTTTTTCGAGACCATGCGCTTCTTTTGGTTTGGTGTTTTCCACGCGCCGGGAAAGGTCGTCGGCATTTGCCGTGACGTTTGCAGAGGTTCTGCAAGGCTGCCGTCATTTGCCGTGGTGTTTGCAGAGGTTCTGCATTTAACACCCATTATACCCTGGCGTTTGCAGTGGTTCTGCATTTGACATCTGTTATACCTTGACGTTTGCAGAGATTCTGCATTTAACATCTGTTTTGTCTTGATGTCTTCCGAGAGCCCGGAAAGTCTGCCGTCATTTGCCGGGACGGCGAAAAGGCATGATTTATCGCTATAATTTGTTTATCGGACAGCAATAATTCTGTTTTACCAAGGCGGGGCATAGGCGGTCGGGGTATTTATTTTATATGGTTTGACGGGTAGATTCCCGAAATTTAGTTATATTTGCAAAGATTAATTCCTTTTCGGGCAACAGAATTTCGTCTGCGTGGTGCGGCTTTTTAGCTAAAAGCCGTTTGAGGGATTCTGAATCCATAGACCTTTTATCAATGAAATAAGTTTGATTGATACGATGAGAGTTCTGATAGTAAACACAAGTGAGAAAACCGGTGGGGCTGCCGTTGCGGCCAACCGCCTGAAAGACGCGCTCAACAACAATGGCGTGAAGGCGAAAATGTTGGTGCGGGATAAAGAAACCGATGATATCACGGTGGTAGGGCTGCCCAATTCGCTTCGTCCGCGTTTCAATTTCTTATGGGAACGCTTTTGTATCTATCTCAACCTGCGTTTTTCAAAGACGCGTCTCTTTGAAATTGATATCGCCAATGCCGGTACCGATATTACGGAACTGCCCGAATTCAAGGAGGCCGACGTGATACACCTTTCCTGGATCAACCAGGGCATGCTCTCACTGCGGGGAATCCGGAAGATATTGGCCGGTGGCAAGCCGGTGGTATGGACGATGCACGATATCTGGCCGGCTACGGCCATCTGCCATTATTCCCATCAATGTAATTATTTCAAGTCGGCGTGCAAACATTGTTATCTGCTTCCCGGTGGGGGCGGTGACAATGATTTGGCGGCAAGCGTTTGGCGAAAGAAGCAGAATATGCTCAAGGGCGCTAACATTTTCTTTGTGTCGTGCAGTCGTTGGCTCGAAGCGCAGGCCAAGCAAAGCGCGCTGTTGATGGGGCAACATGTCACTTCTATTCCCAATCCGATTGATACACGTGTCTTTGTCCGCCGCGATAAGGCCGAAGCCCGCCATTGGGTGGGACTTCCATTGGATAAGAAGATCATTCTCTTCGTGTCGCAGCGTGTGACGGATAAGCGTAAGGGAATGAATTATTTCATTGACGCCGTGAAACTGTGGGTGGACCGACAGCCCGAACGGAAGGATGATACGGTCATTGCCATCTTGGGCGGACACTCCGAGGAAGTGGCCCAACAGTTAGCTCTACCGACCTATCCACTGGGTTATGTAAGCGATGAAAAGACGATCGTCAGCGTCTATAATGCCGTGGATACATTTGTTTTGCCGTCGTTGTCGGACAATCTCCCCAACACGATTATGGAGGCCATGGCCTGCGGTGTGCCGTGTGTGGGCTTCAAGGTAGGGGGCATTCCTGAGGAAATCGATCATTTGAAGAATGGCTATGTGGCCCAGTTTCGTGACGTGGATGATCTGGCAAATGGTATAAATTGGGTACTGTTTGAAGCGGATTACGAAGAAATCAGTCAGCAGGCGTTGGCCAAGGTGGCCCGTAATTACTCGCAACAGAGTGTGGCTATGCGCTACATAGAGGTTTATAATCAGGCGATGGCCTTTAAGCATTTCCGATTATGATAACGTTTTCAATCATAACTTGCACCTATCAGGCGGCAAGTCTGCTTCAGCGAACCCTCGACAGCGTGCGACAACAGGCTTGGGGCGATGTAGAACATATCCTGCTTGACGGTGCTTCGACCGATGGAACCGTGGATATGATCCGGATTTATCAGCGAGAAAATGAAGCGGCAGCCGATAGTTCACATCGTATCGTGTTCAAATCTGAACCCGATCACGGCCTCTACGACGCGATGAACAAAGGTATTCGGGAGGCAACAGGTGACTACCTTGTGTTCTTGAATGCCGGCGACGCGTTGCCTTCGCCCGATACGTTGGAAATAATAGCCAACAGTGTGGGCGAAGGCGAAGCGTTGCCCGGTGTGCTTTATGGTGATACAAACATTGTAGACGTGCAGGGGCGGTTCTTGCGTCATCGGCGACTGGCACCTCCCAAACGGCTGACATGGCGTTCTTTTTTGCAGGGAATGGTGGTCTGCCATCAGGCTTTCTACGCACGTGTCGATCTGGCCAAGCGCAATCCGTACGATTTGCGGTATAAATTGTCGGCCGACGTAGACTGGTGTATTCGGATTATGAAAGACGCGGCATACCATCAGCTGCCCCTTCGCGACGTGAACGCTGTCGTTGTCAACTATTTAGCCGGCGGTATGAGCGTCAAGAATCACCGTGCGTCGCTGATTGAACGTTTCCAAGTGATGCGCCGCCATTATGGTTTACTGCCGACGGTTGCTGTCCATTTATGGTTTGTAGTACGCGGAATATTTAAGAAATAATTGTTTCTGCTCTATTGAAAAAGCCATATCTTTTTCCGCAAATGCGGAGACAGATATGGCTTTTGCATATATCAAAAGACGAAGTCTTGAAAAGACGTTGGCGTGTTCTATGCTTTTATGAGCAACGGAGAATCTGTCCAGGACGGATTCGGGTTGATTTCGTGATGTGATTCAGTTCACACAGGCGGTCGATGGATATGCCGCGTTTCCGTGCAATGGTAGCGAGTGATTCGCCGGACTTGACCTTGTAGAAAGCGATTTCTTCATTGATATTGTCCTTTTCACGGCTACTGCCCTCGTTGCGACCAAGGTCTTTCGAGTAACTGCCGTTACCAATCTTGCCGCGAAGACGTGAGGCAAGTTCGGATTCTTCGTCATACGTGCGTGAATTATAGACATAGTGGTCGCCCGTTACATCCTGATTACGGAAGTCGAACATCAGCGCCGGGTTGAGTGCCATGCCGCAAAGGCGAGTCTCGAAATGGAGATGTGAACCTGTACTTCTCCCCGTATTGCCACCCAAACCAATGGGGTCGCCGGCACGTACTACCTGATTTTCTTCTACAAGCTGTGCCGAGAGGTGTCCATAGATTGTTTCCAGACCATTGGGGTGGCGAATCACGACGTATTTTCCGTAGCCCGCGGCCTCGTATTTCACGATTCTTACCTTGCCGCTGAACGCGGAACGGATGGTGTCGCCTATGTAGACCTTGATATCGAGGCCTTTATGCTGGCGTCCCCAGCGTGCGCCGAAGTTGCTGGTGACCACACGGCTGGTGGTTGGCATGCAGAAATGGCGTAGGCTTATCTTGAAAGAATCGGGAACATTGGCTATGCGATGCGCGTATTGATTGTTGAAGTCTTCGTAGAGTTGTGCGGCCGGTGATTCTATATCCTCACGTGTCGTGACTGATTTGAATATCAGTGTGTCAACAGCTTTCATCTTTCTGTCAACCGGAGCTTGCCGGGCCAACAAGTCTTGCGCGGCCATGGGAAGTGTTGTAAATACAAATAAGGTCGCTATAGATATTCTTCGAATATGCTTCTTTAGATCCATACTTTGTTATTTAGGTTCAAATTGTCACGTAGAAATAGGTAAAAAATCCACGAGAATAAAGAAGATGGAGCACAAATGAAATGGTAATTACCATTTGAAAAATCCATCATTTTTATTTAATGACGTCACAAAGATAAGAAAAAAGAAGTAAAATGGTTATTGCATTAACAGTTTTTATTGGCTTTTTAACAAACAACTGATTGTGTATAAGAGCATTATAACACCTATAAACAGGCGCGTCCTATGAAATGGCCGCCCAATTTATATTAGTCTTTCTTAACTCTTTGAGCCTGTTCGATAGTATGGCGTTCCGCTGTTTCTCACAGGTGGGATCGTCATCGATGATTTTCCGGGCCTCGTCGCGGGCCATCTGTACTAATTGTCCGTCGCGGGCGATATCGGCAATCTTCAGATCGAAGGCTATGCCACTTTGTTGTGTGCCTTCCAAATCGCCGGGACCGCGCAGCTTGAGATCGGCTTCGGCAATTCGGAAGCCATCGTTTGTATCACACATGATGTCGATACGTTTACGCGTTTCTTCAGTCAGTTTATGGCTTGTAACCAAGATGCAATAAGACTGTTTGGCACCTCGGCCCACGCGGCCACGCAGCTGATGGAGCTGAGAAAGGCCAAAACGCTGGGCGTCGAGAATCACCATGACGGAGGCATTGGGTACATTTACGCCCACCTCGATGACCGTTGTGGACACGAGAATCTGGGTGGTGCCGTTGACAAACTGCTGCATCTCGGTTTCTTTTTCCGTACTTTTCATCTTGCCATGTACCTTGCTGATCTTGAATTCCGGGAATACTTGAAGCAGCGTTTCGTAGCCTTCTTCCAGATTTTTCAGATCGCTCTTCTCGCTTTCTTGTATCAATGGAAAGACGATATAGACCTGCCGTCCTTGTTGAATCTGCTGTCGGATTCCTTGGTAGAGGCTCGTCATCCGGTTATCGAACTTATGAATAGTCTGAATGGGCTTGCGGCCCGGTGGTAATTCATCAATGACACTTACGTCGAGATCACCATAAATCGTCATGGCTAATGTACGGGGAATCGGCGTAGCCGTCATGACCAAGATGTGCGGAGGATTCTGACTCTTCGCCCAAAGGCGTGCACGCTGGGCCACGCCAAAACGGTGTTGCTCGTCAACAACAGCCAGTCCCAAGCGCGCGAACTGTACGGTGTCTTCGATGACGGCATGTGTTCCCACGAGAATCTGTATGTCGCCGTTGGCCAGTCCCTCCAAGACAGCCTTGCGTTGCTTACCTTTCACAATGCCCGTCAGCAGTTCCACGCGTATGGGGAGGCCTTTCAGAAACTCTTTGACGGTAGTGAGATGCTGTTCGGCCAGGATTTCCGTCGGTGCCATTATACAGGCTTGAAAGCCATTGTCAATCGCGATGAGCATGCTCATGAGGGCCACCAGCGTCTTGCCCGAGCCCACGTCGCCCTGTAACAGGCGGTTCATCTGCCGCCCGCTATTCATGTCCGATCTGATTTCACGCATTACCCGCTTCTGGGCTTCGGTCAGTTCGAAGGGCAGATTCTGCGTGTAGAAGTCGTGAAAAGCCTTGCCCACGTGGGTAAAGCAATAGCCTCTGTACTTGCGACGGTGGTCACTCGCGTACCTTAATATATTGAGTTGAACGTAGAATAGTTCCTCAAATTTAAGGCGCACCTGTGCCCGTTGCAGGTCGTCGAGACTCTTGGGATAGTGAATCTGTCGTAAGGCTTGTTCCTTGGAGATAAGATGCAGCGGCGTGGTGATGAATGGTGGCAGTGTTTCGGCAATGGAGTTCTCCGGCAGTTTGCCCACGAGTGTCTTCGTCAGCTTTTCGATGGCACGGCTGGTCATACCGTGGTTCTTCATCTTTTCGGTCGTATTGTAATATGGTTGCATACCCATCTCGTTGAGTTGCAGGTCTTCTACCTTCTCTATCTCGGGATGCGCGAACTGATAACGGGCGCCGTAGACGGTCGGTTTGCCGAAAATAACGTATTCCACGCCCACCTGATAGCTCTTATAAACATATTGTACGCCACGAAACCACACCAAATCGACCACGCCATGTCCGTCGGAGAAGTGGGCCACCACCCGCTTCTTGCGTGGCGAAGTGGTAAATTCCTCGAAACTGAGAATCTTTCCTTTGATCTGGACAAAAGGCATTTGACCGTTCAGCTCATCAATATGGTAGATTTTGCTGCGGTCTACGTATTTATAAGGATAGGTTTCCAGCAGGTCGCGCCATGAGTTCACGCCCAGTTCATTGACCAGAATGGTTTTCTTCTTCGGACCGACGCCCGGAAGATACATGATGTCTTGGTCGAGAATGGAAGTCATGGAGATGTGGGTATTGGGAGATAGGTGATGGAGGAAGGTATTAATGGTGGGGGTTGAGCAGCGTTTCGGCGATGATGAGGTCGAAAGGCGTTGTTACCTTGATATTCTCTCGGTTTCCTTCGGTCATGGTCACTTGGCAACCCAAGGCTTCTACGACCGAAGCGTCGTCGGTAAACGACTCCTGATAGGGTTGGTTGAAAGCCTGGCGAGCCAAAGCGATGTCGAAAACCTGCGGTGTCTGCACGATGCGATAGTCGCTACGCAATACGTTTTTGCCCCCCCCCGTCTTGTCGACATAGCGTAGCGTGTCGGTCACGGGTAATACAGGAATGGCCGCATAGGTCTCTTCGGCAGTGTCGAAGCATCGTTTTATCGTATCAGTTGATACGAAAGGGCGCACGCCATCGTGGATTCCCACCAGCCCTTCGGCGTCTTCCGGTATCGCGTTTAAGCCATTACGAGACGACTCGAAGCGGGTGGCGCCGCCGTTGACCACTGTGTGGGCGATGTTGAAATGATAGTCATGGCACAACTGCCGCCAGTAAGCCTGTTGGTTTTCGGGTAGCGCCAGGATGACGTTTATCATCGTGTCGTAGGCATAGAAGCGCTCAATGGTGTGCATCAATATCGGTTTGCCACCCACAGAGAGAAACTGCTTGGGAATGTCGGTCCCCATGCGCAGCCCCTTGCCACCCGCTACAATAATAATATAGTTCATCCGCTTATTCCGCTTCGTTCATCAGATGGGCGAACTGCATATTCTTTTCTAAAACTTTCACACGCTCTTCGCCGATGAAATAGCTCAGAATCCGATAGGCGTAAGGCAAGGTTGCGGCCGGTCCTTCACCTGTGATGATATGCCCGTCTTCCTGAAAGAGTTCGCCCGTATAAGTAGTAGAAGCGTTGAAATACTTCTCGAAGCCCGGGCTGCAGGTCGCTTTTCGGCCGTCGAGAATGCCACAGCCGGCCAATACCATGGGCGCGGCACAGATCGCTCCGATACGTTTGCCCGTCGCGTTCTGCTTCTTCAAAGCCTCCCGCACGCCCTCGTGTTCGTTCAGGTTGGTGCTTCCTGGCAGTCCGCCGGGCAACAGCAACATGTCGGCATCGCTCAAGTCGGCGTCTTCAAACTTCATGTCGGCCTTGATGGTCACGCCATGCGACGTTTCCACAAACTCGCTTCCTGTCACGCTGACGGTCTTGATATCGATGCCACCGCGGCGCAGAATGTCTACCGGAGCCAAGCCTTCTATTTCTTCAAAGCCGTTGGCTACAAATTCATACACTTTTGCCATAATTTTATAGTTTATTGATTGATTTATCGTTAAAAAGCAGTATTTTTGCTTATGCAAATATACAAAATGTTTGCAATATTGCTATCAAGTGGTAATATAAAGAATTATAAACTTGCATTTTATGTCAACACGAAGATTGAATTTTGCGATTATCGGCAATGAATGTAAGCGACAGGAGTCTCAGCAATATATCGAGCGAATCGTTAAGCTCTTGGAAGAGCATGGCGCGACAGCCTTGCTTGAGCCCGATGAGCTGTCCGAGACGGATTACGTGATATCCATGGGCGGTGACGGCACGTTCCTCAAAGCCGCCGGAAGGGTAGGCAATCTGGAAATACCGATTATCGGAATCAACATGGGACGTCTGGGATTCTTGGCTGATGTGTTGCCAAGCGAGATTGAATATACGCTTACGAAAGTATTAAGCCATGATTATGAAATAGAAAATCATACCGTTATCCAACTTCTGGCAGATGGTTTTCCGACGCAATCCAATCCTTATGCCCTCAACGACATAGCCGTCTTGAAGCGCGATTCCGCTTCGATGATTTCCATTCGCACCTATATCAATGGCGATTTCTTGGTGAATTATCAGGCCGATGGATTGATCATCTCCACTCCCACGGGCTCTACGGCCTACAATCTGAGCAACGGAGGCCCCATCATTGTACCTCAGAGCGGCAGCCTCTGCATTACGCCCGTGGCTCCCCATAGTTTGAATATTCGTCCCATTGTCATCAACGATACGAGTGACATCGTGCTTGACGTGGAGTCGCGCAGCCATAATTACCTCGTGGCTATCGACGGCCGAAGCGAGAAAATGGCTGAAGGCACTCGCCTGACCATCCGTAAGGCCCCTTATGTGGTAAAAATCGTGAAGCAGAAAAACCTGCGTTATTTTTCCACTCTGCACGAAAAGCTGATGTGGGGCGCTGATACCCGACAATAGCCTGCGCCTCTCTGTCGCTTTAATATGACTTGTTGAGCAAGTGTTTTTCCTATGAATATTTCACAATACCTTTCTGTTCCCCAATCGAAATACGGTTCCAAGATCATCCTGAGATGGCTTTGGCAAATCATGCGTGGCCATCGACTGCAGGTTTTCCTCAACGCGCTCATCGGATTGCTGATGGTTGGCACCAGTCTGGCACAGGTATGGGCCGTGAAGCACGCCATCGATGTGGCTTCGCATGTAGTGACAGGCAATATCTATAAAGCTGTGGCACTGATGGGGGGCTTGGTTTTGGGCGATTTCTTGCTCAATATCACCTCGGTTTGGGTGAAAAACTTATTGGGAATCAAGGCCCAAAACCAAATGCAACAGAAAGTGCTCGACCGCATTCTGCGCAGTGAGTGGCGGGGCAAAGAGGCTCTCCATTCAGCCGACGTGCTCAATAGACTTGAGCTCGACGTGAGTACCGTTATCACCTTTCTCACCGAAACGTTGCCCAACACCTTGTCTACGCTGACCCTCTTCATCGGTGCCTTTGCCTATTTGTTTATGATGGATAAGCTGTTGGCACTGCTTATCGTCGTGATGATTCCTATTTTTATGGTTGTCAGCAAGCTGTATATTGGCCAGATGCGTCGCCTCACCCGTTTGGTGCGCGATAGCGACAGCAAGGTTCAGACTGTTTTGCAGGAGACCATTCAAAACAAAATGCTCATCAAGACCATGGAGAGCGACGCCACGATGGTAGATCGGCTGGAGAACACGCAGAGCGAATTGCGTCGTCGGGTCGTGAAGCGTACGATGTTCAGTGTCTTCAGCAACTTGATTCTTAATTTCGGCTTTGCGGCAGGTTATCTGATCGCGTTCCTTTGGGCTGCCATCCGCATGTCGAATCATTCGTTAAGTTTCGGTGGTATGACGGCTTTTCTGCAGTTGGTGAGTCGTATTCAGGCTCCGGCTCGCAGTCTGACGAAGCTGGTGCCGGCCATCGTGGCCGTGTTTACGGCAGCCGAGCGGCTGATGGAACTCGAGGAAGACCCGCTTGAAGAGCAGGGAACACCTATCCAAATGCCATCATCCTGTGGCGTGCGCTTCACCAATGTGTCTTATGCTTATACGGAAGGCGAGGGTGACGTGCTTCATGGACTTTCATTTGATTTCAAACCAGGGTCGTGCACGGCCGTATTGGGCGAGACAGGCAGTGGGAAGACTACGCTTATCAGGCTCATTTTGGCCCTCCTGGCTCCACAGGAAGGTTCTATCGAAATCTATAGTCATCGTAAATCTACTCATCATCACCCCATATTTTCCGCCCAACACCTCACTCCTCGCCATCGTTGCAACCTGGTTTATGTGCCACAAGGCAACACGTTGCTGAGTGGAACGATCCGCGACAATTTACGTTTAGGCAAGCTCAACGCGACCGAGGACGAGATGTATGAGGCTCTTCACCGTAGCTGTGCCGACTTTGTGCACGAGCTGCCCGACGGACTTGATACGAAATGTGCCGAGAAGGGCGGAGGGCTCAGTGAGGGACAGGCCCAACGTATAGCCATTGCCCGTGCGTTGTTGCGCGACCGTTCGATCATGCTCTTTGATGAAGCAACGAGCGCTCTCGACCCGGCAACCGAACGGCAGTTGCTGCAGAATATTCTGGCGTCGCACGACAAGACGATCATTTTTATCACCCATCGTTCCGCCGTGATGCAATATTGTGATCAAACATTGAAGATAGAAAAAATAATACAATAGTTTTGTTTAAATAACGATGAAAACAACATTATTCACGATCGCATTAATGGCTTTATCGCTGACTGTTTACGCACAGGAAACCACCGAAGACCTTGACGCCAAGTATGGCACCGAACTGCTTAAATCGGGCACGCCGGCTCCTGATTTTACGCTTCTGCATGGTTTGGGCAACATAACGAAGTTCAATTTCAAGCAGGATGGTATGGGTGGTTATGTCGTTTTGGACTTCTGGGCCTCGTGGTGTTCCGATTGCCGTCGTGAAATGCCTACCGTCAGAGCTATGTCTGAAAAGTATTTTGACAAGGGAGTGTCTTTCATTGGTATATCCTACGATACTGATTCCGTTCAATGGAAGAAATGCGCTACGGAGCAATACAAACTGGTGGGCGTTCAGTTGTCGGAACTGAAGAAGTGGAAAGAGACACAGACATCCAAGGATTATCACATCAAATGGCTGCCCACGATGTATCTTATCAATCCCGACGGCACCGTAAATCTGGCCACCGTCGACAGTCGAAAGATGGAACGTCGCCTTGCGGAGCTTGACAGCATGGGTGAATTGGAGAAGTATAAGCTCTCGTTACCGCAGTTTCCGGGCGGAGTCGGCAGTCTGGTGCAGTTCCTGCGGTCAAATGTGAAATACCCTAAGGCCTGTCAGAAAGTGGGCATTGAGGCGCGGGTGCTGGTTGGTTTCATTGTAGCCGAGAATGGTGAGTTGCAGAATATCAGAGTTGAGGAATATAAGCAGTTGGGCAAGTTCACCGCCGGCAAGATAACGTCGTTGGCGCTCTTGAAGCAAAAAGAACAGGAGTGTCGCAGACTTTTTGAGCAGGAAGCCCTGCGTGTAACCGGCAAAATGGCTCATTGGCAGCCTGCCCGCCGTAACGGAAAGAATGTTAGGGTGTACTTTACCGTACCCTTTGTTTTCCGTTTGAGGTGACACCGGGTCAGTAGAAAATTAGTAGGGACAGGTTTACAAGTGACGAAGCAGATCAATCGATATTTGTCGGCCCTGAATTATCTTTACATATACCATCAAAAAAGTGGCATTATTTTGAAAAAGA
>NZ_JAERMS010000036.1 GCF_017426725.1 Prevotella illustrans | reverse complement strand
GTCTCTCCCGCTCCCATAAACGATTGACAGATTTATATGACTTCATCGCTTGCAGACTTGGCCCCACAAATGATCGAGTGAGCCCAAATCGCGGTCATTGGAGAATGATGAAAGCAAGATATCACAAATCACATCCTGCTTTCTTTTATTATTTCCACGGCGTGGTAATGGGGAACAATGGGCTGCCGGTCCAATACTCCTTGTTGCCACGCACTTCCGTGTGCCCCGAATGTTGGCCCGTCATCATACAGGCCCGTGAAGGAGCGCTTACCGGAGCGCCGGCATAGGCCTGCGTGAATCGCATGCCCTCACGGGCCATACGATCTATATGCGGCGTGAGAATATATTTCTGACCATAACATCCCAGGTCACCATACCCCATATCATCGCACATAATGTAAATGATATTGGGCTTAACCGGCTTGTACGGTTTCGCCGTAAGTGACGGAGCGACGGCCAATGCCGCCGCTTCCGCAATCCATATAGAAGTATTTCGTTTCATTCTCTGTTATTTTCCAATTCCCTTTTGTAATCTCTGCCGCCTACAGCAGCTGCATGGCTATACGTGCGCATGCCTCGGCGTCGGCCAAAGCATGGTGGTGATTGGTCATGTCGCAACCGCAGGCACGGGCTACGGTGTCGAGCTGATGATTCGGAAGGTGTGGAAGCCTGTGCCTTGCGGCACGGAGCGTATCGAAGAAGAGATAGTCGGGATAGTCCATCTGATAACAACGGAACACGGCTTTCAGACAACTCTCGTCGAAAGCCTTGTTGTGTGCCACCAAGGGAAGCCCTTCGATGCGCGCCGCTATCTGTCGCCATACGTCGGGAAAGACGGGCGCACAGTCGGTATCTACGGCCGTCAACCCATGAACCCGGGTACACCAATACGTGTAATAGTTGGGTTCGGGCTGAATCAGCGAGTAAAACGTGTCCGTTATCTTCCCGTCTCTTACGATCACAATGCCTACGCTGCATACGCTGGTACGCTCACTGTTGGCCGTTTCAAAGTCGATTGCCGCAAAGTTGTCCATAGAATGCAAAGATATGTATTACACCGAACTTTCGCAAGTTTATGAAGGAAATGGGCGTAAAAAAGTGGAACTTTCAACCCAAACATATATAAAAACATTTTTACACCGGTAGAATAAAAACGAGTGGTCTATACTGTTTATAGAGGAAATCGGCTATTAGAGAATAATGAAAAGCAGCAATCACAAATCAGTTGAGCAATTACCCAAATATTACCGCTGCGCGGTAATCACGTTACCACATAGCGGTAAAGCTGTTACTACATGGCCGGTAACCAAATTACCACGCAGCGGTAATCCCGCCACCGTAGTACAAAAGGCTCTTCAATGATGCTTCTCCAATCATTCGTTGCCGTGCGTTTTGTATAATATCTATCCTTATAAGAGGCTTGATAAATCCAAATCAATCGTCAGAGAATAGTGAGAACATAGCCAAGTTTGCAATGAACCCAAAACGTCAATAGCTTATTTCTTGTGAAGGCTGGCTTTCAGCGTTGTCCTTTTTGTTGACCGCCGTTACAAAGTAAGTGCCCGCCTGCGGCAATTCCTGCTTCGTATCTCGTGTGACGGCCACCAACGTCGCGACCTTACCGGCGCCATTGCCGCGATAAACGGCAAAATACGCGTCGGCGGGACCTGTCCATTGCAGTTCCTTCCCGTTGAGACGCAAACTCGAAGGAGCGGGTGGAAGTACGGCTTTGGCCTTGCCCAAATAAGGCAACAGGGCCGGTTGCTTATATGTTTCACGAATAACGGCCATGATATCGGTTTTGTTTTCAAGCAAACTGTGGGCGCTGTACAGCACACTGCCTTGCACCTTCCGCATCGTAGAGGCGAAAGCAAACTGATCGGCCAGGTCGCCGGATGTTCTGTAAGCGGCCTCCTGGGCGTCGCCGCTGAACCTGTAAACGCCATATCCCACGAAAAGCGCGTTGTTGTAGGTGAACTGCGACCACCAATGCAACCGATGGTTAAAGCTGGTTTCGGCCGTTCCCATCAGGAAGTAGAGCTGGGGTATGATGGCTTCCGTCCATCCTTCACGCGACCATTTCAGCACATCGGCAAACAGCCGGTTATAGTTGTTGTCGTTGTTGGCGGCGGGACTGATGGAAAACACCACTTCCGGACGCGTAGCTTGAATGATGTCGTGGATGCCTTTTACGGCAAGGTCTACATTATTCCGGCGGAAGTCTTCCAAGCTGACTTCATACTTACCTTCGGCGTTTTTCTTCACATACGTCTTGTATTCGGTGCTGTCGTTGAGGCTCTCGTCGACAGGCAAGGCCGGATAGAAATAGTCGTCAAGATGCACGCCGTCCACGTCATACTTCGTAATCAGATCCTTCACAATATCGTAAATGCGCTGTCTCACCTCCGGCAAGGCCGGATTGTAGACACGGATAGTGCTGTAATCCTTGGTCAACGCAGCCGGTATTTTAGCGTCCAATTCGGGAAATTCCTCCTTATTATTAGCTCTGGTGGCCACGCGATAAGGGTTGATCCACGCGTGAAAACTGATGCCGCGTTTGTGTGCCTCGTCTATCATAAAGCGCAAGACGTCATAGTCGGGCTTCTTTCCCGCCACGCCGGTGATGTACTTGCTCCACGGCTCATAGGACGAGTCGTAGTATGAGTCGGCCATTCCCCGCACCTGAACAAAGACCGCGTTGATGTTATTGTCGGCGAACAAGTCCATATACTCGATATACTTGGCCTTTTGCGTTTCTGTGTTGTAGTCACCGCGGGGCCAATCCAATCCCCATACGGTAGCCATCCACACGCCGCGCAGTTCTTTTTTGGGCAGCAACTGCGTTTCTATTACGGGTTCGTCGGTATCGTTGCTGTCGTGACAGGCCGCGATAAGACCGGCACACAGCATTACGACGATTTTCTTCCATGTTTTCATATCGATTCCGTTGTTATGTTGAATACTGTGAGGACGTCGTCAATCTTCGTCTACCGCTGCGGGAAGTTCGCAGATGACAAATCCCGAATTGATGCGCGAGGCGAAGAGATAAAGCTTCACGTCGTTGCCGGCGGCATCGCGCTCGATATAGTAATTGGTGTTAACGCCGGGCGCGGTGACAAACGCTCCGCCCAGAATAAAGCTATAGACGGGAGTATGGGTATCGCCCGTGTCAAATCTTTCGAGCGCTTCCTGCACCGTGCCACCTTTTGTAATGTCGTATAAATTCAGTGTAGGCGTAACCTTGGAACCGCTGCCATAGCCCACCGTACATGTCATCAGATAACGCGCTTTGTTGAAGGTGAAGATGCGTGCGGCCACGGATTCGGCCGCGATATGGTCTTTGTTCAGCTGATACTTCACGCTGCCCATCTCGTCGGTAAGGGCCACGGGGAAACGCAAACCGCCCAAAAGGTACTGTGACGTGTCTTCAATGCGATACATTCCCATGCTGCTTGTCATACCCGAATTGGAGGGAAGGATCGTCGGAGTATCAATGGTTTTATGTCCGGTTACGGTGAATCGAAGAATCTCCGTCGAACCGTTATCTCCGAAAAAGATGTATCCGTTACCGTTTTTATCGATGTTGAGCGACATGTTGTCGCCATGGCGTGCGCCCGTTCCGGGTATGCTTCCGACATTGATATTCGCTATCACCTCCGGTTTGGACTTCGGGGTGTCCCAATAATAGATTTTCAACGGCGACGCTTTTGAGCCCGACAGCGACGCGACATACACGTGTCCGTTGGCCAAAGCACCCATGTTATAGGCGAAAGTTCCGCCGCTTACATCCGTGAGATCAAGCGGAATGGGGGCAATCTTGTTCTCCCGCAGGTCTGCCACCTTCAGCAGATGGGGGCGTGTGGCGCTACGCGTAACGACCAATACGTGCGTACCGTCGAAGTCGGCACAGCGTGTAAGCGAGCTGGTGTAGTCGGGATAGCTGTTGTCGCCTGTAAAGTTAGCGACTTTCACGTTGTTAAAATCAGCGCCATATACATCGACATGCTTTCTCACCCTGATGAAATAATCTTTATATCGATGATGGTTGCTGACTCTTAACACAAGTGTTTTATAGGTGTCTTCCACATCCATCGAGAAGTCGTATTCCGTCTTCTGTACGGTGGCTCCTGCCGAAACCTCCGCCTCTATCTTGATGGCGGCGAAGTTGCTGGCCGGGTCAAGCCGCGGGAAGTTGACCATTTTGTTCTCCTCGTCTATTGTTCCCGTCAACGTTTCGTTCTGGGCAGGACCGGCGTTTACAATCTTTATCGACAGCAAATCGGTGTCGTAAGGGTCCACGTGGCTCTCCGGATAGGAGTCTCCACACGCCGCCAAGCCGCAGCAACTCAGGGCGACGGCTGCAAATGCCATATATTTCAGCTTGTACATAACTTTGTCTTTTTAAGCGGTTTTCATTCGTTCGTTTGCGGCCAGCCTTCTGTCTGGGTCAGATGATAGCCTCTTTTTTCGTATTCCTTGATTTCGTTGACGCCGATTGGCGAGAGATAAGGATTTACATTGGGTACGTCCAAGAATTTGAATCGGCCTAAATTCTCAAGCGGATAGAAAAAACCTACCATTTTTGCGCCGTTGGTTCCATCGTAGACGACGAGGTTTCCCGCCGCGTCCTTCACCCGATGCTTTCCTTTGTTTTCCGCTTTCAGCTCGCTGCTCAGCTCCGTTGGGAAGTTGACCCACGTTCCTATGAGCAGGTCGGGATTGGCATCGGTGTCCATATACCCGAGTTTCTTCCATCGTCTGAGGTCGATGATACGCGAGAACTCGAAAGCGAACTCCATTCTCCGTTCTCGCCGTATCTCCCATATCAATGCCGGTACGTCGGCATCTCTTTTGGGATCGGCATTCAGATTGGCCAAATCCATCGGCGCCGTTTGCTTCACGCCTTTGTCCTTTGCCACCTGGTCGAGCGGGCGTTGGCGGATTTTGTTGACCGATTTGTCAATATCGGCCTGGGTTACGGCCGGTCCGCCAAGCGTGGCATATTCCGCTTTGGCTTCTATCCAGTTGAGCAACACTTCGGCATAGCGCATGACCGGATATCCCGTGACATTCTTGTCGCCTTGAAATTCGGGCGCGGGCGACCCTCCGCTTTGAATATAATCGAGCGCGCTACGCGGTATGAATTTCGTGACATACAGCGCGCAGCTTTTCGCCATCATTGTCGGCTCGCCGTAAAAGCTCGCTTCAAACCGCGGATCACGTGTACGAATGAGATTGGACAACGTGAAATCCTTGGCCGTCGCCAACGCGGACGTCTGCCAGTCTTTGCCATCCGTACAGATAAAAGCCTTGATGAGGTCGAGGTTCGGCCCTATGTCGTTGGGCGAATTCATATTACAATAGGAAGCCACACAATGGGTGATGCCTTGCGCGGCATCGTATTTACGATAGAGTATGCAATCTTTTGAAGCGGTAAGATCGGTCGATCCGAAGAGCGTTCTGAAGTCGGTTACGATATCGTATTTTCCGCTGTTCATCACCAACTCGGCCGCTTCGATGGCCAACATGAAGAACTTGCGGGCACGTTCGTCGTTCGTATAGTGGTATTTTTGCCAACAAGCCTCGAACAAGGCCCAACGCGACACGAACGACGCCACGACATAACGGTCCACGTTTTGCCGTCCGTCGTCGAGCCTCACGTTGCTCATGGCATACTTAAAGTCGTTATACACCGAGTCCATCACCTCGTTGCGAGGGGTGCGGTCTTTGTAAAGCTCGTCTTTCTCCGTGTTCTTAACCTCATGGTCGTAATACGGTACGTTGCCGAAGACATTGACCAGTCGGGCATATTCCAGACCTCTGAAGAAGCGTCCGACGCCCATCCAGTGCCTATATTGCGCGTCGGTAAGCACGTCGGACATCAGACGCGTAATGCGGTCGATCATCACGTTGGCCTTGCGCACCCACGCGAAGTTCCACGTCGGACCGGTTATTACCGTAATTATCATGCCCGCCAAAGCAACAGTACCGTATATGGCGGCTTCAGGCTTGGCTTGGGCGTATCGACCGTCAGCTCCGACTCGCCTCTGTTCGACTCCAACAAGGCCTCAACGGGACTGAACATCGGACTGGCCATCGGCGCGCCCGTTTCCTATCGTGCACCGCTCTTCTTGGAATCGGGACCCTACTACACGGAGAAAGGTGGCAAAAGCACGTATAACAACGAAAAGTTTACCTACTCGCTCAATTATCTCGAGGTTCCGCTGGTGCTGAAATACAAGTACCGGGCCGACCGCGACATCACTATCGAGCCTTTTGTGGGCGGCTACTTAGCCTGCGGCGTAGGCGGCAAAATCAAGGATTACAATCACCGTGCGGCCTACAACAGTTTCGACGATGACTACGACGACACTTTCAACCGCTTCGACGGAGGCTTGAAACTGGGCGTGGGAGCCTCGTTCCAACAGCTGTATCTGGAGGCCGGCTACGACATCGGACTGGCCAATGTGGGCAAAGACAACTTCGACGAGACCCGCAACGGCTGTTTCAACCTGACCGTAGGCATTAACTTCTGACATACGAAAAGTCCCGACTCATCGTCAAACGAGTCGGGATTTTTCCGTATTTGTCTTTTCGTTTTCTATCGGTTCAGTCGCCAAGTGACGCCGTCCTTGGTGTCTTTCACCTCAAATCCGGCGTCAGCCAGGGCGTCGCGTATCTGGTCGCTCACGGCCCAGTTCTTCTCGGCTTTGGCCTTGGCGCGCAGGTCGAGCACCATATCGACAACCTTTCCGTAAGCTTCCTCGCGCTCTTCGTTGTTGTCTGCCTGCTCACTCCGCAGCCCCAACAACTCGAAAGCGAAGAGTTGCATCGTTTCGGTCAGTTCTTTCAGGCTGTCGGCACAAATCTGTGTTGTATGATCGAGCAGCGTATTGATGACATGGCAGCCTTCGAAGAGGTAGCTAATGACGAGTTGGGTTTGGAAATCGTCGTTCATCGCGTCGTAACAACGCTGGCGCAGCTGCTTCACAAACAGCTCTGTTTGAGCGTCGCACTTATCCGATACGGGCACGCGAGCCAGATTTCCCAGTCCGGTCATCAGGCGTTCCAATCCTTTCTCGCTTGCTTTGAGGGCGTCGTTGGAGAAGTCTACGGTGCTGCGATAGTGGGCGGAGAGGATGAAGAAACGAATGGTCATGGGGCTATAAGCCTGTTCCAAGCCGGCATGACTGCCCGTAAAGAACTGCTCCAACGTAATGAAGTTGCCCAACGATTTACCCATCTTCTGTCCGTTGATGGTAATCATGTTGTTGTGCATCCAATAACGCACCATCTGATCGCCCTGACTGGCCACGGCTTGGGCTATCTCGCACTCGTGATGAGGGAACACTAAGTCCATGCCTCCGCCATGAATATCGAAGTGGGAGCCTAAGTATTTGCGCCCCATTGCCGTGCACTCGCAGTGCCAACCGGGGAACCCCACGCTCCAGGGGCTGGGCCAACGCATGATATGTTCGGGCTGAGCCTTCTTCCAAAGGGCGAAGTCGGCCTGGTGACGCTTCTCACCCACGCCGGCCAACGAGCGACTTTCGTTGATGAGGTTTTCCAAGCTGCGGCCCGAGAGAATGCCGTATTGATAATCCTTGTTATATTTTTCGATGTCGAAATACACGCTGCCGTTGCTCTCATAGGCATAACCGTTGGTCAGAATCCGGCCGACCAGTTCTTCCTGCTCGATGATATGGCCCGTGGCATGCGGCTCGATGGAAGGCGGAAGCACGTTGAGCGCGTCCATGGCCTGGTGGTAACGGTTGGTGTAGTGCTGGGCTATCTCCATCGGCTCAAGCTGTTCCAGCCGCGCCTTTTTCTCGATTTTGTCGTCGCCCTCGTCGGCGTCGTGCTCCAAATGGCCCACATCGGTGATATTGCGCACGTAGCGCACCTTATAACCTAAGTGCTTCAGATAGCGAAAGAGAAGGTCGAACGTGATGGCGGGACGGGCGTGTCCCAGGTGCGGATCGCCGTAGACAGTAGGTCCGCATACATACATACCCACGTTGGGCGCGTGCAACGGCACGAACTTTTCCTTGCGACGATTGAGCGTGTTATATATAAATAAAGTCTGTTCCATAAGCGGATGATTGATAATGATTTGCAAAGGTAATGGAAATATGGTGAAAAACAAGGCACGCGGGGCCGAAACCGCCGCATGGCAGGCTATTCCGAAGCCGCGTTGTCCGTCAGCAGCCGGCGGGCAAACTCCCAGATAACGATACCGGCCGTGACGCTGACATTAAGACTGTGCTTGGTTCCGAACTGCGGAATCTCGAGACATCCGTCGCTCATATCGACCACGCTTTGCTTCACGCCTTTCACTTCGTTGCCGAAGATGATGGCGGTTTGCGAGGTCATCGGTGACTGCGAAGCATTCAGTTTCAGGTCTTGCAGCTTCGTAGAACCTTGAACTTGTTCGATACTATACACAAAATAACCGTCGCGATGGAGCTGTTCGACGGCCTCTTCAGCCGTCTCGAAGTATCGCCAGTCTACGCTATCCTCGCCTCCGAGAGCCGTCTTGTGAATCTCGGGATGGGGCGGTGTGGCCGTGATTCCGCAGAGATAAATGGCCTCTACACGAAAAGCGTCGGCCGAACGAAACACACTGCCCACATTATACAGGCTCCTCACATCGTCAAGAACAACGATGAGCGGCAGCTTCCGGGCTTCCTTGAACTCTTCAACGGAAAGCCGGTTCATTTCAATAGTTTTGAGTTTGCGCATCTTTAGTTGGAAGAATACACCAGCGCATAGGCCTTGATACGCTTCACCATGGCTAATAAGCCATTGCTACGGGTGGGCGACAAATGGTCGCGCAGGCCTATACGGTCGATGAAATAAAGGTCGGCATCGAGGATTTCCTGCGGCGTATGCCCGCTGACTACACGGATAAGTAAGGCTATAATGCCCTTTACGATGAGCGCGTCGCTCTCTGCCGTAAACACCAAATGGCCATCAACAACATCGCATTGCACCCATACACGGCTCTGACAACCATCAATCAGGTTCTGCTCTGTTTTGTATTTATCATCCAATGGTTCCAATTCGTTTCCCAAATCGATGAGCATTTGGTACTTATCCATCCAATCCTCGAAGTCATTAAATTCCTCAATGACTTCGTCCTGTAATGCATTGATTGTTTTCATCATGCTGCAAAAATAACACAATCTGCCCGAACTACCAAAGCTATGCCGCCGAAACTTCCCCTCCGGGAGCCATAGAACGTCGGCCCAAGGCCAACACCGAAGCGACGGCAATACAGAGGTTCATCCCAAAAGGGACTTAGCGGTGATTCGGAATTTATTTTACAAACATCGTTTACTGCTTGCGTTATTTCAAAAAAGAAAGCAAGCGGCCGGAAATAACGCGATTTTCGCGCGTTTTACAAATAGCTGGTTATCAACGCCTTGCGCTCAACCATCCTTTCAGAAGCTTGTTTTCTCCCTCTATTTTGCCGCTTTTTGCCGCTCAATAGCTGCCTTTTTAGCCGCTGAAAGCATAGCAATAGGCGACCAAAAGGGCTGCTTTGAGCTTGCGAAAGCATAGCGAACGGAAAATTAAAGACCGTTCGGACCAATTCGGAACCGGTAAAACGTGCTTTTAAACGCTAAATGCCACTTTTCAAAAGTGTTAAAATTAGGGATGGAATATTTACAAAAGCACAACATTTTCAAGCATGGTTTTCGACATAAAGACATAAGGACATGTTTTTCTCATTGCAGTTTTTTGACATAAAGACATAAAGACATATTTTTCAGTCAGCGGGGAACAAAGACATAAGGGCCGCAAGCGGCCAAGAAAGACATAAAGCTAAGTGGGAAGTGGGAAATGGGAAGTGGGAAATGTAAAATGTGGAGTGTGAAAAGTAAGCTGTCTACATTTCACACTCCACACTCTTCAGTTAGTTCTCCCTCCCTTTGGGCTACTCTTTATACACATCTCGATTAACTTAAAATTTGTGATAAGAACTCTGTTGTTTGATGTTGAAATCATTGACTTTTCGAGATTATCTTACTTAAATTCTGTTTATAGCATACGCTATTTTTTAAAGAGTTTTTTGTTAAACAGAGATGTGTATAAAGAGTAGCCCTTTGGGAGGGCCGGGGTAGGTTTCTTATGTTTTTTTTGACATAAAGACATAAGAACATATTTTTCTTTTTACACCAGAAAGACTCAAAATTCAAAATATAATTTATAACTTTGTGCTAAAAGCTCAAAGTGGTATTTTGAATTTATGTCAAAAAACAGCGTAAGAAAAATAACTCCCGAAAGACCATAGAGCGGTCTTCCGGGAGTCGCGTTACAATTATAGTGTCAATCCCGCTACACGCTCGTGCAACGGTAGGTAAAGGTTCATGATGACGCCAAGCCGTTAGGGTTAAATCTTCACGAACTTGACAGACTGGCGTATGGTCACTTTCTTCAGCTTGGGATATTGCTTTTGGTAAAAGCGACCTACGCTGCGCTCCAGCCCAAACTGCGGACCGACGCTCAGATTTTCCACCGGAGTTTCCACGTCATTGCTAAACAGCGTGAACTGAAAGACAACGGTATCATCCTGCATAGACTTGTTCCAGACGACAGCGTACATCTCCAACAATTTGTCTGCCTTGTCGTAGATATACATGCGATGGGCCTCCGACGGCACATACGCCCGCCTTTTGATGACGTATTTCAACTCGGCGAAACGCGCTCGTGCGTCCTTGACGATGGCCAGCGAATCTTCACGGTTCACGCCTTCGACCCGGCATCGCACTTCGTCGTATGTCATGATGATCGTTTGTGTCCCCCAGGCTTTCTCCACGTCGTCGGCTACGACCATGAAAAAGGCCGAATGGCCTTCGGCGTCGGTCACGATGA
The DNA here is from genome assembly GCF_017426725.1 of Prevotella illustrans. Classification (GTDB taxonomy): domain Bacteria; phylum Bacteroidota; class Bacteroidia; order Bacteroidales; family Bacteroidaceae; genus Prevotella; species Prevotella illustrans. The sequence goes on along the minus strand of NZ_JAERMS010000036.1, from coordinate 19,428 downwards.
TACGGGCAGAACCGCCTTTGACACCTTTCACCACCACTCGCTTGGGCTGATCGTTCAGACAACGGACCGTAGCCACGCGCTCATCCGACGACACTGCCGTGATGGCGCCCGAAGCTCCTTGGACATTGACACCGCTCTCCTCGGTGGTATATACCTTGATCGTGTTGTCCACCAAGCGCGTCTGCTTGCCCGTCGAGATATCGCCGATCACCTCGTCAAGCGTGAAATAAAGCCCGTCGTCGTCATGACAGGACGTCAGCGTCAGCGCACCGAGCAACAGCAGCATGGAAAGGAAGAAATGAATTCGTTTCATGATAAAATCAATCATTTAATAATCGTTTTATACTCGATAAACGACGCGCCGCCGGAAACCTTGCAACAAAAACCGCATTATTTTCATTCCTTATAAGAAAAAAGACCGAAAAGCGTTGAAAAAGAAAGAAATGAGACATCGGTTGTCTATTATTTTGCTATCTTTGTCCGTAGCAAATGAGCTATTATTGTGACGAATTGAAATAAGACAATGGAAACGAAAACCGAAAAGAATCATTGGGGAAAAACCATCGCGTCCTTCCTCCTCGTGTTGTTTGCCATGCCGTTGGGACACGCGCTGATGATTGTCATGGAGAAATTCATGAGCGAAGGGGCGATGCACGTCGCCGGCTTCATGCTGGGACTGGCAGGACTGGTCATGGTCGTGACAGGCGTGTTCGTCAAAGGCGACACGAGGCAGACGCTGTGGGGCTTGTTTGGCGGACTGCTCTTCTGGACGGGCTGGGTGGAATTTCTGTTCCTCTATTACGCCCGCCGCTATGGTGTGCAACCCGAGATAGAGAATGGCGTTGTCGTCACCAAGCCCGAATATCTCATCATGCCGGCCTCGTTCGGCATGTGGATGATGACGATGGTGATGTACGTCTTCAGTACGAAAAACGGGTGCGACTTCATCACGTGGATACAGAAAGTGTGCTTTAAGGACAAGCGGCGCGTCATCGTCACACGGCCCATGACCCGCCATACGAGCATCGTCACTTTCATGGAAATCAATATGATTCTATGGGCGATGTACCTGTTGCTGATGTTCTGCTACGACAAGAACTTCCTCGGCGACCACCATCCCGTCACGTTCCTTGTAGGTCTGGGCTGCTTCGTGGGAGCGATATTCATGTTCAAACGAGAACTGAAACTCGCGGCTTGGGGAGCCAATATCCGCATGGCAATCGCCACTGTCATCATATTCTGGACGCCCGTGGAGATTTTGGGCAGAATGAATTTCTTCCAAGAGTTTTGGGTAGAGCCCGACAAATATGTCTTTCAGATGATTTCTATCTTGGTAGTGTTCGTGGCTTTGGGCGTTTATCTATGGAAAAAGGGAACCGTAAGGAAAACAGAATGATAACCCACGACCGATAATAAGGACTCTTTATCCTTATATACTTAGACTGCTAAAAGTAGAACAAAGAACCATTGTTTTCTCTTTCTGAGCGACAGAACGACGGTTTTTCGCGGAAAATAACTATCTTTGCCATATAGATATCTAAATACGACCATGACATTACAGCAACTCGAATACGTAATGGCAGTTTATCGCTTCAAGCATTTTGCCAAAGCTGCCGACTATTGTAACGTTACCCAACCCACGCTCAGTTCGATGATTCAGCGCTTAGAGGAAGAGTTAGGCATGAAACTCTTCGACCGCAAGCGCCAACCTATTCAGCCCACGAAGGCCGGAATGAAAGTGATTGAGCAGGCATGGAACATACTCAGAAGGGCCAAAAGGCTGAAAGAAACGGTTGAGGAAGAGAAACATTCGCTGACAGGCAGCATTACCATCGGTATATTACCTACCATTGCGCCCTACCTGATACCCCGTTTCTTGCCGCAACTGATGAACGATTGGCGCGACGTAGATATTCAGATAATGGAGCTAAAGACCGAAGACATGAAGCGAGCCATACGCCATGGCGACATCGACGCCGGCATTTTAGCACGGATAGATGGACTGGAAGAGATGTCTTGTGAAACGCTTTTCTACGAACAGTACTACGGATACGTGTCGCAAAACTGCCCGCTCTACCAAAAAGAGCACATTAAGTCGACCGATCTCAATGGTCAGCAGCTGTGGTTGCTCGACGAGGGCCACTGCTTTCGCGACCAACTGGTGAAGTTCTGCGAACTCAAGGCGGCCGCCCGCAGCAAACGCACCTACCATTTGGGCAGTATCGAAACGTTCATGCGCATCGTAGAACACGGTTCGGGCATCACGTTTATACCGCAACTGGCCATCCCCCAGCTCAGCAACGAGCAGAAAACCTTGATTCGTCCGTTCGCCATCCCCATCCCCACGCGCGAAATCGTGCTGATGACTTCACCCCATTTCATCCGTATCACGCTGCTTCAGCAGTTGCTCGACCGCATTCGCGCCTCGGTTCCTTCGGAGATGCTGAAGCTCCAGCACATGCAACAGAGTATTTAATCATCACGACAGCCCGACCACTGCGTAAGTACAGGTCGCAGTCGTATTAAAACACGTTTCACATGAAATGCATTTACACTATATTTATGGTCATGGCACTGCTTCTGTCAGCCTGCCGTTCCAACGGACAAATGAGCAATACACAAGAGAATAAAATCGCAATGAACATCGACGACACCACCCGTTACGCTAAACCCGACGAAGATTGGCTGCGCAAAAACCTAACTCCGGAACAGTATGAAGTGACCCAGCACGCCGCCACCGAGCGTCCTTTCAGCAACGCCTACGACCGGGAGTTTAAGCCTGGAATCTATGTCGACATCACCACAGGGCAACCGCTCTTTGTCTCGACCGACAAATTCGACTCGGGATGTGGCTGGCCCGCTTTCTCAAAACCCATCGACGACGGACTCTTAGAGAAACTTACCGATCGTTCGCACGGCATGGTAAGAACCGAGGTGCGCAGCCGTGTGGGTGGCGCCCATCTGGGACACGTCTTCAACGACGGCCCTAAAGAGCAAGGCGGACAACGCTATTGCATCAATAGCGCTTCGTTGCGCTTCGTGCCACAGGAGAAAATGGAAGCCGAAGGCTACGGCGCTTATCTGAAATTATTGACTAAAAAGCATATCGCGATGAAAGAAATTTACTTGGCTGCCGGATGTTTCTGGGGCACGGAACATTATTTCAAGCAGGTGGAAGGCGTAAAAACCACTGAAGTGGGCTATGCCAACGGCATTACGAAGCACCCTACGTATGAGGAAGTGTGCACCGGCAACACGCTGTTTGCCGAGGCCGTGCACATCAGTTATGACCCTTCGACCGTCAGTCTTGAGTTTCTGCTCAACCTATACTTCATGGCCATCGACCCCACATTGCTCAACCAACAGGGCAACGACCGTGGCACACAATACCGCACGGGCATCTACTACACCGACAACGCTGACCTGCCGGTCATCCGTCGCGTCATGGAGGAACAGCAGAAGCAACTGTCGAAGCCCATCGTGGTAGAGGTGAAACCCCTCAAAAACTTCTATACCGCCGAAGAATATCATCAGGATTATCTCGACAAAAACCCTTCGGGATATTGCCACATGCCCAGAAAACCGGACGTGGAGAAACTATTGCAAAAAATGAAAGCTAAATAAAAAATACATGTTCAATGTACATTCGTATGGCCTTCGGCGGTAACCTTTAGCATAGTTTGTGGTTAAATATTATAAAAAAGAGGAGGGTTTCGTTACCCTAACCTGCCATTGCAACGTAATATAAATTATAAAGAGATATTAAACAACGCATTTTTTAATCAATGAGAATCTAAACAATATGAAGAAAGCAATGACTCTGGCCTTATTGCTCATGGTCGCAATCTTGGCTAATGCACAAACAAAAACCCCTGTGCGGTTCACTACGCAGCTCAAGATGGATAAGTCCGCCATCGCGGAAATCGTCTTCAGCGGTAAAATTGAACCCAAATGGCACGTCTATTCGACGAATCTTCCCAGTGGAGGACCTACCTCCGCTACGTTCACTATCTCTAAGATTGAAGGCGCGGAACTTGTCGGTAAGCTCACGCCGCATGGCAAAGAGATTTCTAAACACGACCCTCTCTTCGACATGCAGCTCCGCTATTTCGAGAATAACGTGACATTTGTTCAGAAGGTTAAGTTCACAAAGCCCAACTATAAGATTGAAGGTTATCTGGAATATGGTGCCTGCGACGACCAAAGTTGCATGCCACCTACCTACGTAGAGTTCAGCCAGAGCGGTGCGTCACCGGCTGTTGCCACGGAAACAAAAGCCGAAAAAGCTGACGAGAAGGCAGCCAAAGCCGATGATAAGACAAAGAAAGACGAAGTCGCAAGCAAGGAAGAGCAGACTGAATTACAGACTGACAACTCAACCAAACAGCAGGCTGACAGCTTGGCCAAGACCGATTCGGTAGCTTCGACTTCCCTTGCCGATTCGGACAAGGACATCTTGTGGCGCCCCGTTATTCAGCAACTCCAACAGTTTGGAGGCAATAACGACTTGGCCGGACATGGTGTTCTCTACATCTTTTTTATGGGATTGATCGGCGGTCTCTTGGCTTTGGTCATGCCTTGTATCTGGCCTATCATCCCCATGACGGTGAGTTTCTTCCTGAAACGTGCCAAAGAAGATCGTAAGAAGGGTATCAAGGATGCCATTACTTATGGTATCAGTATCATTGTTATCTACCTTGGACTGGGCTTACTCGTTACCGCCATCTTCGGTCCCAGTACGCTCAACGCCCTTTCTACCAATGCGGTGTTCAACATATTCCTCTTCCTTTTGCTCGTTGTTTTTGCGGTCAGCTTCTTCGGTTGGTTTGAAATCAAGTTGCCGGACAGCTGGGCCAACTCCGTAGACTCCAAGGCCAGCAATGCCACAGGACTGCTTTCCATCTTCCTGATGGCCTTCACCTTGGTATTGGTGAGCTTCTCTTGCACGGCGCCTATCATCGGCCTGTTGCTTGTTGAGACCGTTACTTCGGGCAACTGGGTAGGTCCGGCAGTCGGAATGTTCGGTTTTGCGCTGGCTTTAGCCATACCGTTCACACTGTTTGCCATGTTCCCGACGCTCATGAAGAAGAGCCCCAAGAGCGGTGCTTGGATGAACCAGATTAAGATTGTGCTTGGTTTTATCGAATTGGCTTTTGCTTTGAAGTTCTTCAGCGTAGCCGACTTAGCCTACGGCTGGCACCTGATGGATCGCGAAGTGTTCCTTAGTCTTTGGATTGTTATTTTCTTTGCGCTGGGTTGTTACTTCATCGGATGGCTCAAATTCCAAAGCGATGAAATCGGTGGCGACATCAATAAGCCCATGCCTGTGGCCAGTATCATGATGGGACTTTGCTCCGTTGCCTTCGCGATTTACATGATTCCCGGTCTGTGGGGTGCACCGTGCAAGGCTGTCAGTGCCTTTGCGCCACCTATGAACACACAGGATTTCAACCTCAACACTAAGGTTGTGGAAGCCAAATACACCAATTACGAAGAAGGTATGGCCGCTGCGAAAGCACTGGGTAAGCCTGTTTTGATTGACTTCACGGGCTTTGGCTGCGTCAACTGCCGTAAGATGGAGGCATCGGTATGGACCGATCCGAAGGTGGCCGATAAGCTGACGAAAGACTATGTATTGATTTCGCTCTTCGTAGACGACAAGACCAAGTTGCCCGAACCGATACAGGTAACGGTCAACGGACAGGAACGCACGCTGAGAACCATCGGCGACAAGTGGAGCTATCTGCAAAGTTATAAGTTCGGCGCTAATGCCCAGCCATTCTACGTGGCTGTCGACAGCGACGGTAATCCGCTTACTGCCAGCCATTCTTATAAGGAAGACGTCCCCGAATATCTGCAATTCTTAGATAAGGGGCTTTCTGCTTATCGTTCAAAATAATTCAAACGTATGGTTGACAAGAACAATCGTGAACGTATTTTAGCGCTTATCCGGAAAGAAGTAGTCCCTGCCGTAGGCTGTACAGAGCCGATGGCAGTGGCTCTCTGTACGGCAAGAGCTACGGAAAACCTGTGTGCCCGTCCCGAAAAGATTACGGCATTGCTCAGTGCCAACATCCTTAAAAACGCCATGGGCGTAGGTATTCCCGGCACGGGGATGATCGGTCTTCCCATTGCCATTGCGCTCGGCGCCCTGATTGGTAAGTCAGAATACCAATTAGAAGTGCTGAAAGACCTGACACCCGATACCTTGGAAGAAGGCAAACGCTATATCGATGGCAAGCATATTGATATCCAACTCAAAGAGGATATCACAGAGAAGCTCTATGTAGAAATCATCTGTCAGGCCGGCAATGATACGTCTAAAGCCATTATTGCGGGTGGTCATACCAACTTCGTGTATGAGGAACGCAATGCCACAGTGCTGCTCGACAAGCGCGCCTGCTCATGTAGCGAACAGGCAGAAGAAGAGATTAAGCTCGACCTTCACACGGTTTGGGACTATGCCATGACAACACCTGTTGAAGAACTCGACTTCATTCTGAAGACAAAAGACTATAATCTGAAAGCTGCCGAAGAAAGTATCAAAGGCAATTATGGTCACAGTTTAGGCAAGACGATGGATCGTCCGCTCGGCCGCGGCATCTTTGGCAACAGCATTTTTTCGCACATAATCTCCAAGACAGCTTCGGCCTGCGACGCCCGCATGGGCGGTGCCATGATTCCGGTCATGAGCAACAGTGGCTCCGGCAACCAAGGGATTTGTGCCACCAACCCCGTAGCAGTCTACGCACAGGAGAACGAGAACACGGAAGAAGAACTCATCCGGGCCCTCACGCTCAGCCATCTCACGGCCATTTACATCAAGCAAAGCCTCGGCAAACTGTCGGCACTCTGCGGTTGTGTGGTCGCGAGTATCGGCAGTAGCTGCGGTATCACCTATCTGATGGGTGGCGATTACGCCCACGTGTGCCACGCCGTGAAGAACATGATAGCCAATCTGACCGGTATGATCTGCGATGGCGCCAAGCCCAGCTGCGCTCTGAAGATCTCATCGGGCGTCAGCACGGCCCTCCTCTCTGCCCTTTTGGCCATGGAAGGCAAGCATGTGACGGCGGCAGAGGGCATCATCGACGAGGATGTAGACCAATCCATCCACAATCTTACCAGCATTGGCAAGGAAGCCATGTGCTCTACCGACGACATGGTTCTCAATATCATGACCAATAAAGGAAAGTAATAACGTACAATGAAGAAATATATTATCAGCTTGCTTTGCCTCGTTTGTTCCGCAACAGGACTAAAGGCAGCCAACCATCTCACCGCGCAAGCCACGCAGGATAGTCTCGCTTCTATCGTAAAAGTATGGAAAGCGGCGAAGAAAAAGCAATATCAAAAGGCTTGGGATCAACGCGTCATCACCATCGACAGTCTCAAAATGCCTTTCTGGACGACCTTTTACGGCGAGCAACCGGCAGACGGTTACAACCTCTATATCTCGCTGCACGGAGGTGGAACGGTACCTTCCGAGGTGAACGACCGGCAGTTTGACAATCAGAAATATCTTTATAAGCCGGCCAACAGCTTGTATTTCGTGCCGCGTGCGCCCTACGACGCTTGGAACATGTGGTGCAAACCGAAGCTCGATAAGTTCTACGAGTCCATCATCCAGATGTGTATGGGCCAAGCCAATATCAACCCCGACCGCGTTTATCTCATGGGTTATTCGGCCGGCGGCGACGGTGTCTGGCGCATGGCACCACGCATGGCCGACTTCTGGGCTGCCGCTTCCATGATGGCAGGCCACCCCGGCGACGTATCGTTGGTGAACCTTCGCAACACACCTTTCATGATCTGGTGTGGCGCAGAGGACGCCGCCTACGACCGAAACAAGCTCGACAAGCAACGCGGCGAGCAGATGGACTCGCTCCAAAAGGCTGACAGCGAGGGCTATATCCACGAAACACACATCGTGGAGGACAAAGGTCACTGGATGGATCGTGTAGACACGGCCGCTGTCAGTTGGATGGCACGCTACACCCGCAACCCTTATCCACGCAAGATCGTGTGGCGACAGGAAGACGTTCGACGTCCGTCGTTCTACTGGATTACCGTTTCAAAGAAAGAATTGCTGCCCGGCAAGACGGTCAGATTAGAAGTACACGACAACGTTATCGACATTTCGCAGTGCGAATATCGGCGACTGACCTTCGGGCTGAACGACGAACTCGTCAATCTGGACCGCAAAGTCATTGTCCGTTTCAAAGGCAAGACTGTCTTCAAGGGCAAGTTGCGTCGTTCCGCACAAACATTGCGCAAGACCCTCTATGAGCGCAACGACCCGCGCTATGCCTTCCCGGCCGAGCTTACCGTGAACTTAATGGATTAGTAAAGCTACATAAATATGAAGAAAGCCTGATTGAATCAACACTCAATCAGGCTTTCTTCATATTCTTATTTTACCAGCGATTTCACCGGATTGCGCAGTCCTTTCATACCGACAAGGAATGCTTTGGCCGAGCCGAACTTGAGAAACATGTCCAGTCGCACGGGCACATGGTTGTTGTCGTCGGTCACATAGAAGTCAACGATGCGCTTATACTTGCCGTCATCCAACTCCGTATACGACAAATGCAGGCAGCGATACTTGTTGTTGTCATCTGCCTTGACCACCTTCTTGCCGTTATAGACCAGACAGGCAGGCGTTCGACCGTTGCCGTCGGCAATCGGAAAGTTAACCGTATTGCCCTTTTTCCATCCCTCAGGATTGAAAGAACGGGCCCGCAGAAAAATGCTCATCATATCGTAAATGCAGTCCGTGTAAGAATGCTGTTCCCACGAATGGGTGCCGTTACTGTGCTGGCGGTGCTGGCGTACATGGCAATTCCCGTTGGGATAAGTATAAAACACCTCATCCACCGTGTAGCGGCTACCCTCATGCGCGCCCTTACGATAATAGAGCGGAGCCAGGTCAAGGGTGTTATAGCACAACAACGTGTCGCGCAATATAAAAAAATCATCTACCTTATTGTTGCCTCGGGTCGTGAGACTGGCCCTATAGGCCGGCATTCCGTTGTAACGACTCTGCACGGTCGACATCGAAGCAAAACCGGCTTTCACCCAGACAAATTTCCAGTTGTAGTATAAATTGTACGACAGAAACTCACCCGACGAGAACGCCGTATTGCGGAACGAACATTGAGCCGCCGCGTTTCCGGTCAACATGACCAACAGGGCGATAGCCCAACTACGTATTTGTTTCATCTATATTTTCCTTTCTTCTTCGTTTTTACGCCTTCTCGCGCCCGGCCCTACATGTTTTTCTTAAGATATTCTATCCCCATTTGGGCCGCACGCCGCGCGTTTCTGTTCATAATCCTTTTCTGTTTTTCGGCTTTCTGCTTCACCAACTTACCCGGTTTCTGCTCAAAGAGCCGCTTAGCCTTGGGATTCCACGTCTCGTTGATATCCCATTTGGCCTTGATATTGATTTCGTCAGGATAGTAATAAACCTCTTCGGGCTGCCGATCTTGGTCGAAATCACCGGTGTCCCAGCGCCCGTTGCGGTTATCGTCAACCACCATGCGCAAGTAATACCCGGCTTCTTTCAGATAGAAAAATTCGGCCTGGCCGTCATCAGTCGTCACTTCTTTCACCGGTTTGCCCGAACTGTCGAGTAATTGTAACAACAGGTGCTTGCCCTTCATGTTGACAATCGTTATCAGCAGCGTACCATACACATCATTGTTATTAACCTTAAATCCCATCTTGACGGGATTCGTCACTTTGCCATACATGTCGGTAAAGGCTATCGTGTCAAGCTCCAGACTATATTCTATACCGGGTTTCCATTCGGCCCGCAACATCAGATGGCGGGCATGAACCAGACTATCGCCCATCGACAGGCTGTCATCAGATCCCAACTTGCGTGTCAGCTCATAACGGGCCTGATACCATAGCGAGTCGTGCTTCGCGTAAAGATGGATTCGGGACGTATCGATTCGGGCCAACGGAACGTCGGAATGAAAATACAGATTGCGGTCGGGATCGAGTTGCGGCGGCACGTCTAACTGCAATTTCAAAGATTTCGGCGGCATAATGCTGTCATAGCGCTCACCTCGCTTCTTCTTTTTCTCCTCCCCTTTTTTCCATTTCTCAAACTCTTTCTGCGCGGCTTTCATCCGCCGGGCATAGGGTTGCTTTGACAACAGCTCGAGCGTGTCAACCTGTTGGGCCAACTGCCCCAGACTGTCGGTCATGAGATAAGACAATTCTATACGCAAAGTGTCCTGATTGACGAGTGCCGTATCGCGCAGCCAATAGGTCAGCGTGTCTTTCTTTGCCGTCGCCTCCATGACAAAAGCGTTGTGCTCGTCAAAGTTAAGCCCCTTGATCACGGGCAACTGCGGATTGCCATAACTGAAATATAACGTAAAGTGATCGGCCTCGGCACGTTCGCTCTTGATCAGATAACGGTCGGTCAAAATCGAATGGAACGCCCGGAGCGTGATGTCGTCGGGTAGGAAATGGGTATAAGACACTCTGTTGATCGCGTTTATATGGAGCGAGTCGGTCCAGAGGGTATCTTGACGGATATCAGGCTTTGAGCTCGGAACAATCAGATCGTGGTTGAAAGCCAGCATTTCGCTCTTTTGGCTGTACATATAGTTGCCATCGGCGTCTTCCAACGCATAGCAACGATATGTGCCCGGCGCCACACCCTTGATGACGAAGTGGCCTCGGCTGTCGGTGCGACCCACACGCAGCATGGGTAACTTGTGGAAAGCGCTGTCGGCCAAGTTGGCATACAAGCCCACCAAAGCTCCTTTGATGGGTTCTAAATCGTCGGCACTGACTACATAGCCCGACACCTCCATCGTATCAATATGGTCGCCCGTGGAGAAGCTATACGTGTAGTTGCCCAGCGGATTGCCCTCGTTATTATCGGAGATGGCATCGCTGAAGTCGATGGTATACGTGATGTCGGCCTTCAGCGAGTCTATCAGTTTCACGTCGATAAATTTGCCCGAGGCCTTGATTTCGGGCGCCTCCAACTGGGGTGGCGACACGATGACATTCTCGGTAGCGTTCTCTATCTTGATAAACTCATTAAACTCGATTCTCACTTTCTTAGCCCTCACATTCGTGGCGCGGTCGGCCGGCGTGGCGCGAACCACCCTTGGCGGCGTCTCGTCATACCAACCGCCATCGGGATTGCCCATGCGGGCACAACCCATGAGCACTAATATGAACAGCACCCACAGGCCGGCATATCGTCCTATCTTTATTCTATTCATTCAGCAACAACAGTTCGTCTATATTTTTCCTACTATTACTCAGTCGGGGCACCTTGTGCTGACCACCCAACTTGCCGTTCTGTTTCAGCCAGTCATTGAAGAGTTCCGGCCGGGCTTTCACAATCTCCAGATGCTGCAACGTGATGTCGTGGAAGCGTTTGGCCTCATAATCGCTGTTGATTTCCTGCAACTTCTGATCCAACAGGTCGGCAAAGAACTTCAGATCGGCCGGTTCTTTTGAAAACTCGATGAGCCATTGGTGCCTGCACTTGGCGTTACTATCCATGAATACCGGCGCGGCCGTGTATTCCCGCACCTCGGCACCGGTCTGCCTGCAGGCATAAGCCAGTCCGTTTTCGGCGTTTTCCACAATCAGCTCTTCGCCAAAAGCGTTGATAAAACACTTGGTGCGGCCCGTAATGATAAACTTATAGGGATTGGTGCTCGTAAACCGGATGGTGTCACCAATGAGATAGCGCCATAATCCACACGAAGTGGTGATGACCATGGCATAGTTAGGCCCCACCTTGACACCTTCCAACGGCACAATCGTGGGATGATCCTGCCCGAACTCCTCCATCGGGATAAACTCATAGAACACGTCGTAGTCGAGCATGAGCAGCATCGACGGGTCGGTGGGGTCGTCCTGAATGCCGAAAAAGCCTTCGCTGGCGTTGTAGGTATCCATGTAGCGCATCGACGGCTTCGTGATGAGTTTCTCGTATTGCGGGCGGTAAGGCGTGAAAGCGATACCGCCGTGGAAAAATACTTCCAGATTGGGCCACACTTCTTCCAACCGCTCCTTGCCCGAAAGCTCCATCACGCGCACCAACACGCTCAACATCCACGAGGGCACGCCACTGAGACTGGTCACATTCTTGCGCAGGCATTCCTCGGCGATACGGTCGCGCTTCACCTCGAAGTCGCTCAACAGCGCCGTTTGCTTCTTCGGCACACGCGCTAAATTGGCCAACGGATTGATATTCTCTATCAGAATAGCGCTCAGGTCGCCCACAAGCGAATTGGCCACATTATAATTAGGTGAATGGCTACCGCCCAAAATCAGACTCTTTCCGTCGAAGAGGCGGCTGTCGGGATGATTGCGCAGGTAGGCCGCCACTACATCGAAGCCACCGGCATAATGAATATGATGCAGCCCTTCGTGCGACACCGGGATAAACTTACTCTTGTCGTTTGTCGTGCCCGACGACTTGGCAAACCACTTTACATGGCCCGGCCACAATACGTCGGCTTCGCCATGACGCATGCGGTCGATATCTTGTTTCAACTCCTCGTACGTGTTGATGGGCACGTTTCTCGTAAAATCTTCATACGAAAACGTATTGCCCAGCAGATGGTTACGCCCGTATTCCGAAGCCCGACCACGACTGATAAGCCGACGCAACACCCGATGTTGCATCTCTACCCCTTCATGATCGTAGCGTTCCAGCTCTTTCTGCCTCGGAAGGAAAACCAACTCTGCTATTTTGGTTAAGCTCATGCTTACTTTCTTTAATCGTTTAATTTGCAAAAGTAGCCTAAACTTTTGTAATCGGGAAATTATTTACTCATTTTTAATATCAGACATAAGGACATACGTTCACCGTTCTTTGAAAACTATTGCTGCCCGGTAAACTTATTTATATTTCTGACGTGTCTGTTGTATGATTTACTGCTTGATATCGCAACACTAAGGTGAGTGAATTTGATGACATGGGACACTAATGCTCTCAACCATTGATTTTACCCGGAAATCTGTTATTAAATAATTACTCAAAGATGTATCAATACTTTTCAAAGAATAAACATTCATGATTTCCATGGATGGATGTTTTTAAGGACATAAAGACAGAAAGACATATTTCTATATGAGGCGTCGCAAGCGACGGAATAAAGACATAAAGCTAATCACACTTTACATTAGCTTTATGTCTTTCTTGGCCGCTTGCGGCCCTTATGTCTTTGTTCCCCACAGCCTGAAAAATATGTTTTTATGTCTTTATGTCCTTAAAAACAACATGAACAAAAAATGTGTCTTTCTGTCTTTACCCTGAATTATCTTTACATCCACCATCCAAAAAGTGGCATTATTCTGAAAAAGAAAAGGGATGGACGAAAATAAACGATTGTAGAGCAAGTTTATAAAGGCCTGATTTTCAGCATATTGTGTATTTTAGGGTGTTTTTTCTTCGCTTTTTTACCCTTAATAGCTATGCTTTTAGGCCGTAATCGCGGCCCTTTCATCGGCTAAAAGCTATGCTTTAGCGACGTAATCGCTATGCTTTGAGCCGATAAAAGGATAGCTTTGGGCGTAAAAGGGGATAAAAATCGGCAAAGCGAAGGCCTTTTTCGGCATGCCGGCAGTTAGATGACGTGTTGCGGAAGTGTTAAAATAATGCAATTTTTTCTAACAAAATCACGGAGTTAAAATGGGCTCTGAAGTGATATTACGCCCCGCGCCGCAGCCGTCGGTTCAACTGATACAACGCAGGAACAAAAATGCAGAGCGAGAATACGAGCCATAGCGCCACGCGCAACTCACTGCCGCCGGCCAGTTCTATCAGCTTTACATCGTCGATGCCGGGATAAAGGTTGGCAAACACGAAAGGCACCGAGTTGTTGATCCAATGAAAGATTAGTCCGGGAACGATACTGCGGGTGCGCTCGTACATCCATCCCAGGAGCAGACCGATGAGCGCCGCGTGCAGAAACTGGGCGTTGTTGCCATGCACAACGCCGAAGATGACGGCCGAACAGGCGATGGCCACCCACCGCCACCGGCCTTGCATTACCGTGAGCAGACTGCGAAGAACGGCGCCGCGGAACACTATTTCCTCGGCCACGGGGGCCAGTATGCCGATAAACAGATAGCCCATGGGCCGACGCATGATGTCGGTGAACAGGCGTTCCATGTGTTCGGGCATATCGAGCGCGAACAGTTCGTTGAGCCACACCGATGGAACGATCGTTCCGATGGCGGCCACGCCCGTCCATAGCAGAGCGGCCCAGGGTCTGCCGCCGAGGTAATCACGGCTGATCGGCGTCCAGCGGGCGCGCACGAAAAGTACTATCGTGAACACGCTGCTGAGCAACGTTGATACCAAAATTACCTGCGTGTCGAGCAACGAACCATGCTGAGCCAGACGCGCGAAGGCTTCAGCCACACTACTTCCTTGCTTGATAAGGTACCCCCATGTGACCAATTTCATCATGATAAATTGCAGAAGAATAAATATCACGACATAAAACAGGGCGTTGAGCGATTGTCTTACTATTGGTTTCATACGTATTTCGTTTGTTTTAAAGAATAAATGTTACAACCGCTGCGCTCAGTCCTCAAGCTCCAACAATTCGGCGGCTTTCACGCGGTCGTCCTTCAGCTGCTCTGTCAGTTGCAAGAGATTGTCGAATCTGCGTTCCGAACGAATGCGCTGCACGAACGACACCATCACCTGCTGCCCATAGAGATTGTCCTCGAAGTCGAAGATATGGACTTCGAGCGTCTGCTCATGGCCGTCGAAGGTGGGGCGCGTGCCAATATTCATCATGCCGGGCAGCTGCGTGACGCTGTGCTCCAGCCTGACACGCACGGCATAGACGCCCGGTTCGGGAATCAGCTGTTCGGTTTCGGCCACGTCGACGTTGGCCGTGGGAAAGCCCAACTTGCGCCCGTTCCGATAGCCGCCGACGACCTTTCCCGCAAGCGTATAGGGATAGCCCAGACACCGGCGGGCCATATCGACCCTGCCCTCCTTAAGCAACGACCGTATCATCGACGAACTGATACGCACGCCATTGATGGCGAAAGCCGTGTCGAGCAGCACCTCCATGCCCATCTCACGACCGTAGCGCACGTAGTCGACGAAGCCTTCCCGGCGGTTGTGGCCGAAACGGTTATCGTAGCCGATGATGAGTTTGCGCACGTTGAGCTGATCGACCAGCACGTAGCGCATGAAGTCGCGGGCCGAAAGAGCGGCCATCTCACGCGTGAAAGACAGCACCGCCGTCTGGTCGCAACCGGTCTTGGAGAGCAGCAGCAGCTTGCCGTCGAGCGGGGTCAGCAGCCGAGGCCGGTAGTCGCTCTGCAACACCTGGCGGGGATGGCGGTCGAAGGTGATGACGGTCGACATCATGCGACTGCGCCGCGCCTCCTCCACCACGTGCCGAATGAGGTGCTGATGGCCGCGGTGAACGCCGTCGAAGAAGCCGATGGTGGCCACCGTGGGCGGAAGGTTGCCTGTATCTGAATTAACTCTGATGATTTTCATACGTTTTGTTTTTGCTTTCCAAAAGCCGGCAAGCCCAGCGCCAGGCCTCGCCCAGCCACAACACGGCCGACGTAGCTCCCACGACGACCAGCCACTCGCGGGCCGACATGCCGTCGGTACGGAACATCCTGCCGCCGAACTCGACGATGAGCCACTGTCCGCCAAGGATGATGAGTTGTACGAGGAGCAGCCCTCGGTCGGCCCGCAGCCGCCTGAAGGCTGAATGGTGGCTGCCTAAGCATTTAGCATTGAGCAGATTCCAGAACTGCAGCATGACGAAAGTGGTGAAGAAGAGGGTCAGTTCGTGGGTGCCCATGCCACCCGGCATCTGTTCGCAAAAGACGAGAAAGGCCAACAGCGCCACGAAAAACGCCAGTCCCGTCAATCCTATGCCGCGAAGCATGGCGGACGAGAGGATGAAGTCGGCCGTATTGCGGGGCTTCTCGTGCATCACCTCGTGCGAAGGGGGCAACGACGCCAAGGCCATGGCGGCGAAAGTATCCATGATGAGATTGACCCAAAGAATCTGTGTCACGGTCAACGGCAGTTCGGTACCAACCAACGCGCCGGCCAATACGAGCGACAGGGCCGTCAGGTTGACTACGAGCTGGAAGTAAAGAAACCGCTGGATGTTCTTATAGAGTGAGCGTCCCCACATGACGGCATTGACGATAGAGCCGAAGGAGTCGTCGAGCAGGGTCATGTCGCTGGCTTCCTTGGCCACGCCGGTGCCCGAACCGAGCGACAACCCTACATGGGCATGGTGCAGGGCGGGCGCGTCGTTGGTGCCATCGCCCGTCACGGCAACGATTTCGCCGTGGCGTTGCAACATTTCCACCAACCGCTGCTTGTCCGACGGACGGGCCCGACTCATCACCTTGACGGACGGAGCCAGCCGGAAAGCGTCGTCATCCGAGAGCGCGGCCCAGGCGGGACCTGTGATTTGAGTGGTGGATGAAGGCCGGTGGGGGGTAAGAGAGGATTCTTCTTTGGTGATAACTCCGATTTGTCTTCCGATTTCGGCAGCCGTAGCGGCAGTGTCGCCGGTAACGATTTTCACCTCGATTCCGGCGTCGTGGCATTGGCGGATGGCGGCGGGAACCTCGTCACGGATGGGATCGCTGATGGCGAACACTTGCTGAAAGCGATCGTCCACGGCGAAAGCCAGCGTGCGCATGGCCTTGTGTTGGTAGTCCGAAAGCCTGCGCTCGACGGCCGACCGCTCCTCCGCCGACATGTCGCACATGGCGATGACGATTTCGGGCGCGCCCTTCACAAAGCGCCGTGGCGTACCGTCGACCACGGCCGTGGTCGACATATACTTGCGTTCGGTGGAAAACGGCTCACGGGCAGTCGTCTCGTAACGCTGCCGCAGGGCGCGGTAGTCCACGCCTCGGTCTTGAAGCCACAGCAACAGCGCGCCCTCGGTGGGATTGCCGATGACCTCACGGCCGTGGAGCTCGGCCGTGGAGTTGAGCGCGATGGCGATGTCGAGCAAAGGATCGGAACCTTCTTTGTCGGCGGCAGGTTGCGCCACGCGCATCCGGTTCTGCGTCAGCGTGCCGGTTTTGTCGGTGCAGATGACCGTCACGGCACCCATCGTCTCGCACGAATGCAGCTTTCTCACTAAGTTATTCGACTTGAGCATGCGCCGCATATTCAGCGCCAGGGCCAGTGTGACGGCCATCGGCAGCCCCTCGGGTACGGCCATCACGATGAGCGTGACGGCCATCATGAAGTATTTGAGCACCGTTTGGGCCATGTGTATGTAGTTATGAGTGTGCCAAAGGGTGTCGGTCAGGATGTCGTGACCCAAGAACAAGACGAAGGCAGCGACAGCCACGCCCGCTCCCACCTTCGATATCATGACGGCCAGCCGGTCGAGTTGCATGTTGAGGGGAGTCTTCACCGATGTTGTCTCGGTCGATTTGCGGGCCACCTGTCCTATCTCGGTGGCGTCGCCGACGGCCGTCACGACGTATTCGCCGCGCCCGCTCATCACCATGGTCGACCGCATCACCATATCGGCGGGATAGGTGGCTTCGTCAGCTACGGCGGTTTCGCCCTCGTCGGTCGGCGCGTGCTTGTCGGCAATGGGCTCGCCCGTGAGTGACGATTCGTCGATCTGCAGGTCGGTAGCCTGCGTCAGGCGACCGTCGGCGGGCACCTCGTCGCCCGTTTCTATCAGAACCACATCGCCCACGACCACGTCGCGCCGCCGGATTTCAACCACGCGGCCGTTGCGGCGCACTTTCACAGGCCGGTCGTCGTCCATGGCCGTGAGCATGCCGAACTTACGGGCGGCGTCGCGCTCGAAATAAAACCCGATGGTGGTGGCCAGAAAGATGGCCAGAAAGATGCCGATCGTTTCGATGAAATCTTGTTCGATAATGGCAAATGCCAGCGAAATGGCCGCCGCCACAAGGAGGATCCGGATGATGGGGTCGTTGTATTTGTCGAAATAAAGCGTCCATAGGGAAGTCTTCTTGGGAGGCGTCAGCAGGTTTTCGCCATGTCGTGCCCTGGCAGCGGCAACCTGATCGTCAGAAAGTCCCGCTAAAAAATGGTTGCCTGTCATAAAAGAATATGTCGTTGTCATATAATATGATTGCAAAGTTAGTTAAAAACAAAGGAAGAAGTTGTCAATCAATATTATTTAACGCACGCGCACAAGGCCGCAAACGGATAAAAACTTAACTTTGCGATATCAAAATATCGGTATGATGAAAAGAAAAATGATGAGTCTGTTGTTGCTCTTGCTGACCGCTCTGAGCTTACAGGCCAAAGTAGCCACCTACGTATGGGTGGGATGGGACGTGAATACGACGGAAGAGTCGCTTCGGCGCGACTTCAAGGCGTGGAAGAAGCATGGCGTGGTGGGCGTGTGCGTCAACTGCGGCATGGATAAAGAAAAGATTGCCGTGGCCTCGAAAGTGGCCCATCAGCTGGGACTGGTCTACCACGCATGGATTCCGACGATGATTCAGAGCGGCCTCGACCCGTCATGGTATACCGTCAACCGTCTCGGACAGTCGGCTTTCGACCATCCGGCCTACGTGGAATACTACAAGACGCTCGACCCACGTAATGCCAACGTGCGCAAATACCTAATCGAGAAGTTCACCGAGATTGCCGGTATGCCCCATGTCGACTATGTGCAGCTCGACTATATCCGCTATGCCGACGTCATTCTGGCCCGTGGCCTGTGGGACAAATACGGGTTGACGATGAACGGCGAATATGCCGCGGCCGACTATTGCTACTGCGACGGCTGCGTAGCGGCCTTCAAGGCCAAGACGGGCATAGACATCCGAAAGGTGACGGATCCGTCAAAGATAGAGGAATGGGCACAGTTTCGCTGTGACGCCGTGACCGATCTAGTCAACGCCATCGCCGACGGTGTGCATGCCGTAGGCAAGAAAGTGAGTGCCGACGTATTTCCAGGTCCCGACAGCTACGCCCGTTGGATGGTACGCCAGCAGTGGGACCGATGGAATCTGGACGCCGTGTTTCCCATGAACTACAACGATTTCTACAGAGAACCGGCCGAATGGGTTGGCCGCGTCACCGCAGAAGAGGTGAAAAGCGTGGCCCAACAACAGACGCCCGTCTATAGCGGCCTGTTCATCTGCAAGGACTGGCAGCACAAGGACAAGGTGATCGACCCAGAGAATTCCGGTCTCCTGCCCTCCGAAATGGGCGAAGCCATCCGTGGTGCCATGGCAGCCGGTGCCTCCGGAATCTGCCTTTTCACCCCCTACTCTATGACCGAGGCCCACTGGAAAGCTCTCGACGAAGCCGTAAAATAGCGGTTTCACGCTACGCCGCCGTCTCCTTTTACTTCTATCATACCAATAGTGTCCTAAATAATTTTTGTGAAAACGCATATAAAGTTTCATCAAATC
>NZ_JAERMS010000035.1 GCF_017426725.1 Prevotella illustrans | reverse complement strand
TTTTTGAAAAATATTTAGGACACTATTGGTGTAAAAGTGGTTTTATATATGTTTGGGATAAAAGTAAACCGCTGGATAGGTGCGATATCAAATAATTGGTCATCAAGAAAAGAAGATGAGCAATCAAGAGAGGGAGATAATGATTTGATGGCCTATTATCAAATAGTGAAAGTGGAGGCATTAAAAAGGGCTGAATCCAACGCGAGGAATTCAGCCCTAACTACAATTCAAAAGGTTTCAGCGAACACCAATAACGCTATTTATATTATTTAATATTAGGCTCTTCCAGACCGAGACCTTTATTCTTATCAACGACTTTCAGAATTAAACCGATAATCAGTGCGGCTACACCGAGTCCCGCTAACATGATAAGCGGTGCGGTGTAATTGAGTTGGGTCGCATCCGTCACTCCGGGGTTGGTTTGGTCCAGAACCTTACCAATCAGCAGTGGGAACAACCACAAGCCAATATTTTGGATCCAGAATATTAAGGCATAGGCCGATCCTATGATTTTAGCGTCGACCAGTTTGGGAACGCTTGGCCATAAAGAGGCCGGAACCAAAGAGAATGAGGCGCCAAGCACGAGAATCGTCAAATAGGCAACAATCACGCCGCCAACTTCGTTGCCCTTGAATGCCGGTAATACGAACGCAAAGGTGAGGTGGCAGGCAATGAGCAGGAGTGACCCCAGAACCAACATTGTCGCAGCTTTGCCCTTATGGTCTACGTAGTTACCCAAAATGGGTGTGATGCCAACGGCCAACAGTGGGAATACGGCAAAGATTGACTCTGCAGACTGGCGCATATAACCCATATAGCAATAGGCGATAAGAGCGAGAATTGAAAGACTCAACACACTGTATTTAACGGCCTTATTCTTCATGAAATTAAACATGAAGGCGGTGATGGCTACCAAAAGCATAATCAGATACTGCACAATTGTAACTGAGGTAGAAGCCCAGAACGAATCTGACGGAATCTCTGTAAAAGTAAGATTACATTGCAGCATGTTTACAGCATACTTTTGGAAAGGGAAGATAGCCGAATAATACAGCACGCAAAGCAACGAAACAAGCCAAAAGCCGCTGCTCTTTAAAATCTGTCCCAGGTCACTGATCTTGAACGGATCGTCTTTTTCTTCGGCCTCGCCGGTTTGCGAATCCAGCTTTTTATCCATAAAGAAATAAACAATGATCATGATAAGTGCAATGCAAAGCAGAACGACACCAAAAGCTACGGAACGGGATACGTCGATTTTGTCGCCCAGTTTCGCAAAGAACGGCGAGAATATCATGCAGGTGGCAACTCCCAATCGGGCAAGTGCCATCTCTGATCCCATCGCCAATGCCATCTCGCGTCCTTTGAACCATTTGACAATACCACGAGAAACGGTAATACCACCCATTTCCGTTCCGCAACCGAAAATCATAAAGCCGATAGCCGCTAATTTGGCTGAAGCCGGCATTCCTTCGTAGAAAGGAGAGACGCCAAGCTGTTCAAAAACGGGAATATGATTCAGGTTATTGGTAAACCATGTCTCCAATCCTGAGCCGATAAAGCTCTCGCTGACAGCATAATACTTAATCAACGCACCGCCAAGCATGACGGCACCGGACAGAACCGCAGTAAATCTTACCCCCATCTTATCAAGAATTATTCCCGCGAAGATGAGGAAGAAAGCAAAGACATTCAAGAAGGTTTCTGAGCCTTGCATTGTACCGAAGGCCGTTGAATCCCAGCCGCGTTGCGACAGCATGAGGTCTTTGATGGGTGACAATATATCTACAAAGATATAAGCACAGAACATTGCTAATGCAAGAAGCAGGAGTGCGGTCCATCGCAGCGCCGCGGAATCTCTAAGAGTTTTGTTCATTTGATCTGACATAATTATTATTGATTCATTATTATTTTGTACAAAATATGGCGCGTTATTTCTTCAACCACTTATCAAGCCAAGAGAAGAAAGTGCGCTGCCAGAGTATCCCGTTCTGTGGTTTCAATACCCAATGGTTTTCGTCCGGGAAAAGCAGGAGTTCGGCCGGAATGCCATGTATGCGGGCTGCATTGAAAGCGCCCATGCCCTGGTTGGCGTTGATTCTGTAGTCTTTCTCTCCGTGAATAACGAGAATGGGAGTGTCCCAGTTTCCCACGAACTTATGGGGACTGTTCTCATAAGTCCTTTTGGCATTTTCGCTGACTTTCTGTTTCCAATACGCGTCTTCGTATTCCCAGTTGGAAAACCATACTTCTTCCGTATCAGTATACATGCTCTCTAAGTTGAAGGCCCCATCGTGGGAGATAAAGGCTTTGAAGCGTTTTTGATGATGACCGGCCAGATAATATACGGAAAAACCTCCGAAGCTGGCTCCGACACATCCCAGTCGATCTTTGTCAACAAAGGGGAGATTGGCTGCGTCATCAATGGCCGCAAGGTAGTCATTCATACATTGTCCGGTCCAGTCACCGCTGACCTCCTCGTTCCATTCGCTTCCGAATCCGGGTAAGCCACGGCGGTTAGGCGCAACAATGACATAGCCGTGAGCGGCCATAATCTGGAAATTCCAGCGATAGCTCCAGAACTGACTTACAGGGCTTTGTGGTCCTCCCTCACAGAAGAGCAGGGCAGGGTATTTCTTGTTAGCGTCAAAGTGGGGAGGCAGGATAATCCATACAAGTTCCTCCTTGCCATCTGTCGTTTTTACCCAACGTTGCTGAATTTTGCCCAATGCCAACTGATCAAAGATGTGCTTGTTCTCGAAAGTAATTTGAGCAATCATTGATTTCTTGGCTGTTTTTGAAGGTTTGAGGATATAAATGTCGTCAGGAGTGCTCATGGAGTGGCGTGTAACGACTAAGTCTTTGCCTTTGCCCAAGAGCTGGAGGCTGCCATAATCGTTCCAGCCATCGGTCAACTGAAGAATCTCACCGTTTAAATTTGTCTGATATACATTAATACAGGCATGCCAACAGCCGAGAAAATATAGATTCTTGCTGTTGCTTGCCCAGATATAGTCATCTACATTCGAGTCGAAACGTTCTGTAACATAGTTCTTTTTTCCTGTTTGCAAATCCATGACACACAGCCTGTTGCGGTCACTTTCGTAGCCATTGTGCTTCATGCTTTGCCACGCCAGATATTTACCATCAGGTGAGAATTTGGGATTGACGTCATAGCCGACCTGACAATCCTTGCCCTGCGCATTCACAGCCTGATCCTTCATGGTGTGTGTCGCGTCAATCTTGGGCTCGGTATAGTTGGCGGGCTTACAGAGATTGCGGCACTTACCGGTAGCAACTTCATACAGATAGATATCAGTATCGGTGGATATGGCGTATTGCAGTCCTTCTTTCTTGCGACTGGTATAGGCTATGAATCTGGAATCCTTGCTCCAGTCTATCTGCTCTATACCACCAAACGGAGCTACGGGAGCCTCAAAAGGTTCACCTGCCATGATATCTGTTGCTGTGCCTATTCCGTCTGCGTTGACATCCGCGACGAAAGGATGGGCAATCGTCTCTACATAGTGATCCCAGTGGCGATAGTTCATATCGGTGATTAGTCGCCCTGTTGCTTTCGGGAGATCCGATGGATTCTGCTTGATGGTGCCGTGGTAGGGTATGCTTTTAATGAACACAACCTTTTTTCCGTCAGGGGAAAACTTGAAGCCTTCTATTGCCCCCCGGGTATGTGATAGCTGTTTGCGGTTGGCTCCATCAGGATCCATGCTCCAGATTTCGCCACTGCGGAGAAATGCGATCTTGCGACCATTCTCTATCCAGGCTGCATCGCTTTCATTTTTACTGTCTGTCGTCAGTTGCTTTTTGTTGTTACCGGAAGAATCCATGACATATAGTATAGTATGGCTGGCATTCGCTTTCACACTATAATATGACACCTGATAAGCTATTGACTTCCCATCGGGCGAAGCGCTGACTTGCCCAATGCGTCCCATGGCCCATAAGGCCTCGGCCGTCATGAGGTCGGAATTAAGCTTAATCTCATTTCTTTGAATCATAGTCTGCGCATTTACATTACTGCCACAAATACAAGCAGATAAAGCTAAAATTAAAAGTTTTCTATACATGATACTTGATATTAGGAAAATTAAAAATAGGTTAGGGGGGAATCCCTAACCTATGTTGGTAATTCTAAAGTTCTCTTTTTTTTCTTTCCAGCTCCTTGCGTTGGTTCTGTAGTTTCATTTGTTCTTCCTGCATAGCCTGCAGTCTGGCAGCCAAGCCTCCCAACTTCTTTTGCGGATTCTTTTTGTTCTCCTCATAGCGGGTTTCCAGAATTTGGAGCAACTTCTCATCATTTGTTGTCTTGCGCAGTGCCCACATGATGGCTGCACTGAAGAACAGCGAAATGAAATAATAGAAATTAAGACCGGCGCTGTAATCATTGAACATGAAGAAGAACATGACCGGCATGAGATACATCATCCATTGCATTATTTTCATTTGCTCCGCTTGCTGGCCGACCATCTGGTCTTTCTGTTGGCGCATTGTCATCCACGAGTAAAGCACATTGGCGATACAGAATAAAATGCAGGTTAGGCTTAAATGGTCTCCAATCAACCAAATGTTGGTGTTCCATTCCCAAATGGGATCGAACGTACTAAGGTCTTTGATCCAAAGGAAACTCTCTCCGCGAAGCTGAATAGCATTAGGCACAAAGTTGAACATGGCAATCCAGATTGGCATTTGAATCAGCATGGGCAGACAGCCACTGAGCGGACTGACGCCGTATTTGCTGTATTCGGCCATCATGGCCTGTTGCTTTTGCATTTGGTCTTCGGGTTTGTTGAATTGTGCCGTTGCCGCATCTAATTTTGGTTTCAACACTCTCATCTTAGCCGAACTCATATAACTTTTCTTTACCATGGGATAGGTAATGAGTTTGAGCAACAGCGTGATGAGAATAAGAACAATACCCATGTTGATATTCAGTCCCGTCAGGAAGTCGAACACATAAATGGTGAACCAGCGATTAATGATTCTGAACAATGGCCATCCCAAGTAAACAAGGCGCTGCATTTCCAGATTCTTGCCAAATGAACTTTCCTTCTCTACTTTCTTGAGCAAGCGGAAATCGTTGGGACCAAAGTAAAAATCAAACTGTGAATTCGTCTGGCCCGTCGGATCAAAGACTGTTTTCAGTTTGGCCTCGTATTGTTTCAGATAGCCACTGCCTTTCTCTTGCGGAATGGATGTCATGGAGGCATTGGCCTTGAAATTATCCTTAGCAATAAGAACGGCTGAGAAGAATTGGTTTTTGAAAGCTACCCAGTCGATGGCGTCCTCAACAGGTTCGTCAATATGTTCCTTGGTTTCATTCAAGTAGTCGGTGCCGCCTTCAATCTTATGATACGTCAGCGTAGCATAGCGGTTCTCAAAGGTGAAACCACGCTCTTGTTGTTTGATCTTGTCTTTCCAGTTGATGTCAAGTGTATTGGTATTGGGCGCAAAAGCATTTGCCAGTCCTACGACAGCCATTTGTGAGTGGAGCAGATAGTCGCTTCCTAATGTGTAGCTGAGTGAGATGTATCGGCCCGCGCCGGCTTCTGCCGTAAACACGACCGTAGAATCAGTAATCTGTGAAGGCGTGAAATAGAGATCTTGCGTGTTGATGTTTGACTCCTTGGTCGACAGGGTAAAATTCAACTGTTGGTCAGTACCGTCGAAGAGTGTAACGGAAGAAGCGTCTTGCGAACCGTCTTTGACTTTCAGGTTATGCCCCGCATAGCCCTTGATGACAGCCTTAGTGACAGTTGCGCCTTTACTGCTGAGCGTCAGTTCCAATTTAGAATTATGCAGGATAATGTTTTCATTCCTGCCGGTCATTGCCTGATGGAACAGGGCCGTCGTATCTACGGCTGTTTGTTTCTTGGCCGTTTCCTGTTTTTGAGCTGCCATAACTTTGGCAGCCTTTTCCGCCTCTTTTTTTACTACATTCTCAATAGAGTCTTTTACAAAGGCAGCCCGCTGCTCTTCAGCCGAAGGTTGGGTGTACCATGTGAATCCAAATAGTACTAAGGCAATAAGAATAAAGCCTATAATTGTATTTTTGTCCATTATTTTTTGTTTGCGATTGCTGTTTTAACAAAGTCGACAAATAGCGGGTGTGGATGGAGAACCGTAGATTGGTACTCCGGATGATACTGCGTGCCAATATACCATTTCAATCCGGGTATTTCCACAACCTCAACTAAATCACTTTCGGGATTGTGCCCTACGCACATCATGCCGTTTTTCTCATATTCTTTTTGATAGTCGTTATTGAATTCATAACGATGACGGTGTCTTTCCTGAATATGTTCTTTCTTATAAATATCGAATACGCGTGAATTCTGTGTCAACACACATTCGTAAGCACCTAGACGCATTGTACCACCCATGTTAGAGATATTCTTTTGTTCTTCCATGATATCAATTACATTGTGTGGTGTTTTTTCGTCCATTTCTCTGCTATTGGCATCCTTATAGCCCAATACGTTACGAGCAAATTCAATAACCATCATCTGCATACCCAGACAAATACCGAATGTAGGAATGTCGTGCGTACGTGTGTAGTGAGCCGCAATAACCTTTCCTTCTATACCTCTCTGACCGAATCCGGGGCAGATGACAATACCATTCTGTCCTTGAATTTTTTCAGCGATGTTATCTTCTGTTATCTCTTCAGAATTGATGAAGTTGATATTCACCTTATAATCATTATAGGTGCCGGCGTGAGACAGGCTTTCCCGAATACTCTTATACGCGTCTTGAAGATCGTATTTACCTACAAGACCGATATTTACGGTATCTTTGGCGTTGTTTCGTCGTTCGATAAATGCTTTCCAAGGACCGAGAGCAGGCTTTTCACCTATTTCCAAACCAACTTTCTTTAATACGGCCGTGTCCAGTCCCTGATCTTGCATATTGACGGGTACTTCGTAAATACTGGGTAGATCTTCGCTTTGGAAAACACAATCGAAATCAACGTTGCAGAATGCCGCAACTTTCTTTCTTATATTTTCTTCAAGGGGCATTTCCGTTCTCAGAACGAGAATGTCGGGCTGAATACCCACACTCTGCAGTTCTTTGACGCTGTGTTGCGTAGGCTTGGTTTTTAGTTCGCCGGCCGCTTTTAAATAAGGTACATACGTTAAATGTATATTGATGGCGTTCTTTCCTAATTCCCATTTCAGCTGGCGGATGGCTTCCATGAAAGGCGCGCTTTCAATATCGCCGATGGTTCCGCCAATCTCCGTGATGACAAAATCATAATGAAACTTTTTGCCCAAGAGTTTTACATTGCGCTTGATCTCATCCGTGATGTGTGGAACAACCTGAATGGTCTTCCCTAAATAGTCACCACGACGTTCTTTGTCGATGACGGCTTTATAGATACGGCCCGTTGTCAGCGAGTTGGCTTTGGTTGTTTGAATACCGGTGAAACGTTCATAGTGACCCAAGTCAAGGTCGGTTTCCATGCCGTCAACTGTAACATAGCACTCTCCATGCTCATAGGGATTAAGTGTTCCCGGGTCAATATTAATATACGGATCAAACTTTTGGATGGTGACATTATATCCTCTTGCTTGGAGAAGTTTGCCTATAGAAGCGGATATAATACCCTTGCCAAGTGATGAAACTACGCCACCTGTAACGAAAATGTATTTTGTCTCAGCCACGATAAAATAAAATTTATAAATTCCAATTTGCAAAATTAATTTATTTTTGTGAACTATGCAAGTGAACGGAGGTTTTAATCATAGGTATTTCGTCCATTTTCAATCGATTAATTTATTAATTGCGAATTTATTTATTTGTTTATTATTACCTTTGCATTTACTATGAGTTATAAGTCGTTTTTTACATTATTATTAGCGATTCTTTCTGTAGTGCCAGCCAATGCGCAAAGAAACCGTCCCGCAAACCTCCAAGAATCGCGTTCGATAGTAGAGAAATACGTCGAGTCATTGCAATCTTTGTATCATCTGACGTTTGAAGATTCCATACAAAAGAAGCATAACCCCACTCTTCAAGTTATTAATTACGCGTCTTTATTTTTGCCTCTAACTTATTATCGTAATGTGTCAGATAATTGTTTGGCTCTCGATACGGATACGTTGCAGCGTATTGATTTGTCGCGTACTTTACTTCATGTCTACCTTACACGACCAGACTTGGTGCAAAGAACAGGTAAAGAGTTGAAAATTGTAGGAGCAGTAGGCGAGGGTGAAGGGACAAAGATAGAGAATCATCCTGATTTAATAAAGAAAGTAGCCCCAAAGATTGTTGAGCCGGATGTGCAAATGTATGGCGTAAAGGTGTTTAAGCCCAACTTTTGGTCATACCATAGCGACTACTATTTGCAGTTCTTACAGAACTTTGTTACATCAAACTGGTATAAAGGTGGCGAAAGCAACTATAACATGGTTGGAGCCGTTACGCTTCAAGCCAACTATAACAATAAGCAAAAGGTAAAATGGGACAACAAGTTGGAAATGAAACTTGGCTTTCAAACATCCAAGAGCGATAGTTTGCACAACCTAAAGACATCGGAAGACTTGATTAGATATACGGGCAAATTGGGACTGCAAGCTACCAAACGCTGGTATTACACCATACAATTATTGACCTATACGCAGTTCATGCGTGGTTTTAAAAATAATGATCCAAAGACGTATAGTGATTTCTTATCTCCATTTACGACCAACCTTTCTGTCGGTATGGATTATAATGTAAATTGGTTTAAAAAGAAATTAGTAGGTACAATACATCTGGCTCCTTTGGCTTACAATTTTAAATATGTGAGTCGTAAGGCATTAGCTAAGCGTTATGGACTTGACAAGGATAAGCATACGCTCCATGATATCGGTTCTGAATTCACGTTGGATTTAGTCTGGAAGTTTAGTGATATGATGAATTGGAAAATGCGGCTCTTTGGTTACACTACTTATCGCAGGGCAGAACTGGAGTGGGAGAATACCCTGACGTTTCAGTTTAATAAGTATATTTCTACCAAGGTATTTATCTATCCACGCTTTGACGATGGTTCCATGCGTGATGAGAAATACGGCTATTGGCAGTATAAAGAGTACGCCAGCTTAGGCTTTTCCTATTCTTTTTAAAACAGTTTGGTAAAGGTGATGACACATAAGAATGGATGTGTGTAAATGACCGAATATCAGAGGGTTGCTCAAAGGGCTGCTTTCGCATCGCGAAAGCAGCCCTTTGACGTTCTAAAAGCAGCCCTTTTGGAATGCAAAAGCAGTCCTTTTGCGCTTCAAAAGCAGCCCTTTTACAAGGTCAAAAGGCTGCTTTTAGAAACCGGTTGTTCAATAGCGCGAGATCGAATTACCAATAACGGTTGTATCGTGTTGGTTTACAGAGAATTAAAAGAAAATCGAGATGTTTTGCATAAGGTGCTTCCCGGCAGGTGAAAATCTCGTTTAAATTTAGAATCTTATTCGTGATGATAAGGTTCGCCTTTGATAATCGTACATGCCCGGTATAGCTGTTCGGTAAAAATAAGCCTGACCATTTGGTGGCTGAAAGTCATTTTTGAGAGACTGATCCGTTCGTTTGACCTTTGGTAAACGTCCTGTGAAAAACCGTATGGCCCCCCTATGATGAATACGAGATTGCGTGTTGTGTTCTGTTTTTTCTGAATCCAGGAAGCAAATTCCAAACTTCTGAATTCTTTGCCGTGCTCATCCAAGAGGATCACCGTGTCAGAAGGCTTGAGACGTTTTAGAATTTCTTCACCTTCTTTGATTTTTTGTTGCTCTTCCGTAAGTTTTTTCGTGTTTTTGATATCAGGGATAATTGTTATTTTAAAAGGTAGATAATGGTTGGTTCGGTTTAGATAATCATCAATACCTGCATTGAAATGACTATTGACGGTCTTCCCGATGAGGATGAGTTCCACCTTCATTTCTTTTCTTTCTGACGTTTGGGAAACCAGCCTTTCTCAACTCTTTTGCGTTGCGCGAACAATTCACCGATACTCCAAAGGAAAGAAGCGCCGAGGATTCCCAATAGGGAAGAGAGGACAATGTCGCTGACAAAGAGGGCTAAAATGACAGAGGCAATGCCCAAAACAAGGTATATCCACCAGGGTTTGGTGCCCCAATAGTATTCGGTTTTGATGACAAGTGGATGGAAAAGGCCTATAATAAGAAATGTGCAAATCGCGATTAAGATTCCAGTAAAATGCATATTAGTTCGGTTTTGGTGACAAAGTTACAAAAAATAACTGATTTAGCTGAGTCATTTTGATTTTAAATGACTATCTTTGCAATGTAGCGTAGAGAGACAGTTTGTTCTCTTTGTTGGCGGAGGACCTAAATCCTGTAAGATCATTCTTACTTATATTAAATATCTAACTATCAACAAATTTATACCAGAATGATTATGAATAATACAGAACTGATTGCGCAGTGTGAGGCAAAGGCCCAACAATGGCTGACACCTGCGTTTGACGAGGAAACTCGTAGGGAAGTTCAGCAGAAACTTGATGCGGAAGACAAGACGGATCTGATTGAAAGTTTCTACAAGGACTTGGAATTTGGAACGGGCGGCCTTCGCGGTATTATGGGCGCAGGCTCAAATCGTATGAACATTTATACCGTAGGAATGGCAACCCAGGGATTTGCCAATTACCTAAAGTTAAACTTTAAGGATCGCAAACAAATCTCTGTAGTTGTATGTCATGACTGCCGTAACAATAGTCGGAAATTCGCGGAAACGGTGGCTGATATTTTTTCGGCGAATGGTATTAAGGCCTATCTCTTTGATGATATGCGTCCTACACCGGAATGTTCATACGCAATCCGTAAGCTGGGGTGTCAGGCAGGCGTAAACATCACGGCCAGTCATAACCCGAAAGAGTATAACGGCTATAAGGCCTATTGGGAAGATGGCGCTCAGGTGTTAGCTCCACATGACAATGGAATCATAACCGAAGTGAATAAGGTTACGGTCAATGACGTGAAGTTTGAAGGTAACAAGGACCTTATAGAAATTATCGGCCCGGAGATAGATAAAGCTTATCTTGAAGAGATACATACGTTAAGTATTGACCCGGAGGTGATTAAGCGTCAGCATGATTTAAAGATCGTGTACACGCCGCTTCATGGAACAGGCATGATGTCTATTCCGCAGTCATTGAAACTTTGGGGCTTTGATAATGTACACTGTGTGAAAGAGCAGATGCAGAGAAGTGGCGATTTCCCGACCGTTAAGAGCCCGAATCCGGAAAATGGCGAAGCGCTGTCGCTGGCTATTCGTGACGCGAAGAAACTTGATGCGGACATTGTTATGGCAAGTGATCCGGACGCTGACCGCGTGGGTATGGCTTGCAAGAATGACAAGGGCGAATGGGTGCTGATTAACGGCAACCAGACCTGTCTTCTGTTCTTGTACTACATCATTACCAACCGCAAGGCAAAAGGTTTATTGAAGCCGTCGGATTTCATTGTAAAGACGATTGTAACCACAGAACTTATCAAGAAGGTGGCCGACAAAGCGGGTATCGAAATGCGCGATTGCTATACAGGTTTCAAGTGGATAGCTCGTGAAATCCGAATCTCTGAAGGAAAACAGAAATATATCGGTGGTGGAGAGGAGAGCTATGGCTTCATGGCACAGGACTTTGTTCGTGACAAGGACGCGGTTTCTGCAATGAGTTTGCTGGCAGAAATCTGCGCATGGGCCAAAGATCAAGGTAAGACTCTGTATGACGTACTCATGGATATCTATATAGAATATGGATTTTCACGTGAGTTTACGATTAATGTCGTGCGCCCCGGTAAGACCGGTGCTGACGAGATCAAGCAAATGATGACCGATTTCAGAAGCAATCCTCCCAAGGAACTGGGTGGTTCTAAGGTTTGCCTGTGGAAAGATTTTCTGACTCTCGAAGCTGTTCGGACTGATGGAACCAAGATAAAACTGGATATGCCTGACACAAGTAATGTGCTTCAATGGTTCTGTGAAGATGGAACAAAGGTAAGCGTGCGGCCCTCCGGAACCGAGCCGAAGATAAAGTTCTATCTGGAAGTAAAAGATACAATGAAGAATGCTTCAGAGTATGAGGCTCTTATGGAAAAGAGCACGGCACGAATTGAGGCTATTAAGCAAAGTCTGCATTTGGATTAATCACTCTGTGATGAAGTTATATAATATGAAAGGGCGACCGTTATGGCCGCCCTTTCATATTTAGAAGATTATCTCTTTACTTCTTTCTTTTGATTTTATCTACATACGCATCAATTACCGCTACAGCTGTTACATTGACAACATCGCGAACAGAGGCCTCAAAATCAGTGAAGTGTATCGGTTTGTTAAGTCCCATCTGAATTGGGCCGATAATCTCGACGTCGGGATCAAGTGCCTTTAAAAGCATATAAGAGCCATTAGCAGATGACATATTGGGGAATACCAGCGTATTGACGTCTTTTCCTTTTAAGCGTGTAAACGGATATTTGTCGTCTCTCAAATTCTTGTTAAGAGCGAAACTGACCTGCATTTCTCCGTCAATGGCTAAATCGGGATAGTCTTGTTGCAGGCGCTCCACGGCCTGATGAACCTTTAAAGGAGAGCCAATTTCATCGGTACCGAAGTTGGAATAGCTGATCATCGCTACAACCGGTTCATCGTTGAAGAACTTTACGCTTTGCACACTGAGTTTAGCTATATCGTATAAAACATTCTCATCCGGATGCCGATTGATGAGAGTGTCGGCAAGATAGTAGGTTCCTTTTTTAGTGTTCAGGATATGCATCGTACCAAAAGTCTTGTAGCCGGGATGAATGCCAACAACTTCTTTCGCTACTTTGATGGTGTTTGAGTATTTGGTATAGAGCCCCGTGATGAAAGCGTCCGCGTCTCCTTGCTCTACCATTGACATTCCAAAATAGTTGCGTTCATACATCTTGTCGTATGCCTCTTCAAAGGTATAACCTTGGCGGGCACGCTTTTCTGCAAGATGCTTTGCAAATGTCGCGCGTCGGCCTTGCTCCTGGTCTGCGCGCATATCAACGATTTCGATACCATCAAGATTGAGTTTAAGCCGTTGAGCGAGTCGCTTTAAACGATCTACGTTGCCCAAAAGGATTGGATGACAGATACCTTCCTGTTTGGCTTGTACGGCAGCTTTCATCATCGTCGCATGCCCTCCTTCAGCAAAGACAACACGTTGAGGATGTTGTCTGGCCGTATCATGCAGTTTCTGTGTTAGTTTTGTTTCTTGACCCAACAGTTGCATGAGATTTTTTTTGTAGGTATCCCAATCTGTAATTGGGGTACGAGCCACTCCGCTTTCTATCGCGGCCTTAGCTACGGCGGCACTTACCTCCGTGATAAGACGTGGGTCTACAGGTTTGGGGATGAAATATTTGGGACCAAAGGTAAGGTCGTTGACACGGTAAATATCATTTACCACGTCAGGGACGGGCTGCTTGGCTAATTCGGCAATGGCATGGACAGCGGCCATCTTCATTTCTTCATTGATGGCTCGCGCGTGAACATCCAAGGCACCTCTGAATATATAAGGGAAGCCAATTACGTTATTGATTTGGTTGGGATAATCACTTCGCCCTGTCGACATCAAGACGTCGGGACGGCTGGCCATCGCGTCTTCGTATGAAATTTCGGGAACGGGATTGGCAAGCGCGAATACGATTGGGCTTTCTGCCATCGAACGAATCATATCCTGAGTAAGAATATTACCTTTAGAAAGGCCTACAAACACGTCAGCGCCATTGATTGCCTCTTCCAAAGAGTGAATATCTTTTCTGTTTGTCGCGAATAACTTCTTCTGCTCCGTTAGATATTCTCGGTCGTTCGTAATGACTCCCTTTGAGTCGAGCATAACGATATTTTCCTTCTTGGCTCCTAATGCGCAATATAGTTGGGTACAACTGATGGCAGCTGCGCCCGCGCCATTTACGACAATACGAACCTTGCTGATATCTTTGCCCGCGACTTCCAAGGCATTCTTTAAACCTGCCGCAGAAATAATGGCAGTACCATGTTGGTCATCGTGCATGACTGGGATATCAAGAGATTCTTTGAGCCGTTTTTCTATGTAGAAACATTCGGGAGCTTTGATATCTTCGAGATTGATACCTCCAAATGATGGGGCTATTTTCTCTACAGCTTCGCAGAATTTTTTGGGATCTTTTTCTGCAATTTCAATATCAAAAACGTCAATACCCCCATATATCTTAAAGAGCAATCCTTTGCCTTCCATGACCGGTTTGCCGCTCATGGCCCCTATGTCTCCAAGACCAAGTACGGCTGTACCATTACTGATAACGGCAACTAAGTTGCCTTTGTCAGTATATTTATAAACGGAATCTGGATTACTTTGGATTTCTAAGCAGGGATATGCTACTCCTGGTGAGTAAGCTAAGCTTAGATCGGTTTGTGTATGGTAAGGTTTGGTTGGTTTTACTTCAATTTTTCCGGGTCTGCCGTTCGAGTGATACTCTAAAGCGGCTTCTTTCGTTATTTTTACCATAATCTTTTTTATTGTTGAGTTATTGTCTTTCACGCAAAGTTAGTAAAAAACTACTGAAAGGAAGTTGGTTTTTTGTTTTTTTTGTAACTTTGCAAGTATAAATTTAGAATATGGACACAAGTAGACAGACGGCTTATCGACAGAATCTTAAAGGATTAATTATAGATGTGGCGATGCAATGTTTCTATTCCAATGGGATTAGAAATGTAAAGATGGATGATATTGCCAAAAAGTTGCAGATATCCAAAAGGACATTGTATGAATTATATGCCAATAAGGAGGAGTTGTTATTAGCCGGATTAAAGCGTGATGAATCGGCTTTTGAGGCGCAGCTTCAGCTGTTTGCCGATAAGAAAGCCCATAATGCGATGGAAGTTGTGATGAAATTCTTCCAGATGCAGATGAAACGTCTGGCCACAATAAATCCTTGCTTTTTTATGGATCTTCATAAGTATGGGAACGTCGTCGCTTATTTGGAAACGATTCATGCGGAACGCAATATCAGATCAATAAAGTTCTTTCAGGCAGGAATAAAGGAAGATATATTTCTGAAGAATCTGGATTATGAACTGATTTCTAAATTGTGTGATGAGATGATCCGTGGGGCGATGGAAAAAGAAATCTACCGGGTCTATGGTCTTCAACACATATTTCAAAATATTATAACCGTCTTTGTTCGTGGCTTTGCTACTAAAAAGGGACTTGAAGTTGTAGATAAATATCTTGAAAGCGGAAATTTAAATGGTAGTTTGTTTTAATTGAATTGTTGCCGTCCGCTGAAATTATATATAATAGGGTAGGCTTACAAGAGGATATGCCGGTTTTGACATGTCCTCTTGTTGTTGGTTTTCGTCATTATTTATTTATGGCCTGCGTAACGTTTTCTACTTCTTTTAAAGCCTTCTCCCAGTCGCAATCTAATACAAATTGCGTGAGAAAATTCTCGTTGTTGTAGTAGGCAAGGATTAGCTCCTTATCCATGTCGTTGAATCTCGGGCAATGGATCGTTGCTTCTTTATAAATGGTTTTAACAAGTTCCTTGTCTTTTTTCTTTTTTGCTTTGGTAAGGGCTGTAATGTAATTATTCACAAAGCAATACATGGCATAGGCCTGAACGTCTACCATGTGCATGGAGCTGTCGGGCATGAGTTCTTTCGTTTTCATCAACATGTACTTCAAGGCGTCGACCTTAAAGGTAGCGACCTTGCGTTTCTCCAGATCGTTATTTTTGTCTTTTGCGACTTCGGTGGATGTTTGCAGAATCTCGTTGTAAACCTTTTGAGCCTGCAGTGTTGTGTAAGATGTGCATAGAATCACAAGTGCGATAATAGTTTTCTTCATATTAATAATTATTTTTAGTTTATATTACGACATTAATTTTTATAAGCGTAGATGATGGTCTATGTGTGGTGTAAAATCATCTTTCAGTTTCTTATTTTCATCAAAAATCATTGTTGGGAGCAAAAAACGCCCGTCGTTTTCTATGAAAATAATACTTTATAGGCTTGAACGGGTTGGATTTTTAGTAACAAAATCTTTCCAATTATGGTAGTGCTTACCTTCAATGTCAGGATTCTTCATTTGCATGAAATGACAGTAAGCAGCTCCAAGCGCATCGGTTGCGTCCATAAATTTGGGCATTTCTGTACGGTCTAATTTAAGTAAGCGCTGGAGCATGTCGGCCACTTGCCCTTTGGAAGCCTGTCCCTGTCCTGTGATTGCCATTTTAATCTTCAGCGGAGCGTATTCATGGATAGGGACATCATGGTGGATGGCCGCGGCAATAGCAACTCCCTGTGCTCTTCCTAATTTGAGCATGGACTGAACATTCTTACCAAAGAAAGGGGCTTCAATAGCCATTTCGTCGGGTAGATATTCGTCAATAATGCTTGTAATGCGATCGAAAATCTTTCCAAGACGCAAATAGGGATCTCTGATTTTGCGTAAATCAATGACACCCATGACTACCATCTGCGCTGTATTTCCCGTGACTTTAATAACTCCGTACCCCATTACGTTGGTACCGGGGTCAATACCTAATATGATTTTCTGAGTTTTATCCAATTCCTTATAAATTTGAGTTTGGGATCGTTATCTGCCCATATAGGGATTATGGGCCAATTCTTCACCGATACTTGTTTCCGGACCATGACCAGGCAGTACCCTTGTGCAGTCGGGTAATTGTGCTAACTGGCGGAGGCTGTTGATGATCATGAACATGCTGCCTTCCGCAAAGTCAGTTCGGCCAATACTGCGATAGAAAAGCGTGTCGCCACTGAAAAGTGTATTTTCCGAAACGATATAAAAGACCGCGCTGCCTTTTGAATGCCCCGGTGTTTTGATAACTTTGATTTCGTGGCTGCCAAACTTGATGATTTCGTCGTTCTCTAAGTAATGATTAACGACAGGAAACTCATAGGAGAGCTCCATGTTGTAAAACTTTCGGGCTTGTGTCTTCAATGACGCCATCAAATGTTTATCTTCTATACAGACTTGAGGGGGCAGACCGAAGTTGTCATATATCGTATCATTTCCGAAGTTATGATCCAAGTGTCCGTGGGTAGCCAAAAGATGGACAGGGCGCAGCTCATTTTCTTTTATGTATGTGACGATAGCCTGTCTTTCTTCCGGGAAATATGCTCCACAATCGATGATGACGGATTCTCCGGTTTCATCATAGACAATATAGCAATTCTCTTGGAGCATATTGCATACAAAAGTTTTTAACTCAATCATCTTAATTAATAAGAATAAACAATATATTTTTCTTTAAACCATTCTTCTTCAAAATAGTTGCTGACAGGAATCACCTCTACCTGTTTACCCATGGGCTTGAGTTCCTGGGCGAGTTGTCCGCCTTTTAGGCAAATAACGCCATTGGGATGGGCATTGCTCATCGTTTTACTGATATTCTTTTTGACGATTTTAAACATGTCGGGGAGTGGCATGACCGCTCTGCTGACAACAAAATCGTATAGTCCCTTTTCTTCTTCTCCGCGCAAATGGACCGGGGCTGCATTGTGGAGTCCTATAGCTTTGGCTATTTCACGGGCGACCATTACTTTCTTTCCTGTTCCGTCAATCAATTTAAACTGACAATGGGGGAAGAGAATGGCAAGTGGTATGCCGGGGAAGCCACCACCACAACCGAAATCGAGTATGTTAGTCCCATCCTTGAAATGAAACTCCTTGGCAATGGCTAAGGAATGGAGAACATGGTGTTCGTATATGTTATCAATATCTTTGC
Organism: Prevotella illustrans; assembly: GCF_017426725.1. Taxonomy (GTDB): domain Bacteria; phylum Bacteroidota; class Bacteroidia; order Bacteroidales; family Bacteroidaceae; genus Prevotella; species Prevotella illustrans. The sequence goes on along the minus strand of NZ_JAERMS010000035.1, from coordinate 13,364 downwards.
GTGAAATGACATTAATCTTTTTGTTCCATTCTTTATAAAGGGGCCCCAGCAATTCAAATTGCTGGCGCTGTATATCCGTTAGCTCTTTAAAATATTTATTGATAAGTTTCATTATGAGAATCGTTTAATGTCAATGCTTATGATTCCTTTCTGAAGTGAGGTTAACTCATCTTGGTTGAACAGAATGGTAATAAATGAATCATGAAGAATAAAATTAGCGGGAAGTTCGGACGTCAAATCGAATAAAACAGACAAACCGGCTAATTGTTGTTCATTGTCGACATGGAATTCTTTACATAATTTTTGGATGATTTCTATTTTAGCATCTCTGATGTATGCGTGTGGAATAATATCGTTAAGCGTTAAAAACTTTCCGTCAGATTTATTGATACAGAATGATATATTCATCTGATTCTTATGCAAAAATACATCATTTTGCACCATATTTATCTTTATATATATAAACTTTTTGTATTTTTGCACAAAATTTTGATTATTCATGAAAAAAGTTTTTCTTTTTGACTTGGATGGTGTTATTTTTGATACGGAGCATCAATATTCCGCACTGTGGCAGACTTTAGGTTCCAAGTATCTGCCGGGGGTAGATGGTTTTGAAAATAAAATCAAAGGTCAGACACTTGAGCAGATCTTTGAAACCTATTTTCCGGGTATGAAAGAGGTGCAGACTTCTATTATAGAAGAAATCAATAGCTTAGAGAAAAACATGAATTATACTTATATCCCGGGTTTTGAGCATTTTATTGAGAATTTGCGCTCAAAAGGCTTTCATGCTGCGGTCGTTACCAGTAGTAATCTTCCGAAGATGGAGCAAGTCTATATACAACATCCTGAGTTTATAGATTATTTTGACAGGATATTTACAAGTGAAGATTTTACAGAGAGTAAGCCGCACCCGCAATGCTATTTGATGAGTGCTGATTACTTCAAGGTAACTCCCGAAGAGTGTATTGGTTTTGAAGATAGCATTAATGGCTTGAAGTCGGTCAGAGCTGCCGGAATGACGGCAGTAGCGTTAGAGACTACGAATTCTCGAAAGGAAATCGCTCCACTGGCTGATTTGGTGATACCGCATTATAAAGGATTGGAGTTTGATGATATACTCAAGTTAATCCCATCATAAGTTACACTTTAATATTTCGCTTTTGGATACTCAAAACACCCCTGTACACGCAAAGCTTTGGCATACTACTTTTTGGATGTTGGCTTTTGCATGCTTTTTTCTGACAGCAGCAGTGTATATGCAGTTTGTCTCATTACCCTCCGTGTTACTTTCCATGAATTTTTCTCCGACCTCGGTGGCCTTGGCCTTTGGTGGTTATGGGGTGGGGCTTTATCTGTTGGGGGCAAAATGTTCTTACCTTGTTCAGACCTACAGACGTAATAACATATGTATCAGGAGTATTTTGGGGATGATCATTGTCCTCGGAGGCATTGGGCTCCTGTCAAAGGAAAGTGGTTATTTACCTCCACGAACATATATGTGGGGATATGTTGCCTTGAACTTATTGTTAGGGGCTTTCTACGGGCTCTCTCAAATGATTTTGTTTTCGACGTTAATTATAGATGTATGCGAATCGTTCCGGCGGACGGAAGCTAATTATGTGAGTGGTTGGTTTGCTCGTTTAGCGTTGCCCATTGGTCCTTTTATTGCCATTTTTATTCTGCATATCAGTGACTTTCAAGTAAATTATTGGGGTTCGATGGGGCTTGCTTTTATAGCTTTATGCTTGATATCGTTGGTACAATTTCCATTCAAGGCACCGGATGATGAAGTGCCGCATTATAGCCTGGATCGCTTTTTCCTGCCACAGAGCATAACCTTATTCTGTAATCAGGCCATCATATTGATTGTCGTGGGTATATTGTTGGTGAATAACTTCAGCATGCAGTTTTATTTTATGGTGTTTTTAGGTTTGCTGTCAGCTGTTGTCTCGGAGCGTTTTATTTTTATCAATGCTGATTTGAAAAGTGAGATTGTAACCGGGCATTTTGCGATGATTATAGCATTGTTGCTCATGCTACTTAAGCAGCAAGACACTATCGTTTCCATGATCGAGCCGGTATTGATCGGCTTTGGTGTTGGAATCATCGGCGCGAGGTTCCAATTATTCTTTATAAAACTGAGTAAGCATTGTCAGCGAGGAACAAGTCAGAGTTCTTTCTTTTTGAGTTGGGAAACGGGATTGTTGCTTGGAGTTGTTTTGGGGTATCTTTTCTTTTATGATAATCTGCAAATTGCATTAATAACAGCACTAAGCATTTCAATAGCTTCTTTGCTTATTTATCACTTTTATACACATAGGTGGTATATGGAAAATAAAAACAGATAAATTGCGTTATTTATCAAGATGATACACAAGTTTGGCTTTTTTCTATTTGGTGTTATTGTCATCATCATCGTAAGTTTGACATCTTGTGCTGTTGATGATCCTTTTTCTTCAGATACCAAGCAAGGGTTGATTTTTTCTGAAGATACGATTCGTATGGATACTATTTTCGCAACGATACCGTCTTCTACACGTTCTTTTTGGGTTTATAACCGGACAAATGAAAACCTGCGTTTTGATGTCGTTCTTGAAAAAGGGAATCAATTAGGGTATCGGGTAAACGTAAATGGCCTTTATTTAAGCACAACCAAGGGGAGTCAGTTGCGTGATGTAGAATTGAAGCGTAATGATAGCATAAGGGTTTTTGTAGAATTGACCGCGCGAGAACAGAATCAGGAGGAAATTTCATTGTTGGAAGATAAATTGTCTTTTATATTTGGCAGCGGACTCAGGCAAGAAGTCGTCATGCGGACATACGTATTGAAGGCCGACATTATTGACACGTGGACGGTGGAGGCCGACACGGAGTGGTTGAGTACGCGTCCTTGTTTTGTGAGAAAGGGGATCGTCGTGAAAGAGAACGCGACACTCACCATAGGTGAAGGAGCAAAGTTTTATTTTGATTCGCAAGCCTCGTTGCGAGTGGAGGGCAGGCTGCTGTGCAAAGGTACGCCCGAAAAACCTATTACTTTTAGAGGTACCCGCCTGGATAATATTGATAAAAGGATACCTTATGATAGAATTAGCGGGCAGTGGAAAGGAATTGTTATTGGTCACAATTCTTATGGAAACAGTATGAATGCTGTAGATATTCATTCGGCAAAGAACGGCATCTCCTGTGATTCAACAGAAGATGTACAGCGAAGTAAAATAGAGATATTTCAAAGTTGGATACATAATTGTGACGGATATGGTTTGTCGGCGGTTAATGCTAAGATTCATATAGAAAATAGCATTATCTCGAATACGTCTAAAAATTGTCTGGCATTTCATGGCGGCGATATATCTTTAAATGGCGTTACGGTTGCCCAGTTCTATCCTTTTGTGGGAGGAAGAGAAAAAGCGCTGTATGTGTCAGAGCAATCTCCTTTACATTTTAATATGCTTAACTCTATAGTTACCGGATATGGTGATTCTGAGATAGAGATTGTTAAGGAGGATGGTTCTAAAGAGAGTGTGTATAAATTTGCCCATTGTCTTTTGCGTACAAATCTTCCTACAGCGCAAAACGATCTGTCTCATTTTGAAAATAACGTGTATGAAGAACCAAAGGATACGGTTGGGGTAGGGATATTTCAGTTTAGTGATATTGATTTACAAACATTATATTATAACTTCCGATTGAAAAAAGGGGCAAAGGCAATTGGTTTGGCCGATCCTAAATCGGCGCCACGTACTGATTACGCGGGGCGTCAGCGGGATTCTTTACCAGACGCGGGCGCTTATGAGTTTCTTGAAAATTAAAGAGCATAATGGTATGAAAAAACAGAAGTTAGAGATAAATTACAGGAGTTGCCGGCTCGAAGAGTTAGACTCTGATGAGCAAGAATTGGTTCGTGCTGCCATGCAGGCAACAGTTAATTCGTATGCAAAATACAGTCATTTTAACGTTGGAGCCGCAATCCGGTTGGCAGATGGAAAGATTGTGATTGGGGCTAATCAGGAAAACGCGGCGTTCCCCTCCGGACTGTGCGCGGAGCGTACCGCCATCTTTGCGGCCCAAGCTCAATATCCTGACCAGGCCATCTTACAATTAGCCATCGCCGCGAGAAACCCAAATGGCTTTTTGTCATCGCCAATCACTCCTTGCGGAGCCTGTAGGCAGGTTATGATGGAAATGGAAGATCGTTATGGAATTAGTTTAAAGATATTTCTCTATGGTAGTGAGGAGCTTTACATCATTGATTCTGTAAAGGATATGTTACCATTTTCATTTATTGATAAAAATATGCAAGGGTAGAACCATGATGAAATTTTTGTTTACTTTGGCTCTTTTATGCGTTGATTGGGGAATAGCGACTGCGCAAGAACCCAAAGACTTGACCATGATTGTCGGGACATATACAGATACGCAGAGTCATGGAATCTATTCTTTTCGTTTCGACCAACAGACAGGGACACATGTGATTTTAGACTCATTGGTCTACGTAAATCCATCTTATTTAGCTTTTGGGGCAGAGTCAAAGCGTTTTTATGTCGTGAGCGAGGTTGGTGACAATACAGCTTCTTTGAGTGCGATAGGGTTTGATAAGCAAACAGGAAAAATGACTTTGCTAAATACGCAACTTACTCATGGGGCAGATCCTTGTTATGTGGAAGTTGCACCAAAAGCTGTCTTCACCGCCAATTACAGTGGTGGCTCTCTGAGTGTATTTCCACTGACGGACAACGGACTGTTAGCGCCGATGAGCGCACTCTTTAAAGGGGGAATCGGTGGTCCTGATCATGCAAGGCAAAATTTGCCACATGTACATTGCGTCAAGCAGATGCGTGATGGATATGTTTTAGCTTCAGATTTCAGTGCGGATAAAATTCTTTCATTTTATTTTGATCAGAAAACCGGAAAACTGAAGGGTAACGGTGTGGCAGGAAAACTTGCCCATGACTCAGGCCCCCGTCACATTACAGCTTCACGAAGCGGAAAGACTGTGTATGTGATGAGCGAATTGTCTGGAGCGGTAACGGTATTTCGGTATCATGCCGGGCGGCTGAAATTATTGCAAACCGTTTTGTCTGATTCCTGTTATGCCCGTGGAGGCGCCGATATCCATTTGACACCCGACGGACGTTTTTTATACGCGAGTAATCGGCTTAAAAATGACGGACTGTCAATATTTCAGGTATTAAATGACGGGAAGATAAAGAAAATAGGTTATCAACTGACAGGATTACATCCTCGGAACTTTAATATAACTCCTAATGGAAAATATCTGTTGGTAGCTTGTAGAGATAGTGACGTAATTCAGGTGTATCGGATTAATAAAAAGTCCGGTTTGCTTTTGAATACGAATAATGATATTCGATTACCACATCCTGTTTGTATTCAATTTGCGCCAAACAGATAAAAACAAAAAAAAGGAACCGATCAGGTTCCTTTTTTTTGTTGAGGTGTCTAGCGGAGTCGAACCGCTCTACACGGTTTTGCAGACCGTTACCTAACCGCTCGGTTAAGACACCATCATTGTTCAAGTCGGGGCGACAGGATTCGAACCTGCGGCCGCCTGGTCCCAAACCAGGAGCGCTACCGGGCTGCGCTACACCCCGATTGCTCTGAACGGATGACATTCCTACATTGCGTATGCAAAGGTAGGCTATTTTTTTTAATTGTCCAAATTTTTCGATTCTTTTTTAGTTTAAAGAGCTACGGATCTGTAAAAAATCAGAATGGTCATTTTCGGGCTCACTTGATAATTTGTGGGAACAAGTCAGCAAGCGATGAAGCCATATAAATCTGTCAATCGTTTATGGGGGCGGGAGAGACGCACCGATGATGAAGTCTCCGGCTTCATCACTTGTAAGCCCATCCAATTATATTGATTCAACGTATCTGTGATTTTGTTAGAAAAAACTACCAGATTTTAACACTTCCGCAACGCTTCATCTAACTGCCGAAATGGCGAAAAACTTCTTTGATTTGCCGATTTTGATACCCTTTTATGCCCAAAGTTATCCTTTTACCGGCTCAAAGCATAGCGATTACAAGGCCAAAGCATAGCTTTTAGCCGATGAAAGGGCCACGATTACGGCCTGAAAGCATAGCGATTAAGGGGAAAAAACGAAGAAAAAATACCTTAAAAAGTACAATAAACTGATAACCAGCGCTTTATAAACTTGCTCTACAATCGCTTATTTTCGTCCTTCTCTTTTCTTTTTCAAAATAATGCCACTTTTTTGATGGTATATGTAAAGATAATTCAGGGTGCGGTAGATATCATCAGATGCGCATTGTGTGTGATTTTTGAATGAGATCCTTTACAACCTCGCCACCAAGAATAAGTCCGGCTGCAGCGGGAACAAAGGCGTTGCTTGCAGGAATTTCTTTACGTCCCGTGTATTTTCCCGCGTCTTTGTCGGGGCAGAAAGGATGGGGGCCGCACGAAACAGAATCATTTTCAATAGGTTTTATTGGCTTTTCATCACTGCAAACCACTTTTAATTTGGGTATGTTTAATTTGCGTAGTTTCTTTCTTATCACTTTTGCAAGGGGATCCATCTCGGTCTTATTGATGTCGCAAATTCTGAAAGCGGTCGGATCAATTTTATTACCGGCGCCCATGCATGAAATCAGAGGGATGTTTAAAGCATGGCATCGCTTGATAAGTTCAAGTTTGGCTGTTACGGTGTCGATACAATCAACAACATAATCAAATTCAGACAGGTCTATTGAATCGGCATTTTGAGGAAGATAGAACATTTGGTGTTTGTGGACAATACAACTTTCATTTATGTCGTTGACACGTTCTGCGGCAACATCTACTTTATATTGTCCTACGGTAGATAAAAGCGCGTATAATTGACGGTTGATATTGGTAAGACAAACGCGATCATTATCAAACAGATCTAATTCGCCGACACCGCTACGGGCCAACACTTCAACGACATATCCTCCAACACCTCCAATACCAAAGATGGCAACACGAGAGCCTTTTAGAGTATCAATGGCAGGCTTGCCAAACAAAAGCTGAGTACGTGAAAATTGATTCTGCATATTTGTTTCCGCATAAATGTTTCGGCTGCAAAAGTACAATATTTTTCCGAAAACAATTTATGGATATTGTGCTTTGGCTATATATACATCAGGTCTGTCATAATCATATCGCAAACAAAGATGCCTTGTTGGCTTAAAGCAAGATGATCGTTTTGTATAACCAGCAGACCGCGATTCAAATATTGCTCACTTTCATGTAGGAGATACTGATATAAATGTTTGCCAAATTTCTCTTTGAAAAGGGCAAGATCAATACCTTCCTTCGTTCGTAGCGTTGTTGTAATACAGTCGTTGTATTGTGTTTCCGTATTTAAAGATTCCATTTCGTATGGCAGTATCGCCCGATTGATGCTGTCCATATAAGTTTGCAGATCTGCCACATTCCATTTCCTTGTAGTCCCATCGTAGCTGTGCGCCGCGGCCCCTATTCCAATGTAGGGGACGGCATGCCAATAACTGCTGTTATGGCGTGAACGGTATGAAGAGGCTACGCCGTTTGCTGTTATTGTTCTTTTGGCAAAATTGCTGATCTCATAATGTTCAAAGTCGGCTTGTTCGAGTCGTTCCTTCAATCTTTGAAACATTCTTATGCTAATTTCTTCTTCTATTTCAGAAACAGAGCCGTTGGCTTTGAGTTTATTGAGCACGGTATTTTCTTCGTAGGTCAGACTATAGGCAGATATATGTTGGATGTTTAGTGAAAGCGCCTTATCGATATCTGCCTCCCAATCGCTTAATAATTCGCCCGGGAATCCGAAAATAAGGTCTATACTAATATTAGAGATATTGGCCTTTTGTAACTTTTTAACAGCGTTGTAAACGTCTTGCGGGGTATGCCGTCGGTGTAAAAAGCGTAATCGATTATTGTCAAAGGTCTGAACACCCATTGAGATTCTATTGATGGGCAATGTGCCGAGAGCCTCTACAAAGTTTGGAGTAATATCATCCGGATTACATTCGATAGTGATTTCCTGATTCTTCGATAGATTGAAAGACGCGTCAATTTGTTTAAATATCTGAGTTAGGTTTTGAGGAGACAGAAGGCTGGGCGTACCTCCACCTAAGTATATTGTGTGGATAGTGTCAACTTCGTCTTTCCTTAATTCCATTTCTTTGCATAACATATTTACATATAAATCTCTCAGCTTGAGAGATGTCGTACTGTAAAAGGCGCAATATATGCATCTACTTGCACAAAAGGGAATATGGATATATAGTCCTGCCATTTATATAATGTGGAAAATAAAAGTGGGCAACAAAAATCATACAAATTTACTAATATGTTTTAAAACTCTCATTTTTTTGTATGAATTCTTTGGGACATAGGGGTAAAAATAGTATCTTAGACCACAATAAAAGACAACAACTGTATATGTACTAAACAGTTAGTTGTTACCATGATCAATAATTCTAACACTTTAAATCTTTTGATATGAGAGTTTATCAAACGAATGAGATTAAGAACATTGCTTTACTTGGCAGTGCGGGCTGCGGCAAGACTACTCTTGCCGAAAGTATGTTATTTGAAGCTGGTATCATCAAGCGCCGGGGTAGCGTTGAGGCCAAGAATACGGTCAGCGACTACTTTCCTGTGGAGCTTGAGTATGGTTATTCCGTCTTTCCGACAGTCTTCCATGTGGAATGGAATCATAAGAAATTAAACATCATCGACTGTCCCGGAAGTGATGATTTTATCGGCGGAGCCATTACATCTATGAATGTTACGGATCAAGCCGTAATCGTTATTAATGGGCAATATGGTCCGGAAGTTGGCACACAGAATAATTTCCGATATACAGAAAAACTTCAAAAGCCGGTCATATTCTTAGTTAATCAGCTTGACTCGGAGAAGTGTGATTTTGATTCCATTATTTCGTCGATGAAGGATATTTATGGTCCGAAGTGTGTCCAAGTGCAATATCCCGTGTCGACAGGTCCCGGTTTCAATTCTATTATTGATGTTTTGATCATGAAAAAGCTCTCTTGGGGCGCTAATGGAGGCGAACCTATACGGGAGGAAATTCCCGCGGAAGAGCTTGACAAGGCTATGGAGTTGCACAAGGCTTTGGTAGAAGCTGCGGCAGAAAATGACGAAGGACTGATGGAAAAGTTCTTTGAGTCAGAAGCATTAACCGAGGACGAAATGCGTGAAGGCATTCGCAAGGGCTTGGTTACGCGCTCTATTTTTCCTGTTTTCTGTGTTTGTGCAGGTAAAGACATGGGAGTGCAGCGCTTGATGGAATTTTTGGGTAATGTTGTTCCTTTTGTAAGTGAAATGCCAAAGATTCATAATACAAGAGGCGAGGAAGTCGCTGCAGACGCAACAGGGCCGGAAAGCTTATATTTCTTCAAGACAGGTATGGAGCCTCATATAGGCGAAGTTAGTTACTTTAAGGTTATGAGTGGCTCAGTTAAGCCTGGAGATGATTTGGTTAATTCCGACCGTGGAAGCCGTGAACGCATGGGGCAGATTTATGCTTGCGCAGGCGCGAATCGTATAGCGGTTGATCAATTGATGGCAGGCGATATAGGTTGTACCGTGAAATTGAAGGACGTCAAGACAGGCAATACGCTGAATGAAAAAGACGTCGAATGGCGATTTGATTTCATTAAATATCCGAATTCCAAATATAGTCGTGCTATCAAGGCTGATAACGTGCAAGATACCGAAAAAATGATGGCGGCTATTCTTAAAATGCGGCAAGAAGATCCGACTTGGGTTATTGAGCAGTCGAAAGAGTTACGTCAGACAATTGTTCATGGCCAAGGAGAGTTTCATTTGCGGACTTTGAAATGGCGTCTGGAAAATAACGAAAAGCTGCATGTAACATTTGGAGAACCTAAAATTCCATATCGCGAAACGATTACAAAATGCGCAAAAGCAGAATATCGTCATAAGAAGCAGAGTGGTGGAGCCGGTCAGTTTGGTGAAGTGCATTTGATTATAGAACCATATGCCGAAGGTATGCCCGACCCGGTTACCTATAAATTTGGCGACCAGGAGTTTAAGATGAATATCAAGGGCAAAGAGGTTATAGACCTTGAATGGGGAGGCAAACTGGTATTTATCAATTCTGTAGTAGGCGGTGCTATTGACGCTCGTTTCATGCCCGCTATTCTGAAAGGTGTTATGGATTGTATGGAACATGGTCCGTTGACAGGAAGTTATGCCCGTGATGTTCGCATTATTGTTTATGATGGCAAGATGCATCCCGTAGATAGCAACGAACTCTCTTTCATGTTAGCGGCAAGGCATGCTTTTGCAGACGCGTTTAAGATTGCCGGTCCGAAGATTCTGGAACCAATTTATGATCTCGAAGTTTTTGTCCCATCCGATTTCATGGGCGATGTGATGAGTGATTTGCAAGGCCGCCGAGCTTTGATTATGGGAATGGATAGCGAAGCCGGTTATCAGAAGCTGCAAGCAAAGATTCCGCTCAAGGAATTAGCTAATTATTCTATAAGTTTAAGCTCTATTACAGGTGGTCGTGCTTCGTTTACTACAAAGTTTGCCAGTTACGAGCTTGTGCCGAATGAGATTCAGTCAAAGTTAATCGAAGAACATGAAGAAGAAATGAAGGACGAGGATTAACTAACTCTACGGTTTCATTTTTTATTGTGGTGAGGATGCTTTAATGTATCCTCACTTTTTTTGCCCTGATGTGTTTTCTCCGACAGATCTAAATTATAGAATGATGATTATAAGAAACGCATATAGTTAATTATTTATGTGTAGTTTTTGATATTGTAGTTAATTATTGCAAAATAGCGCAATGGAATTAACATCATATCGTTAACGTTTTAAGTTTTTCTCTATCTTTGTAATAGAAGTATAAACTAATGTAGTAACTTGTATGAAGCAAAAAACAATTTGGACGATAGCTATCATCATGGGACTGTCTTTTTTAGCCCTCCTCTATCTACAGCTTAATTATATACAGGAGATGGCTAATATGAAGAAAGAGCAGTTTGACGAGAGCGTTATGCGTGCGCTTTATCAGGCTTCTCGAAATTTAGAGCTGAATGAAACCTTACGATATTTGGAAAAAGATGTCAATGAGACAGAGCGAAAGGCATTTAAGAAAGATTCTATAGGCGCCAGATCAGGAATCTTGGGCAATGATGGTTCGATTCAACAGTCTCATTCTTATGCTGTTGCGGGCAAGGATGGTACAATCTACTCTTCGTTTCAACTTAAAACTATTGAAACACGCCCTGCTCAACGCCCTAAAGCCATGATTCTCAAGAGTGACAAGAATACAATTTCTGAAGCCTCTAAATCCTTACAGGAGATTGTAAAGAACAGGTATATTTATCAAAAAGCATTACTTGATGAGGTCGTTTATTCTATACTATATTCGGCGAGCGACAAGCCACTGAAAGAGCGCATCAATTTTAAGCTGCTTGATCAAGATCTTAAGGCCGAAATGATAAATAATGGGGTTAATATCCCTTATCATTTTACGGTCTGCACTCAAGATGGACGTGAGGTTTATAGGTGTCCGGACTACTCTGCTGACGGTGAAGATAATACATACTCGCAACCGTTGTTTAGAAACGACCCATCTTCAAAAATGGGAGTTGTCAAAGTGCATTTCCCGGATATGGGTAGTTATATCTTCTCATCTGTGAAATTTATGATACCCAGTATCGTATTCACATTTGTTCTATTGGTTACTTTCATTTTTACAATAGTAGTCGTTTTCCGTCAAAAAAGATATACCGAGATCAAAAACGATTTCATTAATAACATGACGCATGAATTGAAAACGCCAATAGCCAGTATTTCCTTGGCCGCGCAGATGTTGAATGATAAGAGTGTCAACAAGAGTGAAGTCATGATGAGTCATTTGGGGGGAGTCATCAATGATGAAAGCAAACGTTTGCGTTTCTTGGTCGAGAAAGTTTTACAAATGTCGATGTATGATCGGAAAAAGGCCGTTTTGAAGAAAAAGGAGCTTGATTTAAACGAGCTGATTGAGAATATTGGTAATTCTTTTACTCTACGTGTTGAGCATACCGGAGGTAAAATTTTCACGGAAATAGAAGCTGTTGATTCAACAATCTATGTGGATGAAATGCACTTCCAGAATGTTATTTTTAATTTGTTAGACAATGCTGTAAAATACCGTAAGCCGGAGAAGCCGTTGAATTTATATTTAAAGACGTGGAATCAAGGCAATTTCGTTTGCTTTTCCGTAAAAGACACCGGAATAGGTATAAAGCGAGATAACTTAAAAAAGGTCTTCGAAAAGTTCTATCGGGTTCATACGGGTAATGTCCATGACGTGAAAGGCTTTGGGCTTGGTTTGGCCTATGTCAAGAAGATGGTAGATTTGCATGGCGGAGAAATAAAAGTAGATAGCGAATATGGAAAAGGAACAAAGTTTACGGTTAAAATACCATTTGTTGCTGATGAGTCTTAATATATAATCGTATTCAATAAATATAAACATTTAATTTAAATAATTATGGAAGAAAAACTGAAAATTTTATTGTGCGAAGATGACGAAAATTTAGGTATGTTGCTTCGTGAATATCTTCAAGCCAAAGGCTTTGTCGCAACGCTCTGCGCTGATGGCGAAATTGGATATAGAGAATTTATGAAGAGTAAGTTCGATATCTGCGTACTGGATGTTATGATGCCCAAAAAGGACGGCTTCACCCTGGCTCAGGAAATTCGTCAGGCTAACGCTGAAATTCCAATCATTTTCCTCACGGCCAAAACGTTGAAGGATGATATTCTGGAAGGGTTCAAGATTGGTGCTGATGACTACATTACGAAACCTTTCTCTATGGAGGAACTGGTATTCCGTATTGAGGCGATCTTACGCCGTGTTCGTGGTAAGAAGAATAAAGAGTCAACTTTGTATCATATTGGTCGTTTTACATTTGATACTCAGAAGCAGCTTCTGACAATTGATGACAAACAAACCAAACTGACGACAAAGGAGAACGAACTGCTTGCCCTTCTCTGTTCTCATGCGAACGAGATCCTCCAGCGTGATTTCGCTTTAAAAACAATTTGGATCGATGACAATTACTTCAATGCTCGTTCTATGGATGTGTATATCACAAAGTTGCGTAAGCATTTGAAAGATGATGATCAGATCGAGATTATCAATATTCATGGTAAAGGATACAAATTAATCACCCCGGAGGAAGTTTGATTTTTATGAGTGTCCGCTAAACCTTTTTTGAAAATTATAAAGTTAGGGCCGAATTCTTCTTGGAATTCGGCCCTTTTGGTTACTATTGATTCAGTGTTTCCGTGATTTTGTCAGAAAAAACTACCTGATTTTAACACT
>NZ_JAERMS010000034.1 GCF_017426725.1 Prevotella illustrans | reverse complement strand
AAGGGTTGCGTATAAACTTCTCTAAACATGTCGCTTAATTTTGATCAGTTACTTAGCATAATTTGTTAATTGGTATAATTTAACCAAGTTTTTTCTAAGTTGTAACTATTCAGCGGTAGTAATCTGCCATTCATCTCTATCTGGAAAGACATGGAAACTGTGTAAAAAAGTCAATCGTGTCCAAAACAAATTTGAATTAAAAATGAAGGAAGTGGGAACACTAAGCAAGAATTGTCTTATCTTACTATTTGCAAACCAACTTCCTTTCATGGCAAAGATAACGTTTTTCGCTCAGATAATTCAACGTTTATCTAAGGATTTGATTAAATCCTTGATAAAAAGCATGGCACAGACTGTCATGCCAAGGTCGTTAACCGATTGGCATTTCACATTTTCTCATCCGGTCTTATTGTGAAATAAAATATGTTAACGTGTATATCGGAAGATAAGCGGAGATATTAAATTCCTACCAAAAGGTAAGTATCAGACTAAAAAGTGCCTTCTTGCATGGTGTTATTTACTTCTATAACTTTGCATTCGATAAAAGTATGATATTATAAGTATATATAAAGTAATAACAATTAAAAAGAAAGAATTATGAAGAATGTAGTTTTAATTGGCGCGACAGGATTTGTGGGTTCAGCTATCTTAAACGAACTTTTAGAGCGTGGTCACAAGGTGACGGCAGTGGTACGCAACGCCTCGAAACTTCCCAAGCATGACAATCTTACGGCGAAGGAAGAGGATGTAGCCAATGTTGATGCCATCGCCAAGATCGCGGAAGGCAAGGATGCCGTTATTTCCGCTTACAATCCGGGATGGACCAATCCGGACATCAAGCGTCTTACCGAAGTGAATTATCCGAAGATAGTAGAAGCCGTCAAAAAGAGTGGTACGCCTCGTTTACTTATTGTCGGTGGCGCCGGCTCTCTTTTTGTAAAACCGGGACTCCGTTTAATGGATACGGGAGCGCTTCCCGCAGAGATTATAGACGGCGTGCGTTCTCTCGCCTCTTTCTATCTCGACGATCTCACGAAGGAAAATGACATCGACTGGGTATTCTTCTCACCGGCCGGCATGTTTGATACGGAAGGAAAGAAAACCGGTAAGTTCCGTATAGGCAAGGACGATCTCATCACAGACGCCGAAGGAAACAGCCATATTTCGGTAGAAGACTATGCCGTGGCGATGGTTGACGAATTGGAAAAACCGACACATCACAAAGAACGGTTTACTATCGGTTACTGATATCTAACAAGGAAGGCGGACATTGCGGTCCGCCTTTTTTTTGTCGAGAGTCCGATACGTCATCTATTCCTCATAGCTGTCGATGGCTTCCTTCATCCGTCGTCGGCCGATGTTGACTAAGCGTGCCGACTTGTCGTAGTCGAAGCCGCCGTAACGCTTCATCGAGATGTCGACAAGGATGTCGGGCGGAGTGAGACGGATGGCGAGTTGCGCGTTCTGATGAATCATGATAGACGACGTGCGGTTGAGCAGCGTGTAGATATTGAACTCGGGATGCACGTCCTCGGGCATGATGCGTTTGAGCAGTCGCAGGGCCCGCGACGCCTCCAGCTCACGCTTCTCGATGGCCCGCTTCATGCGCGACTGCCCCAAATAGTCGTGCCCGCTCACGTTGACCGCCACCAGCAGGTCACCCTTGGCGCGCTCCACACGGTTGAGCGGCAGCGGATTGGTGATTCCGCCGTCGATGAGAATCTTGCTACCGGTCTTCACCGGCGAGAAGAAAGCAGGCAGGGAGATAGACGCCCGGATGGCGTCGTAGAGGCTGCCACGGGTGAAAACCACCTCGTGGCCCGACTCCCAGTCGGTGGCCACGGCCACGTAAGGTATCGGAAGGTCTTCTATCCGCACGTCGGGCACAATCTCTTTCAGCGCCGCGATGATGCGTCGCCCTTTCACCAAATGGTCAAAGCCCAGCGAGAAGTCGGTCAGACTGAAGATTTTCTTACGGTCTATCGTCTCCATCCACTCCTTGAAGCGTCCCAAATTGCCCGTAGCGTACATGCCGGCAACGAGCGCTCCCATCGACGTGCCGGCAATGGAGCGGATGTGGTAGCCCCGGTCGAGAAGCTCTTCGATGGCTCCGATGTGGGCCAATCCGCGGGCGCCGCCACTCGAAAGCACCAGTGCCACGTTTTTCTTGTCGCCCCGGATGCGACGAATGACGATATCCTTGATCTCGGTATACCGTTCTTTCAGGTCTAACGTGTTGATATCCATGCCTGCAAATTTACAAAATAAAGCGTCAAACCACCTATAATTGCCAAATAAATACTAACTTTGCACGGAAATATAAAACAGTACTTACAATGGAAATCATTAACCTCAGCAATCAGAACTCTATCATCAACCAGTATTTGGCCGAGATTCGTGACAAGGAGTATCAGAAAAACCGTCTTCTTTTCCGCAACAATATCATGCGTATCGGGGAGTTCGAAGCCTTCGAAATCTCCAAGACGCTCAACTATGAGCCCAAGGATATCGCCACGCCGCTCGGCATTTCGCGCGTCAACGTGCCGACCGACAAAATTGTTCTGGCCACTATTTTCCGTGCGGGACTCCCTTTCCACCAAGGTTTTCTCAATATTTTCGACCACGCTGGCAATGCTTTTGTCAGCGCTTATCGTGAATATAAGGACGCCGAACACCATCAGGTGGGCATTCACGTGGAGTATCTGGCCACGCCCAGCATCGACGAGAAGAACCTCATCATCGCCGATCCCATGCTGGCCACGGGTGGAAGTATGGAGCTGGGCTACAAAACATTCCTGACCAAGGGCACGCCTAAGCGCATCCACGTGTGCTGCGTCATCGCCACGCCCGAGGGTATCGAGCATATCCGCAAGACTATGCCCGAGGATAAGACCACCATCTGGTGTGCTGCCATCGACCCCGGCATGAATGAACACAAGTATATCGTGCCCGGATTCGGCGACGCCGGCGACCTGTGCTACGGGGATAAGCTGTAGATGACCCTCCCAATAACCTACCCCGACCCTCCCAAAGGGAGGGAGAACTAACTGAAGAGATAACCTACCCCAGCGGAGGGAGCGCTAACTGAAGAGTGTGAAATGCGAAATGTAGATAGCTTACCTTTTCGCATTTCACACTCTATTTTATATTCCACGCTTCACATTTCACACTCTATTTTACATTCCACACTTCCCATTTCACACTTAGCTTTATGTCTTTCTTGGCCGCTTGCGGCCCTTATGTCTTTGTTCCGACAATCTGAAAAATATGTTTTTATGTCTTTATGTCAAAAAATCAACATGGAAGACCTACCCCGACCCTACCAAAGGGAAGGTGCACTAACTGAAAAGAAAAATATGTCCTTATGTCTTTATGTCCTTAAAAACAACAATGAGGAAAATATGTCCTTCTGTCTTTACTCTGAATAATCTTTACATACACCCTCAAAAAAGTGGCATTATTCTGAAAAAGAAAAGACTTGGGCGCAAATAAGCGATTTTTGAGCAAGTTTATAAAATGCTGGTTATCAATGTTTTGCGTTTTTTATAGTATTTTTCCTTCGCTTTTTTACCCTTAATCGCTATGCTTTTAGGCCGTCATCGCGGCTCTTTCATCGACTGAAAGTTATGCTTTAGCGGCGTAATCGCTATGCTTTGAGCCGATAAAAGGGTAGCTTTGGGCCTAAAAGGGTATCAAAATCGGTAAATCAAAGGGATTTTTCGGCGTGCCGACAGTTAGATGACGTGTTGCGGAAGTGTTAAAATAATGCGATTTTTTCTGACAAAATCACGGAGATCAGCGTATCTTTAGAAAAACTTAGCCCGAACCGGCGAACCGTAAAAATAAACAAAAGCCCCCAAGGAGTTTCCTTTACGTTGCTCCTTGGGGGTATGCCTCACTTTAAAAGTGGGTTCTGGTCAAAATAACAAAAGTCGATTCTGGTCTAAATCACAAATGAAACTTTTGATCATTTCTTCATTATGATTCAGAATATCATCTTCAGTAAATACAATTTTAGATGATACTGTTCTTCTTTGTCCACTCGATAATCTCGGGGATATAACCGAAGGCGAGACCTGTCACGGTGTCGGCGCAGCCGTAGTAGACGGCGATGCGGCCGCTCTCGGGGTCGTGAACCTCGGCGCAGGGGAAGCAGACGTTGGGCACATCGCCCGTCAGTTCATACTGCTTCTGCGGCGAAATGAGGTAAGGACCCGAACGATAGATGGGCTTCCAAGGCTGTTCGAGGTCGAGCAGGGCCGAACCGAAGCTGTAGACATAGCCGTTGCAGGAGCGGAGCACGCCGTGGTAGAACAGCAGCCAGCCCTCACCGGTCTCGATGGGCACGGGTCCGGCACCGATTTTCATGCACTGCCATGCGCTCACTTCGAAGGCTGCCGGACTCATCACGTGGCGATGGCGACCCCAGAACTCCATGTCGGGACTCTCGCTGTAGAAGATGTCGCCAAAAGGCGTGTGGCCCGTGTCGGACGGGCGCGACAGCATGGCGAAGTTGCCATTGATCTTCTTGGGGAAGAGCACGCCATTGCGGTTGTAGGGCAGGAAGGCGTTCTCAAGCTGGTGGAACGTCTTGAAGTCCTTGGTCCAGGCTATGCCGATGGTCGGACCGTAGTAGCCGTTGCACCAGGTCACGTAGTAGCGGTCTTCGATGAAGCACACGCGGGGATCGTAACCGTACACCCACCGGCCGATTTCGGCATTGTCGCACTCGAAGCGCAGCGGTTCTTCGTTGATATCCCAGTCCGTACCGTTCTTGCTGAAGCCCACGTGGAGCACCATGCGGCGGTTGGTATCGTCGCAGCGGAACACGCCGGCATAGCCTTCGCCGAACGGTACCACGGCACTGTTGAAAATACTGTTGCTCGTCGGCAGCAGGTCACGCGGGATGATGGGGTTTTTCGAGCACCGCCACATCACGTTCTTTTCGCCCTCGGGACGCTCTTCCCAAGGCATGTTGGGCAACGGATTGCCCGAAATGGTAAGTTTTGTCATAATAATAATGTTGAGAGTTTTTTGTTTTATTTCTTGTCTTCATAGGTGAACGGCACAAACCACGTGATGAGCAGGGCCGGGATGGTGCAGAAGAGCACGAAGATGAAGAATTGGCGATAGCCCAGAAGGTCGCTCGCCAGGCCGCTGACCATGCCCGGAAGCATGACGCCGAGGTTCATA
Organism: Prevotella illustrans; assembly: GCF_017426725.1. GTDB lineage: Bacteria > Bacteroidota > Bacteroidia > Bacteroidales > Bacteroidaceae > Prevotella > Prevotella illustrans. The sequence goes on along the minus strand of NZ_JAERMS010000034.1, from coordinate 26,177 downwards.
ATGCCCGAGGCGAAAGCGTAATGGCTCATCTGGTGCTTGCCCGGCGCGATCTGCTGCATCATAAACAGGGTCAGGCCCACGAAGCCGAAGCCGTAACCGAAGTACTCCAGCACGATACCGCTGCCGATGAGCACGAGGCTCTCGGGTTGGTAGAGGGCCAGCAACGTGTAGGCCACGAACGGCAGGTTGAACACCAAAGCCAGCGAGAAGAGGCTCTTCTTCAGGCCACGGTGAGCGATGTAGTAGCCCGCCAGAATGCTTCCGATGACGAAGGCGGCCGCGCCGAACGTGCCGTAGAGCAGTCCGATCTCCTGTTCGCTGAGCCCCAAGCCCTGGTCGGCCCGCGAAGCCTTGAGGAAGAGGGGCACGATCTTCATCACGAAGCCCTCGGCAAAGCGGTAGAGGATGATGAAGAAGAGGTAGTAGACGATGTGCTTCTTACGGAAGAAGTCGGCAAACACGCTCCAGAGTTCGCGCAGCGACTCGCGCAGTGTCTTGCCCTCTTCAGCCGGTTTGTCGACCGATGGCAGGATGAAGAAGTGGTAAGCACCCAGCACAAGCATGATGACACCGATGATGAGCATGATGAACATCCACGCACGGGTCACCCCGAAGGTGTTGATGAAGGTACCGGCCAGATACACCAAGCCACCTGTGGCGGCAATCTTGGCGATGTTATAGAAAGCTCCCTGCCAGCCTATCCACTTGGCTTGTTCCTCGTTAGAGAGCACACTCATGTAGGTTCCGTCAGCCGCGATGTCGTGGGTGGCGCCACTTAGGGCGATGACGGCCAGCATGGCGATGGTTACGGCGAAGAACGAGGGCAGGTTGAGGGCGAACGCCACGAGGGCGAACATGACGCCCGAGAGCAGCTGCGTCAGCACCACGAAGAACTTCTTGGTCTTATACATCTCCAAGAAAGGACTCCAGAGGGGCTTCAGCGTCCATGGAAGCATGATAAGACTGGTCCAGAACGCGATCTGCGTGTCACTCACGCCCATGCCTTTATACATGAGCGTACATACCATGTTGAGTACCACGAAGGGCATTCCCATGGCGAAATAAAGCGTGGGAACCCACGCGATGGGGGAAGGATTGTTATTGAACGACATATTTTAAATGTAAAAGAGTAAAAAAGTAAAAAAGTAAAAGAGTTTTAAAAGTAAAAAGGTAAAAGAGTAAAAGAGTAAAAATCCAGGATATTCTCCTTTCTTTCTTACCTGAGCATTATAAGAGTAAAAAGGTAAAAGAGTAAAAGTCCAGAATTTTCTCCTTTCTTTTTTACCTTGTCTTTTTACTTTTTTACCTTTTTACTTTTTTACTTTTAAGATTTTTTCTTCATCCACGAGCTTAGAGATAAGTTCTCCGAAGAGTGTGTTCTGCCAGGCAAACCAAGGACGAGTGTAGTTGTTGGCGTCGTCTTTATGGAATGACTCGTGAATGACGCCCGTACCGGCATCGGTGTCCATGAGCATCTGTACACACGCTTGGATTTCCTTGTCGTCCTTCGACGTGAAGGCCCGCATCATCACGCTCATGGGCCAAGGCATGTCGAGTCCCACGTGAGGTCCGCCTATTCCCTCGCCCGCTTTGCCGCGGAAGAAGTAAGGATTGTCCTCACTCCAGACGAAGCGGCGGGTGTTTTGGTAGATGGGGTCGTCGATGTCAACGTCGCCCAAGTAGGGCATGGCCAGCAGACTGGGTACGTTGGCGTCGTCCATGATGAGCTGGTTACCGAAGCCGTCCACCTCAAAGGCGTAGATAGGTCCGTACTTGGGATGCCGGTAGATGGCATATTTCATCAGCGCTTGATGCACCTCATCGGCCAGCGCGACGCATTGGGCGGCCAGATCGGCACGGTGATTGACTGCGGTGAGTATCTCGGCCGCCTTTCTCAGACTCGTCACGGCCATGAAATTGGATGGAACGAGGAAGAGATAGGTCGTGGCGTCGTCGGAAGGACGGAACACCGAGGCGATGAGACCCACAGGCTTGCAGGGCGCGCCCCAGCCGCGGTTGCACACGGTGTCGAGCTGCCGGTCGGTCACGCGGGTGAAATGATAGGGTCCGAGGCCGTCCTTGCGCTGCTGCTCCTTGAACGTGTGGAGCACGCTCTCGACGGTCTGAATCCACAGTTCGTCGAAAACACTCGTGTCGCCTGTCTCCTTCCAGTACTCGTAGGCCAGCCGGATGGGATAGCAGAGCGAGTCGATCTCATACTTGCGCTCGTGCAGTTCGGGCTTCATATCAGTGTCGTCGGTCATCCAGTAGCCCTTGGCGTCGGGATAGCGATTGAAGGCGTTGGCGTAAGGATCGAACACAATGTTCTTGAACTGGCGACGGATGACGCCCGCCAGCATGCGCTTCAGGTTCTTATCCTTGGCCGCGAACTTCACGTAAGGATAGACCTGTGCCCCCGAGTCGCGGCCCCACATGGCGTGAATGTCGCCCGTATAGACGAAGGTGTCGGGCCGGCCCTGCTCGTCTTCTGTGTAGTGAACGGTGGTGTCGAGTGTGTTAGGATAGCAGTTCTCGAACATCCAAGCCAGATAAGGCGTGTCCTTCAGTTTCTTCTTGACATCCTTGATGTACTTCTCGATCACTTCCGAGCGGAAGAGGCGGTCGGCTTCGGCCGGTCGTTTCGACACATAACGCGTGCTCACGGCGATGGCGTCGATGTATTCCTTGCCGAACTCTTTCTGCGTGTGGTTGGCCTGACCCATGGCCGGAGCGGGCACGCCAAGCAGCAGCAGGCCGAGACCCGCTGCCGCGAAGATGGTTTTCTGATGTTTCATTGTTGTAACGGTCATGGATTATGGCCGGTCTTTACGGGCTGTTCCGAACTTGGAAGGGCGTGGACCCATGGTGAACTCAAGCGTTCCACCCTTAATAACGTCGCCGTATTCGATATACGACTTGGTGTAGTTCTTGCCGTTCAACCTGACGCTTTGAATATAAATATTGTCCTTACTGTTATTCTTGGCCGTGACGCGGAAGGTCTTGCCGCCGCCCACGTCCATCTTGGCCTCATCGAGAATGGGACTGCCGAAGACGAGACGGCCGTCCGATGGGTCGACTTGATACAAGCCCATGGCCGACATGACATACCAAGCCGACATCTGGCCCACGTCCTCGTTGCCGCTCAGGCCGTCGAAGCCGTCGCCATACATCTCGTCCATCGTGCGGCGCAGCAGTTTGGCCGCCTTCCAGGGTTGCCCCACGTAGTTATACATATATATAATATGGTGGCTCGGTTCGTTGCCGTGGGCATACTGTCCGATGAGTCCCGAGATATCGGGCGAGGCGTCTTCGCCTAAGTCGCCATCGACGGTGAAGAGCGAGTCGAGCTTGTTGACAAAACTGCTCTCGTTGGGGAACAGACCGACCAGTCCGTGCACGTCGTGCGGCACGAGCCAGGTGTACTGCCAGGCGTTGCCCTCGGTATAATCGTCCTGCCGGTGTACGGCGTGGAAGGGGTTGAAAGGCACGCGGAACTTGCCGTCGGAACCCAGACCGCGCATGAACTGTGTCTCGGGGTCGAAGAGTTTCCTGTATGACTGACTGCGCTTCATGAAGTAGGCGTAGTCGCCCTTCTTGCCCAACAGCTTGGCCACCCTGGCGACGGCAGCGTCGGCGATGGCGTATTCCAGCGTCTTGGCCACGGTCTCAAAGGCAGGGTCTTCGTCGTAGGCCACGTAACCGTTCTTCTTCAGCGAGTTCATGCCACGCTCGTCGAGCATGGCCGAACGCTTCATGGCTTCAAATGCCGCCTCACGATCCTTCACGTAACCCTTCATCACGAGGTCACCCAGAGCGATGATACCCGGGTTGCCCACCATGCAATCGGTTTCGTTGCCCATCAAATGCCACACGGGGAGCTTGCCCTGCTGGCGGTAAATGTTGATGAAAGTGGCGGCCATGTCGGGCAACATGTCACGATGGATGAGTGTCATGAGAGGCTGTGCGGCACGGTAGGTGTCCCACAACGAGAAAGTGGTATAGTTGGTAAAGTCTCCTTTGTGCACCTGTCCGTCAGCGCCACGGTACTCGCCGTTGACGTCGCTGAAGACCGACGGAGCCGTCATCGTATGGTAAAGGGCGGTGTAGAAGATAGTCTTCACGCGCTTATCGTCGGTCGATATGTCGATTTTGCCCAGCGCGTCGGCCCATGCCTGTTCGGCCCGAGCCACCATCTCGTTGAAGTTCCAGTCCGGAATTTCGGCTTTCAGATTCTGCCGGGCGTTGTCAACGCTCACGGCCGACATGCCCACCTTCACCATCAGCGGTTTACCGTCACTGTTGTCGAAGGAGAAGACGGCTATGCTGTCGTTGCTTTTCTTTTCTAATGTCACGGGTTTGGAAAACTCGCCCACGAAATAGTCTTTCTGGTCCTTGGCCCATCCCGTCGACATGCGCCGACCCGAAACGGTGGTAGCCCCTTCCTGGTTATACTCGCAAGAGGTCATCTTGTCCCAGCCGATACCCTGATTCAGGTTAATGGCTATGTAGCCCTTCTTCATATTGGCGCCGAAAGTGTAACGGTGGAAGCCCGCGCGCTTGGTGGCGGTCAGCTCTACGAACACGTTGGGGCGCACTAATTTCACGGCGTAGTAGCCCGGGCGCACCGTCTCGGCGTCGTGCGAGAACTTCAGTTCCTTCTGGCATTTACAAGCCATGGGCACGAGGGCCACGTCGCCCAGGTCGCCAATTCCCGTGCCGCTGAGGTGCTGATGGCCGAAGCCCACGAGCAGTGAGTCGCTGTAGTGGTAGCCCGAGCACCAGTCCCAGCCGCGAGTGACCTGCGTGGGACCTAATTGCACATAGCCGAAAGGCACGTTGGCACCTACGAACACGTGGCCGTGACCACCCGACCCGATCATCGGATTGACATAACGCACTGCGTCGCCGGCAGCCATACTGCCCAGTGTCAGCGACGAAAATGTAACTGTAAATAGAAACGATTTAATCTTTCGAATCATCATGAGGTTTAGGTTCTATTGATAATGTCTTGAAAAATTATTATAATTATAAGAAGTTCCGCAAGTTTCACTCTTCCATGAACTTCCGAAAAATCAGTAATATATGCAAAGATACACATAAAATATAGATATTCCCTAAACGATGTATCAAAAATAAATTTGTATTATATGTAAATATCCTTTTCGATAGTGCTTATTTCTTTTCAAGAAATGAGATTTATGTGTAAGCGGAAGGTGATGAATCATGTATCGTATGATTTTCTGTTTGCGAACTAAAAACAGCTAAATTCCTTCTGATTTTTTAGTACAAAAGGCCCAAAATGGTTGCGTTATTCTGAAATAAAAAAACTTTCGCCGGAAATAACGCGTTCTCGTGCGTTTTTGGATTCCGCTGATTATCAACAGGTTATGAATTAATAGAGCAAAATGAGATGTCGGAAAGGGCGTTATTATCGTGTTTTTGGCTTGCCATTGTGGCCTTTTTGACTCGCAAAAGCAGCCCTTTGGCGTTGTCAAAGCTATGCTTTTAGCTTCTAAAAGAGCCGCTTTTACAAAAAAGAGCGTTAAAAAAGTCTTTTCTGACGTTCAATAATGGCGTTTTCGACACTGGATGGCGCTGTCGAGAAAGGCGTTTTTTGGGGAAAGAAACTTTACAAAATCGGTTCCATAGAAAACCAGTCACGGTCATGGTGATGGTGACGGCCCGGACCGCGATGGCGGTCGAAATCATGGTCGTGATGGCGATACCAATCTCTACGACGCTCACAACGGGGAGCGACGGGGCGATGATAACGGCGCAGTTCTCCATAAGAAGGCATGGGGCGGCGTGGATGGCGCGCATAGACATTGCGGACAAAGGCGCCGTCGCGCCACGATAGCGGACGATAGAAATAGTCGGCTCCCAAGTACAGCTGCCATTGGCGATCGCTGAAGAAAGCTCGTAAGGCGATGTTGCGATTCCGCCAACGCGACGCGTAAAGGTCGTCGTAGGTGTTGACGCCACGCAGATAACGGTAGTTTATTTCATACATCCGGTCGTATTCGCGGGGCGAAAGTCCCAACTCATAAGCCATCCTGTCCGTCAGATAACGGGCTTCGGCACGAGCTTCCCTACGATCCATCGCGGTGGCCCGGAACGCTATCGCCATGGCCACCATAAGTATCAATCTTTTCATCATAACAAGTCAGGTGTTAAAGGGTTCTACATCATTTACGTTTATATCGCAAAGATAGAACGATTCTTTAGCGCCCGCAAAGAGATATTCCTAAACCTGCAAAGTGATATTCCTAAAGACGGATAGGGCTTTCCCTATTGATTAGTATGCGTATAAAGCGTTAAATATCCGTATAATTTATATTCAAAGTAATATAAAATGGCTTATTCTTTATAACTTTGTATTCGATATAATATAATTCATGATGGAGAAAACGAAGTTGTCAATGACGGTAAAGGCGTTGCGAAAGGAACACGGACTGACGCAAGAAGACCTTGCAATGAAGTCGGGCGTGGGCTTGTGCTTCGTGCGCAGCTTAGAACAAGGCAAGGCATCGCTGAGAATGGATAAGGTGAACCAGCTGCTCGACTTGTTTCATTACGAATTAACGGCGACCAAGAAGTTATGAGAAAGGCACAGATATACCGAAAAGACGCGCTCGCCGGCATACTGACAGAAGGCGATGGCGAATATAGCTTCTGCTACGACGGCACATATCTCGCGCAGGAAGACGCTCTGCCGATAAGTCTGACGCTGCCCTTGCAAGCCGAACCCTTCGTCAGCCGCGTTCTGTTTCCGTTCTTCGACGGTCTGATACCCGAAGGTTGGCTGCTCGATGTCGCGCTTCGCAACACTGATGTCAGCGTTTTAGACCGTATGTCGCTCCTATTGCTTTGCTGCAAAGACTGTATAGGGGCGGTCAGTGTAGTAGCCATAAATTCAGAGGAGGACACCGACGATGTGTAAATGCTTGTATTGTTATAAACCGTTGGAAGAGGGACAGAAAGACTTTCATCCACAATGCGCCAAGAAATTCTTCGGCATAGAGAAAACGCCAACGCTCGAATACCGACACGATGACCTTGATAAACTGGCGGAACAGGTGATTCGCGCACAGACGACACTGACGGGCGTGCAACCCAAATTGTCGTTGAATCTCGACAAACACGAAGACTCCAACCGCCTGACGATAGTTGGTTTGTGGGGCGATTACATATTCAAGCCGCAAACAGATGGCTACCCACAGTTGCCCGAAAACGAAGACCTGACGATGCACCTTGCCGAAGCCGCGAAGATAAACGTCGTGCCCCACAGCCTTATTCGGCTGGCTGACGGAGAGCTCGGCTACATAACCAAGCGCGTCGACCGCACAACCGACGGACAAAAGATAGACATGGAGGACATGTGTCAGCTGACGTTGCACCCTACCGAGTACAAATACAAAAGCTCGTACGAACAGATTGCGAAGACTATCGTGCTGCATTGCGACACGCCAAAGCTTGCTCTCGTAAACTATATGCAGCTGTTGCTCTTTTGTTTTGTAACGGGAAACAACGATATGCACCTTAAAAACTTCTCGCTGTATCGTCCTGCCGACAGCTATCTGTTGACTCCTGCCTACGACCTCGTGAACGTTTCAATCGCCAATCCGAAAGATAAAGAGGAATTGGCACTTACGCTTTCGGGGCGGAAAACGAAGTTGCGGTTAGACGATTTTCTGCACTCTGCCGCAACAATGGGCTTGGAAGAGAAGGTTGTATTGGGCCTTATAGAAAATATGAACAAGGCACTTCCGAATTGGAAATCGCTGATAGAAGATTCTTTTCTTAGCGAGGATATGAAAAAAGCATACGAAGAAACCGTCACAAAGAGGTTGGAGCGTTTGCAGGAAAACAAACTTACTTCGCGGAGAAAGGCAAAATAAATCGTAATTATACGAAGTCTTCCGTACCTACGTGGCCTGTCTACACCAACTCTATCTCATGGGAACGGCCGTTCAGCTGAAGCGAATGGGCTGTACGACCACGCTTGTTTCGCCGGAGGAGTGGGGTGCTTGACGAAAAACAAGACTTAAAAGCAATCATGGAGGCTAACATGAGGATATTAAAACATAGACGAAACCGGCTTTCTTACCGAGCGTCTTTGCTTCGGATGGGCTGTGGAGTGGTGGTTTTTCTCACCATCGGCTGCAGTCATCCAGCCCCAAAACAGGGTAGGGCAGAGGCCAATCGGCTGCCTCGGTTCACACCAGAGGTCATGCTGAAGACCACACCCGTGAAAGATCAGGGACAGAGCGCGCTGTGTTGGGTCTACGCAATGCTGGCTACCATCGAGTCCGAACGCCTAATGCAGGGCGACTCCATCCATCTTTCGCCCGACTATATCGCCCGTCTGTACCTCGCGCAACAGGCTCGCAGCCATTATTTAGGCCACGGACGCCCGGCCATCACGCTACGCGGAACGGCCCCCATGCTCATCCGACTGCTGCAAACCTACGGCGCCATGCCCTACGACAGCTACCCCGAACGCCAACCACGGGCCAATTACAACGTGCTGGAGCGCAAACTACAACAGACGACACGCCATGCCACGAGCCTGTCGCAGCTACAACAGCGGGTCGACAACCTGCTCGATGAGTCTGTTGGCGTCATGCCGGCCGACCAAGTCTATATGCTCGGTGCCACGTACACGCCCCTATCGTTTGCCAATAGCGTGTGTCGGGCCGACGAATACCAAGCCTTGACCAGCTTCACCCATCATCCTTTCGGCCGCTCAATAGCCCTTGAACTGCCCGACAACCGCATGGGCGACCTCTTTCTCAACCTGCCGCTCGACACGCTCATCAACCGAATCGATCGCTCCCTGCGCAACGGCCACCCCGTATGTTGGGAGGGCGACATCTCCAACGATGGCTTTTCCTTTGCCCAAGGCAAGGCTTTGGTCAATCCACGGCTGCACATCAGCCAGACGTTGCGCCAGCACCTCTTCGAGCAACGACAAACCACCGATGACCATTGCATGGCTCTCATCGGCATCGTTCGCAATCGCAAGGGCCGTAAACTCTATGTAGCCAAAAACTCATGGGGCACCAATAATCCCTTCGGCGGCCTCATTTACATGAACGAAAATTATCTGCGGCAGAACACCATCTGCGTGGTGATGCGGCAGAAAGAGGATTAATTCACTGTGAAAAATTCGTACAAACCGCTCGTTTATTTTGCTTCAAGATTTTTTTTGTCGCAAATAAGCCAAGCATTTGAGCAGTTGGTGCGAAACGAATAAGTTACTGATAATCAGTCGTTTGTTTGATTTTGTAGACTTCGTGCGTATCAAAAGCACCCTGAAACATTAAGAAAAACCGTCCGAAAGCAGCCCTTTTAGCTTGTAATCGTGATGCTTTTACAAGCTAAAAGGGCTGCTTTCGGCGTGTAAAAAGGCTGCTTTTACAACGCAAAAGCTATGCTTTGACCTCCGAAAAAGCGAAAAACGACCACACGCAAGGGTAAAAACCACCGTTTTATCTCTGTTTTTCTCTCTATCTGAAGCATTTTCAGAGACCGTTTTTGTGACTGATTCTTTACGTTTTTTTGTGCCATGCGCCAGCCGTAAGGGCGTGATTCATCACGTTCCGCTTCTTTTTTCTTTATTTAAATGAATAAAGATGCCGGAAAACAAAGGCGTTAATTTTTTATAGGATGCTCCTTGATGTATTCCTCATAAGGCTGTTTCATGTCTAAATAGCGGAAGTTTTGCGGTGGCATTTGCTTGGGCGGCGTCATGTAGTCGCCATAACAGTAGCGCAAATAGCTATCGGGACGCTCCACACCCATGAAGGTGTGGCCCTCGAAACAGACAGGCGTGGGCTTGCCATAGACCTCACGGGGCTGGATTCCACGCTCGGGTTTGTTGTCGTGATCGGACACAAGTCCGGTCTTCTCAATGGAATACTGGCGCTGCAGGGCGTCGAGCCGACGGTGGAGCCACGACTGCGACAAGAGCTTATGACACATTTTGATAAAGAGACAACTGATTCCGCGCCCGTGTTTGTAAGGGTCGCGCTGTGCAAAATACATCAGACGAATCAGCACGTCGTAGCGTTTGTAGTGGATATAGCGGGCCACGGGGTTGCGTGTCATGCCATCGAGGGGAAACACATCGACAGGTAGTCCGCCCACGAAATTGAAGCAACGTCGCAGGATATAGGTCGTATTCTTGTTCTGAATACGAGCAAAAGCATAGGGATAGTATGGATTCTGCACGCCGCTGACAAGCTCCAGATGCGGCGGAAGCCACTCGTTGGCGTGTGCGATGAGCTTGTCATAGTCCTCACGGGGCAGCGCCACGTCGGCATCGTCGTCCCATGGCACGAATCCTTTGTGGCGTACGGCACCCAACATGGTGCCTGCAATGAGATAATAATTAAGATGGTGCGTTTTACAAACACGGTCGATAGCCGTCAGAATATCTAAAAGATAATGCTGCATTTCACGCGTTTCGGCGTCGGATATGCGTGGTTGTTGTTCTTTCATTGTTTTTTTATCATTACTATTATGGCTGCAAAGGTATGGAAAATATGCGTAACCATCTGCGTCTGAACGGCTAAATCCCCTTCAGACGGGCATGAAATTCATCAGAAAGAGGGGATTATTGGACAAATAACACTATTTTTGCAGACGTAATTTATCGTATTCGAGCAAATGAAGAGTATTCTGATCGACCTTTCGCATTTAGGTACTTACTGTGGATTTGGCTATGTAGAAAAAGAATTCAGCAAGCAACTGGCGTTGCAACGCGACGACCAACTGCATTTCATCCTGATGGTGCCGGAGCGATTTGTAGGCTTTTTAGGGCCCGATTTCGACTATATCCGTAAGGAATACGCCCGAAAGGATTTGAAGGCTTTAGGCAAGCCCGTAGACCTTTGGCACGCCACGACGCAGATGTTCCGCTTCAGACAACATGCCAAAGGACGACTTCAGTTGCTCACCATCCACGACTTGAACTATCTATATGAAAAGCAGTTCTACAGCATTTGGAAACACCAGCTGCAGCAGAAACACTATGTGCGCCACTCGGACTACGTGACTACGATATCGAAGTTTGTGGAAGATGAGGTCAGTCGCCACGTGGGATTTCGTGACAAGGGCCATCGCGTTGTCTACAATGGCGTGGGTTGGCTGCCCGGAAGTCCCATGCGCAAACCCGATTTCGTTACGGACGGCAACAAGATTCTATTTACCATCGGACAAATCCGCGAGAAAAAGAACTTCATGAAGCTGGTAGAGATGATGCCTTACATGGAGGGCTACTCGCTCTATATCTGTGGCGACAAGCATTTTAAGTTTGCCCGACAACTCGAACAGCGCATTGCCGAACTCAATACGGGACGTATTTTCCTGCCCGGAACGATTAGCGACGAAGAGAAAGTGTGGCTCTACCAGCATTGCGACGCCTTTCTCTTCCCCAGTAGGCTCGAGGGTTTCGGGCTGCCACTGATTGAAGCGATGCAGTTTGGCAAGCATGTCTTTTCTTCACGACTGACCTGTCTGCCCGAAATCGGTAAGGACTACGCGTTCTATTGGGATCATTTCGAGCCACAATACATGGCCGATGAGGTGAAGAAAGGACTGCTCAAGCCGGTCGATAGGGCTGAGATTGAATATGCCCGCTCGTATAGTTTCGAGCAATATACCAAGGAGTATATTGCGCTTTATAAGGAATTATTGGGGGTTAGAGGATAGATCTCATCAGAATACTCTGACTTATCCGACAATCTAACCGCTATTTCAGATTCCTAAATCCACATTTTTATCCATAAACTTTTGCAATCGCTCCCACACGGCGTCGGGCGTGATGCAGGCGTAAGCTTCGCCGTTGGTCATATCCGGCGTAGCACCCAGCTCCCAAGCGGTAATGCCTTCGGTCGGAATATCGTTCTGAGGCAGCCATTTGGCTTTGCTTATGTTGGGCGCGAACACCACGAACGAGGGTTTGCCACAGGCGTGTACCACGTGGCGGGCTCCGCCTTCATTGCCGAAATACATTGTTGCGGCCGAACAGAGGGCCACCAACTCGCGCTGACTGCGGGCTTCTACTTGGATAAAAACGTTCTTCGGACGGCCCAACTGCTCATAGACGCGCAGCGCATTCTCCTTCTCCCGACCGGGCGCGTAGTTGAAAATGAATTGAAGATTGGGCCATGTCTGTATCATCCGACGCAACACTTCCGTCATTCGATCTTCGTCCCAAGTCTTACTAAGCAATTTACCGGTGACGCCGACCAGCAGAATGGGGCGTTGCAAGTCGACACCCTCAGCGCGAAGATAAGCCTGATAGCGTGCTTGTTCCTCATCGCTGATGTGGAGCGAGAAGGTGGCGTCGCGTGGAATGGGCGCTATTGCCGCAAGTGGTCGCAGGAAAGACAGATTGTGGTCTATGATATTTTGGTCGGAGCGACAAGGTTCGACTGTATGATTGTAGAACGATAAGGCGTGGGGCTTGCGCAGTCCGACGCGAAAGCGCGACCGTAGCGAGAAAAGTACGAAGGGTAGGGTGTTGGGAGTGGAGCGCATGTCGATAATCACGTCGTAACGATCCCGACGAACCGTCTGCCACACCTTGTGCAAATAGCGCCATAGGCTGTGACGTTCGTCATAACTGAAAGGAATTATGTGGTCGATGGCAGGATGTCCTTCAAAAAGCGGACAGAGATTTTCGTTGAGCACAAAGTCGATGGTGGCGTCGGGAAACATACGGCGAAGCGCATTGAGCACTACGGTCGAAAGAATGGCGTCGCCCATCTGGCGAAAGCGGATAACGAGAATATTCATACGATGTGACGAATCAAAATAACTGATTGGAATCATCGCTAAAAAACAATAGCGAACTTTTACTTTTTTACAATTCTACACGATAGGAAACACTATGCTTCTTCAAGTATTTGGTCCAGAACTTACGGCGTGCGGACAGGATAAGACGCTCGGTCTCATTGACGTCATAGCCACGAGCGGTGGCATAACCGCGGCCCAAAAGCATGAAGAAACGGATGGAACCCCACAGGCGAGCGAAGTTGGCGCATCCCTGTTGCTTGCTAACCGTGCCGAAACGCAGGCGGTTGATATCGACCAAAGAGAATACAAACTTGCCATCGGGCAGGCGATCCCACAATATATTGCCCGGAGAATAATCGAGATGCATGATTCCGGCATTGTGGAGGCGGGCCGTATAGCGGGCAAAAGCACTACAGAAATCCTCGTAGGAGCCTTTCTTAGCTCGCCCAAACTGATACATATCGTTAGGGTAGGGGCATTGCAGACTGATGAAATAGCTGTAACCGAGCAGGCCCATGTGGCGTTCTTCGATATAAGCTACCGGTTCGGGTGTTTCAAAACCGGCCTCCCGAAGCAGTCGGGGATATTTCCAAGCCCGCTGTCCCTTGGGTTTGCGGATGCCAAGAGAATAAATCAACAGGTTGATGTGCGCCGGACGGCAATAGCGTTTCACGTTAAGGATGGTGCCATCGGGTGCCGTGAATTTCTTGATAAGATTACGCTTCCCCCCATAGACGTGTTCGCCTTCGGCCTCGAAGCGGGCGGGAAGAGCCTCGAGCCACGCCTGTAAGTGAGTGTATTTGGGGTTGATCTTCATATCGAAGTTAGTTTTGAATTTCTTTTTATTATACTTATTAAGTTTATAAGGTTGATTCGTTCACATCCATTTGAGCGGCTTAGGTTGTTCTCGGAATATTCTTTCCACCTACCACTTCAAAGCGCTTGTCAAACTCTTCTTTGGTGCGTTTCCAGCGGTTGTGCGTCCACAGATAGTAGCGTGGTTCACGACGAATAGTCGTTTCGAGCATTTGGAAGAAGCGAGTGGTGATGCCATGCTCGGGCATATCATTGGGACTGCGGGTGATAAGATGATAGGTGGCAGTGTAATAACCACGGCGCGGACGACTCATTTCTACATAGAACACGGCGTTGTTCATCTTGCGCATAATGCGTTCGCCGCCTGTGAACACCGGTGTTTCGGGATGATTGAGGAAGGGTAGCCACAAATGGATGTTCTTCCACTTAGGCCCTTGGTCGCTGATGTAGCCGAAGATAGACATAATACCACGACGGCGGTAATCGACAAGGTAGCGCAGGATGTCTTGTTTTGGAATGGGAATACCGTTCTTCTCATGCGAACGGATACGACGGTAGAGATTATCAAAGGTCTTATTGCGCAACGGATGATATACTAAGCCCGTTACGCGACTTTCATCGAGGTCGATTCCCACGCACGAAAGCCATTCCCAATTGCAGTAATGTCCTAAAATGGCCGCCACGTTCTGGCCCTCGCGAAAGCACTGTTCTACCTGTTCGGAACCGATGGTTTGGAACCGACGCCGCAATTCACTATCGCTGATGGACAAGAGTTTGAGAGCCTCGAAGAAGTAATCGGCAAACCATCGGTAGAAGTCGCGCTCAATACTTCGGATTTCCTTCTCGCTCTTCTCGGGAAACGAGCTTGTCAGGTTGCGTCGCACCGTACTTCTCCGATATCTGAAGACATAATAGAGCAACAGATACTCGAAGTCGGCCAGTACATAGAGCAGGCGCAACGGCAACAACGAAAGCATGTAGAACAACTTAAGCATAGATTTAAGCCTGCATATCGTGCAACTTCTTATAATACCCATCCTTATTGATGAGGCTTTGGTGGGTACCACGCTCCACGATACGGCCCTCGTGAAGCACGCATATCTCATCGGCGTTCTTGATGGTAGACAGGCGATGGGCGATAGCCACGGTGGTGCGCGTCTTCATTAGTCGCTCCAAAGCATCCTGAACGAGCCGTTCGCTCTCGGTGTCGAGTGCCGAAGTGGCTTCGTCAAGGATCAGTATGGGCGGGTTCTTTAGGATGGCACGCGCAATACTTACACGCTGACGCTGCCCTCCCGACAGCCTTCCGCCACGGTCGCCGATATTGGTATCGAAGCCTTGTTCCGATGCCATGATGAAGTCATAGGCATTGGCTATCTTGGCCGCTTCTATGATTTGATCCTCCGTAGCGTTGTCTACGCCGAAGGAAATGTTATTGCGGAATGTGTCGTTAAATAAGATTGCTTCTTGATTAACGTTACCGATGAGTTGGCGAAGATCGTGCAAACCAAGGTCGCGCACGTTGATTCCATCTATCAATACCTCACCTTCCTGCACGTCGTAATAACGTGGAATCAGGTCGACAAGCGTACTCTTACCCGATCCACTCTGACCCACCAAGGCCACGGTCTTACCCTTGGGAATGATGAGGTTAATGTTCTTGAGCACGTAAATGAGCGGTTCGCCCTCGCCCGATGATGACGAACGGTAGGCGAAACTGACGTTACGAAATTCTATCTGATGCTCAAAACTACTGATATGGGTGGGATTTTCTTTCTCTTTAATATCAATTTCGGCCTTCAATATCTTGTCTACACGTTCCATCGAGGCCAGTCCCTTCGGTATGTTATATCCCGCTTTGGAAAACTCTTTCAGCGGATTGATGATACTATAAAGCAGCGTCATGTAATAGATAAACGAAGGCCCATCGATGGTTTTATTGCTCAACACGAGAATACCACCGAACCACAGCACGACAACAATCATCACCGTACCCAGAAACTCGCTCATAGGGTGGGCCATTTGCTGACGAATATTCACCCGCATGATGTCACTTCGATAGGCCGAATTGACGCGATCGAAGCGGCGGTTCATCTTTTCCTCGGCACAGAAGGCTTTGATAATGCGCAAACCACCAAGCGTTTCCTCCACCTGACTCATCGTATCGCTCCACAAGGCCTGCGCTTTGATGCTCCGGGCCTTGAGCTTGCGTCCCACCAATCCCATGAACCAACCGAAAAGGGGCACGAAAACAATGGTGAAAATCGTCAACTGCCACGACAGTAATACTAAGGCCGAGAAGTAGATAACGATAAGAATAGGGTTCTTGAAAAGCATGTCAAGGCTCGACATAATAGAGCTTTCTATCTCCTGCACGTCACCACTCATGCGGGCAATGATGTCGCCCTTGCGCTCTTCACTGAAGAAACCGATGGGCAACGCGTTGATTTTCTGATAGAGTTGGTTACGAATATCGCGCACCACACCTGTACGAATGGGGATAATCGTGGCCGAAGAAAGGAAGTAGGCGGCCGTCTTGAGCATGGTCATGAAAGCCAACATGAGGCCGATGATGAGCAATGTGGTGGTGGCACCCCAGCTGTTGACAAGCTGACTCACATAATAGTCCATGTTGTTCATCAGCGAATCCTTCAGGTTACTGAGCGTAACGGGCATGAGCGACGTAGCACTCTGTCCATCGCCGGTCTTGAAAAGAATACTGAGCATGGGTATCAGCGTGGCAAAAGAGAACACGTTCAATATGGCCGAAAGGATATTGAAGAACACGCTCCACGCCAAGTAACGCTTGTAGGGCGGCACAAACCGAAGGAGAACTTGAAGGAATTCTTTCATGAAATGGCTTTTTAAAAGGGCCTGACGCTACCTGTCGGGGTCAGACTGAA
This sequence comes from Prevotella illustrans, assembly GCF_017426725.1. Classification (GTDB taxonomy): domain Bacteria; phylum Bacteroidota; class Bacteroidia; order Bacteroidales; family Bacteroidaceae; genus Prevotella; species Prevotella illustrans. Next base: position 9,654 of record NZ_JAERMS010000034.1, on the reverse strand, counting down.
TTATATTTCTTCGCCAAACAACGTGGCACTGGTGGAGCCGGTGATTCTTACTTTCACCAGCTCGCCTATGTGGCGGTTGCCCTTAGGGATGATAACGGCCTTGTTCTGTTCGGTTCGTCCCATGAGATGATTACGATCGCGCTTGGCAAAACGCTCAATAAGTATCTCAAATTCCAGGCCCTCATCCTTCTTGTTTTGCTCGGCACTGATTTCCGTTTGCAGCTGAATGAGCTTGTTCAGGCGGGCCACCTTCTCCTCTTCGGGTACGTTGTCGGGCAGGTGTTTGGCCGCATAAGTGCCGGGACGTTCGCTATATTTGAACATGAATGCCGAATCGAAACCTACTTCCCTGACCAAACTGAGCGTCTGCTCGTAGTCCTCGGGCGACTCGTCGTGGTAGCCCACGAAGATGTCGGTGGTGAGTCCGCAGCCCGGAATGATACGGCGGATGGCCTCTACCTTACTCAAGTAGTCCTCGCGGGTGTACTTGCGGTTCATCACGCGCAACGTGGCGTTGCTACCACTCTGTGCCGGGAAATGGATATGGTTGCAGAGATTGGGTTCGTCGGCGATGGCATGGAGGATGTCCTCGGTCATGTCTTCGGGGTTCGACGTGGTGAAACGCACGCGCATATCGGGCACGCTGCGGGCCACCTTGCGCAGCAGTTGGGCGAACGAAATGCCGTCGGCCGGTCGCTTGCCGTTGGGCAACAGGCCGTAGGAGTTGACGTTCTGACCCAGTAGCGTCACCTCCTTGAAACCCTTGTCGTGCAGGTCGCGCACCTCTTTCAAGATACTCTCCACGTCGCGGCTGCGCTCCCGTCCACGGGTATAGGGCACAATGCAGTAGTGACAGAAGTTGTTGCAGCCGCGCATGATACTCACGAAGCCGCTCACCCGGTTGCCGCCGATACGCTGCGGAATCACGTCGCGGTAGGTCTCGGTGGTAGAGAGTTCCACGTCGGCCGCGTTATGCCCCAGCTCGCACTGCGCGATCATCTCGGGCAGATTGAGGTAGGAGTCGGGGCCGCACACTAAGTTGGCGTGGTGGTTCTGTATCAGGTCGTCCTTCACGCGCTCGGCCATGCAGCCGAGAACGCCGAGGATGGGTGTCGGATTGGCGCTTTTTTGTTCGGCGGCTCGCTTCTTCTGCAGCGCGTGGAGGGTGTCGAGGCGATGGTAAATCTTGTTTTCGGCATTTTCACGAATACTGCAGGTGTTGAGGAAGACAGCATCGGCCTCTTCCTCCGTTTCGCATATCTCGTAGCCGGCCATCTGCATCACAGACGCCACCACTTCGCTGTCGGCCACATTCATTTGGCAACCGTAAGTTTCGATATATAGTTTCTTCATATTTACTTATTGTTTGAAATAGAATCATCCAACCGGGCGTTATGAACGTCGCCGTCCTTTGACCGGATTGGGATAAATCTTCATGAAAAGCCAGAAAGTCAATACTCCCGTAGGCAATCCTGCAAAAGCATCAACGGCGTAATGGGCCTGAATATAGACCGTAGCCAGACAGAGCAGGATGTAGAACGGAGTCATCAGTAGGAGCAAACGATAATTGCGTGCCCACCCAATGAGCAGCATGCAGACCGTAGAAATGCCCACGTGCGAACTGGGAAAGGCTGCCGTTGGTCGCTCTCCGGCGGCCTTGGCGTCTTCTACCAGATGATAAAACAAGCCATCCTGATAACCCGGACTGGGCAAACAATCCTGGTGAGTATTAAAATAATCGTGCACATTGGGGAACACACCGCGAGCAATATCGCCCATTCCTACGGCCTTGTAATAAAAGGTGGGGCCCACGACAGGCACCAGTACGAACACGACATAGTAGGCAAAAAACGACGCGATGAGCACGAACGTTGCCCGATGAAAATCTTTATAGCGATAGAAAAAGAAATATAGTCCTGTCAGCGCTATCATCGGATAGTAGGCGGCATAACCCATATCCATGAGTTCGCTCACTATATACGACGGAAAACGCTGAGCAAAGACCAGCGCCGGCTGATAACCGAAGAGCCATTGGTCGGCCCAAGCAAACTCATGGTCAAGATTGGGCAGCACGCGGTTCAGCTCATACGTATCGGGATACCACCAGGCCAGCAGTGCAAACTGTGCCATCACCCGAATAAACATCACCAACCGACAGGGCAACAGCCTGTAACTGGCCCACAAACCTGCCGTCATAATGCCCACTTTCAGCCGATCCCATATCATGGATTCGGGGTTTTCGAGGCGCGTAAAAGTGAAAAGCACCATCAATAACGTGAACATCATGTAGCCCAGTACGGCCCATTCCAAAGGGAGTAGGCCGCGTCGGGGAGAGGATTCTATCTTGAATAAATCTTTAATGATCATAACCAGTGGTTCTCCTGATACCAACGGATGGTGAGGTCGGTGCCTCGTTTCAGGTCGTAATGGGCATGATAGCCCAGTTCATCCATCGTCGGTTCTATGTTGCATCGCCAGTTTCGCTGGCGCAGAATATTGTATTTATCGTTGTTGAGCGCCGTCATGCGCCCTGTTATGTGTCCCCAGTATTCCCCGATTCTCGTCACGAGGCGCAACACCCACAGCGGTGCTTTCACCTTAACGCGGAACGGACGTCCCAGCGCTTCGTAGATATAATCGCTGAAATCACTGCTCTGATAGATGTTACCATCGCTCAAGAAGTATTTCCGACCGTTCATTCCGTGGTCGAAAGCCAGAAAAACGGCCTGCACTACGTCCTCTACATACACGAAAGTGATGTCCTGTCGGCGGAATCCCACCGAGAAATCCATGTGTTGTTTGATACTCTTGGCCATCAGGAAATAGTCCTTTTCGCGCGGCCCATAGACCCCCGTGGGTCGCAACACGATATAAGGAAAGTCGTTGCCGATGCTGTCGAGATAGCGTTCGGCTTCGAGTTTGCTCCGCCCATAGGCCGTATTGGGCCGTGGCAGATCGTTTTCGTCAATCTCCTGATAGGGTTGTTGCTCACGGATGGCACCAAAAACACTGAGGCTACTCAGGTAGATAAAGCGCTTGAGGGGCATATTAAGTGCCAGCAAAGCATCTACAAGATGCTTCGTTCCCTCGGTATTGATACGGAAAAAGTCGTCCGTATGCAGGCATTTGGTAGCTCCGGCGGCATGCACCACATAGTCGAAATGATGGCCCCGAAGCTGCTCCCGCAGCGTGTCCGCGGAAGAAAAGTCGAGTTCAAGTAAATGAATACGTGAATCCTGAAGGTATTGACGCGAGCTACTTTTCCTAACTCCGGCCCATACCTCCATGCCTCGGCGCAAGGCTTCTTCGACTACAAAACTGCCGATGAAACCACTTGCGCCCGTCACTAATAAGTTCAAGTTCATTCTATCTTATACGCGTATAATCGGCAAAGATAACGATTATTCCACGTTTACGCTATAAACAACCCTCTTTTTTTAATATTATTATGTGAGAAGAGGGGCGGATATGCTTGGCTTCACTGATAACTGGAAAGAAAACTCTATTTGGGAGTAATCGTACCACTTCATATCAAATAGATAAAACTCACGCGTCAAAGTATCTTTTTCATTTCTTCAGTTCCCCGTTCTCTTTATTTTCATTCTCTCTCGCTTCTTACCACAAACACGCTTCGTGGCTCCATGCCATTGAGTTTCATCAATACCCAGCGGTCGATCAACGAACTCTGGCGCACCGATTTGCGCATTTTCGCCCTGTAAGCATACGAACGTGGATTCTTGGGCACGGGTTTCATGAAGCGGCGGTAGATAGTTTCTACCATATAAGTAAAGGTCAGACTGCATCCACGGGCGTCCTTCACGTCGCACACCATGTAGACATCGTTAATCATTTCCACTAAGTCGGTCGAGGTACTTTTCCATGCAAGCGGCGTAGTGTCGTTGCCGCTCATCAGTTCCATAACGAGTTGCCGCATCTCTTGCAGAGCCTCTTCCTGCAGCGGCCTAAGTTCCGATTTCCTGAATGTATGTACGCGCCCCTGATACATCATTGTTACATTTCCGTCTTCCATTATCTCTATGATTATAATAAGGATTTGTGTGTTATTTTCGGGTGCAAAGATAATGGCTTTCACGGAAATATTATTTCAGCAAGACTTCGCGAGATATTAAAAGATAAAAAATTGACCTACCCCGGCCATTGGGGTAGGTCTTTCTTATTTTCCAAACATATCCTGGCAAGCCTTCCAACCGAACTGCTTGTAGAGTTGGTTGAGTTTGCCTTCGCGCTGCTTGAACGAGTTGTAATCTTTCTTCGCGTTCTCGGTCCAACCGGTCTCAGCCATGGCGGCCAAGCGCGGCAGCAACTGGTATTCGGCCAGTTCCTTGCAACCGATATACTCGGTCCACAGGTTCACCTGCACACCCTTGACGTGCTTCTTCAGTGCCGGCGTGGCATCGTCGGGCACGGGGTTGTAGCTGTAGGTTTTCTCCACGGGCAGATTACCGCCGATGAGCAAGATGTCGCGGCTCTTGTTCTGATAATAGTCTAAGTAGTAGTAGTCCGTTGGCGACATGATCGCGTCGAGTCCGCGCTCGGCAGCGGTGATACCGCCGGCCACGCCGCGCCAACTCATGACGGTGGTTCCCGGCTCTACATCACCCTCCAGAATCTCGTCCCAGCCGATGACGTTGCGTCCCTTGCTCTCTAAGTGCTTGGCCACCTGACCGAGGAAGTAACACTGCAGCTGTGCCTCGGCCGTGAAACCGTTGGAGCCCTTGAGACCTAAGCGCTTGATTTCGGCCTGACAGCGGGGGCATGACTTCCAACGTGTGCGGGGAGCCTCGTCGCCACCTAAGTGGATATACTTCGACGGGAATATCTCAATCAGTTCGTCGAGCACGTTGTTCACGAACTCATAGGTCTTGGGATTGCCGGCGCAGAGAATGTCATCGAACACGCCCCACTGCTGAGCCACCTTGTAAGGACCACCCGTACAGCCCAATTCGGGATAAGCCGCCAGCGCTCCAAGCATGTGACCGGGCATGTCTATCTCAGGAATTACGGTGATATAACGCTCTGCCGCGTACTTCACGATTTCCTTCATGTCTTCCTTTGTGTAGTGACCGCCGTAGGGAGTGCCGTCGAACACGGGCGAATTGTGACCTACAACGGTCTGATCGCGCTTCGATCCCACTTCGATCAGCTTCGGATAGCGATCGATTTGCACGCGCCAACCCTGGTCTTCGGTCAGATGCCAGTGAAAAACGTTAAGGTTGTGCAGGGCCAACATGTCCACAAACTCCTTCACAAATTCGAGATTGAAGTAGTGACGGGCGCAGTCGAGCATCGCGCCACGGTAGCCAAAGCGAGGCTGATCGACGATGCGGGCGGCGGGCAGGCTCACGCTCTGAACCTTCTCCAGCGGCAGCGACTTGCGCAAGGTCTGTATGCCGTAGAACACGCCCTGCGGCGTCTTGCCCTCGATGGTGAGACCCTTGGCCTTCACGGTGATGACATAGCCCTCTTCGTTGGCGATTTTGGCATTGAGCTTCAGCGTGATAGCCGCGCCCTTCTTGTCCACTCCGCTGGCTTCTATGCCTGTAGCCTCACGGATATACTGCTTCAGGAAGGCGGCGTTGCGCAGCATGGCTTCGTCCGCGCTTGCCACGTAGACGGCCGTATTGCCATCAAGCACGAAAGCGGCGCCTTTCTCAGCGGTAATACTCTGCGGCAGCGGCACCACATGGTAGTTCACGTCGGCAGCCTGCAACGACAGCGACGCCATGGCGATAGCCACGGAAAGTAATGTTTTTTTCATGTTTTGGTTGATTGAATGATTTAATTATTATTGATATTAAATATAATTGGTAATCGTCAGGGCAAATTTACGGTAAAATATCCGCAAAGCCTAAGCTTTTAATAATTTTTTTGGAGTTGTTAGGGTGTTGGGGGTGTGGGGGGGTTGTGGGGGTGTTAGGGTGTTAGGATGAATGATTACCTGTTCTATCACATTATCCAAACAAACTATTCATCCCCACACCTCCACACCCCCACAACCCCAACACAACCTAACAACCTAACAACCTAACAACCTAACAACCCCACAACCTTTTTCCCTCATTATGATTCTAATTCCATAAAAATTTGCTTTCTTTGTAAAAGAAATCGATTTTATTTAAACCAAATTAGTTATGGGAAAAGGAAAAAAGGCCGGTAAGCGCCTTACCAAAAAACAGCTGGCTGAGCAACTGATTGATTTCTTCTCGTCGCAGCCGGGCAAAACCTTAAGTTTCAAAGAAATATTCCGGACACTCAAACTCAACACGCATCCGCTCAAGATGCAGGCCATCGACCTGATGGAGGAGATGACGTGGGACGACACGCTGTCCAAGGTGTCGGACAACTCCTACAAACTGAACACCGGCGGTCAGGTGCAGGAAGGTGTTTTCCAGCGCAAGGCCAACGGCAAGAATTCCGTCATTCCGACAGACAGCGACAAACCCATCTTCGTGTCGGAGCGCAACTCGATGGGCGCGCTGACGGGCGACCATGTGAAGTTCTCGTTCATGGCCCGCCGCGTGAATCACATCAAGGAGGCGCAGGTCATCGAGATTCTCGAACGCAAGAAAGACACTTTCGTCGGCCGGCTCAAGGTAGACAAAGACATGGCCTATCTCATTCCGCAGTCGGACGTGCTGGCCCACAACATCATCATTCCACGCCGCAAGGTGAAAGGGGGCAAGACCGACGACAAGGCCGTGGTGCGCGTCACGCGGTGGCCCGACGAAGAGCGGAAGAGTCCGGTGGGTGAAGTGGTCGACATCCTGGGACAGACGGGCGACAACGATGTGGAGATGAACACCATCCTGGCACAGTACGGATTGCCCTACAAATACCCCAAGGCCGTGGAGGACGCTGCCAACAAGATCACGGGCGAGATCACGCCGAAGGACCTGGCCGAGCGCGAAGACTTCCGCAGCGTCTTCACCTGTACCATCGATCCGCGCGACGCCAAGGACTTCGATGACGCTCTCTCCATCCGCTTTCTCGACGCCAACGGCAAGGAAATAAATATGAACGGCAAAAGGCAACCGTCAACACCCAAGCTCTATGAGGTGGGCGTCCACATTGCCGACGTGAGCCACTACGTGACCGAGGGAAGCGTCATCGACAAGGAAGCTGTCAAGCGGGCCACGAGTATCTATCTCGTCGACCGCACCATTCCCATGCTCCCCGAACATCTCTGCAACTTCGTTTGTTCGCTGCGGCCCGATGAAGATAAGTTAGCCTACAGCGTCATCCTCACGCTTGACGACGAGGCCAACGTGAAATCGTCGCGCATTGTGCATACCATCATCCGCAGCAACCGCCGCTACGCCTACGAGGATGTGCAGCAACTGCTCGAAGCCAACGGCGTAGTAGACGGCACAGGAGAGCCCGCGCCCAAACCGGGAAAGAGCGGTTACAAGGGCGAAAACGCCCTGCGGCTCATCACCCTCGACCGACTGGCCAAGCTCCTGCGGGCCAAACGCTTCAAGAACGGCGCCGTGAAGTTCGACCGCGAGGAACTTCATTTCGACATCGACGACAAAGGTAAGCCCACGCGCTGCTATTTCAAGCGATCGAAGGACGCCAACAAGCTCATCGAAGAGTTCATGCTGCTGGCCAATCGCACCGTGGCCGAGAGCGTGGGAAAGGTCAAGAAGGGAAAGAAAGCCAAGACATTGCCCTACCGTGTACACGACAATCCCGACCCACAGAAGATGGAGACGCTGCGCCAGTTCATCGTGAAGTTCGGCTACAAGGTGAAGACCGACGGCACCAAGAGCGCCATGGCCCGCAGTATCAACAAGCTGATGGATGACTGCGAGGGCAAGCGCGAGGGTAAACTCATCCAGACGGTGGCGCTGAGGGCCATGATGAAGGCCAAATACACCATCCACAACATCGGCCACTTCGGTCTGGCCTTCGACTACTACACACATTTCACCAGCCCCATCCGCCGCTATCCCGACACGATGGTCCACCGGCTGCTCACCCGTTACGCCGAAGGCGGCCGCTCGGCCAACGAGAAACATTGCGAGGAACTGTGTGAGCATTGCTCCGAAATGGAGCTGATAGCCCAGAACGCCGAGCGCGACTCCATCAAATATAAGATGGTTGAATTCATGAGCGACAAGCTCGGACAGGTGTTCGACGCCCATATCAGCGGCATCACGAGCTACGGCGTCTATGCCGAAATCGACGAAAACCACTGCGAAGGCATGATTCCGATGCGTGATCTCGACGACGACTACTACGAGTTCGACGAGCGCAACTTCTGCTTAGTGGGCCGACGACGCCATCATAAGTATCAGTTGGGCGACCCCGTCCGCATCCAAGTGGCCAAGACCAATCTCGAAAAGAAACAACTCGACTTTGCTTTGGCCGAATAAACCATTTATAAACCCCTTACCTCCGGCCTTATTTTCTCCGCTGCCATCAACGGAGAAAATAAGGCCGGTACATTTTTTCTCCATATTCCTTGCTACTTTCTATAAAAAAACATATCTTTATGGCGTGAACCTACACGATAGTAGCTTACTCTTAATTTCCTACCACGATGAAAACGGCAGCGAAATACAAAGTAATAAGCCGATACACGCCATCCGAAAAGCGTGAAGGAAACGTGCAAAGCACGCTTTCTATTAATTGTTTTCGCTTATTTCCTGAAGAACACAAGTCCTGTAACGGTTCACTCACGATAAACAAATCAGCTCTGTTTTTATTCCAAAATACCAACGAAGACCCTGCCGGCATCTCCGCAACAAGGAGGTGCGGGCAGGGCCTTTTACATGAAAGTCGCTCTCCGCGAAGCAATCGTAATGAGCGAAGCGGCCACCAACCTATAACAAGTATTTTTAATCTTTACGCCCCAAGTTTCTGATACGGCGTTCCCACTCACAATGGGTCATGGAGAAACAACGAAATCATGAAAACGTATATACTCCGTAACACCTACGCGACCATCGTCGCGCTGGTCGTCGCAATGTTTCCCCTGCCTTGCCGGAGAGAATAAAGCCGGCTCACGCCACGCGGAAACGGTTCTCAATCAACTTTCATAAACATTCAAATCAACTTTTATAAACATTCGAACAAAATGAAAAAGTACATCAAACCGGAAATCAAAGCGCAACTCATCGAGTTAGAAAACCGCGTCCTCGACGACTCCATCGACGTGGGCATCAGTGAAGATCCCGCTACGGGACCGGCACTGTCGAAAGGTAACCTCTTCTTCGATGACGACGACGATGACCAGGGCACCGGCCGTTCCTCGTCATCGTTGTGGGATGATTAACGCTCTCTTTTCATCGGGAACGCCGTAGGGGCGTGATTCATCACGTTCCGAAATCCACGGGAAACAGGGCAACAACCTACCCCGGCCCTCCCAAAGGGAGGGTGCACTTCCGCATCCCACGGGGAAACAGACAACCCGGCAGACGTAGAGGCGTGATTCATCACGTTCCGAATCCACCCGGAAACGGGCGCGCCCCCGATTATCCGCAACCTATATATAATGATAAAATTTGGAAGATTTGGAAAGATTTGTGAGATTTATTCGCCTGTGGGCTCATCAACTCGTCTCGGCGAAGCCGACTGAAAAAGAGTGTCCTGCGGACAGAAATTCTACAAATCGGGACAAATCGAACAAAT
>NZ_JAERMS010000033.1 GCF_017426725.1 Prevotella illustrans | reverse complement strand
ACAAGTGATGAAGCCGGAGAGGGGGTATGTGCTCTTTACCATTGGAACAAAATACATCAAATCAAATAATTTGATGCAACTTTGTATGCGTTTTCACAAAATTATTTAGGACACTATTGGTTTTTTTTATAAATTCCGTGTCACAAAAAGCACCTTATTACGTAATCATAGCAAAGAACTCGCAAAATTCGATGACTGTCGACGAATATAAACAAGAGGTCAAACGCGTCAGACCGCAGCTGGTATTCATTGCCCGGAAATACATGGGCGGTGAGGAAGAAGCCGAGGACGTAGTGCAGGACGTGTTGCTCAAGCTGTGGCAGATCTGCGATACGCTGCGCATGCCGATTGACGGTTTCGCCACGGTTCTTGTTCGCAACCACTGCATCGACCTGATTCGACGACGGGCCCGGAGGCAGGACATCGGCGAATACACTATCGATGAAAGCCATGAGGACGACGAACGAATCGACAAAATGATGAAAATCGTCGACCGATTGCCCACCTTACAGCAGACGCTCATCCGGCTCCGGCACATGGAAAATATGGAGATGAAGGACATAGCGGCCCTCGTCGGGAGCAATGAAGTGGCGGCGAGAAAGGCGCTGAGCAGAGCCCGGCAGGCCATCAGAAACAGCTATTTAAACGAAAAAATCAATGAATAAGAAGGAAGACATCCAACAACTCGCAGACCGCTTCTTCGCAGGCGAAACAACTCTTGCGGAAGAACAACGACTGTATCGCTTCTTTCGGGGCGATGATATTCCGACAGAGCTGCTTCCGCTGCGCGAGATGTTCGTGTCATTGAGCCTCATCGGCATCGCGCCCGACAAGCAAACGACGCGGAAAACGACCACGCAGAGTAGGTTAAAGGTCAGCTTCAGACGAAAACTCTTCGGCGTAGCGGCTGCCGTGGCGGTGATATTGGCGATGAGCACGACACTCATCCACATCGATCGTGAGCAAAACTATTGCAAAGCCTATGTCAATGACCGTCTCGTGACCGACAAAGCTGCTATCATGAGCAGTGTCGCCGCCACGATGAGCGACATCGGTGAGGCCGGACAAACGGGCGCGGACCGCCAGCTGCACGACCTCTTCGGCAGCGATGACGGCAACGCCGACCATTAGAAATCATCACAAATCAATATGACGGATATGCTAAGAAGAATCTTACTCATGCTCATCACGCTTCCGGTTTGGGGCATCATGTATGCCCAACAAGGACTGAACGTCAACGCATTGTTTGACGGCAAGGTCGTGACGAAAGCACAAACACAGGAAGCAAAGGTGGTGGAAGTGAAGGTGAAAGGCCGTGCGCTCAGCAAATACAATCTCAACTTCTACCGCAGTTACAGCTTTCAGGCTACACCGGAGCAGAAGGCCAAGGTGGACGAACTGGTGGAACGCGACCGGCAAAATGCCGTAAGCAGTGAGACGACACGGCGCGGTCGCAACACAACCATGATCCTAACCATGATTCCCGACGGCGCCAACAACCGCTTCGTGTGCTACATTACCAAGCACAACGACAAGCAAATAAACCTTACCGTGGTTTATATGGAAGGACGGGTGAAGAACATCAGTGAATTAAGAAAATTAATAAAATAAAACGATAAAACTATGATGAAAGCATCACTTTTAGCATTGGCGCTGGCCGTAAGCGGCTCGGTGCTTGCCAACCATGTAGAGAAAGACGACACGATTGTGGTTCGTAATCCGAAAAAAGTAACCGTCGTAACCGGCGACTCGCTGCAATCCATTCTGATCGAGGGCAGCAGCGACAACCCGAGCTACCGCTACAGCAACCGTATTCAGCTGGTAGACAGCAACTATGTATCGACGTCGGCCATCAACAGAGACACGTGGGACATCTCGTTCGGCCCGTTCAAGACAAAGAAAAAACGTAAAACGCAGTTTGAAATCACTTCGGACATCGCCCTGGGATTCTGCGGTGCCACGGACGCGCCCGAACAAATGGACGTCAAACCATTCAAGTCGTGGGAAATCTGGTGGACGATAGCTACCTATCGGTACCGCCCTTGGCGCGACAAACACGCCTTCTCGGTGGGTATCGGCCTGGATTGGCGCAACTATCGCATCGTGGACAACTACCGTTTCACGGCCAACGAAGACAAGGTCGTGGCCATCGAGAAGTATGCCGAAAGCGCCAATCCCAACTTCTCGCGCGTCCATACCGTCGATGTTACGCTTCCTTTACGCTATGAATACACGGACAAACGCTTCGGATTCTCACTGGGGCCGGTGGTGAATCTCAACACCAAAAGCAGCCTGAAAACCCGCTATCGGATAGATGGAACGAAGCATAAGGACACGACAAACAACCTGAAGACCAACCTGGTGACCATAGATCTGATGGGCACCGTGACACTGTGCAATACGACTTTCTACTTTAAATACAGCCCAAACAACATCTTCAAGAAAGGCTACGGCCCACAGTTCAAGACTTTCTCTTTCGGAATATATCTATAACGGGCGGTCGCCCATGCCCGGGAAGTGACAAAAAGGTTAAATAAGAGTTAAGTTGCGGTAATTTGACAACGGCTTGTTGCGTATGTCGCAGGAAGATAATATATTTACCGAATAAACCAAACAACTGATTCCTATGAAAGCTATGAGATACCTGCTACCGATCGGCTGTCTTTTCGCTTCGTTCCTATTCGTTTCTTGCGGCGACGACCATGAAGAGGAAACGAGACCTATCGAGATTTCCGCGAAAGGAGAATACAACGACGTTCTCACCTATACACTGACGACAGACACGCTCGATTGCGACTTCGACATCACGTCGAGCATGGGCAAATGCACGGCTGTGGTGCTGGACGCGGACCCGAAAAATCCGTCGGCCGTCATCGTTCAGAACGGCAACCACGTGACCGTGAAATTGCTAAGGGAACACGCCAGCATCCGACTTAGCGACGAAAGCGGCCAGGAAAGGAGAATCGACATCCGGTCGACAAGTGAGAAACTGAAACAGTCGGGGTATATCGTGGAGTTCGCCTATGGCACGATGATCAAACTGAAACCCACGTTTGGTGAAGGCGAATATCGAATTGTCAGGAACAGCGACGTGGCCGAAATAACGATAGACAACCGGGACGTATTCTACATCAAAGGCAACCGAGGCGGCGCGACAGGCTATTACACCATCGAAGATCGGCGGGGTATCAAGGCTTTTCTGGAAGTACGGGTCGGAGAAGGCTATGACATCACCTCATCGGAGCTGAACGTTACAGCCGCACGAGGCAATCGTTTGAGTTTTCCGATTAAGCTCGGCAGAGACGGTTGGCGCGTCGAAGAGCAGTCTTTGCACTGTAGCGCCTTTATCTTGGACAAGCATTCTTTTGGCATAGACTATCCGCTGGAGGCCGAAGTCCTATGTATGAACATTCCGGCAAACGCCAAGTTAGGGCCTGAATGCTTCCACCTGAAAGATCGCGGTGGGCAAGTCATCACCGTGAATGTTACAATTACGGAATAAGCGGCGGCATTTACTGTCTACGATTCCATAAACAATTCCGTCCGACAAGCATAGAATGAATAAAAGACAAGGGTGCACCTCATTATGAAGTGCACCCTTATTATTTGGTTTTCAAACGTTAGCGGAATTAGTCAGCTACGAGAGTGAAGCGCTTGTAAGCAACAATCTCAAGGCCCTGAGCCTTCAACCAATCCTTAACGGTAATCTTGTCACCTTCTGTGAACTGGAATTCCTGATCTACGAGGCAGTTCTCTTTGAAGAACTTAGCCAAGCGACCCTTAGCAATATTCTCAATCATGCTCTCATTGAGGCTGGCAGCTTTCTCGGCAGCAACGGTCTCTTTGATCTGCTTTGCCTTGTCTGCGTCCTCCTGAGTGAGCCATCCCTTCTTCACATTACTTTCGATGTGATCGTCAGAATCTACGTGAGCGGGGTTGATACCAGCCTTCTTCAAAGCAGCAGCAACAGCCTTCTCTACCTGCTCTTCCTTGGTCTTTTCAACGGCAACCTTGTACTCCTCGTCCTTTACAGACTGGGGAACAGAGCTTTCGTCGAGCGCAACCGGCTTCATAGCAGCTACCTGCATAGCAATCTTGTGACCGGCATCCTCGTTCTCTGCATTGAATTGTACCATGGTAGCCAGTGTGTGCTTACCCATGTGATCGTAAACAGATACGTTGTCACCTTCGAGGAAGTTGTAGCCATCCAGCTCCATCTTCTCACCGGTGATACCCGAACGCTGAGTTACTACAGCCTGAGCTTCCTCGCCGTTAGCCAGCTTCAGCACCTTCACCTCGTCCAAAGACTTGGCGCGGGCAGCAACAGCCGCGTCGAGAATTTCCTGTGTCATCTGGATGAAATCCTTACCATTGGCAACGAAGTCTGTCTCACACTTCACCGCAACCATAGCGGCAAAGCCTTCAACCTTCTTTACGAGTACGCAACCATTGGATGTCTCACGGTCAGAACGCTTAGCGGCGATAGCCAATCCACGCTCGCGGAGCAGTTCCTTAGCCTTGTCGAAGTCGCCTTCAGCTTCGGTGAGAGCCTTCTTTACGTCAGCAAGACCTGCGCCGGTCATGGCACGCAGCTTCTTGATATCTTCAATTGAAATAGCCATAATTATTGTTTTTCTTAATGTATTTGCTTAAAAAAGATAGGGGCTTAGGGTGCTGACAGGAGCATACAGATCCTATCCAACACCATAAGACCCTATAAAATGATTATTTATTCTGCTGCGGGAGCTTCTTCAACTTCCACCTCTGCCTCGTCTTCCTTACGAGCTTTGCGAGCACGCTTTAGCTTTGCGTCGGCTACTTCTTCTGTCTGCTCAGCGGCAGCTTTCTCGTCAGCCTTCTCTGCCTTGCGCTCTTCCAAGCCTTCAGCGATAGCACCGCAAACGGCGTTGAGGATAACCTCTACACTGTCCTTAGCGTCATCATTAGCCGGAATAACAAAGTCGATGTTCTTAGGTTCAGAGTTTGTATCAACGATAGCGAACACAGGAATACCCAGACGGTTAGCTTCTTTCACCGCAATGTTCTCCTTCATCACGTCAACAACGAAGAGAGCGCTTGGCAAACGAGTAAGATCGGCGATAGAACCGAGGTTCTTTTCGAGCTTGGCACGCTGACGGGTAACCTGCAACAACTCACGCTTTGAGAGGTTAGAGAAGGTACCGTCGCTCATCAGCTTGTCGATGTTTGTCATTTTCTTCACAGCCTTACGAATGGTTGGGAAGTTGGTCAGCATACCGCCGGCCCAACGTTCGTTTACGTATGGCATGTTAACTGCTGCCGCTTTATCAGCAACAACGTCCTTGGCCTGTTTTTTAGTAGCGACAAACAAAATCTTCTTGCCCGACTTAGCGATCTGTTTCATAGCTTCGGCAGCCTCGTCAATCTTGGCTACGGTCTTGTTCAGATCGATGATATGAATGCCATTACGCTCCATAAAGATATAAGGAGCCATAGCGGGGTTCCACTTACGCTTGAGGTGGCCGAAGTGGCAACCTGCCTGAAGTAATTGGTCAAAATTAGTTCTTGACATTTTTTCTTTTCCTTTGTTAAATTGTTTACTTTCCTTTGAAATTCTCTTAGAACCAGCCCGACAGTAATCTACGCCGCCGACAGTCCCCTTTGGAACCGCGAAACATAAAGTCTGCCGAGTTTGGATACTAAACTTTTTGTCCAGTGATTAACGCTTACTGAACTGGAAGCGACGACGAGCTTTGGGCTGACCCGGCTTCTTACGCTCAACAGCACGGCTGTCGCGAGTAAGGAATCCTGCGTCTTTCAATGCCTTCTTGTCGTCGGCGTCAACCTTAACGAGCGCACGAGCAATCGCGAGACGCAATGCTTGGCTCTGACCGGTGAAACCACCACCGTAAAGGTTAGCCTTTATATCATACTTGCCCTCAGCCTCAAGGAGCTGCAGTGGCTGCTTAACCACGTACTGCAGAATAGCTGATGGGAAAAATTCTGTCAAATCTTTCTTATTGATAGTGATCTTACCGGTACCTTCTGTCAGGTAAACACGAGCTACAGCGCTCTTGCGGCGACCAATTGCATTAATGATTTCCATCTTGATTCTTATTATTTATACTGGTTAATATCAATTGCCTTAGGCTTCTGTGCTGCCTTATCATGCTCAGTTCCTTCGAATACATAGAGGTTGTCCAACAAAGCACGACCCAGACGTCCCTTAGGAAGCATACCCTTTACGGCGTGACGGATCATCTTGTCAACACCATTCTTACGTGTGCGAAGATCAGCCGGCGTATTGAAACGCTGACCACCGGGATAACCAGTATAGCGGGTGTAAACCTTATCCGTTTCCTTCTTACCGGTGAATACCACCTTAGAAGCGTTGATAAGAATTACGTTGTCTCCACAGTCTACATGCGGTGTGAAGCTCGGTTTGTACTTTCCGCGAAGCAGCTTGGCTACTTTAGAGCAAAGGCGACCTACAACCTGATCGCTGGCATCGATTACGACCCACTCCTTCTTAGCTGTTTCCTTATTAACGGAAATAGTCTTGTAACTTAAAGTGTCCATTTTAAATAATTAATTTTACTACTAAAAAACTTTTATTATTACATTCGATAACAGAGACCTCGCGGCGCCTCCAGTCTAAAAGAGACCATCCACAGCATTATCTCTGATGCGACAGCCGATTCCCTAACCGCTCTTCTCGGCCAAAAGAAAAGCTATTAACACGACCACGCTATGAGAATCCTAAGCGTATTCCCACAATCGGACTGCAAAGTTACATATTTTATTATGAGTTTAACACACGGGACATATTTCACACTATACAAATTACAAAACATTAACTGTTTTAAAAATCATTAACTCTGCGCTTTTGATCATTCAATCCCACACAACCAATTTCCTTTCGAGAAACATCGTCGGCGATTTCTGAAAGATTCGCACAGCCCAAACCACCCATTTCTCCCACCCAAAGAGAAGCAACACGACCAATAACGGAACATAAAACACGACCGATTTGTAAACTTTTATACACCCAAAAGCGACCCATTTTTTGATAGCATCCAGACTTCCGCCAAGTAGTATTTAGCAAGAAAAAGAGCGTTTATGAGTCTTTTTCCCCACGCTTTTCATGCTTTTAACCCACAAAAACATAGATTTTTCGGCTCAAAGCATAGCGATTACCCGCTCATCGCTACGCTTTCACCTCACAAAAGCAGCCCTTTTGCGGTGTAAAAGGGCTGCTTTGACAAGAAAGAAACAGACCTCCACTCTTCTAATCATGCATAAGCTACTGGTTATCAACGCAATAACAAAACCTCAAAATCCTTGCGTTTTTTCGGGCAAAGATTCGTTTCGTGAAAAATAATGGCACTTTTTAAGGGGTCATTGTCAAGTTTTTTCATTGCCTGCAATCACACGGCATTCGTATCAAATTAAGGGAAAAGACTCCTCTATGGAAGAAAAGGGATGACAGAAGCTGCTGTTTTTAGACATAAGTACATAAGAACATATTTTCTTCTGACACATATTGTCGAGATAGGTGGTCGTAAGCGACCACAGAAAACCTAATAAAAAGGGGATTCCATGCTTTTTAATGACGGCTCAGGGCGCAAACGTGAGTCGTGGTAATTCGTTCCAAGCTCCTCGTGTGAAGTCGGGTATCTCTACGGGAACGCTGCCCTGCCGGACGGAAAGGCTCGTCAGTTCGACCAACGACGACCATTCCACAGCGTCGTAGACATCCATATCGAGCGGCAATCCTTGGCGCAAACAGTGAATCAAGCGATAATCCATCATGAAATCCATACCGCCGTGGAAGCCGATTTGGCGCGCCTGCTCGCCATGAGTCTGATAAAAAGGGTGGTCATAACGGGCAAAGAACGCTTCTTGCTCGTTTATTTCGTCCGCGCCGGGAATGAGCGATTGCATCCGTCCATGGCTTCCCTTCTCTATAAAACCCTGCGTACCGCTCAACAGATAACGCCTTTCGTAGGGCCGG
Source organism: Prevotella illustrans (assembly GCF_017426725.1). Lineage (GTDB taxonomy): Bacteria > Bacteroidota > Bacteroidia > Bacteroidales > Bacteroidaceae > Prevotella > Prevotella illustrans. The sequence continues at coordinate 24,397 of NZ_JAERMS010000033.1, read as the reverse complement.
GGGCTGGATATATCGTGCTGAAGAACGATGGTCTTGCCTTTCAAAGTTGTAAGAATCGTTGTATTCATATTGCCCAACCGACACTCGGAGGTCATATCGCGGCCCGCAACTTCGGGGTAATTGAACTGGCCATTGGAAACCGATACCAAACGCTCGAGCCGATCTCCCCGATGAATATTCATCGTCTGGCACAACGGCCCTAAGCCATGGGTGGGATAAGGGTTGCCCGTTGTCAGCCAATGACCGATGTAATCGGGACGTTTGGTAAAGTCGATGTTGCGCAAATCATGGACATAACTGCCCTCGGCATGCGTGATTTCTCCGACAATGCCTTGCGAACAAAGATGCAAGGCGGCCATTTCAAACCTGTCGTAGCAGCAATTCTCAAGCATCATGCAATGGCGTCTGTAGCGCTCGGCCGCATCAACGATACGCCAGCAATCGGCTATTGTATTCGCAATCGGCACTTCGCAGGCCACGTGTTTGCCGTGCTCCATGGCATAAACCGCAATATCGGCATGCCATCTGATACTGGTGCAGATATAAACAAGGTCGATGTCATCGCGCCGACACACCGCTTTCCAGTCGTCGGCACCGCCATATTCATCGGGCATTGGTTTGTGGTGAGACTTCAGAATCTCTCGTGCCGCGTCCCTGTTCTCCTGACGCAAATCGCAGAGCGCACGGATGACGACACCATCCAAATACATATAATTACCCAAGGACTGCCTGCCACGGTGGCCCAGTCCGATGAACGCGATTCGAACAACAGAGATCGGCGCGCACCGAAGCGCCAACACATGGGATGATTGATGGGATTCAGTATTATTCATTTCACCTTATATTAATATAGAATGGCGTAAAATTTACCTTGCATGACGCAAAACATAGTCTTTACTTTATTGACGTGAAAACAAGACGAATATTGTAGAAGCCGCCCATTATCACCCGAGAATCGTCTCCAAACGACACTTTACGACTCTTATTCGACAAACCATAGGAGCGTTGAACTTATGGAAAACATATATTTCATAGATCATAAATGGATAAAAGTATCACTCTCAAAAGCATATAGGTTTATATTTGACGATAGCTTGCCCGATTATTCACCAAAAATCGTAACTTTGCCCCACTACATTTTATGCGTTATCAACCTATGAATACAATCGCCTCGCGTTCAAGGATAGAGGAACTCGACTATCTGAAGGGCATACTCATTCTGCTGGTCATCAGCTTTCATCTGGTGTATATCGGCCAGTCGTACCCTTATCTCAAGCAATGGGTCTACACGTTCCACATGCCCGGTTTCCTGTTGCTGTCGGGTTATCTCATGAATATCGGCAAACAAAAGGTTGATTTCTTGAAAACAATTTTATGGTTGGGCGTCCCCTATCTGCTATTGGAAAGCGGTTATACGCTGATGGCGTCACTACTGCCCATCCACGACCACATCGACCACCTCACGCCAATGGTTTTTATCGACAAACTTCTGGTTCATCCGTTGGGTCCTTATTGGTATCTGCACACGCTGATTCTATGCGGTTACGTTTATTACATCATTGGCAACTGCACGGAAAACAAGCGATTACTGAAGTTTTCGCTTATGGTTGTAAGCTGTTATGGACTTTCCCTACTGGGATTTATGGATTTTTCATGTGCCTGCTACTTCCTAACCGGCGCGCTGATCAAACAATATGGCTACCTGTTTACCGATGTATTCAAAGGATCTTGGATAGCCCTGATTGTTTTGGTACTGCTTTCCACCGACGCGTCTCTTTTTCACAAGGCCTCTGTATATGGTATTATGATCGTCTATTGCGCGATGAGTAGCATGTTGCTCATCCTTCGTTTTCTGCCTCAACGTTTACGGCAAGGAACTTGTTTTCTGGGACGCAACTCGCTACTTCTTTATCTTTTCTCTCCTGTTTTTACGATTCTTTGCAAGCAGCTGCAACCTTTTCTGGCCTTCGACCGCTCAGCCCTGCTCTTCTGGATGGCGTCTCTCGTCATCTGCGTTTGCGGTTCGCTGCTCATCGGAAAGGCATTAGACCTCCTCAACCTCAGCCCTTTCATCTTCGGAAAGCGCAAGGTTGTAACCATGTAAAAGTGTTTATTCCATTGATTTGATTAAATGCTCATACATCACGTATGGCTCAAACAATGGTTTCCAACCCAACTGTAGCAGTTTGGAAATATCCAAACGAAGCCTTGTTGGTGGCGGATAAGGCGCGTTGGGGTCTACGTCGATAACGACCTTACTGCCTTTTCCGAAGTGTCGCACCATGTATTCGGCCATCTCCCGAATGGTGCAATAGGTGTCGGGCGATGCCACATTATAGGTTTCTCCGGCCGTTCCACGCGTAAGAATGAGCAGGATGGCCGTCACCGCGTCAAGCGTATAGCAGTGGTCGCTGGCCGCTTCGCCCCGACTTTTCAGTACCAAATCGGTACCGGCAACAATGTTTCGGGCGAACGTCGTCGTCACCCGACAATCCGTCTGTGGCACATCGGGGCCGAAAGTCTGGCACAACCGCACCATTCTCACGGGCAAACCATATTCCCGGCAATAGGCCAAACAGAGGTTTTCGCTCATTCGCTTGCCTTCCGGATAGCTGCTTCTGACCGACTGCAGGTCAACAAATCCCAAGTCAGACTCCAGCAACGGGCGCTCATCATTGCTCACCGCGCCGTAAGCTTCCATCGAAGAGAGATAGACAAAGGCCGAAACGCGCTGCCGAAGAGCCATTTGCAACAGCCGATCAGTGCCCATTACAATCGTCTGAATGGTCTCTACGGGATGCGAACAAAAGTATTTGGAAGAAGTAGGTGCCGCCAAATGCACCACATAATCAAAACTCCGGGTTGCCAAAGCGTCAAGATGGGCCATGTCGCCCTCCACAAACTGCAGGTCATCCGTAGCTTCAAAGAGAGCTTCGGCAGCCTTGCGGTCGCGTACCAAAGCTAAAATCTGCGTTTTCTCGGCCCACTGTCGGTTCCACGCCTGCACGCAATGAATGAGCGTGCGGCCCAGCAGTCCGGTCGCGCCGGTTATCAACAGCGTCTTGCCCGCCAGCTCCGCGTCGGGCGCGAAGTGCGTCGTGAGTCGGTCGATGTCAGCTTTTAACACCTGATTCATCACAATCCGAATATCTGTTGGTCCTCGTGTACCTGTATCATCGCACGCAAAACGAAGAAGTCGGTGGGTGTGGTTATCTTGATATTCTCCATCGGGCCGATAACCGTTCCGGGCTTACAGCCATACGCGCTCATCATGGTGCAGGAGTCGATGAAGTCGTGTCGCCCCTCGGCCTGTGCCCTTCGATGTGCCTCAAGGATGTCGGCCAAGCGGAAACTCTGCGGCGCACGGGCAATCAGAGAGTGATCGCGCGACGGAATCTCAAGCGAACCATCGGCCTGGCGCACGATAAACGTTTCCGTTGCCGGCACACACGTAACGCAGGAACCGCACTCTTCGACTTTACGAATGTTGTCGGTAATGGTTTCTTCGGTAATCAACGGGCGTACACCGTCGTGAATCAGCACCGTGGCATCCCCCCCCTTGGCATACGATTCGGCAGCGCAAAGGCCGTTGTAGATGGAGTCCTGACCCGTCGTTCCACCCGGAACAACCGCCACAACCTTGGTAATTTCAAACTTCTTGAGCTGCTTATTCAGATACGGAATCCAACTTTCGATACACGCAACAACAATGGCGTCTATCTCAGGATGGTTATCAAAGAGTTCTAATGTATAGATAATGATGGGTTTCCCATGAAGATCGAGAAACTGTTTGGGCTTCGATTTCGTGTGCATTCGTAGCCCCGAACCACCCGCAAAAATAACGGCTATATTCATGCTTATATGTTCTTATCGTTACAAAGATAGGCTAAACAAACGGAAAGTCAAAGTGAAAGTTTATTTTTATTTGCTTTGGACTTCCTTGAAGAACTACTATCTTTGCAATATGTTCAGAATTTACTTGGAGAAAATCAAGCTGGCCGTGCAGAAACGCGCCAAGACGGCACAGACCCAAAAGAGCTATTCCACTTGGAAAGCCAAGGGCTATGAGAACGAACCGCTCGTAACCGTCATTTTCCAGACCCACAACAAGAGTTTGCAGATATGCCATGTGCTCCGGAAAATCAGAAAATGGCCCATCAAAACCGAAGTGATTGTTATCGACGATGGCTCTTCGCTCGACCACACGGAACGCTTAGCGAAGGAGCTGAGTGGTGCCAACGAGTTTCTGGTACGCTGCAATGATCTCTACGAGAACGTCACTTACGACAAGACCATTCGCATGGCCAACGGTCAATACATCGCTTTGTTGCAAGATGACGACGATTTTGCCGACACACAGTGGATGGACGATGCCCTGAACTACTTCAAACAATATCCAGATATGGCCATTCTGGGCGGTAACTGGAAGGTGAATCTGACTTTCGTCAAGGAGACCGAGCAACGCGTCGGCACCCGTATCGACGATGCCTCACGCCCTTTCTGCTTCGCGCCGTCGGTCAATCGTGCGCCCATGTGGATCAACAAGGCGCTCTTCGACGCCAAACTGCGTCGCATTGATTTTCGTTTTGCGCCTTTCCAGTACGACGATGACGAACTTTGTCTGCGTGCATGGCTCGAAGGATGCACCGTAGGTTGGTACGACGCGGGCTTCCATTCGTTGGCCGCGGGGGGCATGCGCCTTTGGAATAACAGCTTTTCTGCCGAACAGGCCCGGCGCAACGGCCATCTGCTTTATACGCTCTATGCCGACCGCATAGACACCATCCTGCAACGTGTGGCCGACAACAATCGCCGTCTTACCGAATAATCCCGACTATGGCAACACTCAAGGAGAAGGCGGCAACGGGCATTTTCTGGGGAGCTATCAGTAATCTGCTCACCCAAGTCATCAGTGCCATCATCGGATTCTACCTCGGTCGTATCCTCGTTCCGGCCGAATACGGACTCGTGGCCATGCTGGCCATCTTCTCGGCCATAGCGGGCGTGTTGCAAGAGAGTGGTTTCACGGCGGCACTGACCAACTTGAAGGAAGTAACCGACAAGGACTACAATGCCGTTTTCTGGTTCAGCACACTCGTCAGCAGCGGCCTTTACCTTGTTTTATTCTTCTGCGCGCCGCTCATCGCGGACTTCTACGAACAGCCCGAACTTGTTCCTCTCTCCCGATTGGTGTTCGCTTCGTTCGTCGTGGCAGGCATCGGCACGGCCCACGCGGCCTATATGTTCCGCAACATGATGAACAAGGGCAAGGCCATCATCAGCACTGTGGCCTCCATTACATCGGGCGTAACGGGACTGGTGCTGGCCTACAACGGGTTCTCTTATTGGAGTTTGGCTTGGCAACAATTCGTTTTCATCGTCGTGACCGACCTCGGCCGCCTCTACTACGTGCGATGGCTGCCCAGTCTGAAGATTGATTTCAGCCCCATCCGACGCATGTTCGGTTTCAGCAGTTCCATCATGATTACCGCGCTCATTACGCAGGTGAACAACAATATGCTGTCCATCATCTTCGGTAAGTTGTTTTCGACAAAGTCATTGGGCAACTTCACGCAAGCCTTCAAGTGGGATTCGATGGCCTACACCTTTGTTTCGGGCACTATCAATCAAGTCGCCCAACCCGTATTATCATCCATCAACGACCAGGAAGAACGCCAACTTCACGTCTTCCGCAAGCTGCTGCGTTTCACGGCCTTTATCTCTTTTCCTGCCATGTTCGGCCTTTCGCTCGTTGCCCGCGAGTTTATTCTGCTCACGGTGCGCGATAATTGGGTCGACAGTATACCGCTTTTGCGCATTCTCTGCATCAGCGGTGCCTTCCTGCCGTTCTTCACTTTGTATCAGAATATGGTGATCAGCCGCGGCCGTTCCAACATTAATATGTGGGCAAACGTGTCGCTTATCCTGCTGCAACTGACGATATTCATTATCTGTAGTCGGTTCAGCATTCTCCACATGGTGGTACTCTATACCGTTATCAACATTCTTTGGATAGGCGTTTGGCAAACCATCGCCCGCCGTATCATCCGGTTGAGCCACCTTGCTTTCCTTAAAGACATCCTTCCTTTCATGCTTTCGGCCGCCGTTTCGTGTGCCGTGGCCTACCTGCTGACCATCAATTTCAGCAATCTATGGCTCATCCTGATACTACGCATCGTCATTGTGGCCACGCTGTACTTCTGCATTATGAAGTTCATGCACGCACAAATACTCGAAGACAGTATTGCCTTCTTCATGAAAAAAACAAAAAATAAGTGATTAACGGATATGCTGTCGCTGGTAAAATACGGCAGTCAGCGGAAACAGAAAGGCCCTAACGAGATTCTTGGGGTCACTGCCTACCGTGTGAAAGAGCTGACTGCGATGGCAAAGGCAGAACATTTGGAAGCGGATGAAGTTGAAAACGCCCCGCCGGGTCTGGTACTTCATCATGCGTAAGGCGGCCCGATGGCTGGCAGTATCGACCTTTAAATGTTCCAAAAGGTCGAGCCAGCGCAGGTAATAATCATTACCCGACCTTTTAATTTCTCGATAATGCTTCACGCACCATACGATCATACGGAGCCCGTTGCCCACCGTGGGCACGCTGTCCGCATTCGACGAGTATGTGGACGCGCCATGGTAACGCCGTTGATTTACAAGTTTGGCGTCCACGTAAACCACGCTTTCGTAGACGGCAGCCACCACTGATAAGATCATATCGTAGTAGTTGTGTCGGAAAATGGCGCAATCCATAGGCAGCAAGTCAAGCAGTTGGCGACGAAAGAACATCGTGTGGCCCGCGATTTCGGCACAATACATCATGCGCAGGGCCGTCGTGTTGGGTCGCCGTGGGTCTTGGTAAACGAAAGAACCATCTTCGGAGAAGGGTACCGACCGACCACCGCACAGCAACCGATGGCCGATGGCCGCTAACTGGCGTTCCAATTTGTCTGCTTCCCATAAGTCATCCTGATCGCAAAGGGCAATAAAATCACCTTGCGCACGTTGCATGGCCGAATAGAAATTGGCATTCACGCCCATGGATATCGCGTTCTGAAACAACCGGATGACAGGGTATCGCGTGGCATAATCGCGCAGAATGGTCAAGGTTGCGTCGGTAGAACCGTCGTCCTGAATGATGATTTCATCGGCAGGACGTGTCTGCCGTAGCACGGAATCGAGCTGTTCGGCCACGAATTTGGCACCATTATAGGTGCAGATGACAACGGAGATGGTGGCTTGCTTCATCATTTGCGGATGGTTTGTCGGATGGTGGCCAACGAAACCCGCTCATCCATGTTGAAATAAACCTTTTCGTGGTGCGACATTCGTTGCTCTACGGGCGGCAACTGCATGTAATCGCCGAAGAAATGGCGTAAGTATTCGTCGTAACGCAGGGGCAAATCAACTTCCAATCCTTCGAACATAAACGACTTCGTTCCGGCTATCCACACCTTTGGATAGACCTCTTTGCCATGATAAACACCGCTATAAGTGACAACATTTGTAGCCTTTTCAAACGGATAAAGGCGACAAATGGCGTCCATCTTGCGCAACAAATAACGCCGATAAGCGCCACGGGCTACGAAACCGATGGTCTTTCTGACGAAACGCCCCCACTCATGTGGCTGCTTCAACAGGGCCAGATAGTCCGTGAAACGATAACGGGTGGAGATTGCTTCCATGCGATTCTGTATCTTCTCGAAGCGCCGTTTCAGTTGCAAAGCCTCATCCTTGTCGTCCGCCGTGCCGTCGAGCGGAAAGATATCAATAAACATTCCGTAGACACAAGGCGTATCGACTCGCTCCATGATGGTGGTATCGCGGCGGCAAAGTTTCGAGAAGTGCATGAAATAGTTGGGCGTGTTGTAGGGAGTGCATAGCTCGTAGCGTCCCATATCTTGTCGGGCGCAGATATCCATGAGCCGATCATAGTCGGGACGCGGCATAAATACGTCGATATCATCGTCCCAAGGGATGAATCCTTGGTGACGAATGGCGCCGATAGCGGTACCTCCGGCACAGTAATAAGTAAGGTTGTGGGTCTTGCAAAGGGCGATAAAATGTTGGAAAATGTCGAGCAAGACGGCATTCCAACGAGGTTGAAGCGCAGGCGAAAGTATCATCATAAGCGACTATATTATCTGTTTACAAAGATAATGCTTTTTCGTGGGCACTCGAAATAACATGCTTTTTTATTTTAAAGTACCCGCTTTTTGCCTATATTTGCATAAGATTGGCGGCGCTCGACAATCAGAAAGTAAACTTTCATTGCGCTCACTTGCACAATCTTTGCATACAAAACCTACCGCAAATATGACCAAAATTGCTTTTTTGATTTCGGCTCATACCGACCCGCAGCACCTTTGCCGTTTGGTAAAAAGTCTGCCCTCATCTTCAGAATTCTTTATTCATATCGACGCAAAGTCTGATATCCAACCATTCCGCACGCTACTACAACAGCCCAACGTACACTTCGTGAAACCTCGTATCGACGTGATGTGGGGCAGTATCGGTGTGGTCGACAGCCAGATGTCGATGATTCGGGAGGCTCTTGACTGCGGAATCAAGTTCGACTATTTCATCTCTATGAGCGGACTCGACTATCCGTTGTGGAGCAATGAACGGATATTAGATTTCTTCGGACAAGCGCCCGGTCGCCAATATTTGCACGGCGTGTGCATGGAAAATCAGCAAGAAGCCGCCCGCATTTATCGCCAGCACCGCCCTTACAACTATAAATCGTGGCGATATGGCACCATGAAAAGCAAGTTTAGGGTGGCTCTGCGCAAGATACTCTACTCGATTGGCGTTAGAAAGCCGTTGCGTTTTGTGGCCGAAGGCAAGGAGTACAAACTCTACAAGGGTTCGATGTGGTGGGCCATTACGCCCGATTTGGCGCAACTGGCTTACAACACGTGGAAGAAAAACACGCAGTATGTGCGCTATTTCCATGATTCGTTCGCACCGGATGAAACCTTTATCCACACGTTGGTGTTCAATTCGGACTATGCCAAGCACAGTCTGGGCGAGAAAGAGCACTTCACCCGGTTAGAAGACATCACGCCGCTGACGTTCATCGACTATACCCACGACATCAAAGTGTTTGACGAAACCGACTACGATTTGCTCGTCGGCTCTGGAAAAATGTTCTTCCGCAAGGCTGTAACGGGCAAAAGCGACGCGTTGCTCGACCGCATCGACCGGTTACGCAAGGACTAATGGCCCAACAAATAACTGCCAATCAGGTTCAGGTTGTGGCCGTAAAAGAGGATTATCAACACGAACACGAGGAGTCGGAGTCCCGTCAATGCTCTGCGCATGCGTACGGATTGCGTGTGCCGTTCATGGAGACAGCGAAACAGGAAGGCCGTCATGACGGGCAACAGGAATAGCCAATGAGCAGCCATGATGTACACTTCCTTCAGCGCGAAGCCCAAAACAAAGTGGAGCAACAGCGTAAACGCGAGCCAAGAGCCACACAACCACATGAACCGATCGTGCCTTCCACAATAAAAACCTGCAACGGCCAACAGTAGAATCAGCCCAATAACGACATACTCCCACCCTTTTTGATAACCGACAATAACAGGACGACCTTTCACTTGGTCTTCCAACAGATGGTCGGTGTGCAGCCACACCGATTCGCCAATGAAGTTTTCAACGAACGAAGCCGTGCGTGAGGTCGACGTATCGAGCCACATGGCCAGATTGAAAACATCCAACGGATGAGCTTCAGGTAGCTTTTTTGTTTGTTTTTGCAACGCTACCGCTTTCTTTTCTTTCTTCTTTTTCTTCTCCAACGCACGTTGCTGACGCTCTATCCGTGGCTTTACGATGTGCTCCTGTTGGTAATAACTGAGCCCGAAAAGCACGAATGTAGGAATCACAAACGACAACAACAGCCGTCGCCAGCGCAATGTTTGCCGACGGGCGCAGAACAGTTGGGCCAAGAACGTGTAGACACCATTACTCAAGGTGGTGCCGGCAGTCAGCAGATAGAGCAATGCCGTCTGGGCTACCGACATGAAATGACCACCCCGCAACTTGCTTCCCGCCACATACAAGGTGAGCAACAGTAGGTAAAGCGACAGGCAGAAATGATCCGGGACGATAGCGGTCAATAGGATATAACCCAACGAAAAGAAGCCAAAAGCCAACAGCCAGGCGTCAATCGTCGCCACACGCACCACATCTTTTAATATTCTGAAAAGATAAAGAAAGACATAGAAGGCCAGCACCGTGTGAACGGCAGCCACGATAAAGATAGCGTAGTTGACCTCAGTCTGGGCCATCAGCCAATGATTCAGTTGAGCAAAGGGATACCAGAAGTAAGCCAACAGCGGATGACGATACACGGCATAGTAGACATCCCACCGCGAAAGGGTCAGATAAATATAGGGATCGAAGCCCGAAATAGTGAATTTGGGGGCAAAAATCGACCAAAAACCCAAGTTGCCACCACGGGTAAAGCGTTCAAAATGATAACACAGCATGAACGCTTGGGCCACCAACAGCATGACCAACGTGGGAAACGAAAGCAGCAATTCCTGCTTTGAGAAACGAAAGATACGTAGTTTTTTCATCTTCAAACTCTCCCTTTTCTCGCCTTTTACAGGAAATATTGCAGGATAATCTGTCCGTTGTACGCCCACAGATAAATCGTAAGGAAGACGATCGCATAACGCAACGTCTGCCGTGGTATGGGCCTCCGTACCGCCGAGAACAGGCTGCCCACGGCTATCGGCACGATGAAGAGCCAGCCGGCGCTCATGAGGTAGACTTCATTCAGGGCGAAACCGAGACCGAAATGCAGCACGGCGTCGCACAGGAACCAGCTGAACACGAGGGCCGTCAGGCGTTGTCGGCGTCCCTTCCACAGGCCCAGGACGAACAAAGCGACGACAACCGCCTCCACTAAATAGTTGCTCACGGCACGATAACGCACGATGACCGGCCGATTGTGGCCGGCATCCTGCAGCGCGAAATCACGGTGCAACTGAATCGACTCGCCGAAAACGTTCTCCACCAAACCGGGCCAGCGGGGCGTCGAGAGGGTTATCCATTTGGCAATTTCGCCGTCGCCGAAGTCCTTGGCGTTGAGCTTGGCCTGTGTCTTGCGGGCCCCTTCGCGCATCTTCCTGACCCTCTCTGGATTTTTTTGCTCCATTTTTCGCTCTATTTGACCCACTTCCCGCGCCTGCGGCACTTCAAAGCAATAGTAGTTCAGGCGTTGTATGCCAACCAACAAGACTACCGGCAGCAAACCAACCAACAAGATAGGGCGCCAACGAAACACACGTTTCCCTTTGACGAAAAGGGCCGCCAGATACACCTTCACGATGTTGGAAAAGGAGATTCCACCCGTCAGGAAGGCCAACAGGCCCAGCTTCCACGACGCCATGTCACGTTTTTGTCGCATCGCCCTACCGCTGACATAGAATGTCTGGAGCAGCAATAGCATGGAGACCGCAAAATGATCGGGCACCATACAGGCCAGCATGACATGACCGAAAGAAAAGAAAAAGGCTGTGAGTAGCAGGCTGTCGGCCCGGGAGAGTCGCATGATTTCGCGCAGGATACGAAACAGAAACAGGCCCGAATAGACCGCAGAGAAGAGCACTACCAATGCCATGAGCACTACGGCGCAATTATGTCCCGTCAGCGTCATGAGGCCCTGGTTGAGCCAATAGAGCGGATAGAGCAGCGAAAAGAACAGCGGATGGCGCACCGTATCGAAATGGACGCGCAGTCCCGAAATGGTAATCCACGACCAACAGTCGTAGCCCGAAACCTCAAAGGTTTTCCGAAAAATCGACCAAAAGCCGCCATGGGCACCTAAAAAATACTGATGGGCGTGCTGCTGAATGACGAGAGCGTTCAAACCGATGAACACCAGCAGCAATATCAGGGCCGGGCCCCGCTCTTCCTTGCGTATTCTGAACAAGCGAAATAAGGACATGCCAATGATTTAAGATAAGAGATAACCCGTGAGGAGCCGGGCGTTCCACACGAAAAATGCCAGTGACAACAAGCCCACCACACTGCGCCAGAGCCACCGCAGCCGCCCGCCACGCAGGAGGAAAGCCATCGTGAGCGGCAACACGTAAATCCAATGGGCAGCCATGATGTAAACTTCCGAAATGCCGAAGCCGAGCACTAAGTGGAGCACGACGTCGGTAGCAAAGAACGACAATACCAACCAAAAGAAGCGGTCTTTGCGTCCCAAGGCGATACCAAGCACGCAAAGTAAGCCGACAAGGGCGACAGCCACGTAGGGCCAAGGACTCGAATAGCGCACGATTTCGGGCCTACTGCGCAACACGTCTTCCAAAAGACGCGACCGATGGAAGACCATTGACTCGCCCATGAAGTTCTCGACGAAAGCCGACCGCCGGTCGGTCGATTTGTTGGTCCAACTCAACAAGCCCGTATTCTGAAAGGGAATGCCCGTCTTGGCATGGTTCCGACGATATTGCTCGTGCGCCTCCTTGCGCAACACCGCTTTCACGGCTTTGGCCAAAAGCATCGAGTCTTTCACCGGCAGCGTGTCCTTGATGCGGGCTTCGAGCTGCCGGCGGTGCTCCCGACGCTGTTTTTGGGCCGCGGCCATGCGTGCGTCGACCCTCGGCTGCTCGAACATCTGGTATTCCGCTACGGTGAAAAGGCCGAGCAGAAGGACCGGAACGACGACACCGAAAGTCAGGAAACGGAGTCGGAAAAAGCGACGGCCGTTGACAAACAGGGCTGCCAGCAAGATCTTCAAACCATTATTGAGCGACACGCCGGCCGTAAGAATGAAGAGCCACACGGTTGTACCGACGCGCATCGGGCGCCCTTCGCGCAACTGCCGCCCACTGATCCAGAGCGTCAGCAGCAGCAACATGAGCGACATGCAGAAATGGTCGGGCACGCAGAACGTGAGCATGACGTAGCCCAACGACATGAAAAAGAACGTGAGCAAATTGCTATCCGCGGAACTCAACCCGATCACCTGGCGCAGGACACGACGCAGAAAGATGAGCGCGTAGCCACCGCAAAACACATTGACGACGCCCATCAGCACTACGCACACATTGCAGCCGAAGCACCATGTCAGCCCTTGATTGAGCAGATAGCCCGGGTAGAGGAAGAAGGCGATGAGCGGATGGCGGTAGATATCGTAAGCCGGCGACCAGCAGGTCATGATTTCATAGGTCCAGGCGTCGAAGCCCGAGACGTGAAAACGGTCGATGAGCAGCGAGTGGATATCACCGTCGGCCCGGGCAAAGCGCAGCCAGCCGTAGTGTACAGCCATACTTTCAAGCAACAGCAGGTAGACGAGGACCACCAAAGCGGGCCACCGTTCCTCCTTACTCAACCTGAAAATACTTGCCGATTGTTTCATCATGGATGGATAATTTTCATGCAAAATTACACAATAAATATGTAGCTGTCAAGTGAAAACACGGCTTTTTAGGCTTTCACCATGGGCAGACTGCCGTTTTTCAGGCCATTTATCGTATCTTTGCCACACAGAGAGCGGCAAAGAACATGTCGATCCCCGTCATTCAATCCACCGCCTCCCTATTCACGCAACGTATAAAACCGATAAAAATATGAACGCGACAAAAAACAAGAAAAGACTGTTATTCATCTGTTTAGGTAACATCTGCCGCTCGCCGGCGGCCCATGCCGTGATGCAGAAGATGGTGGACGACCGCCATCTGACGGCATTATTCGAGATAGACTCGGCCGGTATCGGCGACTGGCACGTGGGACAGCTACCCGACCGACGCAGGCACGGAGAGCGGCGCAGCTATCGCGTCGACCACCCCGCACGACAGTTCAAGGCTACGTCGGATTTCGACCGCTTCGACCATATCATCGTCATGGATGAGGAGAACTACCGCATCATTACCGGGCAGGCACGCACCCGGGAAGAGGTCAACAAGGTGACACGCATGGCCGATTACTTCAACCGTCACGACGCCACCACCGTTCTCGACCCCTACTACGGCGGCGACCACGACTTCGAGCTGGCGCTCGACCTGATAGAAGACGGATGCGAAGGACTGCTCGAAGCACTCGTATGAAAGCAAATCAGCCATTGAGAATTGATAAGAATCCTATTCTTAATGACCAATTAGGTTTTATATCTGCCATGTGTTAACAATTCGGAAGAATCTTAACAATAGGCGCGGAATGGCGGCGTTATTCTGAAACGAGAAAGATTTGGGGCGAAATAACGCAATTTTAGCGTAATTTATAAAATGCTTATAATCAGGTAATTACAAATGAAGGCGATACAAAAAGGGCTGCTTGGGCGATTATTTAAAGGCTTTTTGTGCGGCGAAAGGGCCACTTTGAGCAGACGAGAGCAGCCCTTTTAGCGGCTGAAAGGGCTGCTTTCGCACGGAAATAGCACGACAATGAAGCGAAAAATGGCTGTTTGGGGCGAATTGTCGCGCCCAAACAGCCATTTTTTAGACCGGATGCTCTATTCCGGAAGTGTTAAAAATACGTCGTTTTTTCTTACAAAACAGATGTCATTTCCTTTTATCCCTTGAACCGTTCGGCCTGCGACCGAATGAGTTCGGCGTCGTTGAAATAATCGATTTGCATGGCTTTGCGCACCTCGTCCATGGTCCGCGCGCCGATTTCACGGGCCGTCTCCGAACCTTTTTTCAGGATATTGTAGATTTCGGGGATGTCCTGTTCAAACGCGTGGCGGCGCACACGGATGGGTTCAAGCATGCGGTTGAGCACCTGGTTGAGGAACTTTTTACACTTCATGTCGCCCAGACCGCCACGGGTGTAGTGGTCTTTCAGCTCGTCGAGATTGCGGTATTCGGGCCAGAAATCGGCAAAGTCGGCGTCGGTGGAGAACGCGTCGAGATAGGTGAAGACGGCATTTCCCTCCAGATGACCGGGATCGGAAAGGCTGAGATGGGTAGGATCGGTGTACATGCCCTTCACCTTTTTCCACACCGTATCGGCGTCATCGCTCAGATAGATGCAGTTGCCGAGACTCTTGCTCATCTTCTCCTTGCCGTCGGTGCCGGGCAGACGACGGGCCGTCTGGTTGACGGGCAACATGATTTCGGGCTCCACCAGGACGTCACCATAGGTCTGGTTGAAGCGGCGGACCAGTTCGCGGGCCACCTCGATCATAGGCTCCTGGTCTTCGCCGGCGGGCACGGTGGTGGCCTTGAACAGGGTGATGTCGGCCGCCTGGCTCACGGGATAGCAGAAGAAACCCAACGGGATGTTGGCTTCAAAGTTGCGCATCTTGATCTCGGTCTTCACTGTCGGGTTGCGCTGAACGCGACTCACGGTGATGAGATTCATGAGATAGGTGGTGAGTTCGGCCAGTTCGGGTATGCGGCTTTGGATAAAGAGCGTGCACTTCTGCGGGTCGAGGCCGGCCGAGAGATAGTCGAGCGCCACCTCGATGATGTTTTGGCGAATCTTCTCGGGGTTGTCGGCATTGTCGGTCAGCGCCTGTACGTCGGCCATGAACACGAGCATGCGGTCATAATCGCCCTCGTTCTGAAGTTCCACGCGACGGCGCAATGAACCCACGTAATGGCCCAGATGGAGCTTGCCCGTGGGGCGATCGCCTGTCAAAATTACTTTTCCCATTTTTCTATCGTAATATTTTTAGGTTTAGACAAATGATTTCCGCGGCGGCATTACATGTAGCCCAGCCAGCGCAGAATGTCGTTGAGATTGGCCACTATCATGAGCAGCATGAGCAGTCCGATACCGATATATTCGGCCACGATCATGAAACGCTCCGACGGTTTGCGGCCCGTAATCATCTCGTAGAGCAGGAAGAGCACGTGCCCACCGTCGAGGGCGGGAATCGGAAGGATGTTCATGAAGGCCAGAATGATACTCAGGAAGGCTGTCATCTTCCAGAAGAGATACCAGTCCCACTGCGAGGGGAAGAGGCTGCCGATGGCTCCGAAGCCGCCCAAACTCTTGGCCCCGTCGGCCGAGAACACGTATTGCATATCGCTGACATAACCCTTGAGCACGTTCCAGCCGTAGGAAATGCCGGCGGGAAAACTCTGGAAGAAGTTATAATCTACGTGGGTGGACGGATAGAGTGCCTCTATGGACGTGAAAGCCACCTTGAGTTTCAAATCGGGAGACAGGACAACGGCCGTGGAAACGGTGTCGCCGGTGGCCTGTTGCAGGTAGCTGATGGTGACGGTGCGTATCTTCAAGCTGTCGGCCGGCGTTTTGGCGCCCGTCATGGCGTCGTCGAGACGCGACAACTGTTCGGTGAACTCGTTGGCAGAGTCGATCGTTTTTCCGTTGACAGACAACAGGCGGTCACCCTTGCGGATTCCCAATTTGGCCGCGGGACCATCGATCAGGACGGAATCGACCGTTGCCGGCTGGAACGGACGGCAGAACATCGGTGTCGCTTTCAGCATGCCGAGCAGGTTGATTTCGCCCGACAGCCGCACACGGACGGGCTTCCCGTCACGGATGACATCGACATATCGTGCGTGGGAAATGCTGCGGAAGAGGTCGGCATTGAAGTCTTTGAACGCGCCTTCATCGGTTCCGACAAGGACATCGCCGTCCTTGAAGCCCATGCTCTTGGCCTCCTGGTTGAACTTCATACCCATCTTCATGTCCCGCACGCGCACATAGTTCTCGCCCCAGGCAAACATAATCATGGAATAGATGAACAAGGCCAACAGGAAATTGACCAGCACACCGCCTATCATAATGAGCAGACGCTGCCACGCCGGCTTGGCGCGGAACTCCCACGGCTGCTCGGGTTGCTTCATCTGTTCGGTATCCATGCTCTCGTCTATCATGCCGGCTATCTTGCAATAGCCGCCAAGGGGCAGCCAACCGAGTCCATAGGCCGTGTCACTGTTCTTGGGCTTGAACTCGAAAAGATGGAACCAGGGATCGAAGAAAAGGTAGAATTTCTCTACTCTGACACCGAAGAGCTTGGAGAAGAAGAAGTGACCTCCCTCGTGGAGGAGCACTAAGAGAGAGATTGACAGCATGAACTGCAACAATCTGATCAGAAAAACTTCCATAAATGATAATGCTTTGTAATTGGAATCTAATAAATACTAAAAATAGATTGGCTTGCGTCCTACCGACAGACGGCCGGTGGGCGCAGACCGGTTTTATAACAGTTCGGTCGCGATGCGGCGGGCCTCGGCGTCCGTTCTGACGTAAGTGTCGTAGTCGGGAGCGGCCTCGAACGTAGTCCGAAGCATGGTCTGCTCGATGATATCGGCCATGCCGAGAAAGCCGCAACGCCCCTCCCGGAACGCGGCGTTCACCACTTCGTTGGCCGCATTGAGAATACAGGGCATGTTACCGCCCTTGTCGAGCGCCTCATAGGCCAGGGCCAAGCACTTGAACTTCGTGAGATCGGGCTTGAAAAAGGCCAGCGGCTGCCCAAAAAGGTCGAGACGGGGACCGTCGAGACGCAGGCGACGAGGGAAGGAAAAGGCATACTGAATGGGCAAACGCATATCGGGCACGCCCAGCTGGGCCTTAACGCCGCCGTCGGCAAACTGCACGGCACTATGGACAATGCTTTGTGGGTGAATCAAAACCTGTATCTTGTCGGCCGGAACACCGAAAAGCCACTTGGCTTCCATCACCTCAAAGCCTTTGTTCATGAGCGAAGCGGAGTCGATTGTGATTTTAGCGCCCATGTCCCAAGTAGGATGTTTCAGGGCATCGGCAGCGGTAACGGTGGCCAATTGGTCGGCCGTGAACTGGCGGAAAGGCCCTCCCGAGCAGGTGAGCAATATCTTTTCAATCTCGTTCATGTCCTCGCCGACGAGGCATTGGAAGATGGCGCTGTGCTCACTGTCGACCGGCAGGATGGGCGCGTGATACTCTATGGCCAACTTAGTGATGAGTTCGCCGGCCACCACGAGCGTTTCCTTGTTGGCCAAACATATCTTCTTGCGAGCCTTAATGGCACGAATGGTCGGTGCCAAGCCCGCATAGCCTACCATGGCAGTCAGCACCATGTCGATGGGCGCGGCCTCAACGATTTGCTCCAAGGCTGAAGCTCCGGCATAAACCTTAATATCAGGCGCGTCGGCAAGCAGTTCCTTCAACCGCTCGTAATGCGTTTCGTTGGCTATCACCACAGAGGCGGGCTTAAATTCATGGGCCTGCGCGGCGAGTTGTTCTACCCGATTGTGGGCCGTGAGGCAATATACCTCATATAAGTCGCTATGCTGTCGGATGACATCGAGCGCCTGCGTACCAATGCTTCCGGTAGAACCGAGAATACAAATTTGCTGTTTCATACGTTAATAAAACAATGTATAAATCGTTCGTTTCAAAGTTCGAGAATACCGTCGGGCACACGGACATGAATCCGATGCCCTGCCTTGTCGACCTGTTCTATCAGTTCGTCGGAGGCAGGAATCAAGACTTCGCGGCCATCGGCTGTCTCTACTTCGAATAAAATATTGATGGTGGTATCGTCCACGTGCGTGATTGTGCCGACAACAACGTCCTGTGTGGCATCAACCAAGGCATAACCAATCAGTTCGGCCCATGATGCCTCGCCCTCATGGCGGTCGGCCTGCTCACGTGGAAAATAGACTTCGCAGCCCGTCAGTTCGCGAGCCTTCGCCTCGGTGTCGATGTCCACAAACTTCATCAACACCTGTTCGTCATTGCGAAAACGGTATTCCTCCATGAAAAAAGGTACAAGAATACCATCAATCAGCAAGATAAGATAATCGGCTTCCACCCGATCGAAGATGTCATCGGTGAACATCATGCTCACTTCTCCTTTGACACCATGGGGCTTGCCCAGCTTTCCTATCTTATATACGTCTTCTTTTTTAATCATTTACACGGGTGATTTTGGCGCCCAAATGGTTTAATCGCACCTCTATATTTTCATAACCACGGTCTATCTGCGCAATGTTGGCAATGCGGCTTGTGCCCTCGCCACTCATGGCAGCAATGAGCAAGGCGATACCCGCACGAATATCGGGACTCGTCATGCGGCCCGCACGCAACTTGATAAGGCGGTCATGGCCTACGACCACGGCCCGATGGGGGTCGCAAAGAATAATCTGCGCGCCCATATCGATGAGCTTGTCGACAAAGAACAAGCGACTTTCAAACATTTTCTGATGAATAAGTACCGTGCCACGGGCCTGCGTTGCCACGACAAGAAGCACGGAAAGGAGGTCGGGAGTTAAGCCCGGCCAAGGCGCGTCGGCCAAAGTCATGATGGTGCCGTCAATAAATGAATTGACAACATAATGGGGTTGCTGCGGAATAAACAAGTCGTCACCGATGATTTCAATCTGAACGCCTAACCGTTGGAAGGCTTCGGGGATGATACCTAAGTCTTTCACCGAAACATTCTTGATGGTAACGCCATCGCCAACCATCGCCGCCATGCCGATAAAGGAGCCTACTTCAATCATATCGGGCAACACCGTATGCCGCGCTCCGTGCAGTGTTTCAACGCCAATGATGGTCAGCAGGTTGCTGCCAATGCCACTGATACGGGCACCCATGGCGTTCAGCAGGTGGCATAATTGCTGGATATAAGGCTCACAGGCCGCGTTGTAAATGGTGGTCGTGCCGCTTGTCAGCACTGCGGCCATGATAATATTGGCCGTGCCGGTGACCGATGCCTCGTCGAGCAGCATGTAACAACCCTGCAACGACTTACCTTGAATGCGGTAGACGTTGCGCGCTTCGTCTCTTTCAAAGCGTGCGCCTAAGTTCTTAAAGCCCAGAAAGTGGGTGTCTAAGCGGCGCCGTCCGATTTTATCACCACCGGGTTGCGCCACGGTAGCTATACCGAAACGGCCTAAAAGCGGCCCTATCATCAGCACACTGCCCCGCAACGACGCGCATTTCTGCACAAACTCCTTGCTATCAAGATAGTTCAGGTCAAGCGAATCGGCCACGAAAGAATAGTCACCATGCCCATGGCAGGTGACTTTCACGCCTATTTCTTTGAGTAAAAGAATGAGATTGTTGACATCCAAGATGTCTGGAAGATTCTCGATTCGCACTTCTTCCGAAGTCAGAATTGAAGCGCAAATCACTTGCAAGGCCTCGTTTTTGGCGCCTTGAGGAGTAATATCGCCCTTCAGCCGACGCCCCCCTTCAATGATAAATGACTCCATCGAGGATTATCTTTTCTTTTTGTTATTCTTCACGACAGGCTCCTTGTCGTTTATTTTGTCAAATTTGAAACGATTGAGGTCGAGCTGTATCTTCCCGTCGGTAAACCGCGCCAAGTCGGAAACGACCTTTTCGTCGTCTGCCGAGCCATGACTCCAATGGGTCAAGTTGCGCTTCATCTGGTTGGCGGTCAGCTTGGCTAACTCATCCCGTTCCTCTCCCGGCTCCATAGTCTTCAAGTGTTCGAAAATTTCGAACATCATATTACCGTAATGACGCACGGGAATGCGACTCATGGGATAGGGCATCGGCTCCGGTCTGGCGGCTATTTTGGCTGCCTGCGACACATCGACGGGATAGTCGATATCGAGTTTGAAACCGCTCATCAGTGCCAGATGGTCCCACAGTTTCTGCCGACGAGCGGCGGCATCGCCATCCTGTGGAAACATACGATCCATGATAGCCACGATCGTCTCCGCGCAACTTTGGCGTTCTTCCTTCGTAGGCAGGGCTACGGCATAGTCTACCATACGTTGAATTTCACGGCCGTATTCGGGCAAAATCAGCCTTTCACGCTGGGTGTTATAATCTAATCCTTCTATATTCATGAGCGTTCTATATTCTTTACAGGTGGAGGGAAGCCAGCATGTCCTTTGATTTCTTAGCCACAAAATCCTTCAGATAGAAGGGAACAAAATAGGCTATGTCCTCAAACTTCTGCCGGGCGATTCGGCGTTCGGCCAACGGAAACATGTATTTGGCCAACGGTTGAACGCCTTCTATTAAATGAGCATTGGGATGATTGATGATGTCCATACACTTGGCCGCGCCGTTTCCCATGAAATATACCGGTGCTTTATCCAAGTATTTTTTATAAGTTTCGGCGTCTACCACATCGGCAAGAATGGGCCGAACCTCCTTGAGCGAACGGTCAAAGAGCTGCGCGTAGACTTCCATTCGGCGTGCGTCGAGCATCGGACACAGCAGGGCGTTCTCTTCAGTCACTTTCTCCTGCAGCAGAACGGGCACCGTCATCAGCTCCAACGTGGGAACGGCAATCAACTTGACGTCACGTCCATAGCAGATTCCCTTTGCCATACTGGCGCCGATACGCAATCCCGTGTACGACCCGGGGCCACAACTTACCGCCACAGCGTCCAACGGGATGGCGTGATTGTCGATGAAAGACAGCGCCTCGTCGACAAACCGGCCCAACTTGACCGCATGATTGGGACCGCTGTGGTCCTCTTCATTGAAAATACACGCTGCGTCATTACTCACTGCTACTGAACAGATATCGGTGCTGGTCTCTATGTTCAATATACACGACATAACTATTAAATCTTCTAAATAACGTGCAAATGTACGCCTTTTCTCGCATTTTTTCTTACTTTTGCAGAAATTTAACGTCAAGCTGAGTATGATACAATCGATGACTGGTTATGGAAAATCTGTCATAACCTTTAAGGAGAAGAAAATCAACGTTGAGATTAAATCTTTAAACAGCAAATCTTTAGACCTTTCTACACGTATCGCGCCTTCCTATAGAGAGAAGGAGATGGAGATACGCCAACTGATCGCCAAGACGATGGAAAGGGGCAAAATAGACTTTTCTATCTGGATAGAGAAAGACGCAGCGGACGACGTTGCCCCCATCAACGCTATGGTTGTAGAGAAGTATTACCGCCAGATTAAGGACATCTCAGCGGCCACCGGCATTCCGGAACCTACCGACTGGTTCTACACTTTGCTACGAATGCCCGATATCACCATTAAAAACGAAACCGAAGAACTGACCGAAGAAGAGTGGCAGGCGGCCACTACGGCCATCCAAGACGCGCTCGGCCACCTGACGGCTTTTCGCAAACAGGAGGGCGAAGCGCTGCAAAGGAAATTCACGGAAAAGATAGACAACATCGCCAACCTGCTCGCCCGCATCGAACCGTACGAGAAGAGCCGTGTGGAAAAGATACGGCAGAATATCATCAAGGGCTTGGAATCGATTCCGGAAGCGGACTACGACAAGAACCGGTTGGAGCAAGAGCTCATCTATTATATAGAGAAACTCGACATCAGTGAGGAGAAACAGCGGCTGGCCAACCACCTGAAATACTTCCGTGAGACCATGAACGAGGAAGGACACGGCGTCGGCAAGAAGCTGGGATTCATCGCTCAGGAGATGGGACGCGAAATCAACACCACCGGCAGCAAGAGTAATCAAGCCGAAATGCAGAATATCGTGGTGAAGATGAAGGACGAGCTGGAACAGATTAAGGAGCAAGTGCTCAACGCGCTGTAGCCCTGGCAACCTACCCCGGCCCTCCCAAAGGGCTACTCTTTATACACATCTCTGTTTAACAAAAAGCTCTTTAAAAAATAGCGTATGCTATAAACAGAATTTAAGTAAGATAATCTCTAAAAGTCAATGATTTCAACATCAAACAACAGAGTTCTTATCACAAATTTTAAGTTAATCGAGATGTGTATAAAGAGTAGCCCAAAGGGAGGGTGAACCAACTAACGACTATCCATAGAATTAATCCGATAAGCAATTCTATCCATAGTTAGTTTTCTACTATAAACGTTTTATGAAATACGGATACGAAACGACGGAGAGTACGACTTATCAATTATTATCGGAAAAAGCTAAGTACATGCGCAACCATCCGACAGAAGCGGAACGAAAGCTATGGCAACATCTTTCTCACAATCAGCTTGGAGTATATTTCAGACGCCAACAGCCCGTATTCGACTATATTCCCGACTTCGTATGCCTCGCCGCGCAACTCATTATAGAAGTAGATGGAGGCTACCATACGACAAGCGCGCATGTGAAAAAGACTGTCAAAGAACAGCTTGGCTTGAAACAAAAGGATTTACCGTCATTCGCTTTTCGAACGAGGAAGCTCTCACACAAACCGGCAACGTCCTGAATATGACAAAATCAATATTGGAAACTTGTATGACAAAAGATTATCAAACGAAAGACACTACAGCCAGCCTTTCTCAAGATAACGCACCCTCCCTTTGCGAGGGCCGGGGCAGGCTACTCATCTTTTCCGCCCCTTCGGGCTCGGGCAAAAGCACGATTGTGCGGTGGCTCATGGCCAATCACCCGGAGCTGAACCTGGCGTTCTCCGTCAGTTGCACGTCGAGAGCGCCTCGGGGTACCGAACGCGACGGCGTGGATTACTTCTTCCTGACGCCAGAGGCCTTCAGGGAGAAGATTCGGAATGACGAGTTTCTCGAATACGAGGAGGTATATGAAGACCGCTTCTACGGCACGCTGAAGAGCCAGGTAGACAGCCAAACGGCACGGGGAGAGAACGTTCTCTTCGACGTAGACGTGAAAGGCGGCCTCAATATCAAGAAGTTTTACGGCGAACGGGCACTGAGTATCTTCATCCAACCGCCGTCGGTGGAGGAGCTGCGCCGCCGTCTCGTGGGCCGTGCCACCGACGCGCCCGAGGTCATCGAGCAGCGGTTGGCCAAAGCCGACTACGAATTGACGTTTGCCGAGCGGTTCGATCGTGTCGTCATCAACGACGACCTGACCAAGGCCGAGCGGGAAACCTACGAAATCATCGTGCGCTTTCTGGGCAAAGAAACTACTTAGATGAGCAAAATCGGAATCTTCGGCGGTTCGTTCAACCCCATCCACATCGGTCACATCGCCTTGGCCCGACAACTGCTTACGGCAACTGGACTCGACGAGGTGTGGTTCGTAGTGTCGCCCCTGAACCCATTGAAGCGCGACGCCTTCCTGCTGGACGACGCCAAGCGGCTCGAAATGGCGAGACTGGCGCTACAGGACGAGCCACGGCTGACCGTCAGCGACATTGAGTTTCACCTGCCCCGACCGTCCTACATGCTCCATACGCTCCAAGCCTTGACCCACGCCTATCCTCAACACCGCTTCTTCCTGCTCGTGGGTGGCGACAACTGGGCCGCCTTCGACCGCTGGTTCGGCTACCGGGAGATACTCGCCCACTATCCTGTCGTCGTCTATCCGCGCGGCGGATACCCCGTCACAGCCAACAATCTCCCCCCCAACGTCACCCTTGCCGACACGCCGCTCATGGATATCAGCAGCACGCAGATACGCCAAAACGTCCGCGACGGCCGCTCCATCCATGACATGGTGCCCGCTAATATCGAAGCGTTAGTAGTAAAAAATTATCAAGAAACAGCGGGAGCGGGAGAGACGCACCGGTGATGAAGTCTCCGGCTTCATCACTTGTAAGCC
>NZ_JAERMS010000032.1 GCF_017426725.1 Prevotella illustrans | reverse complement strand
ATGATTTGATGAAACTTTATATGCGTTTTCACAAAAATTATTTAGGACACTATTGCGTTTTACCGGTTCCGAATTAGTCCGAGCGGCCTTTATTTTTCCGTTCGCTATGCTTTCGCAAGCTCAAAGCAGCCCTTTTGGCCGCCTATTGCTATGCTTTCAGCGGCTAAAAAGGCTGCTATTGAGCGGCAAAATAGAGGGAGAAAATAAGCTTCTGAAAGGATGGTTGAGCGCAAGATGTTGATAATCAGCTGTTTGTAAAACGCACGAAAATCGCGTTATTCGCGACCGATTGATTTATTTTTGAAAATAACGCAAGCAGTAACGGGCATTTGTAAAGATTCTTCTGAATTGAAAAACAGAAACTTACAGAGGTTCAAAGCGAACTGAATCCGGCATAAAGCATAATAAACGGATAGTAATCTTAGCTCTTCGCAGAGTAGTTTTCAGAATGTCATACGCACCATCATGCGCACGCCATTGCGATGGGCAATGGGCAGATAGCTGTAATTGCAACGATGTACAAACTCTACATGCAGAATCTTGAAGATGTTATGGACGCCGGCAACCAGTTCTACGTAGGGCCTTTTGGAATCCATTATGTAGCAGCCTTCCGGAAATACCATCAGGGTAGGATCACCGGCATTGCGGGCCAGCGTTGGGTTATTCTTGTCGGTCAACATGCCCCACAAGCATTTCACGCCAAAATACTCGCGCCATTTCAACTTCTTGAGCAAGGGAATGCGGTTGAGAATCTTGCCGTTCATGTCCCAACTGACATCCAAACTGGCATAACGGTCGTTCAGAAACTCCATGTTGTTGATCAGATTGAATGTTTCATCCTGGACAATGTAGCTCAAATTGGCCGCGGGCATGATCAATAAAGGATAAGGCACTTTGTTCCACTGCGCTCCCGCCTTGATATAAGTATCGATCTTGCCCCACGAATTCATCCAGAATCGCTTGTAGATACTGCCTTCTGAGAAATTATAAGCATAGTCGCCACCCAACAGTCCTTTGATTCCGACGGTATGGCGGAGCGTGAAGACGGGCGCGTCGAGATTCATCGGAATGCGACGCTGCTTTGTGTTGATGTAGGTGCGGCCCGGTGCCAGCTGAAACTGGAGCGTAAACTCTGTGGTCCGTATCTTGCCATTGTGAATGTAATCACCGACTTCCGATTGCGAAAGGCTATTGATTTTATGGGCTATATCTACGGAAGCATTCAACGGTTGGAAGAACAGTCGGCCGGCCGCCTCGTTTTCTTCCGTCTTCAATTCCAAGGTAGTCTTCATGCCCCACTCCTGTTCGTAATCAAACTGAAGCAGCTGGCGATTATAAAACATCATCTTATCGACCGGCGCCCACTTGAAGGCTGTAAAGACGTTGTCCTTATCCGTATGGACAAACTTGTCGGACGGAGCCGTCACATCGTATGTACTTGAGAACGAGAGCGTGCGCTTGGGAAACTCGCGGGGCAGATAATCTTTCTTATTGAACGAATAGGTGACGTCGCCTTTGTAATAATTCTTGCGGCTATGTGTACCCCGTGCCACGTAACCGGAGAAGAACCAATGTTTGTTCAGGTTGGCCGTGGTCTGCCCGCTGACACGAAAACGCAACTTATCGATAAAATTAGACGTGACCACCGTATTGACAGGACCAATGTCAAACTTGCTCGGATGATTGAGATCGCCGGTCTCAACAAAGTTCTCTATCAACGCTCTCAGGCCGAAAATAATATATTTGAAGCCTTTCAATTGCTCTATACGGTGAATGAAAGCATTCATCCCACTCTCGCCTTTAGTAAGTTCGACGGTTCGATACTGGTTCCAAAAAGCTTCATCGCGCATATTGGCATTAGCCTCACGGCGTTTGACGGCCTTGCCCTTAAACAGCTGTTTGGGAAGCATATCAAAGGCATAGTCCGTCAAACGCGTCGTTCGGGTGACAAGCGCCTTGGACAGAAAGCTGGCAACTTTCATCTCCACAATCATATCATCCAATGAAAGTACCCACTCACCATTCGGCAGTTTCGTGTATTCCTGGGTAACATGCAGGTTCTCTACAAAGTTGACATCACTTCGTTGCGGGATCGTCAGCTCACAACGCTTGACATGCAAGGTTGAATCGGCGAGGATATACAAGTCGCCCCGAAAACCGAAATCCTGCTGGTTATTAGGCAAAAACTCAAGATGATAGCACAAGTCGCGATCTACATAAACCGTATCCTGAATATAATAACGATAGAATGCCACCGCGTTTTTGCCAATGGGACTTGTGAAAGGATACTGGAGCAAGCGAATCTGATCATCATACAGGTCAATGTCGGTAAAAACATCCTTCAATGCCGTGTTGAGAATGTCGCCCGTCGACAGCAATTGATTGACACCTGAACTTTGCTCTCCTATTATAATATCTTTCTCCGACTTCGGATTTTTACGATAGATATGCTGGGTAACGGTCTCGTCTACCGACACCGGTAATATCAACTTATAGTTGTAAGGACTCGTTTCAATCTGGTCAATCAGCCATTGTTTCTTTGCGAAGAAGCCACTGTCAATGTCCGATGGCTGTATATCATTGACGGCCAAAGTGATTTTCTGATACTTATTATACTGATAATAGTCATGGTTGGCCAACTCAGTCTTCTTCTTGGCAGCCACAACCCGTTTCATCAACTCTACGGCCGGATTGTCCTTCCGGCTGTATTTCCCACGCTTCTGCTTTACAACTACCTCTGCCAACGTTTTGGTATCGGGCTTCAACTTTATATTAACAATCTGTGGAGTTTTGGCCGTAACCGTTATATTCTTCGACTGATAACCCACCGCGCTGAATGTCAACACCCAGCCTTCGTGGCGCGCTATACTGTAATGTCCCGTCGCGTCGCCACTCACA
This sequence comes from Prevotella illustrans, assembly GCF_017426725.1. Lineage (GTDB taxonomy): Bacteria > Bacteroidota > Bacteroidia > Bacteroidales > Bacteroidaceae > Prevotella > Prevotella illustrans. Next base: position 34,262 of record NZ_JAERMS010000032.1, on the reverse strand, counting down.
GCGATGTGATGTCCTTTATAGGACGCGCTTGGATAAAGCAGCGTGTCGCCCGTGACCGCGTCGATAATGACGCCCGAGATTTGGGCACGCACCGCCATCGACAGCATTGTCAATAAAATAATGATATGAAGCCGCTTGATCGTCATAACCTTCTCTATTCTTTCTAATGCCTGAAAATCGTGTGTGTCTGCTCCTTTGAGCACACTTAAAAATCTAAAATCTGGCTTAAATCGGTGATAATGTAATCCGGCAGCGATTCATCATACTGCTTATCGGTCCACCCTTCACCCTTAAACCAGGCTGTCTTGCAACCTATTTGCTTGGCCGGTTGTATGTCTTTATAAAAGCTGTCGCCCGTAACGAGTACGTTTTCGGCCTTCAATCCCAAAGCGTCGAGGCCCAATTTGAAAATGCGTGCGTCAGGTTTTCGAATCCCAACGGAGGCTGATTCTATGACGTCTACAAACATGGAGTCAAACTGAAACTCTTTCAGAACCGCATTGACATTGCCATAAAAATTGCTCACAAGAACCAAAGGCCTGCCCTTTGCCAGTAACTGAGCAAGCACATCGCGGCTATATTCCGTTATATCCAATACCTTCCGGTAAACATCTTCCAGCACAGCCAGATGCTTCTGATGAAATAAAGCTTCGTCGGCAGGCCAGGAACAATACTGGCATAGATATTCCATTTCGAGCCGAAGTTTAATCTCTAAAGTCTTATGGAAAGTAAAGTCGGGCTTAATAATTAAATTATTACCCAACGCCCGTTCAGCATAAACATAAGCATCACGAAACTGCGACTCCGTCACGGCAACGCCCTGACGCTGGTAAGCATGCCATAGCACCTTTCCCCAATGACACCCTGCCGTATCGAGCGTGGCACCGTAATCAAAAATATATCCTTCTATCATAATGCTTCTGCTTTCTTTTCTATCTTTTCGAGCATGCTGACACATAACTGTTCATGCTGCCGATGCATATAAATGGCCATCAACTGCATGACCGTTATTTCGAAAAGCGGATAAATCCAAGGTTGATTGAGTAAACAAGAGAGGTAACAAACGATGGCTCGCAGATTAAAAGTGAGCAAATTGGTATAGCTCATGAGCGGCCGGCTACCGGCCAAAAAGTCTTCGCGAATATAGTCATTGGCTGCTTGTTTACCTTCCTTATAAGTGAGCAAAGCCTCTTTCAGCTTCTGGAAAGCCGGTGTACGAGCTTCCTGACTTTTGCAATAACGCGCATAATTAGTGTAAAAAATACGCTCCCAAAATGCGCCACGAGCGGGCAGACTCTCCAGTTTTTCCTTCTGACAGGCATAACTATCGAGTTCGCTCCCGGCCTTTCCTTTCAAGAAAAAAAGATGAATCTGTCGGTAATAATCGGCCAAAGAACTCTGCCGGGAATGACAAAAGAACCCCGCAATGCTACATAACACCCAAATCCAAACACCCCATGCCCGATCTATGAAGGGCATAGGCTCGTCCATCAGTCGCACACAAATGGCGACATAAATGCACGCAAACCACACATCGCCCGAAAAACCATCGAGCATACGGCCCATAAGGGTCTTCTTACCGGTCAACCGCGCCATCTGACCGTCGGTAGAATCACAGAAATTAGCAAACATCAACAGAATTACTCCCCACAGATTGGACTGCAAATCCGGGTAATGGAACATCCAGCCTGCACCCATTCCCAAGAATATAGAGATAATAGTTATCACATTAGGGTGCACGTCAAACTTGTTCCAAAACAAGGCAAAGGCCAATCCTATAGGCCGGGTGAAATGCACATCCAGCCACTCTTCCGTATCATTTGATTTAAAGGAAGCTTGCAACAGCTCCTTAAAATTATTCATCATACTATAACAACGCCTTATGAAAGCTATCTTAATTATTTCTTATTTATCAAACCGCAGATGGCATCGGCCGCTTCCGACTGACAACGAGAATAGCTGGGCCAATCGTTGAAATCTATCAAACAGAAACTACCGTCTTCTTTCACGATGGCATCACCACCGTAAATAGGCACTCCAACCTGTTCCGAGACAGCATCGGCAGTTCGCCGCAACAGGTTCCCATCAAACGGATAATGCCGGGCTATGCCGTTTCTCACTTCGTCACCAAACTTAGAAATGCCATCATCACTCGGATAAAAGTAACGGAAAAAGCTACCATGCACGGCATAAAACTTTACTAAATCGCCGGGAACGTGAGCCTGTACCACCCAATTATCAATGCCACGGGCAACGAAAGCTGACTGCATAGCTAACAAAGAAGCCTGATTCTCACAAAAAACGACGTCTGATGGTGATTGGGCAGCCTGATCGCCGCGCTTCAACCAAAAGCCGTAATCGCCTTCTGTCGGAGGTATGGGAATGTCATTCCGCAACATCAACTCGGTCAGACGGCTTCTGTTACAACGATTCACGCCAAAAGCAGAATTGAGAACTTTAGCGCCGGCCGACTCCTTTTCCATCAAAAGCTTCAATGCCTCTGCCGAACGAGCCATGGAGAGGTACAAATCGGCGTGGTCATCAGCTGTCAATTCCAACTCTGACAACATCCGAACAGCGGCTCCTTGCCGTTCCATTCGCTCACAAACTGCTTGCAATATGGCTTTGTCTTTCGTAACAGAATTGGGCGAGAACCTTTCGTCACGCTGCACGGCGATGATTCTCATACTCCTTCACGCAAAAAAGACTCGGCCTTGACGATATCAACGGCATGATCAACGTCCATGATTTTACTGAACGCAAAGGCCTTGAGCTTGCGCCCGTCACGAATTAAAGCCCGCTGAAAATTACGCATTCTGCTCTCGCCGCGCTCCATACAGGCTTGCAAAGTTTCAATGGCCGTCGCTGTCAGTCCGTAAATACCGCCGGAAATATACCTACACGCAGCCGTATTATCATCGTAAAAACCGGTTATATCCATACCGGAGGTTCCGACATAGAGCGGTTTTTCATCATCAATATAATCGGTAACACCCATCAGACCATCGAAACCTTCGCTGACAGCCTGACGGAATGAAGCAATATAAGTCTTAAATTCGTCTTCTTTAAATATGGTATCAACGGTCGTCAACACAAACGGACCACCTTGAAGATACCGACTCAGTTCAAAGAAGCTGTGCATGGAGCTGGGAGTACTCTTTACCTCAAAACGCAAAGGAACAGGACGGCCATGCAAGCCGTCCTCTTCCATATCCATTAAATGCCTGCTGACCAAAGTCGTACGGTCATTGCATATAACAACTATTTCTTCTGCGTCGTTCTCAACAAAGATTCGAATAAGCCTGTCGATAAGATATTCTTCCTGAACCTTTACCAGAGGTTTGGGCGATTCTATACCTTCCTGAGCCAATCTCGATCCTTCGCCCGCCGCAATAATCGCGAATTTCATTAAATGCTACGTTACTTTCGAAAACATGGCAAAGTTACGTATTATTTTTGGAAGCAGAAAACTATTTAGGCTTATTTTGGTTTTCACGCCGTATATCGCCTACTTACGCGTTGTCGCGTCGGAAATATCACCTGAACCACGCACATTTTTAACGACATTCTGCACGCTGCCTTTCAGCGAGATATCACCGCTACCGGTAAGTTCGGCATTCAACACACCGCAATCATGGCAAACCAAATCCAAATCGCCACTGCCACGCAAACTGGCCTTGGTCTTTCTCACATTATACTGACTGACCTCCAAATCGCCACTACCCAAGACACTGAGAACCGCCGTTTGAGCAACGATTTTCTTTATATCCAAATCGCCACTGCCCGTAAGCTTGGCTGAATAGTTGTCACAAATAACATCGTTGAACAGCATGTCGCCACTACCTGTCAGTGTCAATACAAGGTTGTCGGTATCAACCCGCCGTGGGGCCTTAAACGACCCCGAACCGGTAACCGTCGCGGCAATCAGATCAGGACTCGTTATCTTAATGACCACATTGTCAGTACTGCCTGAGAAGCCAAAATGAAAAGAAGACGCGATGTTACGCTTAGCCCGTATAGTCAGCGTGCCACCATTCACTTCAAAACTCGCCAGCTTAACATTCTTCTCCGGACCGATCACTTGAATGGAATAGTCGTTGCCCTGCGTATAAATAACATCGTAAGCTGCGGCCAGCGCTATCTTGTCAAAATTCTTCAATCCAATCTTACGGACGACGCGAGGAGCCTTTTTAAAACCATAATCGTTAACAAAAGAACGCCCCACACCCATACAAACCATAAAACAACCTATGCCTAAGCAAGTTAATAATATCTTCTTCATCTGTCAGAGTATTTAATTATTTTATTCTATATAAGTAGACGTCATACGTTGTCAGAAAGTTGCAGATAAGAAAAATATTTCAGCAATGGGCGCATGAAAGGTGTCAGATGGCGCTCAATGGGCTGACGTGTACGATAATCCATACGCACGGTGCTCTGCATGACCACCACTCGCCGCTTGGCACGTGTCATCGCCACGTAAAACTTACGCGCGTCTTCGGCCATGGCCTGCGGATTACCTTTGCTAAAGTAGCTCGGATAACGATCATCAATGGCATCGAAGATGATCACATTGTCAAATTCAAGTCCCTTGGCCTTATGAATCGTCGACACGAAGACACGGTCGGTCACGGCACCGCTGCCACAAAGGTCGGCCTCTTTCAGCGTGTTCATCTCAATAAGGTGGTTGGCCAGCTGTGTCAACATCGGCCGGTTGCCCTCATCGGCCAGCATGTCACGCTCCAAATAGCGCAGTATCAATGGCAACTTCCCGACTTCGTTCATGAGTCCTTCGGCTATTAATCCATCGTAGAACGACCGCAAAGCCTCAACCACGCCTACCGTATAGAGTTGCCCACGTGCCGCCAGATAACACTTGCGATAGTTTCTGCGCAAGATTTCCACACGTGTCGCGACCCGCCTTTCGGCCATAAAAGCCTGCTGAGCGGGAATGACCTCCACTGCCTTTCGATAGCAATATTCCACCAAACCGCACGTAGCGTTGACATCGGCGTCGGCCAAATGCGAATTTTCGCCTTCCAAACGCAGAGTCTGAAGTAGGTATTTCAGCTTATAACCGGGCAACCCCGGCATCAGCAACCTGGCCAGTTTCAAAGAATCGAAATAAGTAGGATGGTGTTCTTCGAGCTTATAATCGGGCAGATAACGCCGTAGGTTGTAATCCAATATATGATAATCGTAATCGGCATTATGCCCCAACAGCACGCCGCCCTCGGCATACGCCGCGAATTGCCGCAACGCTTCGGTCGGACTCAACAGTTCGTGACGCTTCCGTTCCTCAATGATCGGATTGACGATATCGCCCAACATACGGGGAATCTCACGGTCGGTATGAAGATAAACGCAGAATTCCGAACCTTCCACAACCCTGCCGTCACGCACCTTGACCGCCGCTATCTGCAAGATATCGTCATGAAAAACGTCGAGTCCCGTAGTCTCCGTATCGAAAATGACGACCGTCTGCCGTTCATAGGCTTTGACAAATTGCCGCACATAGGTAGAGTCGTCAAACAGCAGGAAGTCGGAAGGAAGCATGGCCCGATTGAGCAATGAGCGGACAAAATTACGTGCGGCCGTATTCGACTCAAATACATGAAGCCCGCGCAACAGGCGAGTCCAGGCCAGGAAATTCGTTTCCGCAGCCAGCACATTGAGGTGTGATAACAGTGTTTTCATCTCGAAAGAAGAAAAAATATCGTCGCCCGATACCTTGAAATGAGGCAAATGCCGTTCCAGCAGTGCCTGACTGATGAGGTCGGCGTCGCGATTGGCATTCACGATGACCGCCGTCGTCTGGTCGGGAAAGTCATGCGACAGACGGTCCACAATCTGCGCGGCGTCCAGATATTCCGTTTCTATGACCGTTGAGGGCGCAATCTGAAGCTCATTGCCTATCGTAACAGGCTCATAGTCAGTCGTCGGCAAGAGCGAAGCGTCGATACGTAGAATTTCTTCGGCATAAGTGTTAAATACGTCAAGCAGATATTTGGGCGAACGATGGTTCACCTGCAAAGAGTGAATGTGTCCCTGACAGCGTTGTCGAAGCACGTCGAGCGTCGACAGTTTGGCGCCCATGAAAGAGAAGATGGCTTGTTGCGAGTCGCCCAGATACAAGGCGCAGCCGGATGGCTCGGCCTGTCCCGCCCGTGGACCAATCAAATCGATGATGGATAGTTGTAATGGATTCAGGTCCTGCACCTCATCTACCTGAATCCAAGGATGGTGCGGATTGGCTTCACTGCCCTTGCTCAGTTCGCTATAGGCCTTCATCAACAGGTCCTCGAAATCGAGCAGATGATTCTGCTGTTTGTATTCGTCGTACTGAAAAGCCAACCCAAACTTACGCAGCGTAGTAAGAATAGTCTGGCGCTCCCCCATATCGTAGCCCTCATTGCGCACGGCGTCGCGATAAAAGTCAGCATGCCGATAGATATCGAGCATGGTCTGAGCCGTGAACTCCATCTTCTGCACACGGCAGATCACCTTCATCGCCTCTATATCGCTGCCTTCAAGACATTCGGGGTGAACTCGCAAGCCGCGCGGATGGCCCTGATCTATCTGATACATGAGATGCGACAACTGCATAATCGTGGAATATTCCCGGCGACGGCGCACGTTTTGTGTCACAGCCAGCTCGTCTTCGCCTGTATAGCGGGCTATAATGCTGATGACGTCTTCATCGTCGATGATGGACGAATCGGCTGCCACAAATCCGTTGTCGAACAGATACTTGGCGCAAAAACGATGCACGTTACCGATAAACAGCTCACTGATTTCGTCCTGGCCGATGGTCTGTCCTATGCGATCGCGCATGCCTCGGGCCGCCCGGTTGGTAAATGTGAGACACAGCATATCGCGATAAGCTACGCCGGCGGCGCGCGCGCGAAGAATGCGTTCCGACAATATCTGCGTCTTGCCGCAGCCCGGCGAAGCCAGAACGAGGTGAAAACCGCTTTGAGCGTCAATGACTTGTTGTTGAAATGTATCGGGCTGAAACATATTGATAGTTGATAGCCTGTATTATATAAATGTATAATTCCTGCCTCAAATATACAACTTTATTTTAAAATCGCGTCGTAATTATATTAAAAGGAAGGACAAACGTGGCTGTTTTGTAAAGTTTCTTACCCTATTTTTAACACTTCGGGAACCGACCATTTAGAAAAGCTAAGGCATATCATAACGGTATTATCGGACGAAAAAAGCACTTGAAAAAACAAGAATAAAGCTTTCGCAAGCCAAAAGAGCAGCGATGGCCTTCCCAAAGCTAAGCAATCGGCTCGCGAAAGCCATGCTTTTAAGAGCCAAAAGCATAGCTATGAGGCCCGAAAAGCATAAACGGCTAATTATCAGTCGGTTATAAAATCACGAAAAACAGCGTTATTTTCATCCATGGAAGAGCGGACGGAGAATAACGCCGGCATTTGAGAGGTTTTGTCAAATTAAATTTGAAAAATTAACAAATCGATAAAGTCAAGTACCAAGTGCGAATTTACGTTATCTTTTTGTTCCTGTCGTAGCGAGATAATTTTTTGTCAGAGTATCGGAGTGTTTTAATGGGAATAATCATTCATTACGTTCCGTTTCAAAGAGAAAAGGAATCGGAACGAGATAAAAACAAAAAAGAAGAATCACGGCAAATCATGCGATCTGCCGTGATTCTTCTTTTATTATTAATATGCCGCCGTTTAGAGAGGCTTATACTCCACGAAGGCTTCCATTGCCTCGTAGCAGGCCAGGCCAAGATCGTCATACAGCTTAGCCGTACCACGGTTGCGATCTTCGGCACGCTGCCAGAACAGACGCTCGTCGTTACCCAAGAAAGGAGCGCTCTCCATCTGCGAACTGTGCTTCAGAATGGCGTTGCGCTTGGTACGAAGCTCTTCGGGACTCATTGGAACGCACATTTCGATGTTCTCAATTTCCCACTCGGCCCAGGCACCGCGATACATCCAAATGCGGCAATCCTTCAACCACTTGGCGCCGGCCTCTTTTTCGAGGTCGATAGCCGCAAACACCGCGTCGGTGCACTTGCGGTGCGTGCCGTGAGGATCGGCCAAATCGCCGGCTACGAAAATCTGATGAGGCTTCACTTCCCGCAACAACGCACGCACAATCTCAACATCCTTCTCGGTCATGGGCAGCTTCTCTATCTTGCCGCTCTCATAGAATGGGAGATCAAGGAAATGAACATGGTCTAAAGGAATGTTATTAAACGTACAAGCCGTGCGGGCCTCGCCACGACGAATGAGCCCTTTGATAGTTCTCACCTCCTGGCTATCCATGTCGCCCTCTTTCTTTGTGGCTAAGAAAGACTTGATATCCTTGTACATTTTTACAATCGTCTCATCTTTCGAATCCATGAAAAGCTGATTGAAACCATTAACAAAGTGCATGAAACGTGTCACTTCTTCATCGCCAACGGCAATGTTGCCGGACGTTTGATAAGCCACATGCAGATCATGACCTTGCGTTACAAGGCGCTGAATGGTGCCTCCCATTGAAATCACATCATCGTCAGGATGCGGTGAAAAGACGATAATACGCTTGGGGAACGGCTTAGCCCGCTCGGGACGATAGGTGTCGTCGGCATTGGGTTTGCCACCCGGCCATCCGGTGATGGTATGCTGCAGGTCGTTGAAAATCTTGATGTTGGCATTGTAGGCTGAACCGTAGAGTGCCAAAAGTTCGCTCAGACCATTTTCGTTATAGTCTTTATTGGTCAGCTTCAAGATTGGCTTCTTCGTAATCTGGCAAAGCCATGTGAGGGCCGCACGTGTCAATTTATCGGTCCATGTACAACTCGTTACGAGCCAAGGATGGATGATACGAGTGAGCTTGCTGGCTGCCGAGAGATCGACTATAACGTGAGCGTCGTTATGGTTTTGCAGAAAGCTGGCCGGGATAGCGTCACTCATATGTCCTTCGACCGTAGCCTTGATGATATCGGCCTTCTCTTCACCCCAAGCAGTCAGATAGATCTTGCGCGCGGCAAGGATATCGGCCATACCTAAAGTGATGGAACAAGGAGGCACGGGCTCCTGTGAACCGAAACTCATCGTCATCTCTTCACGGCTGGTGGCGTCAATAAGGATGAGACGAGCGACCGAAGAGAGTGTACTACCCGGTTCGTTGGTGGCGATATTGCCGATACGCCCGATTCCAAGCAGCATGATATCGATACCTCCGAAGGTTTGAATGCGCTCTTCAAAAAGCCGGCACTGCTCCTGAACGGTGTCCTGTGCTACCGTGCCATCAAGCGAATAGACATTCTGTTCGGGAATATCCACATGGTCAAGGAAACGACTTTTGAGTTGTGCCAAGGCACTGTGCTGGCTATCCGCTTTGAGCGGGAAATACTCGTAGGCGTTGAATACGATGACATTCTTGAAACTGATCTCCTTCTTTTCGTAGCGTTGGATCAGTTCCTGGAAGATGGGAGAGACCGATTGGCCCGTTCCCAGGCCGAGCACGCAGTACTTTCCGAGTTGACTCTTGGCCTTGATCTCTTTACAGATAGCGTCGGCAATATTAGTCGCGCCATCTTCTACCTTGGGGAAAATATCTGTAGGTATTTTCTCCATACGCGTGATCTCCGAGCGTTCTACAGCTGTTTTGGGCGCGTAGAATGCTTCAGGAACTTTGTTCAAAACAATTTCTGAACTTAAATGAAGTCTCATTGATTTAATGTTTTATTAGGGATATTTTTGTTGGGGATGACTTAGAGATTGTCTTTCTCTATGTCTTTAAAGTACTTATAAGTACCTACTTTCAGCTCATCGGTAGCAGGTTCGTCGGCCACGATGATGGCGTGCGGATGCTGTTGCAACGCGCTGATCGTCCATGCTTGCGTAACGGGGCCCTCAACGGCAGCCTGCAAGGCACGTGCCTTATGATGACCGTTAACCAGAATCATAACTTCCTTGGCCGCCATCACGGTTCCCACGCCAACAGTCAGCGCATGCTTAGGAACCTTATTCGCGTCATTGTCGAAGAAACGGCTGTTGGCAATGATGGTATCGGTGGTCAATGTTTTGACGCGAGTGCGTGATGTGAGTGATGAGAAAGGTTCGTTGAACGCGATATGACCGTCTGGTCCGATACCGCCGAGGAACAAATCGATTCCACCGGCTTCAACGATCATCTGCTCATAGTGGGCGCATTCGGCTTCAAGATCTTCGGCATTACCATTCAGAATGTGGATATTCTCTTTCGGACAATCAATATGGTCAAAGAGATTACGGGCCATAAACGAGTGGTAACTTTCGGGATGGGTTTCCGGAAGTCCGACATACTCATCCATGTTGAATGTAAGAACGTTTTTAAAACTTACCCTCCCCTGTTTGAAAGCCTCAACCAAGGCTTTGTACATGCCCTCGGGCGAAGAGCCGGTAGGCAGTCCTAAAACAAACTTGTGGTCGGGAGTGGGCTTGAACTCATTAATTCTTTTAATCACATGTTCAGCCGCCCATTTGGACAACTGCGCGTAATCTTTTTCAATAATTACTCTCATGGTTTCTTTTAATGAAGTTAGTACAATTGATTAAGTCACAAAGATAGCAAGATTATCAAAAAAAGCAAAATAAATTTCAAATGATTAAGATTTTAAATCTTACCGTGCGAACAATTGCAAAGTAGGCATGTCAAAAAAGTACCAATGGCCAATAAAAGCAACATTTTTATTTTGTGATATGCCTCTTTTGATGTATTTTTGTAACACAAAATAAATTGTTGAAATTCAGAATGAAAGAATTTGTAATATCCGAAGCCAAGGCCGAAACGGCTGTTCTTGTAGGATTGATTACACAAGAGCAGGATGAGGCCAAGACAAAAGAATATCTTGACGAACTGGAATTTCTGGCCGACACAGCCGGAGCCGTCACCATAAAACGATTCACGCAAAAGGTAAACGGTCCAAGTCAGGTGACTTACGTAGGGAAAGGAAAGCTTGAGGAGATTAAACAATACATCAAGGCGTGCGAAGAAGAGGACGAACCGATTGGCATGGTTATCTTTGATGATGAACTTTCGGCTAAACAAATTAGGAATATAGAAAAAGAACTTCAAGTAAAAATACTGGATCGCACCTCTCTTATATTAGACATATTCGCCATGCGGGCACAGACTGCCAACGCCAAAACACAGGTAGAGCTGGCCCAATATCGCTACATGTTGCCCCGACTGCAACGCCTTTGGACCCATCTGGAACGCCAAGGCGGCGGCTCGGGATCGGGTGGCGGCAAAGGATCGGTAGGGCTCCGCGGTCCGGGTGAGACCCAGTTGGAATTGGACCGTCGTATCATCTTGCAGCGCATTACCCTACTGAAACAGCGCTTAGTGGAGATTGATAAGCAGAAAACGACACAGCGCAAGAACCGTGGGCGTCTCATCCGGGTGGCGCTTGTGGGCTACACGAATGTAGGAAAATCGACGATTATGAACCTGATGGCCAAGAGCGAGGTGTTTGCCGAGAACAAACTCTTCGCAACGCTCGACACGACGGTGCGCAAGGTGGTCATTGAAAACTTGCCGTTCCTACTGGCCGACACGGTTGGATTTATCCGCAAGCTGCCTACCGACCTTGTCGAATCTTTCAAATCAACGCTTGACGAGGTGCGTGAAGCCGACCTGCTGCTACATGTTGTCGACATTTCGCACCCCGATTTTGAAGAACAAATCAAGGTGGTTGACCAAACCTTAAAAGATTTAGAATGCAGTGAGAAGCCTACCATGATTGTTTTCAACAAGATTGACAACTACAAATGGGTGGCAAAAGAGGAAGACGACTTGACACCGGAAACCCGCGAAAATATTGACTTGGAACAGCTGAAACGTACCTGGATGGCCCGACTGAACGACAACTGCCTTTTTATTTCGGCCAAGAACAAGGAAAATATAGAAGAATTCAGGGATATATTATACAAGAAAGTGCGTGAACTCCATGTTCAGAAATATCCTTATAACGATTTTCTATATCCACAAATGGATGAATAACGGACTTTTTGGGCGTATATCAAATAATCGGCTACAAAGATGAGACAACTTACAGACGGCGAAATCAGCATACTGGAAGACAACAGTTGCTGGGCAGAGGACTGGAATCGTATCATGGTGGATGAGGACTTTCGGCCTAATTATTTCCATCGGGTCATGTTCTATGGCAATATAGAATTAGGTACTTTCGACAGGAACATCGAAGTGAGCCGTGGCTTCATGAAGCATTCGGGCATTAACAATGCCACTCTCCGCAACGTGAAGATAGGAGATAATTGCCTGATAGAGAACATCGGGAACTACATCAACAACTATACGATTGGCGACGACTGCTATATCAGCAACGTATGTACACTCGAAACCACCGAAGGAGCTACCTACGGCGAAGGTAATCTGATTTCAGTACTCAACGAGATTGGTGAAGGCAACCTCATCAGTTTCCGTGATTTAAACAGCCAGTTTGCCGCCTTCATGGTGAAGCACATGCACGACAAGGAACTGAAAGACTGCATTCGCCGGCTTATCAACGAAAATATCTACAGCAACCAGCCCGACCGTGGTACGCTGGGGAACAATGTCAAGATTGTCAATACCAAAGAAATTACGAATACAATTATAGAGGATGACTGCGAAATCAGCGGCGCTTCACGGCTGAGCGACTGCACGATCCTGAGCAGCGGCACGGCAAATGTCTTTATTGGAACAGGCGTTATTTGCGAAAATTCCATCATCAGCTATGGCTCGTCGATTATCAACAGCGCCAAGATGCAAGACTGTTTTGTAGGGGAAGCCTGCCAGATTGCAAATGGTTTCACCGCGGCAGCCAGCGTGTTCTTTGCCAACTCCTATATGAGCAATGGCGAAGCGTGCGCGGCTTTCTGTGGTCCTTTCACGGCAAGTCACCACAAGAGCAGTTTACTCATCGGCGGTCAATTCTCATTTTACAATGCGGGCAGTGCCACTAACTTCAGCAATCACGCTTATAAAATGGGGCCACTGCACTACGGAATGCTCGAACGAGGCTGCAAGACGGCCAGCGGCTGCTACCTACTTATGCCTGCCAACATCGGAACATTCAGCGTTTGTTTCGGAAAGCTGATGTATCATCCCGACACACGCAATCTTCCTTTCTCTTATTTAACGGCTTACGGCGACACGATGTATCTCTCTCCGGGGCGTAATATCACCACGGTGGGACTCTACCGGGATATCCGTAAATGGCCGAAACGTGACGTCAGACCCAAAGGTTGCCAAAAAAGCATCGTTAATTTCGATTGGCTCTCACCTTTCTCGGTAGGTGAAATCATCGAAGGAAAGCATATATTGGAAAAACTTCGTGAAGCAAGTGGCGACAATGTCTCCACATACAACTATCACGAGTACGTCATCAACGCGTCATCACTGCGGAAAGGTATTAAATACTACGACATCGCGCTACGCATTTACATGGGTGCTGTCTTGAAGCGGGTATTGCAATGGGGTACTTTCAGCATACCGACATCGACTATAGGGCTGGGAAAATGGAATGATCTCTCCGGTTTACTATTGCCCGAAAGCGAGGAAATACGACTCTTTGAGGAAATCAAAGGCGGACAAATAGATACGGTCGATGGTATACTCCATCGCTTTGAACAAATCAACAACCACTACCGCGACTACCAATGGGCCTGGACTTACCGACTGATATTAGACTATTACCATCTGGAAGAGATTTCTGACGATGACATCGCACGCATACATGAAGACTATATCAACGCCCGGAGAGCTTGGATAGCCGAAATCCGTAAGGACGCCGAGAAGGAATACGCGATGGGCGACGTAGAGCCGACCGTCTTGGACGACTTTATGGAAAGCCTGGATCATGAAATCGTTTTTGAAAATTAATTCATTCAACATCATAATGAAGAAGACTCTATTATTTCTTTTTGCTGCTTTGGCACTCACTACGACAGCGATTGCCAAGGATTATCCGTACACCGTCGTCAAGGGAGACGCCACACAAACACGCGTCTACACGCTTGCAAACGGATTGAAGGTTTACATGAGCGTAAATAAAGAAAAGCCGCGCGTGCAAGCCAACATCGTCGTAAAAACGGGCTCACGCAACGATCCGGCTGAGACAACAGGGCTGGCTCACTATCTGGAGCACCTGATGTTTAAGGGAACGAAACTGTTCGGCACGACGGACTACACCGGGGAAAAGCCCTATCTTGACGACATCGAGCGCCGCTATGAGCGTTATCGCACCCTCATCGACCCGCTGCAACGCAAGCAGGCCTATCATGAGATAGACTCTGTGTCGCAATTAGCAGCCCGCTACAACATCCCCAATGAATACGACAAGCTCATGGCCAGTCTCGGCAGCGAAGGCAGCAACGCCTACACGAGCAACGACGTGACCTGTTACGTCGAAAACATACCTTCCAACGAGATAGAAAACTGGGCGAGCATACAAGGCGACCGTTTTCAGAATATGGTGATTCGCGGTTTCCATACCGAACTTGAAGCCGTGTATGAGGAGAAGAATATCAGTATGGGAAGCGACGCCGATAAGGAATACGCGGCTCTGTGGAAACTTCTCACGCCCACGCATCCCTATGGAACGCAGACCACCATCGGCGAACAAGAACATCTAAAGAATCCTTCTATCGTCAATATCAAGAAGTATTTCAGCCGTTATTACGTGCCCAACAATGTGGCTATCGCGCTTGCCGGCGACTTCGAGCCCGACCGGGTGATTGCTATCATCGACCGACATTTCGGTTCCTGGCGGCCCAGCCCTGACTTGTCACGGCCGGAATTTGCCGCTCAAAAACCCATCAATGCGCCCAAAGACTCAAGCGTTGTGGGCCAGGACGCCGAAAACCTGATGATGGCATGGCTCTTCAAGGGTGCCGCCGACGCGCAGAACGACACGCTTGACATCATCAAGAGCATGCTTTCCAACGGCAAGGCCGGTCTCTTCGACACCAACATCAACCAACAGATGAAAACCCAGGGTGTAGGCGCCATGCTCGACGAGTTGCACGACTACACGGCGTTTATCGTGCAGGGGGTCCCATTGCAGGGGCAGAAACTGGAGGATGTACGTGCGCTTATCTTAAAAGAAATCGAGAAGCTGGGGCATGGAACGTTTTCCGACGACCTGCTACCGGCCGTCATTGCTAATAAGAAACTGCGTTTCTACAGTTCGCTGGATGACAACGGCAGCCGCGTAGACATGATGATTGACGCGTTTATCAACGACAAGAGTTGGGAAAGCGAATCTTTGCAACTGGAACGGCAGGCCAAACTGACCAAACAAGACATTATCGACTTCGCCCAAAAGAATCTTCGCGCCGACAATTTTGTCTGCGTCTATAAGCGCATGGGCGAAGACAGCACGCTCAAAAAGATCGAAAAGCCGGCTATTACGCCGATTCCGGCCAACCGTGAATACGAAAGCAAGTTCTTAAACGACATCCGCATGTCGAAGACGAAGCCCATTCAGCCCGTCTTCATAGACTTCAATAAGGAGCTTTCGTTCGGCAACGTCAAGAAAGGCTTACCCTATATATATAAGCAAAACACCACCGACGGCCTGTTCAAACTCGTGTTCCGCTACAACTTCGGCGATGAGTCCGACCTGCGTTATAGCTACGCCGGCGCCTATCTCGACTTCATCGGAACTAACGACATGACGGTTTCGGATATCAAACAGGCCTTCTATAAGCTGGCCTGCAGCTACAAGATATCCACCGATAAAAAAAATATCAATATTCAGCTGAGCGGCTTGAACGAGAACCTGCCCAAGGCCTTGCGACTGCTGGAGAAGGTTTTGCACGGCGCCAAGGCCGATACAGACAGCTGGAATCAGTTCTGTAACCTCATCGAAAAGAGCCGTACGGACGCCAAGACCAATCAGAAATCAAACTTTGAAGCGCTCTGGAACTATGGCGTTTATGGACCCTACAACCCACAACGCAACGATTTCACGATGAAACAGCTGCGGGCCATGGACCCACAGAAGCTCGTCGCCCTGCCGGGAAGCCTCGGCAACTACGCCCACACCGTGCTTTACTACGGTCCCTACAGCGAAAAACAACTTTGCGACCTTCTCCTGCAACAGCACAAAGTGGGCAAAGTTTGGACCAAAGACCCCATAGCCAAGCCATATAAGGAACAACTGACGCCCAAGAACGAAGTCATCATCGCGCCATATATGGCCAAAAACATCTATATGCGCCAGTATCACAACGAGGGCATTCTGTGGAATCCGGCCAAGGCTCCGATAGAAACACTCTTCAATCAATACTTCGGCGGCGGCATGAATACGGTCGTATTTCAGGAACTTCGCGAAACCCGCGGCCTGGCCTACAACGCTTTCGCACGCTATCTGCGTCCCGAATACAAGACGCAGCCGGAGAGTTTCTATACCCACATCATCTCTCAAAACGACAAGATGGCCGACTGCGTCAAGGTGTTCAACGAGATTCTCGACGATATGCCACAGAACGAAACCGCCTTCGAGCTGGCCAAACAGAGTCTCATCAAGAGCATTCAGAGCGAGCGCACGACCAAGTTCAACGTCATCAGCCGCTATCTCTTCCTCCGCCAGCTGGGCCTGACTCACGACTATACGCAGGAGCTGTACGCCAAGTTGCCCACGCTGACCCTGCAAGATATCGTCGACTTCCAGCGGAGAAACATCGCTCGCAAGCCCTACCGCTACATCATCCTCGGCGACGAGAAGAGTATCGACATGAATACGCTCGAGAAATTAGGCCCCGTCAAGCGCCTTACGACAGAAGAAATCTTCGGTTACTAAACGGTCGTCCACCATGTTCGGATGGCCAAGAAACGACATTATTTTACACATTCATATATATAAAGACATTATGGCAAACAAAGTAGAATTCAAGTATGCGCCGATGTTTCAGGTGGGAAAAGACGACACCGAATACCGGCTTCTGGCCAAAGAAGGAGTCAGCACCGGCGAGTTTGAAGGTAAGCAGATTGTAAAAGTATCGAAAGAAGCTCTGACGCTCCTGGCCCAACAGGCTTTCCACGACGTCGAGTTCATGCTCCGTCGGGAACACAACGAGCAGGTGGCCGCCATCCTCAGCGACCCCGAAGCCTCTGAAAACGACAAGTATGTGGCCCTGCAGTTCCTCCGCAATGCCGAGACAGCGGTCAAAGGCGTGCTCCCCTTCTGCCAAGATACCGGCACGGCCATCATCCACGGAGAGAAAGGACAGCAGGTATGGACAGGCTTCGAAGACGAGGAAGCTCTCTCGCGCGGTGTCTACAACACTTTCACCGAGGACAACCTGCGCTACTCGCAGAACGCTCCGCTCAACATGTATGACGAGGTGAACACCAAGTGCAACCTGCCCGCGCAGATCGACATCGAAGCCGTCGAGGGCGCGGAATATCGCTTCGTCATGGTAGCCAAGGGCGGTGGCTCGGCCAACAAGACCTATTTCTACCCCATGACCAAGGCCACCATCCAGAACGAAGGCACCCTGCTGCCCTTCCTCGTTGAGAAAATGAAGAGTCTCGGCACGGCCGCCTGCCCACCCTACCACATCTGTTTCGTCGTAGGAGGCACGTCGGCCGAGAAGAACCTGCTCACCGTGAAACTTGGTTCCATCAAGTATTACGACAACCTACCTACCACCGGCGACGAGACCGGCCGTGCTTTCCGCGACATCGACTTAGAGAACAAGCTACTGGAAGAAGCCCACAAGATTGGTCTCGGAGCGCAGTTTGGCGGCAAGGCCTTTGCCCATGACATTCGCGTCATTCGTCTGCCACGCCACGGCGCCAGCTGTCCGATCGGCATGGGCGTCAGCTGCTCGGCCGACCGCAACATCAAAGCCAAGATCAATGCCGACGGTATCTGGCTCGAAAAGATGGACGACAACCCGTCGGACCTCATCCCCGAAGCGTACCGTCGTCCGGGCGAAGGAGCCAAGGGCGTGGAGATAGATCTCGACAAAGGTATTGACGCCGTGCGTGCCGAGCTGACCAAATATCCCGTCAGCACCCGTGTGAGTCTCAAAGGAACCATCATCGTGGCCCGCGACATCGCTCACGCCAAGCTCAAGGCACGTCTCGACGCCGGCGAAGACCTGCCCGAATACTTTAAGAATCACCCCATCCTCTATGCCGGTCCGGCCAAGACGCCCGAAGGATATGCCTGCGGTTCGATGGGACCAACCACGGCCAACCGCATGGATCCCTACGTAGACGAGTTCCAGAGCCATGGCGGTTCGCTCGTGATGATAGCCAAAGGCAACCGCACGCAAGTAGTCACCGATGCCTGTCAGAAGCACGGCGGCTTCTATCTGGGCACCATCGGCGGCGTGGCTGCCGTCTTGTCGCAGAGCAGTATCAAGAGTATCGAGTGCGTAGAATATCCCGAACTGGGCATGGAAGCCGTTTGGAAGATTGACGTTGAGGACTTCCCGGCTTTCATCCTCGTCGACGACAAGGGCCACGACTTCTTCAAAGAACTGAAACCTTGGACCGCCTGCGGCTACAGCAAATAAAAACAGGAACCACAGCGTTACGCATATCAAGGAGAAATCTCAACCATGAGGTTTCTCCTTTTCTTTTTCTGTACGCAAAGGCCAACTACAGCAAATACAAACCTGTCCTAAAATATTTTTACGTCGGTTCGGAATAAGTTTTTTCTAAAATCAACAGCGTTTAATGCTTGATTGCCAAAGCGGAACGTCCCGACAAATGACGGCAGCCTTTCCCGGGGTTCGGAAAACGTCCCGACAAATGACGGCAGCCTTTCCGGGCTCTCGGAAGACGCCAAGGTATAACAGGTGTTAAATGCCGGAGTTCGGCAAACGTCAAGGTATAACAGGTGTTAAATGCCGAGGTTCGGCAAACGCCAAGGTATAACAGGTGTTAAATGCCGGAGTTCGGCAAACGTCCCGGCAAATGACGGCAGGCCTTGCGCCGCGGGAAATACCGTCCCGGCTTGATTGCCCGGGCGGAACGTAATGAATCACGCCACGCCGGTTTCCGGTAGAAATGCCCGAATGGTACTTGTCTATCGGGAAACGTTCTTCGTCAGAATGACGGTATTGTCGTCGCGACTCACTTTACAATGATAAAGATTAGACATGACGATCAGGCATTTGTTGAAGTCCGACGAGGGCAATGTGCCGGTGAAACGGTCGTCGGTATTGACGTTTCGCAGTTGGATGTCAACGCCATAGACAGTGCCCAACTTCTCCACAACCTGCTTCAACGGCGTACTGCGGAACACCAGTTCGTGACGGCGCCAGGCCGTATAGTAAGCCGAATCTTCATCAAGCGGCTCCACCGTAAAGTGTCCCGTAGCCTTGTCGAGCGTGCATCGTTCGTTGGGTTTAAGCCGTATTTGTTCCCGTGTCTTAACCGAACGGAGCGAAACCGAACCGTCAAACAGGCTGAGCGTCATCGTCGCCGCTTCCGCGTAATAGCAGAGATTGAACTTTGTACCCGTCACTTTCACGCTAACGTCGGGTGTGTGGATCAAGAAAGGGTGGTCGGCATCATGACGCACTTCAAAATAGGCCTCGCCCTTAAAATCTATTTCCCGGTGCTTCTTCGTGAAGGCATGAGGACGATAAGCCACGATCGACCTTTCGTTCATCTGGGTCTGCGTACCGTCGGGAAAGTCTATGCTCACCTGTTCGCCTTGGCGGGTTGAGACGGTCAGTAGGTCGTCCGAAGTCAAACGCTGCTGATAACCCATATAGCCTAAGCCCGCCAAGCAGATGGGCAACAATAGCACGGCAACATGCTGCACGAGGCTCCACAACCGTCGGCGAAGTGTCGGCGAAGCCTGAATCCGCGTGTCGAGACGCTCCTGAATGGCGTCAATCTTGTCGTCATCCACCTGCGAAATATCAATCTTCTCTTCCCAATGAGCCTGCATTTCAGCCGCCTGCGCTTCGTCCGAAGACCGATTCACGCTGTCGCGGAGTTGCAGCAACTCTTCCTTTGTCAACCTCGACTGTCTGTATTTCTCTACGATATCACTCATAATCTTTTTATCCTAATTATAATGGAAAGACACCAAAAAACTTGAAATATACTGATTTTTACGCTTTGTTGAGGAAAAGCAACAGCACCGAAAACACGCCATAGCCCGACCGCCCAATGAATGCCATCAGCCGCTTGAGGCCCAACGACAACTGATTTCTGACCGACTGGTCTTTCATATCCAGCAGGATTGCCACCTCCTTTACGCTCTTCTGCTCGAAACGCACGAGCTCTATCACCCGCCGTTGAGTGGGTGGCAGCCAGTCCAGCCCCTTCCGTATGATACGCAAAAACTCATCATACTCCATCTGCGACCCTTGTTCATCGGTGCCAAGCGTGTTGGCATAGTCTACATAATCTTCAAAACGAGGACTGTTGAGCGTGGCTCTGTAGGCGTTGATCAGCAGATGGCGTGCCTTGATGAACACGAGATTGAACAACGTCTTTTCCTGTTTGATAGCATGGCGATGGTTCCATATCCATATAAAGGTATCTTCCACGATTTCCTCAGCCGTCTCGTTGTGATGACAATACTCCATGGCAAAAGCGAAAAGCCTGTGCGCGTACATCTTGTAAAGATTGTCAAAAGCCCACTGAGAGTCATGTTTGAGCAGCCAAATCAGAAAATCTTCCTTCGTTGATGTTGCCTTCATGTATTGCTTGCTTGTATTAGGGTTCTTTCAAAAAGAATCGTCGTCAAGGAATGACGCACCGATTACGAATCCAAAAATAAGCAAAACTCCTTAAACATCCAAACTTTGTCGCAAGATATGTCGTCATTGGCCGCGCTTCACCGTTATACTGCCGTTTCAGAAAATATGACCGATTTTGTCTAATGCAGGATGTCGGCAATCAGGGTGTCCATCTGCTCCTTGTCAAGTTTTACAGGCTCATACACGACGGGCTTCTTGCACCACGCAATCTGATAGCCATAATAGTCGGGTTCTATCATTTCGATGCCACGAACACGCTGCCGCCATACGTCGACAAACATTTTCCATTCTTCATAATAAAGCGTCTTGAGCATGCCGGCCCACTCTTTGGCCGCATAGTCGTGTACGGTGGTGTTGGGATTCCAGTCGGGTCCCCAAAAAGTCAACTGCATCTTAGCGTTCTTCAAGGCCAAGGCACGGTCACTCTCTGTCTTCCCAAAGCGTCCGGCCTGCCCCAGCCAATGGTCTAAAGTGAAGCCTTTACTTTGAGCCAAAAGCGTATCTTGTCGCAGCAACAGATTGAGAAAGTGGCTCGATGTCTGTTCAAACTTGGTCTGATTTTGGGCTTTAATGGCGGCAATCATGTCGTCGTAGGCCCGACTTCCCTTATCCGACTGCACCTGACGCAGCAGGTCGAACATGTCATTAGCATAGGTTTCTGAACCTTCAAATGCCTCTTTGGCTTTCAAAAAGCGCCTCACTCCTTCTTTGAAAAAATCCATATCATAGTATCTGGCCCTTACTCCCCACGAAGAGGTGTTGACAACCTTGATACCGGGACGGGCGCAAAACACACTCTCAGGAAGCCCATATTTTTCGGGCACACTGGCATAAATCGTTTGTAAAAAGATAAGCCAGGCTGCATAGACATCGGCATTGTAAGCACCATAACGATAAGTGATATACGATTTAAGCCATGCTTCTACATTTATCTTTCGGTCGGTCAAAGGCGCGTGCAATACCATATCATAGACCACCGGATTGTTATTGATTCCTTCCGGCATGATTCCCACACCTTTCAGATAGGGTCTGTAAATGCTGTTGCGAGCCTTATCCATCTGTAAAGAGATACGCTGCAACTTACCATACATACCACATTGCTCTCCGAAATTGGATACCGTACACCACACGAAAGGAGTACCACCATAGCCCTGTGTTTGATTCCAAACATCTTCGTTTTCGCCAAACAGATCTACCACCAATATCTTTTTCCTATCAAGTTTGGCCAACAGTTCGGGTTTAGGGTTTCCGCCCCACCCTTGCAACACCCATGTGCTGCCGGGAAAATTACGCTGCATGGTTTGTTGGACAGCCAGTCCGCAGTCGGCCACATTAAGCGTTCCGGTAAGCCCACCCTCATGAAACAGGTCACCACCGAAGTAGCGAATGTCTGTGCCATAGAGCTTCTTGATTTCGTGATAGTACACATCAGCCATCTCATCGAACAGCTTCTCAGTAGGTTTGAGGATGTCGGGACGCTCGAAGAAGCCCCACATACCTTGCGGAATCACGGCATTGGGATGGCGGTCGCGAATACTTCTCGACACCATTCCGTAGAATCCTTGAAGCACAGGCTGTATGCCCAACGCCACCATACGTCCCAAAATACGTTTAGCCATCTGTGCCTGACCATCGATAAAGTCTTGCGAAACGGGGCCACCCCATCCTTCCAGATTACCCATGAGCCACCAAGCGGTGTAGCCGGGTCCCGGGATGAAGTTACGAATCTGCTGATTGCTACAACCAAACTTACGTAGTGTGTTCTGCCACACCTTCTCCATACCAACAGGCATGAGCATCAAGTTTACTCCATGCAGTGCCATCCAGTCAAGTTCGTGTTCCCAGTCTTCCCACTGATAGAACGACATCGTGTAGTTCAGTGTGCAGTAGTTGAGCGCATAGCGCAACGGCAGGTCGATATGTTTGGTCAACGGTTCCTTGATTTCCGGCAGACTGTCGACCGGCCCAAGATTATCACCCATGTGCGACATGGAGCGATGGCAGTAGTTTTCAAGGTAATAATTCAGAGCCATACAAGCCGTATTTTCGCTCGTAGCCTGAATGACCAACCTCCCGTCACGGGTCGATAATGTAAACGCCTCTGCCTTGTCGACATCTCGTATCTGCTCTAATGCAACTTTGTCCTGCAACCAAGGTACACGACGTGCTATCAACTCACGAACGCCCACCATACTATTCTCAGCCATCGCCATAACGACAGAGAGCAGCAAGGACAAGAATATCAATATCGTTTTCTTCATTTTGGTACTTTCTTATAATAAATTTGCTTGTTCATTCGACCATTATTTCTTTCCGTTGTGTCTTTCCATGCCTGTCTTTCCACGTCAATAGATATTTGCCACGGAAACCACGAAATGTTAAAACCTTATTTTTGTTCAAACGTGTTTGGAATGAAGTTTTCCATTCCGTGTTAATCAGATTGTTCAAAACGGCGTATACGGGTTTCTCGTTCATATTCTTATCGTAGATTCCCGAATAAGAAGGTTCGCCCGATGCGCCCCCTCCGTCAACCACATTCCACCACGTAATGGCTTCCACCGTGGGATAACTGAACCACAACCGATACAAATTGCGAGCTATCACAGCCTGAATCAGCTTGCCATGCTCAGTGGTGTCGGGTGCGCAAACTGTTACTTCACTGATGTGAATTGGCAAATCTGTAGCCTTCAGACAATCGAGTTTTGTTTGCAAAAGCGCTGGTGAGATGTAGGGGTCTTTGCCTTCTGCGATGTCGGCAGCTTCCAAAGGATCGAAAATGTGCATTTCTATACCGATGTGATCTATCTTCGAACCACGACACAAAAGATTGCGGGTCAGCTCGGCATAGCGACGATGCAAATCCACCGGGCCATGAAGGTCTACATCGTTGATATTCAGTTGTACCGAAGATGGAAAATACCGGCGTGCCCATTGAAAGCATTTGAAGGTGTAATCATCGGGCATAAGTCCTCTGTTAGCCTGATCAATGGGTTCATTGACCACATCCCACCACTTCACTCGGTCGCCATATCGCTGTGCCAACCGATGGATATGGGCCTGAAAAAGACTGTCCATCACATGGCGGTCGTCGGGCATCCACGTGGGATGACCATGCAGCCGCAAGCCATAAATGATGGCATGTCCCTTGGTCAATATACCTTTCTGATTGCAAAAATCAACCATCGGATCGGTTGGAGGTCTACGATAAACATACGAACTACCGGCCTCGAAGCGTGGTTTCCCTTGCTCCAGTTCAAGCATTTTCCAATAAAATGGAATGGTTGCGGCATTGAACAGCGAACCGAAAGTGTTTTCGTATTTCCGATTCATAGCCTCAGTAGCCAACTGCCCATAAACAAAAAGGTTACCACCGAAGATAAACGAATGAGTCAGTTGTTCCACACGGATTGTCGTACCCGGCTTTACCTCCGGCAATTCGATGGTGGCCGTACCCTTCCTATACAGCTCAATATCATGGTCGATGGCAGCTTGTAGAGAATCGTTCCACATCTTCCAGTAGTCTGACGCCATCACATGACATACGTCTTCGGCCGCTCGATGAGGCACTTGAGCGGGAGAAAAGGAACAGATAAAGCTGAAAAGAAAAATAAAGAATAGGTATTTCATCAATATATCGTTTTAAGCATGTCGTTCTTCATAGGCTTTACGAGCTTCGCCCAATAGTGTAATGCCTTTCAGAATGCGCTCTCTGTTTTCCTCTATCGTAGGCTTCCACCACGTCTGCAAGAAACCTTTAAGGTGTTGCCGACTGATATATTTCTCTGCGAAAGCCACGGTGTTGGCTATACTTTTAGGATTTTCAAAATGATAACTACCGGTCGGAATTTGGTCGTAACCATGTTTTTCTAAATCAATATACTGCCTCACCATGTCCCATTCGGGATTAAACTCTTCATCATAATACCAATTACTCTGCATCACGCTCTTAGGCATCTTACTGAAAAACTGGTCGGGATGGTGCCACAACATGTAGTCGGGCCAGAGCCAAGCCTGCGCATGCTGGCGCTCACATTCCTTCACCAGAAACATGAAATCGTGCCACCAAGCATCATTTTTGCGCACCACCACATGCTTGTAGGTACTCTGCATATTGTAGCCTTCTTCATCCATTCCGATGTGGAACAGGCGAGGCTGGCCGAAAATACTACACACTTCGGCTATCATATCCGAACAGAAACGATAGTATTCATCGGTAGAAACCATCTTGGAGTATTCCTTCATCCAGGTATCATGCCCTGCGGAGAAGTTTAATTTGGGTATCGGCTCTATACCCAACGACCGCATACGTCGCAATTCCTGCTTCAAACGGGCAACCGTCCAGGCTCCATTGACGGCTATTTCGGGATGCCGCTGGTATCTTATGGCATCACCCAGATCAATAACAACCATGTTTACACCGCTCTTGCCCATCAGTTCGATGGCGTCATTCCATAGCGGTTCGCTCAGTTCCAAGTCGGGTCGATAGCCTCGGAAGGGGCGTCCCGGCCATATATACTCCTCCCACATGTTGAAACTAAGATGGATTAAACATCCCCATATCAATCTGTCTTTCATACCTTCGTTCTCCTTTTATTTTCATATTCCGAACGTGCGGCTCCAATCAAGTCAATCCCTTGTAGGATAGGCGCACGATAAGTTTCTATCGTCGGCTTCCAGAATGTCTGCATAAAGCCCAACAGATGATTGCCGTCAATATGCTCGCTACAGAACTTCACCGTATTTCCAATGCTCTTGGGGTTCTCTTGATCAAAACTACCGGTGGCCATTACGTCATAGCCTTCACGGGCCAAATCAAGATAAGAACGGATGGCCACATCGTTGACAGAGAACTTCTCAGTGTACCACCAATTGCATTGTACCACCGACTTGGGCATCATCTTGAAGAAATCATCCGGATGGTGCCACACGTAATCAGCCCATACGCAAGGGCGAACGCCCCGTTTCATGGCTTCGCCGATGTAGAAATACAAGTCGGCCCACCATGTTTCCTGCTGCCGTATCACGATATAATCGGACAGCTGGTAGTCGATTCGTTCTTCGTCCATGCCGAAATGAATAAAGCGAGGCGTATCGAAGAGCGCGATGGCTTCGGCTATCAAGTCGGCGCAAACTTCATAATACTTGGCCGATGACACCATTTTTGAATACTTACCCAGCCACGCATCATGTGTCGTAGAAAAGTTAAACATAGGAATAGGCTCTATTCCTGCCTTCCTAATCTTAGCCAACTGTGCCCGCAACTGCTCGTGTGTCCACGAATGAGCCAAAGAAATCTCGGGATGACTGTGCCAAGCCACCGAATCATCCAGATTGATAAAAAGCATGTTTACATGGTTTTTGGCCATGCGATCAATGGCCGCGTTCCACACAGCCATATCGGGTTCAAACTCTGTTCGTAGTCCTCCATACAGTTTTATTTGGCCTGCAAAATTAAAGGAAAGATGCATCAGACAAGCCCAAAACTTCTCTCCTGAAGACCGGGGCTCCGCAACTTGCTCTACCAGAGAAGTGCCCAACAGCACCTTGGGCAAGGTTGCAGCCATGCCCAATGCTGTCGCACGTTTCAAAAAACTACGTCGATCCATAAATATTTATTCTACAATATTGCTGTTGTTCGGTAAAATTAAAGTCGATATACCTTATCTTTTGATGGATTACCAGCGTGTGGTAACAACATTACCACGCCTTGGTAATCATATTACCACACGCTTGGTAATACTATTACCACTGCGTGGTAATCCATCGTTTGTGTATTTTTTAATCGTAACCCGCGTTCTGAATGACCACGCCTTTACCATCTATGATAACGCTCTTGGGTAAAGGATAAACTTCCTTCGCCTTTTCGGCATAAGGAGAACCGTTAATGGTCTTGGCATATTCTATGAATTTATCCAGTCGAATAAGGTCGGCACGATACTGTCCGTTCTCGCACCAGAACTCATGACAACGCTCCTTGAGCAACACTTCGACAAACTTTTCATCCGTGTCAATGGCCGAATAATCTATACTTGCTATACCCGCCCGCTCACGAATAACGTTGATATACTTCAAAGCCTCCTGCTTATCGGTAGCCGAAGCTCCCGGCTTGCGATACAAAGCCTCTGCCAAGGACAGATAGACGTCGGCATAACGATAGAGAATGGGGTCTATCTTGCTACGTCCGCTATTGCTAAACAGGTCGGTATCGTAGCCATATTTCATGGGGATGGGGCCGAGGTCGAGATTGGGATAATCGCCTCGCTTTACGAGTTTGCCGGTCTTGTTGCTCGTGTATTCGGCCAAAAGATAGGTGCGGCGCACGTCGTTTGCTTCAAAACCGTCGTAGAAATGCCAAGTACTCGTCAAACTATGGTAGCCGCCTTTCATACCATTGCTTCCAAAATCAGATGGCAATACAAACATGTGCCAGTCATTCCAGCTTACCATTTCGGTATTAACGGGCAAGGCAAAGATGATTTCCTTATTAGTTTTTCCCTGTCCGCCAACCTCAAACATCCGTGTATAACTCGGCTGCAACTGATAACCAAAGGAAGGTTGCATCAGTTCACGGGCTAACGTTTCCACCTTTGCATAATAACTCTTGTCGTCCTTTGTCTCATGCAAATACAGACGAATAAGCAGCATCTTGGCCAGTCCGGTGCTGAACCTACCATATTCAACCGCATTGGGAGACGGCAGGTTTTCAGCCGCATAAAGCAAGTCCGCCTCTATGAATTTCACCATTTCTTCACGAGACATGCGTGGTAAAGGCTTATTTTCACGTGGAGTTTCCAATAGTTTCTGTGGCGCAATGATCAAAGGGCCAAACATATCATAAAGCGTATAAGAGATAAAAGCACGGGCACACCGCACTTCGGCTGTCATCTTTTTCTTTTGTGCTTCATTCAAAGAAGTAGCATTTTCGATATAAGCCAAATCCGACGTGCAACGACTAATATCATTGGCAAAGCCATCACGAAAGCCACCACCCGATGGATCCTTCTCCGTATAATAGAATCCGACCAAGTAATCGTCGGTAGAATTCCAATCCAGATCGTGTTGTTTCTTAAAAATATAACTACGGGCAGTCAGTATTTCGGTCGTCGCGTCATTAAGGGCGACACATCCTCGGTCGTCTGTGGCGAACAAGCCATCGAACCAACTGGAGCGTATGGACCGATAACACTCATTGACCAACGTGATATAATCACTCTCTGTCTTTGGAAACAGTTCGCTGTTCATTTCCGAATAGTCTACGGGATTCAGATCAGCACAACTTGTAAACGTCATGGCAGCAAAAGTCAGAGCAGCCACACATGAGATATATTTCGTTTTCATAAGTTACATTTATTATTATATAGAATTGTCAGAAAGAAATATTTAGACCAAAGTTAAAGGTTCTGGCGTTGGGATAGGCAGCCTCATAGGCATCAGTCTCTGGATCAAGCCCATCATAAGGCGTAATCACAAAAAGGTTATTGGCCGAAAGATGCACGCGTAGACTATTGATAAATCCAACCTTACTCAACAATTTCTTAGGCAAATTATAGCTCAACGACACGTTTTGCAGACGGATGAACCATGCGTTCTGATAGAAAAAGTCACCACTCGTATAGTATTTGCCACGTCCCATGTTGTAGAATGCGCTTGGATATCGGGAAGAAGGATTGGTCGGTGTCCAGCGTTCAAGATTGGTTTTCAAACCATTTAATCCTGAGCCTGCCACGCCATAGCTGTTAATACCGTAAAAGGCCATCGTCGGATCTTGAATTTTACGATCAAACATGCCATTGAACATAAATGAAAATTCGAAGTCCTTGTATCTGAATACGTTGTTCAAGCCTGCTAACCAACCCGGATCGGTCGTACCGATGAGCTTCGTATCGGCATCATCAATCTTACCATCAGGCTCTCCAGTCAGCACGAAATGTCCGTTTTCATCAGTCACAGGATTACCCGAGCTGTCGCGCTTGTAGCCGTTAATATCCTTAATGACAATCTGACCGGGTAACAAATCAGGCTGAGCGGCCGGAGCAGCCTCGCCAATTTGGAGGACATGGTCGGCTATGCGCGAATAGATGGGACGAATAGGATCGCCGACATGCTCATAGACCGCGGGCTTCCAGTCGGGTGTACGCTCTTTCCAGCGGTCTTTATATTTCGTAAAGGTGAAGTTGGTCGACCAGCTGAAATCCTTCGTTTCGATATTTCGCGTGTTGAGCATGAACTCTATACCCCGGCCTTGAGTCTTTCCCACGTTCGACATTACCTTAGGAAGCTCCTGATAAGAATTAAGCAAACGGTAGTTGAGCAGATCGGAAATGATACGCTGATACAGATCAACAGAACCACTGATGCGCCCTCTTAAGAAACCAAAGTCTAAACCAAGGTTCCACTCGGTGGTCGTTTCCCACTTCAAATTAGGATTGGCAATCTTGCCTTTCTTCACACCTATCACCGTCTTGTGGTCACCGTTGACATAGGCATTTTCGGCTGCGAAACTTGCAAAGGCATTGGTTCCGATGTCGGCATTACCCGTCTGTCCCCAGCTGAGACGCAGTTTTAGATTCGAAAGCCATTTTGTCTGCTTCAAGAAACTTTCTTCATTGATAAGCCAACCTAAAGCAACAGAGGGGAAATAGCCCCACTTATTGTTCTTGGCAAATACGCTGGCACCATCGGCACGCATGGTTCCCGTAAAGAGATAGCGATCCATGAGTACGTAGGAAGCACGCATGAAATAAGATTCCATCTTGTTTTTCGTAGCGTTGGACTTGGTTATCTTGGTTCCCGTTCCGGCGTCAATATTGTTATAAAGAAAAGCGTCGGTCAGGAAGTTGTTATTTCCCAACTCGGATATATCATTGTTAAATTCTTCGTAGGAGGCACCCACCATGAAATTAACATTGTGGATATCGGCCAAAGTCTTGTGATAAGTGGCCGTAGCTTCTGCCAGATACTGATCGTTGTTTGTATTATAAATATAGGCCACTCCACCGTTGGCATTACCATTTACGGTTGTGCGAGGTTGGTAAGTCTTACGATCTATCTGCGCATGATCTATACCCAAGGCACCACGCAACAGCAATTCTTCTAACGGACGAGCCTCTATATAGACGTTACCGATTAATCGATTAGTGCGTCCTTGGTCGGTATTCGTCAGCAACGAGTACGAGTTAGGCTGTTTGGCCAACAGAGGATTGACAGGATAAGTACCCGTTTCGGCATCGTAGGCTTTCACCTCCGGACTCATCTGAATGGCCGAGCGGATAATACCGGAGTTCTCATAACGTGCAGCCCCCAATTGTGTATTATCATTATTGATACGTGTCATCGTCAGGTTCAAACCAGCTTTGAATATCTTAAGAAAGCTCTGGTCGATGTTGGTTTTCAGCGTGTATCGAGTCAAACCAGAGTTTTTCACGATACCTTTTTGGTCGAAGTAGTTGAACGACAGCATATACTGTGTTTTGTCACTACCGCCCTGCAGGTTGACGTTGTGCTCATTGATACGGCCGTTACGCGTAATCAGTCCGAGCCAGTCGGTACCCTCTCCGGCTGCCGCAATCTGCGCATCGGTATAAGGATAACTCAATTTTACCCCATTATAGGGATTAGCAGCTGCCTCTTCCATTGTCTTTGTGCCGTATGGAGCTACTCGGTTGTTCCACATATAGTTTTCTAAGGCCATATCGTTACGCACCTGCATCCACTCTTTCAACGACAGCAGATTATAGATATCGGAATATTTCTGATAAGAAAAGTCATACGAATAAGACACTTTAGCACTACCGGTCTTACCACGCTTGGTCGTGATGATAACTACACCGTTGGCCGCACGTGCACCATAGATGGAAGTGGCGGAGGCGTCTTTCAATACTTCTATCGACTCAATGTCATTCGGATTTAGGAAGTTGAGTATGCTTTGTGTTCCCGGACTCATCTTTTTATCACCACCATCCGGCTGGTCAAGTTTTGCAATAGGAAAACCATCAACAATATACAAAGGGTCGTTGCCGGCGTTGACACTGCCCGCGCCACGTACAAGAATGTCGATACCTCCACCAGGTTGAGCACTGTTCTGACGTACATAAAGGCCGGCAGCCTTGCCACCCAAAGCCTGAGAAACCGATGACACACCATCGAACTTCATATCATCGCCCTTCAACGAGGCTATCGAACCTGTCAAATCGCGTTTACGTTGCGTACCATAGCCCACGACAACAACCTCATTCAACGACTCTTGATTCTCTTCCATCTTTATATTCATGTTCTCTTTCGGACGAACACGCAAAGTCTGAAAACCTACATAACTAATCTCAAGCTGATCTCCATCATTTACATCAAGAGAAAATTTTCCTGTTAAATCGGTTATCGTTCCACTATTTTTTTTGCCAACAACTTGTACGGTTGCACCAATTACAGGCTCACCATGCGCATCAAGCACCATACCACTGGAGCGTATCTTTTTCTTATCCTTCTTTTCTGTATTAGTCTTAACCGAAATAATAATCGTAGAAGGTTCTACCAGTTTGTATTCCAAACCGCGTTCACCCAGTATTTCACTAAGTACAGAGGCCACCGTCACATCATTTTTCTGCACAGAGACCAGCTTACTGTTATCAAGCGTAACATCACGATAGCTGAATTTGTACTGGGTCTTTTTCTCAATCTCGCTTAATACTCTCTTCAGACTTACACGATTAAGGCTGAGTGACACTTTCTGCTGCTGAGCGGTCATTTGAAGTGGCACTCCCAACAAAGCGCCAACAAAAGCATAAGCTAACATTCTTGACTTCATAAATCCACACATAAGTTTATGATTAAGTTAATATTTAGGTTAGTATCTTAAAATGATTTTAGGTTTTTCTTGTCGATGTGGAGCAGTTTCCGCGTCTTTGATACTGCCGCTATGAAACCCTAAGGTCACAAGCACAACTGTTTCCGCGTTTGAATGGTTAGACATTTGGAATCTGATTTTATAACTAAAAAATATCAATTATTTTTTTATTAACCACATTTTTTCAACAGCAAAGGAAGCTCCCTATATATAATAAGGTGGAAAAAGCTTGATTTCTAAATGAATATTAAATATTCATATTTGCACCAAATAAGTATATACGCTTAGTTATAAACAACAATTACGCTTGTCATACCAGACATAAAGAGTCTGTTCTTTTATAGTTTACGCATGTTGAATATTCAGTCAAACCTCATATCATGAAAAGAAAAAAGCAATATCCGCTCCTTATCGCCCTGTGGTGTTTCGTTCAGTCTATCACAGCAGCCGGTCATCAACAATGTCAGATGATGGAAGAGATGGTCGCCCGTCTCGCCCCCGCCTACGTCAATCGCTTCAAGTTTGAACTTACGACCGACAGTATAGAACGCTTTATGGTAAGGAGCGATGCCGACAAGATTGTCATCAGTGGCAACAGTGCCATCGCTATGGCCGTAGGACTGAACCATTACCTGAAAAACTATTGCCTGACAGAAGTATCGTGGAAACAGCAGAATCCCGTTATTTTGCCCCGGTTACTGCCCACCCTCAGCTTGCCCATCACCGGCAAGGCTAAGGTAAAGAACCGTTTTTTCCTGAATTACTGCACCTTTGGCTACACCATGCCATGGTGGG
Organism: Prevotella illustrans; assembly: GCF_017426725.1. Lineage (GTDB taxonomy): Bacteria > Bacteroidota > Bacteroidia > Bacteroidales > Bacteroidaceae > Prevotella > Prevotella illustrans. The sequence continues at coordinate 1,871 of NZ_JAERMS010000032.1, read as the reverse complement.
GGTGGAAAGAATGGGAACGACTGATTGACTGGATGGCCCTCAACGGTGTGACCATGCCGCTGGCGATAACGGGTGTCGAAGCCGCTTGGCAACGCGTATGGCAACGCGAAGGCCTGACTGACAAACAGATACGAAGTTTCTTCACAGGACCGGCTCATCTGCCCTGGCAGCGCATGGTGAATGTCAATGGGTGGCAAGGGCCACTTCCCCAAGCCTGGATTGACGGGCAACTTCTACTGCAACAACGCATTCTTCAGCGCGAAAGAGCCTTCGGCATGCGCCCCGTTCTCTCGGCTTTCAATGGCAGTGTGCCCCTGGCCTATAAGCAACGACATCCCAAAGCACAGATTTCGGAAGTCAGCCAATGGGGAGGCTTTGCCCAACAATACCGTACTTATTTCCTCTCTCCTACCGATCCTCTCTTTACCAAACTACAAAAGGCTTTCCTCGAAGAGCAGACTCGCCTCTTCGGCAGCGATCACTTATACTGTCTCGACAGCTTCAACGAAGTGCAACCACCCAGCTGGGACCTTACCACCTTGCGCACCTTGCCCCAAAAGCTCTACCAGTCGTTAGCCGCCGTCGACCCTGAAGCCGTGTGGATTCAGATGGGATGGTTCTTCTACAATGACCAGAAACACTGGACACCGGAAACCATGCGCGCATTCCTGAGCGGCATTCCTAAAGGCAGAATGTATCTGCTGGATTACTATATCGACCATACAGAAATATGGAAACTCACCGAACGCTTCTATGGCCAGTCATATCTGACCTGCGTTTTGGCCAACTTCGGTGGCAATACCATGCTTCAGGGAGATATCAACAAGGTCTCTCGCCGACTGGACGATGCCATTTCACAGGGTGGAGACAACATGATAGGACTGGGAGCCACCATGGAAGGCTTCGGTGTTAACCCAGATTTCTATGAATTTGTGCTGGATAAGGCATGGGACTGCGGGCAAACTGCGGAGGAATGGAAAAATCGCATGGCCGACCGACACGTGGGTTTTGCCAGTAATAAAAACCGCAAAGTGTGGCAACTGCTGTTCAATGATATCATGCCCAGCTATGTTAACGAGTCTGGAACGGTGGTCTGCGCACGTCCTTCATTCGAAGCACGCTATCTCAACACCACCTATCCCGAAAGATTGCTACAGGTTTGGAAGTCTCTGTTGGATATTAATTCCAACAAAAGAGAACATCTTTACGACGTCATCAATGTGGGCCGACAGGTTCTGGGCGACTTTTTTGCCCACGAACGGGACAGCCTTTATAAGGCCTACAAGGCACAACACATGGATGCAATTAACTACTATGCTGCCCGCATGGAAGGCATGTTGGACGACCTTGACGAACTATTAGCTTGTGACAAAGATTTTTCCTTGCATAAATGGATTGAAGACGCCCGTGGCTTCGGGCAATCAGAAGGTGAGAAAGATTATTACGAACGAAACGCACGCACACTGATAACTGTTTGGGGCGATAGTCGACAGCTAACCGACTACGCCAATCGCACGTGGGCCGGATTGGTTTCTTCCTATTATAAAAAACGTTGGCAACTATTTATTCAGCATGTAAAGGCTGCCGTTTTGCACAAGCGAGCTTTCGACTCCGAGGCCTGCAATAAGGAGATAGAGGCCTTTGAACGCCGATGGATTGAGCCCACAATTACACGGATTGCTTATCCCACAGGACGAAAAGACATAAAACAACTGGCTCGAAATATCTATAATAAATGGTTCGCGCCGAAAGTTGGACTACCGAAACATCATGCGACAAGAACCGACAATTCTGCTATCAAATAGCCCTTAAAAGGCAATAGTGTCCTAAATATTTTTCAAATTAGTGGGGACAGGTTTACAGGTATCGAT
>NZ_JAERMS010000031.1 GCF_017426725.1 Prevotella illustrans | reverse complement strand
GGCTGGAGGAAACCTACCGCCGAAAGGCGGCAAGGCGCTTCCTGCCGAGCCTACATGTCAAGTATGCCAACGAGCCACTGTTACTCAATGTGGAAATGGCGGACTTCATCCACGATGGGGAGAGCGTAAACCGTCCGAACAACGCCATGGAAGTCTATCTCAAGGAACTCGGAAGCGAAAGCCCGATGCTGGTAAGGCTCATCATGAAATCCATTCACAAGGAGGACAGGCGGACGGTGAAGCACATCGGCAGCAAGTCCTTCGGTATTCAGTACCTGCTCAAAGGGTTGTATTCGCACAACGGACTGCTGTACTTCCATACGGAACTGCGCAACAAGTCCAACGTGCCGTTCGACATCGACTTCATCACGTTCAAAATCGTGGACAAGAAGGTCGCCAAGCAGACTGCCATGCAGGAGCAGGTGCTGCTTCCGCTGCGTGCCTACAACTACATCACCTGCGTGGCGGGGCAGAAGAGCGAACGCACGGTATTCACCCTGCAAAAGTTCACCATCCCCGATGACAAGCATCTCATTGTGGAGATGCACGAGAAGAACGGCGGAAGACACCAATCCTTTGTCGTGGAGAATGAAGACCTTGTGCGTGCAAGGGAAATCAACGAACTCAAAGTGAAGTGATATGAGAAAGCTCGCATTTTTCCTGTTTGTCGTGTCGCTTGCCCTCTTTGCAGGGCAGGCACACGCCCAACGCTGTCTGCCCAAGATGAAAGGCATACGCCTGACCATCGGTGTGGCGGACGGTTTTTATTCTCCTTCTTCCAAGAATGAGACAGGATACTCGTTCGGGGCTTCGCTTGCCACCTACACGAAAGGAGGACATCAATGGGTGTTCGGGGCGGAGTATCTCCGAAGGTACCATCCCTATCGGGAAAGGCGTATACCTGTGGAGCAGTTCACGGGCGAGGGAGGTTTCTTCTTTGGGGTGCTTTCGGACGGAAGCAAGACCTTTTTCCTGTCAGCAGGTATTTCCGCCTTGGCGGGCTATGAGACGGTCAATGGCGGAGAGAAACGGCTCTTTGACGGCTCGACACTACGCAATAAAGACGGTTTTATCTACGGTGGGGCAATCACCCTACAGGCGGAGACCTATCTGAGTGACCACCTTGTACTGCTGCTCTATGGCAGGGAACGTTGCCTGTGGAGAGGCTCTACGGAGCGTTTCCATGCCCAGTACGGTGTCGGACTGAAAATCATGCTGGACTGATGGATGCACGACAGATGAGAGAGATTCCCATTGCGGACTTCCTCAGCGCAATGGGGATTCATCCGACTAAACAGAAAGGAAATGCCTTGTGGTATTCCGCTCCGTACCGCATGGAGCGGAGACCCTCCTTCAAGGTTGATATAAATAGAAACGTATGGTTCGACTTTGGCATTGGCAAAGGCGGAGACATCTTCGACTTGGCAGGAGAGTTCATCGGAAGCGAGGATTTCCTCCTGCGGGCGGCATTCATTGCACGGAACGGAGCTTATCCGCTTCCCATAATAGAACATCCACAAAGGAATGAAGAGAAAGAACCCGTCTTCAATGATATTTGGGTGCGACCGTTGCAGGATACCAGACTGCTGGGTTATCTGGAAGAACGAGGAATCAATGCCCACGTTGCCATCCCCAACTGCGAGGAGGTGAGGTATCGTGTACGGGGCAAGCGGTACTATGCCATCGGCTTTCGTAACGATGCCGGAGGATTGGAGCTTCGCAACCGTATCTTCAAGGGCTGCATACCGCCCAAAGACATTTCACTGAAGCGCAACGGCTCGGACGTCTGTTCCGTCTTTGAGGGCTTTATGGATTACCTCTCCGCTATGCAACTTGGTATCATCGCTTCGGACTGGCTTGTCCTTAATTCCGTTTCCAACGTGGAGAAAGCACTGAAAGTGCTGGGCGTTTATCGCAGGATAGAATGCTATCTCGATAATGATGATGCGGGGCGAAGAACATTGGAAAAGCTGAGGGCTGATTTCGGGGAAAAGGTCATTGACCGCAGCTCTCTGTATGCCGACCATAAGGATTTGAATGAGTTTCTGCTTTCCAAGAATGCAGGAAACAATGTATAACAACAAAACGATAACAAACAATGAAAAAGAAAATTATAAACACAATATGGGTAATGGGAGTACTTGCCCTCGCCGGGTTTTGCCTATCTGCTTGTAATCACGAGTTGGATATTCAGCAGGCGTACCCCTTCACGGTAGAGACGATGCCGGTACAGAAGCACATCGCAAAAGGGCAGACGGCGGAGATACGCTGCACGCTCAAACGGCAGGGACGATTTGAAGACGCACGCTACACCATCCGTTATTTCCAACCCGATGGTAAGGGGAGATTGAAAATGGATAACGGTACTGTCTTCAAGCCCAATGACCGCTATCCGCTCACGAAAGAGGAGTTCAGGCTATACTACACATCCGCTTCCACCGACCAACAGACGATAGACGTATATGTGGAAGATAATTTCGGACAGACGGCAAAACTCTCGTTTGAGTTCAACAGCCAGAAGGACGAGGAAAAGGAGAAAAAGGATGAGGTTAAGAAGTAAACTTGTCGTCTTGTACCTTGTCTGTCTTTCCTGCTTACGGCTTTCCGCTCAGGACGGAATGAATGCCCTGCTCTCGTTGCCTCCTTTTGAGCGTGCCGTGGTCTGCATCAAGCACTTCGAAGGCTTACACGGGTTCAAGGACGCACCCTATGTCGGATATGGTCATAAGCTGCAAAAGGGAGAACGCTTTACGGCGGCGATGACGGAACGGCAGGCGGATTCCCTGCTTCGGGCAGACCTGATGAAGCGTCTGATGATGTTCAAGAACTATGGCAAGGATGCCCTGCTGCTTGCTGTCCTTTCCTACAATGTCGGAGCGGGCAGGTTGCTCGGATACGGCAAACATCCCAAAAGCCGATTGCTACGGAAGATAGAGTCGGGCGACAGGAATTTCTACCGTGAATTTGTCTCTTTCTGCAGATACAAAGGCAAAGTCCTGCGTGGTCTTGTCAAACGACGAAAGGTGGAGTTTGTCCTGTTTTATATACCCTGATTAGCAAATACGCCTCTTGCGACATTTTTATGCTTCGCAAGAGGCGTATTCTTGCCGTTTTATTCACCTTTCTCGTTATGAATGTGTAACTTTGCAGAAAATATATCCCCTATGGAAGAAAAAGAAAAAAATGCAATATTCGATATAACGAAGAATAGAGTCTTCTTTGGAAGTATTGATAAGTTACAGGATTGGAATGATGGCGAAATATCGCAAGCGAAAATTATAGAAAAAGTAAAGATGACATTGAAAAATTATATGGAATTGGACAATGTTAGTTTTCTATTTGGTTCAGGTACTTCTATTCATCTTGGGGCAGTTTCTATTAGAAACTTTCCTATTGAAGTTGAAAAATATATTGTAGAAAAGGGGGGAAGTGCGGCTTTTTATTCGATGATAAAGAAGTTGCAGAAAGAGCAACTGAAAGGTAAGGAAGAAGGCTCAACTTTTAAAGACAAAAAAGGATGGGAGTTTATAATAAAGGAGTCTATCATTAGAGATAGTCTATCTGGAGAAATAGCAACAGAGTATGAAAGCGTACTCAATTATTTGACGGCTACAGAATTTCTTCAATCTTTGACTAATATGGAAGAAGAAGCTAAACAGACAAGAGAGCTTATAAGTACTATCAAGGAAGGATTGTTTGAGGTTTGCAATGTAGATAAGCGCAAAATTCCTACTTCTGAATTATGGAGAATTATCAAAAGAGGTAAAAAGAATGCTTTTAAGAGTGCACTAAAAAACAAATATCATTTTCACCAATTATTCTTAAAATCCTTATTGCAAAGACCTCTCAATTTGAGGAGAGCGAATATCTTTACATCAAATTATGACTTGGCTTTTGAGTATGCTTTTGATAATTTGGGGATTCATTATATTGATGGTTTTACAGGATTTCATAAAAGATTTTTCAAGCCAGAGACTTTTGAATATGATATTTTTTATCCAGGTTCAACAACATCGGGAAAAGTACAAAGAATTGAAAAAGTAGTTCGATACATCAAATTGCATGGTTCTCTTTCTTGGATAAATTCTACACAAAGAGATTCTAACAACCTATATGGCATTGAAGAAAAAACATTAGATGTTATAGATAAATTGGATAAAAAAGGCGAGATTATCATCTACCCATCCGCTGTAAAAAAATCCTATACATTAGATTTGCCTTACTCAGAATTGTTTAGGCAATTTGCAACAACTATTACACAGCCTCAATCTGTGCTCATCACTGTAGGGTACTCATTTTATGATGAGCATTTTAATGATATTATATATCAAGCTTTATCAAATCCTACTTTTACACTCATTATTGTAGATTTTGCAGGGACAAAGAATTTGGAAATACAACGACTGAAGGACTTAAATGACCCACGAATTATCATCCTTGAGGGTGAGTTCTTTGGTGACTTTCTGACCTTTGCAGATACATTGATGCCTAATTTTAACGAAGGAAGTTCCGCAGAAAATATAGCAACGACCTTGAATTCTTTATTAACAACAAAATGAAAATCTGAAAAACATGTCAGATAGAAATATAGGAAAGGTTATTTCTGTAGATAGCTTTAGGGTATTCATCAGATTAGACGATGATCTCAAAAGTTTATATAAAAGTGGATATGAGGACATCTACGAAGTCGCTCGTATTAATTCCTATGTGATAATACCTATTGGAGCAGATAGAATTGTTGCTATGGTAACAAGTGTACGGGCTATAGATGAAACTGAATTAGGGAAAAATAAAGAAGCTATATTTTTGACCAAATCTTCTCGTTTTCTTATTGCCACGATGATAGGAACTATAGAAAATGACGGAAGGTATATTCAGGGAGTTTATAATTATCCTATTCTTGATAATCCTGTTTGGTATGTAGTTCGAGAAGATTTAGATGCTATTTTCGATCAACAACCTAAGGATAATATAGATTTTTCTGAAGATTATTATCTCCCGATAGGAACTTCACCATCTTTCGCCGACTATAAAATAAAAATCAATCCTGATAAATTCTTTGGGAAGCATTCAGCCATATTAGGTAATACTGGTTCTGGAAAGTCCTGTACATTTGCATCCATTATTCAAGGTTTGTTTAACTTCAAATACAATGGCCAGTTGCTACAGAATGCTCATTTCGTAGTGTTTGATACAAATGGAGAATATAAACAAGCTTTTATGGGGACAAAAGAGGTTCCTTATGCCAAACTAAAGGAGGTAAATCCATTTCATATTGATAAGGACGGATTGAAAGTTCCTTTTTGGTTTATGAACTTTGCAGATTTTGATTATTTGTTTACTCCTACTGCTGGCACTCAGACACCGATTTTCAAGAGGGCACTATCCTTATCAAAGAATCAAAGTGTCGCTGTGATAAAAAGAAATATTCCACAAACATATCTATCAAAATTAGAAAATATCAAGAACGAATGCCTTGCTAATGATTATAAAATCAAGAGTACTATTTTTACAGAACTTCAAGATTTTATAAGAGAGTTTTCCGCTTTGGAGACAGATTTTAGCAAAGACAGGATAATCTCATCGCTAAACAATCTGTTGGGTGAGAAACAAAAACTTACAAAGCCTAAAGAGTTTATAAATGGTACTGTAAGTACTGCTGTGTTATCAAAATGTAGCGAGGATATAGAAGAAGAATTATCTCGATATTATCAAGATATTCACTCCCAAGAGGCAGCAGAAGAACGAAACATAGATCTACCTATTTTTTTTAATTTCAAAGATTTGATAGATCGTTTCTTTGATGAAGCAATCATAGAACAAGAAAATTCAGGAAATAAACTACGAGAGTTTGTATCTACTTTAAGATTACGTCTACAATCTTACCTTGGAGACGAAAGGTTGTGTCAACCCCTAATGATGTATCAAACAGTAGAAATAGAAAACTCTCTTGCAAAATTTATAGCTTTTATACTTGGAGATTTCTGTAAAGTGTATTCACAAGAAGATGATGACGTTTTTACTTTATTTTACAAGAATAAGACAAAAGCAGATGACCTCCAAAAGGTAAATCAAGTCACCATAATAGATATGTCATTGTTGCCTTTTGATGTATTAGAAACAATAACAGGATTGATAGGGAGACTCATACTTGAGTTTGTTTCTCGTTTTCCCGAAGAAGAACGAGGGAAAATGCCCATAGTTATAGCTTTAGAGGAGGCGCAAAACTACATCCCAGAAAGGAATAGAGGAGATAAGGAGTCTATTTCTAAAAAAGTTTTTGAAAGAATAGCTCGTGAAGGACGAAAATATGGTGTCTCATTATTGATTTCAAGTCAAAGACCATCAGAATTATCTAAAACAGTATTATCGCAATGTAATTCTTTTGTCGTACATCGCTTACAAAATCCTGATGACCAGACTTATGTGCGGCAATTAGTTTCAGCAGCTAATAACGATATTTTGCAACAATTGCCAATATTGCCACAACAACATGCGATTATAATGGGAGATGCAGTAAGAACTCCTGTACAAGCTCGAATGAATACAGCTAATCCCAAACCCAATAGTAATAATCCAAAGTTCATTGAGAATTGGATTCAAAATCCATCTGATGATTTTCCAGCATACAAGGATATTGCAAAAGCATGGGAAAAAGGAGAAAAAATAAACACTAATAACGAAGAATAAATCTCGTTTAGAAATGGCTTTTTGTTACTTTTGAGCCGTCTCAACTCACTGTCAAAAGTAACGAGGTGTTTTTCATTGGGTTTCTTTGCTCCTTTCTTTGTCCGCCCGAAGCTCACGAAAGAAAGGAGCGGTCGGCAAATCTGCCGACCGCTTTACTCTGTCTGTTTTTCTTGAATGGTTATCCGTCCCGTCCTTACTTCGGGATGCGTGGAGAAAGCCCAATTGATTTCCTCATCGGGAAGAGTGCTGTGAACATTTCCGCCCATCACCAATCCGCAATCCTGAATGACCTTTTTTCGTGCTTCTTCTCTGCTCTCGGCAGACACCTCAAACACTCCTTCAAAAATGTATCGCGTCCGTACTCTGTAAATTCTCTTCTTCATATACTCAAAATTCAACCTTTAATAATCTGTATTCCTTTGGCTCCCCATTGGATAATTTGCGGTGTTTGAGCCAAAAGTGATGTGCGCCATAGCCGTATGCAAAGAACTTGTCAAGTTCTGTTTCTTCGGCTATCCGCTTGACGGCAGTCCTTAGTTCCTCTTCATTGGCGGATAGAGTAATGGCATTGATTACCCTTACAAGAATATTGGGTATCTCGTCCGCCCAATTACATACGATGCTTTCTATTTCTGCTTTCATATCTGTGATGTTTTGGTAATTGTTTCTTATGCTGTCGCCCTCATTCTCTGTCTGATCAATTTGCAGTTGGCATTGACAAGGCTCACGATTTGGTCGTGATATTCTGTGTTTTGGTTGCACACTCCACGACTTTGCACCACTTTGAGCGTGTCCAGATTGACCTCAATCGTTTCTATCCGCCTGCCCTCAATGGTTGCCGAAAGTATCAGCGAGTTCTCTTTGAGATAGTAGGCATTATCGAATACGCAATGGTGCATTGACACGCCCTCCTCCAAATGTTCCTGCACGCTCTCCAAAACGTGGACTTGGATTGCGCCGTCCGTGAAACGGATACCAAAGAACTTGGATTTGAGTTCTTTGAAACGTTCCTCGTCCTCCATTGCCTTTTTGCGTTTCTTCTCCTTTTCTTCCTTTTCCCTTTGTCTGCGGAGTTCGTTTTGTCTTAGGTCGTGTTCCCTATGCAGGTCGATGGGGCAAACATACTTGGGGCTGTGTATGTCCTTGCCCAATCTGCGGAGTATATCCACATAGTCGCACCAAATTGAAATGTCCTCTATGTCATAGCCGTTGCGAGTGGCGACTTTATAGGATTGCCAACAAGCGTCAAATGCCCTCGAATTGTCAAGAAAGTATTTCAGATGCTCGGTTCTACCTGCTTTAATCAATGTTTCCGCACGGCTGTCGGACAATAGGGCTGGAATGAGAACAGTTGGTGCGATGTCGTGAAAATCATTCTTAAATCCATTCCTGCGGAATGCTTCCGTTGCCTTGAACTTCGGATATATCGGAGAGTATGATATATGGCGGTAGGCTTCGTTGTCGTTTCTCACTGCCATAGGCGAGCAATAGGAAAAGGTGTCGATGTATCTGCCCAATACTCTCTGAACGGCAACAATCGTCTTTCTTCCTTGTGCGTTCCACCAATACTGACCGATTTCAATAGTATAGGGGACAGCCTTGCAACCTTTCTCCATTTCCACAGAAAGAAGAAACATTCTTAGTACTTGGTATGCTCCACAAGTTGTAAGTATCGTAAAGTATTGTTTCTGCCTTATCTTGCGTTCAAAGGTTTCCCTGACCTGCAACCTTGCCTTGCAATGAGAGCAGGTGCAAATGTCCGTTGGTTTTACCATTGTCCAACTATGCCCACAATCCATACACGTTGTGCGACCTTTGGGCAGGCGATAGGCGAAATGGTCTATACACTCATGGAATGCCCATTTACTCTGTGTCTTGGTTATCAGTCGTAAGTTCTTGCTCTCTGCAAGTACTGCTTTCTCAAACTTGTTTCTCGGTTTCATAATCTATCCTCCTTAATCAGTTGTTGTGAAATACATAGCCGTCCTTATACCAAAAGTCTGTACAGAAAAGGTCGTCGGCATATTTTCCAAAATCAAAGTATATCAGTGCAAAATCGGATAAGTCATTCTCCATTTTTGCAAGTTCCTCCGCAAAATCCTCCCTGCTTGCATAACTTCCGATATAGTCGGATTGGAAAGACTTCACAAGGCTGTAAGCGTCTTGTGTGAGGTGGGCGTTGTTGCCGTCCGCCCACACCCAAAAGGCTTCTTTCTCCGTGCCGTTCAGTCTGTCCAACTCGTCCCGAAGTTCAAAGAAGTTTTCCTCCAAATGGCTCTCGTCTATCAGACCATCGGGAATTTCCTCCCACGCTTGGAACATATATTCGGGTTCTTCCTCGTCCTCGTGTATCTCCGCACAACGCTCCATAAAGCCGTCCAAATCGTAGAAGTCCGAAAGTTCCACCCATTCGCCCTGCAATGAGCCGTTGTTGTACTTGGCATAAGTGCCTACATAGATGCGTGCTTCGTTCAAATCCGTTGCTTCCATTTTTCTTTTGTTGTTTAAGGGTTAAAACTCGAATAGTGAGGGTTGTGCTATCTGCTGTTCCACTTGCTTCTCCGCTTTTGGTTTCTTGGCGGTCAGTTTGCGGTATTCCTCCGCTTGGTATCGCTCAATAGCCTTTTTCCGTGCTTCCGCCTTTTCCTCCTCTGTAAGTTCGATAGTATGGTTTACCACGACTTGGCAGTTGATGGACTTGCCCACCTCGATGTTATCCTCATCGTAGTAGTGAACGGCAAGGGAATATACCTCCTCATCGGACAGACCTGCACACCCCATTCTTTGGACTTCCGTCAAGATGTAGGTAATGCACTCGTCTATGTTTTTATTCTCCTTGCGGAAACTCTCTGCAAAGAGTTCATCGTATGATGCTCTGGTTTCCAAATAGTTTTGGATAACGTCCTTGAAATGTTCTGTACCTTTCATTGTGGTTGATGTTTTAATCAGTTGAATAATGTTCCGTCGGATAGAAATTCGTAGTTGTTGGCTTCGCAACTCTCGGCAAAGGCTTCTTCGCTGAGTTGATATTCCATATCGTCCCTGCAAGCCTTGAAAAAGCCGTTTAAGCACTTGTTCATAAGTTCGTAAAGGGTGGTGTTGTCGGGGGCTTTCAGAAAGTCGTATATAGGCTGTAATATCTCATAGTCCATATAATAGCCCGTCAAAACACAATCATTGGTGACGAATACACGGCTCTTGCGCTTTGTCTTGTAATTGTGCCCCCAAATGGTTTTGGGTATATACAAGTCGTTCCAATAGTTATTGACAAGGTATTTCAGAAGTCTAACCCCTTTCAAATTATCTTCTTCCTCTCTGTAATGAGAAGTGAAACGATACCAATAGGAATAATCATCGTATGACCATCTGTCCACCTTGATATTGAATATCTGTTCAAAGGCTTGCAATGTCTTTCGGTTTTCTTCGTCCCAACCATAGTTGAAATGTTCCGCCCAAAGGCTGTGTGCCTTTGCTTGTGCCTCTTTGGTCAGTTCGTGGAGGTTATATACCTCGTATGTTCTTGTTTCCGTTCTCATATTCGTTTGGTGTTATCGGGTTGTATTATTGATGATGTCTTCTCCATTGTCCGCAAAGACCTCGATAGTTGGTTTTCCTCCGTTTTCCTCTACGGATAGGCTTTCGGAGGTGTCATATAATGTTTCTCCGTCCGTAATGATGACTTTCTCGTTGTCCTCAAAACAGAGAACGTCCTCACCTTGCCACGACTTGACAAGAGCAACGGCTTCTTCATAACTCTCGGCTGTTATATCAAAACGGGTGCGTTCCCAACAAGTGACCTTTCTGTCTTGGTAAAATCTGAATGCTTCCATTGTTCCTATTTTTAGATGGTTGCTAAAATGATTTCTTGGATATGGGTAGGGGCAACCTCTGAAAAGAGATAGGTGATAAACTCCTTTCTGTCTTTCCGATTGAGTTCCTTGTATAGTTCCCCAAAGGCGGATATGTTTCCGTTGAGGTAAACCGATACCATATACTCGAAGATGTTGTCCACTTCGTAGTATCTGCATTGCTGTGCGATAGTTTTGCTTCTTCTTTTCATATATCTGTCTGTTTAAGAAATGAGTAACCAAAGTATTGCCCCAATGGTGAGGGCATAAGCCAAGATGTATGCTGCGATTGCCAAAGCAATGGTAAGGAGTAGCCGAATGAGGAATTTCCCTGCACATATCCCTGCCAGCCAAAGCCAGACGCTTCCGCCACAAAGGAGAGAGCCTGCGAGTGCAAGTACCACCCAAATTGATATTTTGTATCTCAGTTTCATCTTGTCTGATTTTTTTGATTTTATGCGGATTTTAGAGATGAGGGAGTTGAGTTTCCTTTTTCTTTTTCCCTGCTTCTCGCATATCCGACATTTTTTTTATGCGTCTTTCCGTCGGGTCGGTCGTTTTCGTTTCAGTGGCGTAAAAAGGCAGGGCTTAGGACAAACAAGGTTTTATGGCGAGAATACTACCTGCAATGAAATGGAAGTGTGGAGATTGTCGTCTAAACGGCTTGCCGCCCCGACCTTTTTTGTCCGTGGAAGCCCGGAACTACCTTTGCCGCTGACAACGAACAACCGATCCCGACATAATACACGGGCATAAGTGGAGGATGTGCAGACGGAGAAGCGGGGCGAAAACAAAAAACGCAGTTTTCGAGGACTGCATCTTATCATAAAACGGAATACACTGAAAACAAAAAGCCGTCCCAACGGACGGCTCTATGAAAATAATTTGGAGAAAATTCTTTTTTCTCACGATATACCTTTATCTTTGCAATAGGTTATTCGAGTTATGCAAAGCGTTGTGTGTCATTGCAGAAGATAGGTCGCTAAATCATTACCTATTGAAAATCATAACTCACAAGGCTGTTCATAGCCAATTACTTAGACCTAAATGATAGATTTTACACAAAAATATTACTGAAAACGGGCTCGAAAAAATTATTCAAATAGCACGATTACCGCCTTCTTTTTTTATCGTTTGGCAGCTGAAAATGTCCTTATGAGGCATGAATTTTATGCTTTGGCTGCTCATTGTTATGCTTTTACCTTGTCAAAGCAGTGCTTTTATCTCGTAATCGTAACGCTTTTAGCGGCTGAAAGGGCTACAATTTGTGGGTAAAAACCGCGTTTTGAAGGGCCTATATCGGATAAAAAGTAGCGCAATTTAATGTAATTGTCTGATTATAAGTTAGATACGAAACTTCGCGTAGAATCTCTTTTTTTCAGCCGATGTATAATTATTTTTAAATAACGCCATCATTTTCAGCCTTTTGTAAAGTTATTTCAGTATGATATGGGGGCACCCTTGCCTCGATTGCTCGGGTGCCCCACTGATCATTATACAATTCCTTGTGCCATCATTGCCTTGGCAACTTTCAGGAAACCGGCAATATTTGCCCCTTTCACGTAGTTGATATATCCATCGGGCTGTGTGCCATATTTCACGCAGTTGCCATGAATGTCGTCCATGATCTCATGGAGTTTGGCGTCAACAACCTCACGGCTCCAATGCAGACGTTCAGAGTTTTGTGTCATTTCAAGCCCCGATACGGCCACGCCGCCGGCGTTTGACGCCTTTCCCGGACAATAAAGAATCTTGGCGTCCTGGAACACTCTGATGGCTTCCGGCGTCGTAGGCATGTTCGCCCCTTCGCTTACGGCGATTACACCATTGTCGATGAGCGCCCGGGCCGCTTCTTCGTCGATTTCGTTTTGCGTGGCACAAGGCGTAGCGATGTCGGCTTTCTCAAGCCAAGGCTTGGCACCGTCCACGTATTTCGCGCCATATTTTTCGGCATATTCCTTGATGCGCCCCCGTTCTATGTTCTTGAGCTCCATAATATAGGCCAGCTTTTCCTCGTCAATGCCGTCGGGATCATAGATATAACCGTCGGAATCGGAGCATGTGACGGGCTTGGCGCCGAGCTGAATGAGTTTCTCTATCGTGTATTGAGCCACGTTTCCGGCCCCCGAAACCAATACGGTCTTGCCGGCAAGGTCAATGTCGCGCGTCTGTAGCATGTTCTGTAAGAAGTAGACATTGCCGTAACCGGTGGGCTCGGGCCGAATCCTGGAGCCACCGAACTCTTGGCCTTTGCCCGTCAGAATGCCTTGGAAGCGATGTGTCAGCTTCTTGTACATGCCAAACATGTAGCCTACTTCACGGCCGCCCACACCGATATCTCCGGCCGGAACGTCCTCATCAGGACCGATATGATGATAAAGTTCGGTTATGAACGCTTGGCAGAATCGCATGATTTCGTTGTTGCTCTTGCTGCGAGGAGAAAAGTCGGACCCTCCCTTGGCGCCACCCATAGGCAGTGTTGTGAGTGAGTTTTTGAATGTTTGTTCAAAGGCAAGGAATTTCAAGATAGAAAGATTGACCGACTGATGATAGCGTAAACCGCCTTTATAAGGACCTATGGCATTGTTGTGTTGCACTCGGTAGCCCATGTTTGTCTGAACGTTGCCTCTGTCATCTACCCATGTGACCCGGAACTGAACCAAACGATCGGGAATACACAGGCGCTCTATCAGATTCGCTTTCTCGAATTCCGGGTGCTTGTTATACTCTTCTTCGATAGTGCCTAACACTTGGCTTACTGCCTGAATGTACTCAGGCTCATTTGGAAATCTTTGCTTCAGATTTTCAACAACGTCCACTGCTTTCATAAACTTCTATGTTTTGTAGTTCTACTTTGGCCCATTAAACGATGTTATCGCACACAATTTAATGGTCGTTAATTCATCTCTTGTTGCAAATTTAAACTAAAATATCCGAACACAAAGCATAATGTCACGAAAAACGCGCAATAATATGATATTTTGATATTATTTTTGTGATTTATCGTCAAAATGAAAACTTATACCTTATTATATATTCTCGGTTGGCTATTTCTGAATGTCAGCATAGCCAACCAATTCGTCCGTTCTGCCATTGAGTGAACGATAATAAATGAGTGCTTGATATTGGTTGCCCGTTTGGTAGAAATTGCCCTCTGAAGCTAATGGCCGCATTCGACCATCGGGACCTTTTTCAAGATACTGATACGAATAATATCCTTGTTTGAGCCTGACGGTCGCATGGTATAAGCGGTCTTCGGGCGAATAAGTCATTTCGTAGTCTGGCGTGAATTGGTCATTGCTAAAATACCCGTTGAGATAGATTGGTCTTTCTCGTTGGTCCGTTTGGAGCGTAAAGTCTACGTCAACATAGTCTGTTGTCGTATAAACAGCTTCATTGTCGCTGTTGCGAATGATAAAGGCGCCATTGCCACTTGGCGCGTAATTGTAGTTCGGACGCGGTTCATCTGTCCACAGTACAGCGTGGGTGATGTTACCGTCCCAGTAAATGTCTTTAATGCCCATCGTGGGATGGTCGGTAGCAAGCACTTCAAATTTACGGTATTCGTTGCCGCCATTGAATATTAACGCCGAATTGTGTTGCCATGTCAATCCTTCCTGACTGACGATTTGTGGACGTGGATTGACAACGGCATTGTCCCATCGGCGGTTTTGCAGGACGACGGTTTTTATCTGACTGGCAGGAGCGGAAACCGCAGTAGAACCATATTTGACACGCATCTCAATTTGTTGGTGGGCATGATTGATGTCGATGTCGGTATTGGTCTGCACACTAAGCCGCACGCTCATCTTCTTGTCGAGTACCATAAAATAGCATTCAAACGCGACTTCTTCAGGAGCATAGGCCCGATAAACCGTCACCTTGTAATTGCCACTGAGTTTCAGGTTGATTTGTTCGTTGGGCACACTAAATGAATAATGTGTATAGAGGATATTGGTATTGATCGATTTTTCAACATCCTTTATATCTAAGTCTTCAAGAAATCCATCGGCAATATCGGCAGGGAACAAGCCTTCAGACACAGACCAGTCCGCGTCGCAGTGCTCTATCTTGTATTGGTATTGATGATAGTCATGGCCGTATTGGTCGAAATTTATAATGATATTGGGCCCCTCGCGAAGTGGAATGATCGGCAGGGAGCGCCAGTCATTGCCCGGCGAAATGGTGACGGTAGCTATATCATTATGATAGATAACGGTTTGCTGCCCATACAGATGGGCCGCCAAAAAGAAGGTTAATAAGATTTGCAGAAGTCGTCTCATGTGGCAAATATAGCGTATTTTGATATAATGGCTATGCAAATAGGAGTATTTTTTATATAATCGTTTTAAAAACGCGACAATTTAATATATCTAATAAGCGGTTTTAAATTATTTTCAATATCTTTGCGAGAGCATTTCACAAATCGTGTTTTGCTATGGATGAAACGATCGAATTCAATTAACCGATATAAAAATGAAGCAAACAATTTTAGTTACAGGTGGTACCGGCTTTATCGGTAGCCATACGACGGTAGAGCTTATTGAGTCGGGATACCAAGTTGTCATTATTGATAATTTGAGTAATTCCAAAATAGAAGTGTTGGATGGAATCGAGAAAATAACAGGTGTGCGTCCGGCTTTTGAGCAGATAGATCTGACAGACTATCAAGCAACGGAGAATGTCTTTAAGAAATACCCCGCCATAGAGGGCATTATCCATTTCGCGGCTTCCAAGGCGGTGGGAGAGAGCGTGCAGAAGCCCCTTCTGTACTATCGCAACAATATCGTTTCCTTGGTAAATCTATTGGAATTGATGCCTAAATATAATGTGAAGGGCTTGATTTTCTCATCCAGCTGCACAGTGTATGGACAGCCCAAACCGGAAAATCTGCCTGTGACGGAAACGGCACCTCATCAGAAAGCGATGTCGCCTTATGGCAATACCAAAGAAATAAATGAGCAGATTATTTATGATTATATCCACAGCAACGCTCCGATAAAGAGTATTGTATTGCGCTATTTCAATCCTATAGGCGCCCATCCCTCTGCTTTGATCGGTGAGCTTCCCAATGGTGTGCCCAACAATCTGATTCCTTTTGTAACCCAGACGGCCATGGGAATCCGTAAGGAACTGACCGTATTTGGAAATGATTACAATACGCCCGATGGCACATGTATTCGTGATTATATCTATGTCGTAGATTTGGCCAAGGCTCATGTGGCTGCGATGACACGTGTGCTCGATATGGACGCGGACCGTTTAGAATACTTTAACATCGGGACGGGCAAGGGAAATTCGACCAAGGAAATTATAGAAACGTTCGAACGTGCCACCGGCGTAAAACTGAACTGGAAGTTTGGCCCGCGCCGTGAAGGTGATATCGAAAAGATATGGGGTGACTGCACCAAGGCCAATACAGTCTTGGGCTGGAAAGCCGAGACTCCGTTGGAAGATGTGCTGCGGAGTGCCTGGAAATGGCAAGAGAAGCTGAGAGCAGACGGCGTAATGTAAAAAGTCCCTGCCGTGGCAGCGAACAAGGGGATGTGTACATTTACTTGGCACATCCTTTTGTTTTCTAATAATTTGCAGAAGGTTCAAATAATTGGTTATCAAGAAAATATTGCGATGAAGTCCAAAACGAAGCCGAATTTAGAAAAAAACAATGATAAATTTCCATATCAAGTGAAAAACCCGTATCTTTGCAGTTCGAAAAGATATAAACAAAAATCATAACATACAAAGTAATTATGACTAAAGCAGATATCATCAACGAGATTGCAAATGAAACAGGCGTTGCTAAGAAAGATGTAACCGTAGTTGTAGAAAGCTTTATGGCAACCATCAAAGATAGCCTTTTAGAGAAAAAGGAATGCGTATATCTTCGTGGATTTGGAAGTTTTATCATCAAGCATAGAGCCGCTAAAACTGCAAGAAACATCCTCAAGAATACAACGATAACAATTGACGCGCATGATCTTCCCAGCTTTAAACCTGCCAAAAGCTTTGTGGAGCAAATGAAAGGTGAATGAAACAATAAATATATTATAATATTTTAATTTATTAATTATGCCAAACGGAAAGAAAAAAAAGGGTCACAAGATGGCCACACACAAGCGTAAAAAGAGATTACGTAAGAATAGACATAAGAGCAAGTAATTTTTCTTTACTGTTTTTATGTTTTAAACAGCCTATGGGGTATGTCAATTTCATCAAGTGATTTCTTGACATACCCCCAATTTTTTAATTATTAAGAATTCATTTAAGGAAAGAAGAAATGACCAGCGAAGTTGTTATTGATGTTCGGGAGAAAGAAATTTCGACTGCCCTGCTGGAGGATAAGAATCTTGTTGAATACCAAAACGAACCCAAACAAGCTTCTTTCGCAGTAGGAAACATCTATGTGGCCAAGGTGAAAAAAATCATGCCTGGCCTGAATGCTTGCTTTGTAGATGTAGGCTATGAACGTGATGCTTTTCTTCATTACCTTGACTTGGGCAACCAATTTAATTCCTATTCCAAGTATCTGAAACAGGTAACCAGCGATAGGAAAAAGTTATATCCTTTTGCAAAAGCAACCAAGCAACCCGATTTAAAGAAGGATGGTAGCGTCCAACAGACACTTACTGTCGGGCAAGAGGTTCTGGTACAGATTGTAAAGGAGCCAATCTCCACCAAAGGTCCGCGTTTGACGGGAGAATTATCCTTCGCAGGGAGGTATCTGGTCCTGATCCCATTTGGTGATAAGGTTTCTGTTTCTTCCAAAATTAAAAGTGGAGAAGAAAGAGCCCGTCTGAAACAACTAATCCAGAGTGTCAAACCCAAAAACTGTGGGGTTATTGTTCGGACTGTAGCGGAAGGCAAAAGAGTTGCAGAACTGGATACAGAACTAAAGATTTTGGCGCAACGCTGGGAAACGGCTTTAGTAAAAATTCAAAAGTCACCCAAACGCCCTCAACTCGTTTTTGAAGAAACAGGAAGGGCTATCGCGATGTTGCGCGACCTTTTCAACGAAAGTTTTGAAAATGTCTATGTCAACAATGAAGAGGTCTTCAAGGAAATTAAGCACTATATCACGCTAATTTCACCAGAGAAACAACATATTGTCAAGCTATACACTGGAAAGGTACCCATTTTTGATAACTTTAATGTTACCAAACAGATCAAGTCAAGTTTTGGAAAAACGATCAATTATAAGCATGGCGCATATCTCATTATAGAACATACTGAAGCACTGCATGTTGTCGATGTTAACAGTGGAAATCGGTCCCGATCAGAAAATGGACAAGAAGCAAATGCACTGGATGTAAATCTCGGGGCAGCAGATGAATTGGCCCGCCAGCTACGACTGCGTGATATGGGAGGGATTATCGTAGTCGATTTCATTGATATGAATCTGGCAGAGGACAGACAATTACTCTATGAGCGCATGTGCAAAAACATGCAAAATGATAGAGCCAGACACAATATACTTCCACTCAGTAAGTTTGGTCTTATGCAAATTACCCGGCAGCGGGTCCGTCCGGCAATGGATGTAAATGTAGATGAGACCTGCCCAACATGTAACGGAAGTGGTAAAATAAGATCAAGTATATTATTTACAGACCAATTGGAAGGCAAGATCGATCGACTTGTCAATAAGATCGGAATTAAGAACATCTATCTTCATGTGCATCCCTATGTGGCTGCTTATATCAACCAAGGTATCTTTTCTCTAAAAAGAAAATGGCAAATCAAATATGGTTTCCATATTCATGTCATCCCCTCTCAAAAACTCGCTTTCCTGCAATACGAGTTCTACAATGCTGACGGGCAATTTATTGACATGAAAGAGGAAATTGAGACCAAATAAAGGTTTTCGCGTTAGAAAATCTTGGATACCTAATGACACATTAGCAATAAAGGCGGGAACTGGATTAAGAAAAACAGTTCCCGCCTTTATACCTTATATTACACCGTGATACTTTTCTATATCACTGGACCCACTTAATAACGACACCATCATTCGGCTTCAGTTTCAATGGAATTTCAGCATTACTATCAATGTGTAAAGACATGATTTCATCTGATAAAAGATCATGACCATGATAAGTTCCAGGTGTCAGGTCCAAAACGTCAAAAGCATGCCGAGGTACCATAACCTCTACCTGTGCCGCCTGATCAGAAAAATTCACGACAATCAAGAGCACGTCATTCTCCGCTTTTCGTAACCACGCAAATTGATGCTGCCCCAAAGTTGGGTTCACATACATCAAATCAAAAAATCGTCCTTCCTTTACAGCTTTTTCATTTTCAGATATGTGCATAATCTGCTGATACTTTTCTTTCAACAACGCTTCAGAAGACAAAGGTTTGCCTAAGCGCAAATAACCTCGCTGCAAAGTTCCTATACTCCAGTAATCAAAGATTGTCGTTCTGCCATCACAACCACTGAATCCTTCGCTATCCATACCTTTTTCACCAAATTCCTGACCTGCATAAAGCATATAAGGATTTGTGGCCAGGAGGCAACAGATAATATGAGCAGGGATTGCCCTCCACGGATCTCCCGCAAAGAAATCACTCGCAATTCGTTGCTCATCATGATTTTCTAAGAAAAAAAGCATGTGGTCGGTAATGTCATTGGTCGCTTGCCATTGGGCCGTAATGTCCTTAGTCGGCCGTGTCCCGGTTATCACCCCACGAAGACAATCATACATGCCAACCTTATCATATAAGAAATCAAAACCGGAAGCTATATATTTCCTATACTGATCTGGGGCATAAACCTCACCGATAAATATTATATTTGGATATTCAAATTTTAAACGCGTAATTGCAAATGTCCAGAATTCTGATGGCACCATCTCGGCCATATCACATCGGAATCCGTCAATGCCTTTCTTTGCCCAAAACAAGAGAATATCCAACATCTTAAGCCATGTGTCAGGAATCAAATTGTCTGAAAAAGCTTTGCGATGTCCACCGCAATAATCAATGCCATAATTAAGTTTTACGGTTTCATACCAATCACACTTACCTGGGTTGTTATCAAAATAGTCATTACCCGTAGCCTTGGCAGGACATTCTTCATAATGTTGATGATCTACAATCTGGCGTAAGTCCAATGCCTTTCCCCAACAATAATAGAAATTGTTATTCAGGGAAAAATGCAAATTAGAATCGTCTCCCTCTCCCAAGTCTTCCACATCAGAAGGTTTAGCTATAGAATGATACTCTCTTGCAACATGATTAGGGACAAAGTCCATAATGACTTTCATCCCAACCTGATGGGTCCGTTGAATCGTTTCCTCCCACTCTCCCATTCGTTTTGACACATCTGTTGCCAAATCAGGATCGACATCATAATAATCCACGATCGCATAGGGACTTCCTGCCTTTCCTTTTACAATTTCAGAATGCTGGTTGGGTAATCCAAAAAGTGAATAGTCCGTGGTTGTAGCATGACGAACGACACCGGTAAACCACAAATGAGTAACCCCTAAATCACGAATCGACTTCAATGTCTCCACATTGAAGTCGTTCAGTTTACCACACCCGTTTTGAGAGATAGAACCTCCCACCATACGTCTCTTACAGCGATTTCCAAAAAGGCGGGGAATAACTTGATAGATAATCATTTATTAAATTCCGTGAACAGCTACCTGCTTATTTATTCGTCCAATCATTCCTTGCAAAGCTTTGCCCGGGCCACATTCTGTAAAGTCTTGCGCTCCGTCAGCAATCATATTCTCTACAGTATTGGTCCATCGAACAGAACTTGTCAGCTGTGCTATCAGATTTTGCTTAATCGCAGCAGGATCAGTATATGGCTTAGCATCAACATTTTGATAAACAGGGCAATTAGGTTTGTTAAATGAAGTCTGCTCAATAGCAGTCTGTAGTTCATCCTTAGCGGGTTGCATCAAAGGAGAGTGGAAAGCGCCACTAACGGGTAATGGCAAAGCACGCTTTGCACCAGCTTCCTTCATCTTTACGCAAGCGGCATTTACAGCTTCTACATTACCGGAAATAACCAACTGACCAGGACAATTATAATTAGCCGGTATTACGATATTTCCGTCTTTTGAAACCTCTGCACAAATCCGCTCTACCTGCTCGTCGGAAAGGCCAATAATAGCAGCCATTGTTCCCGGAGCAATCTCACAAGCCTTCTGCATGGCGAGAGCACGTGCATAAACCAGACGGAGTCCATCCTCAAAACTCAACGCTCCGGCAGCAACTAATGCAGAGAACTCTCCTAAAGAATGACCGGCAACCATCTCCGGGGCAAATTCAGCACCCAAACAAAGTGCTGATATTACACTGTGAAGGAATATCGCCGGTTGTGTAACTTTAGTTTGTTTAAGTTCTTCATCGGTTCCTTCAAACATCACGTGAGTAATATCAAAGCCAAGAACCTCATTAGCTTTGTCGAACAACTGTTTAGCTAAAGGGTTCTGCTCATAGAGATCTTTACCCATACCAACAAACTGGGCACCTTGGCCAGGAAATACAAAAGCTTTCTTCATAATTATTTATTTATTATTATTGTTATCACAAATTTAAATAAAAAAAATCCCAATTGCCATGGTCGACAAAAGGGACTTTTATATAGATTTGCTTTACAGTGCTAAAAATATCACATTTATTTAAGCTTCCTCTTGAGCTTCCTCAACAGCTTCTGCAGCCGGAGCAGCCTCTACTGCCACCGGAGCAGCTACAGGCGCATTCTCTGCTATAACCTTTACAGGAATCTTAACCTCAACTTCCTTGTGGAAGTGAACTGTTGCCTCATAATCACCGACCTTCTTAATATCACGCATAGTGATAATCTTACGATCAACCTCTATGCCCTTCTTTCCAAGCTCTTCAGCTACTGTCGCAGCATTAACAGAACCATAGAGATGACCGGTTACAGCAACCTTGGCAACAATTTCCAAAGCTACGTTGTTCAGCGCTTCTGCTTTCTTCTCGGCTTCAGTCTTCAAAGCTGCCAACTTATGAGCTTGTTGTCTCAGATTTTCTGCAAGAATCTTCTTTGCGCTATTCGAGGCAATAACACCTTTTCCTTGTGGAATCAAGTAATTACGCCCATAGCCATTCTTTACATTTACAATATCATTCTTGTATCCAAGTCCAATAATATCTTCTTTCAGTATAATTTCCATTGTGTATCCTCCTCTTTAATTACTTCATCAAATCGGTTACATAAGGAAGCAGTGCTATCTGGCGAGCACGCTTAACAGCCTGTGCCACACGACGCTGATACTTCAAAGATGTTCCAGTAATACGGCGTGGAAGGATTTTTCCCTGCTCATTCAAGAACTTCTTGAGGAACTCGGGATCCTTGTAGTCGATATACTTAATACCGCTTTTTTTGAAACGACAATACTTCTTCTTCTTTGTGTCAATAGAAGGAGCTGTCAAATAACGAATTTCTGATTTCTTTTGCTCTGCCATAATTTAAGCCTCCTCTTTGTTACCAAGTTTGTTACGACGCTTTTCCGCATACTGTGCAGCATACTTGTCAAGACGTACGGTCATGTAGCGAATAACTTTTTCGTCACGACGATAACCTGTCTCGAGCGTGTTAATGATTGACGGCTCAGCTTTGAATTCCAACAGAGTATAGAAGCCTGTTGATTTCTTGTCGATAGCGTAAGCCATCTTCTTTAATCCCCAAGCCTCTTCATTCAGAATCTCAGCACCATTATCTGTGAGCAATTTCTTGAATTTAGCGACCGTTTCCTTCATCTGTTCATCAGACAAAACGGGAGTCAAAATGAAAACGGTTTCGTATTGATTCATACTAATTAAAAATAATATTAAATAATTTATAAATTGCGCATTCTTAAAATGCGGTGCAAAGGTACCTCTTTTTGTTGGAATATGGATGACATCATGGACTGCCGTGCCAAGTTTTAACTTATTTTACATTAATTCAAAGCAAACAGAAAGATTTCTCATAACGATATTATTGATATTTCGTATCTTTGCAACCATTATCTCAATTAGTTTATGAAAAAGAAAACACAGTCTTGGCTTGCGTTACCTCTCGTCTATTTGGGGGTAATTCTCATGGGAATATTCTACTTTACCGGACTCACCCAAAACAATTATTTATTACCGATCCCACTTTTAAGCGTCCTCATTGGCATCTTCTTTTTCGTTAGAAATGAGCAGCACGAAAGTGATTATTGAAAAGACAGCGCTTATTAACACCAGACTTGCTTCCAATAGCCCTAAATGTACATTGGGCAAGAAAGCGATTTTGCATACAATGGCCACTCCCAACAAAAACTGAAAGGCAAAAATTGTCCCGACTCGTTTAGACACTTTATAGTGAAAATGTATATTCACATATATCAACACAAAAACTACTTCCAACACACCGGACACAAGCATTCCCACACCAACTCCTTCAACACCGCCATAAAGATACCCAACGATCATACTAAACAAAAGAACGCTGTAGCTCAAGCTCTCTATTAAGAAATAACTTATTGGTTTACCGTGCGATAAAACTATATATTCAATCGCCAGTGTAAAACAACGGATATACATCGCCAACATTCCCCATCGCACCATTGGCACTGCCTCGAGAAATTCATTGCTGTAGAGCAGTGGTATGATAAACGGAGCTGCAACCATAAAGAAAAGTAACATCGGCGAGACCACAAGCAGTGTTACTTCAATCTGATGATTAACCACCTGATTAAACTTCACTCCCAAATTCTTAAACATTGAAAGGCGTGGATAATAATCTGTCTCCATTGAAGCAAAGAAAGCTCCTGCATAGGTCATACACATCATGTAGCCCGCGTTATATATACCAACCGTTCCGGCGCCACCTTGGGCATTCAGAAAAGAACGAAACAACAAATCCGTTCCACTGCCAAAAACTCCTGCCGCAACAAAAGCCGCTCCTAACTTTATTACAGCTACATGGTGACGAAGCAATCCAACATCAATTTTCCAGTTAAAAGGAGCGATCTTTCTCGAAAAATAAGAAACGATGATCAAATTCAATAAAGCCGACAAAAACAAAGAAGGTACGATCGCCTCAATACCAAATATCACGTACAAAGGAACTGTTGACAATAAAATACCCAGTGCCACATAAACAGACGACCAAGCCAACTGCCTTAAATGCCCGGTACCTTTCAACACGCAAAGTTCACCTCCGGTAAGAACGGTCATTGCCACAGCAGGAGCCAACATCAACATGCTTAGTACATGCCATGAATCTTGGAAAAACCAAAAACTTAAGGGAAACGCCAACAAAGCCGTCATAATCAATCCGACCAATGCGGCCAAAAGGCTCCATTGTCTGACAACAGCCACGATTTCAATCTGTCTCCCGTCATTCCCCGCACTGGCCACGAGGCGAGTGCCACTGACCGTAACCCCCATTCCTGTTATGTCAGACAACAATCTGATAGCTGAATTATAAAGAGAAAGCAGGCCAACACCCACAGGTCCTAACAGGATGGCTATCAGCTTGTTTTTCACAATTCCCAGAAGGATTGTCAGCCCCTGTACACTGCCAAAGACACTGATATACTTAAATATATGTTTATATTCACCACGCATTTGTTATTCGGCAAATCCTTTGGCTAATCCTCCTTTACTCGTTTCCTTATATAAAGATGGTATATCATGCCCCGTCTGCTTCATCACCTCTACCACACGATCAAACGACACACGGTGTTGACCATCCGAGAAAGACGCGTACAATTGAGCATCCAGTGCCCTGCAGGCCGCAAAAGCATTCCGCTCGATACACGGAATCTGCACAAGACCACAAACCGGATCACAAGTCATGCCCAAATGATGTTCCAATCCCATTTCCGCCGCGTACTCTATCTGCGACGGGCTACCTCCGAATAGCTGGCAAGAGGCAGCGCTGGCCATGGCGCATGCCACTCCGACTTCACCTTGACAGCCAACCTCCGCTCCAGAGATCGACGCGTTCTGTTTCACAATGTTACCAAACAAGCCGGCTGTTGCCAAGGCGTGCAACATCTTGATTTCGCTAAAGTTATGTCCTTTATACAGATGGTAAAGCACGGCCGGCACCACTCCGCACGCGCCACAGGTCGGTGCCGTAACGATATTCCCGCCCGAAGCATTCTCTTCGCTCACGGCCAACGCATAGGCATATACCATCCCTCTGCTCTGAAGAGACGGTTTATATCCACACGCTTTAATATAATAGGTGGAAGCTTTGCGCGACAACCCCAAAGGACCTGGCAACACTCCCTCATGATTAATTCCCCGTTCTACCGCGGATTTCATGATTTCCCACACCTCATGCAAATACTGCCATATCTCCGGTTGCTCACACATTTCGACATATTCCCAATACGAACGTCTATGCTCATAACACCAGTCCATGATATCCGTAATCGTTGTCAGCGGGTAAATATCCTTATGTACAAACGCCCCCGTATCTTCCAGCCCTTCCGAAAGGGCTCCGCCTCCAACACTATAAACCGTCCACTCACCGATCAGATTCTGACTGTCATCATAGGCCGAAAACTTCATGCCGTTAGGATGAAAGGGTAAAAACACTTGTGGCTGCCAGTCGATATCCACTTTTCCAACCGCACTAAGCGTATCGATAATAGCCACGTCCGTCATGTGCCCTCGCCCGGTCGCAGCCAGACTGCCATAAAGCACGACTTTGAAAGACCGGGCTTCCGGATATTTACCCATGAAAATCTTTGCCGCTTTTTGTGGTCCCATCGTATGACTGCTCGAAGGACCAATTCCTATTCTATATAGTTCTGTTAGCGATTCCATCTCTACATTAATATAATTATATTACATTTCCCTTTGCGCTATTCCGACTTTTACTTTAAGCTCCATGCGATAAAAAGGACAATTTGCTTCCATAAAAATCTCATAAAGGGCGAATCGCTGACAAAATTACGGATAAATCATGATAAAGCAGCATTTTATGACAGTTTATTAAAGATGTTTATCCTCTTGTATATCAACACCATTTCAAAAGCATAGCAATTAGCTTGCAAAAGCAGCCCTTTTAGCATGTAAAAGGGCTGCTTTTAGAAGCCAAAAGGGCTGCTTTTGCAAGCTAAAAGGGCAGCTTTCAGAACACGACAGCTATCATGCTGACTATCAAGCACTATGCTATATAAACGCAACAAATTACAAAATAATTATTTTACAAAGCTCAAAAAAATAGCTCAAAACATTTGGAAGAAAGAAAATAAACCACTACCTTTGCACCGCATTAAAAAACGATGCGCAGCAAAGAACATACCTTGAGGAAGGATGGGTGAGTGGCTGAAACCAGCAGTTTGCTAAACTGCCGTACGGGTTACCGTACCGGGGGTTCGAATCCCCCTCCTTCCGCAGGAAAATACTTGCAAAAAGAGACTGACGGTCGGTTCATCTAACGGTTAGGATACAAGATTCTCAATCTTGGCATACGAGTTCGATTCTCGTACCGACTACAATTACAAAGGAGGCTGTGTCAAAACGCTGGCACAACCTCCTCATTTTTATATGGCTCACCCGACATCAGTTAGTCAAGCCTCTACGCAATATAGGAGATATGAAACAATATTGAGAATATCTATCGTGAGGTCCATCCTTTCTTCTTTTTCCGGAATAAAGAGGCTTATCCCGCATTGATATCTTAACATCACACAGGGTCTTGAACGGGATCTTCTTCGAACAAGTGGTCGGCCGGTAGGATTTCCTCTTCGTCAAACCACGCTTTCAGTTTGTTTTTTGCTTTTTCCTTCACGTCTTCCGACACTTGCCCCCATATCTTCTTGAGCACATAGATGAGTACGGCTATATCATCGCTCAAGCCCGCAATAGGTATGGCGTCAGGCACGATGTCCATAGGGCTAATCAAATAGCCCAAGGCCCCGATAATGATAGCCTTGTCTTTCACGGACACTCGGTCGCTCTCCAAAGTATAATACAAAATAAGGGCTGCGTAAACCAACTTGACACCCGAACGCTTAGCGATTCGCTGGATTTTTTCGACAAATTCCATTTTCGTGAATTTATCCTTATACTTCATAAAGTCTGGTAGTTCCATGTTATTGTAAAAGAAGAAAAATGTAACGATTGAAAAACAAAAAAAAAAGAAATAGCACCCCTGTAAGCCGGGTTCTGTGTTCTCACCAGCCTAAGAAAGCCGTAAAGAATGCCTACCATTTATCTAATCTATAAGTCACCTCATAGCTCGAGCGTTCTACCCTCCGCAGTATCGTGTTATGCACAATATCAAGCGAGCAGCTTTCATCCTGCGGTTTACATGAACTTGCGACCTCCGGCCTGCACAGCACACTAATCACTTAGTGCCTGGTAGTCTCTTACACCACCTTCTCACCCTTACCTTTTGCGAGGCGGTTGTTTTCTTCTGCACGCACCCGATGTCACCATCGCCTTCCATTTTCAGAAGCGGAGTGCTCTATGTCGCCCGGACTTTCCTCTCGCATTTGCATGCCAGCGGTAGGCCGGGGTACTATTTCTATGTTGCAAAGATAACAAAAACTTTCCTTGCCAAAACGTTTTTGCGTCAAAATAAATAAAGTGGCAAGATTTATTTAATACTAATTAAGGTCTCGATCGCATTACATAAAACTAAAATAAATTTTAACCGCGACTAATTGGCGATTCCCATATAAACGCATAACATAAGACAAAGATTTTACAATCTATGGCAGAACTGCGTTAAACTTCCAAATTTATGCGGATATTACGGCTATTTTATGTAACTTTGCAGCATTATATATAGATTTATATTTTAAATATAAAATGAGTAACAAAGGTAATGCTACTATACAGATGATCGCTGATTTTGAGGGTGACATCACAAGTTTGTTCAATGAGGAAAAAGGAGGAGTGCTTCCCATTCTTGCAACAAGAAATATCGTTTTGTTTCCCGGGGTGATGACTCCGATTCTGATAGGAAGAGAAGCCAGCCTCAATCTTCTGGAACACATATCACATCACCCTACTAATTTTGCTATTTTCTCACAAAAGGATGAAAATGTCAGCAGTCCGACCTTGGGTGACCTTTATCCGATTGGCGTTTTTGCAAGACTGATCAAAGTTATTGACATGCCTGGTCCTAACCATCAGGTGACAGCCATCGTACAGGGGCTGGGACGGTGCGAAATTCACGATTTGGTACAAGATCACCCTTTCTTGTCCGGATCTGTCTATCCGGCTCCGGAGGATGACGTGACGATGGATAATAAGATTTGCAAGACTGCTTACAAGGACTTGCTTACCTCCACCAGTCAATATATCTCTGACAACGATGAGATTCCGAATGAGTTACAATACTCTCTGGACAGCATTTCGCAAAATCTCATCAAGGTGAACTATATCTGCTGTAATCTGCCGTTCTCCGTCAAAGATAAGTTTAACATGCTCAGGCAAAACACAATACTGGAGCGTATCTATGAAACGTTGAAAGCCCTTCATCGTGAACAGCAGTATGTAGAGATCAAGAAAGATATTCGTTCAAAGACCCGTGAAGACTTGGACGAGCAGCAGCGCGAGTACTTCCTTCAGCAACAAATTAAGAATATCAAAGAAGAGCTGGGCAACGGCAACGGAACTTCCGAGAAAATAGAGTTGGAAGAGAAGGCACAAGGCAAGAAATGGCCGGTTGAGATTGAGCAGGTATTCCGCAAGGAACTTGAGAAGCTTGACTTGTTCAACCCGCAAAGTCCGGAATATAGCACCCAAGTAAACTATCTTCAAAACTTGGTAAGCCTACCATGGGGCGAATACTCAAAAGACGACCTCAGCCTCAAGCGTGCGAAGCATATCCTCGATCATGACCACTATGGCATGGAAAAGGTGAAAGAGCGCATTCTGGAATACATAGCCGTCCTAAGTCTGCGTGGCGACTTAAAATCACCTATCATCTGTCTCTACGGCCCTCCCGGAGTCGGAAAGACCAGCCTTGGCAAAAGTATTGCCGAAGCGCTGAAGCGCAAGTATGTACGTATCTCGTTAGGTGGCTTGCACGACGAATCTGAAATCAGAGGTCATCGTAGAACATATATCGGGGCCATGCCCGGCCGCATCATAAAAAGTCTGCTGAAAGCCGGAACGAGTAACCCCGTCTTCATTCTTGACGAGATAGACAAGGTGAGCCAAAATACCATCAACGGGGATCCATCGTCCGCACTTTTGGAAGTGTTGGATCCGGAACAGAACAACGCCTTTCATGACAATTTCTTAGATGTGGATTATGATTTGTCCAAAGTGTTATTTATCGCCACCGCCAATGACCTGAGCAATATTCCCCGCCCACTTCTAGACCGAATGGAGATCATTGAGGTTAGTGGATATATTACGGAAGAGAAACTTGAAATAGCCAAACGTCACCTTGTACCTAAGGAAATTAAGAATACAGGCCTTGACAACGAGGCGGAAAAGGTAAAGTTTACTAAACTGGCTTTAGAGAAAATCATTGAGCAGTACACACGTGAAAGCGGGGTGCGACAATTGGAAAAACAGATTAATAAAGCCCTTCGTAAGCTCGCTTTTCTCAAGAAAATGGATGGCGCACTCAAAACTTCAACCATCACGCCTACAGAAATCGAATCATTGTTGGGTAAGCCCCCTTTCTATCGAGATATTTATCAAGGTAATGATTATGCAGGTGTAGTCACTGGTTTGGCCTGGACAACGGTTGGTGGAGAAATTCTGTTTATAGAAACAAGTCTCAGCAAAGGGAAGAGCGGCAAACTTACACTGACAGGCAATTTGGGCGATGTAATGAAAGAGAGTGCCGTAATTGCGTTAGAATATGTTAAAGCCCACATTGACACATTAGGTATAGATTATCGAATATTTGAAAACTGGAATATTCATATCCATGTTCCGGAAGGCGCAACTCCAAAAGATGGTCCTTCGGCCGGTATAACGATCGCGACCAGTATCGCGTCAGCGCTGACACAGCGTAAGGTCCGCAAAAATACAGCTATGACCGGTGAAATTACACTGCGTGGAAAAGTATTGCCGGTTGGTGGTATCAAAGAAAAGATTCTAGCTGCCAAAAGAGCCGGCATTACAGACATCGTCTTATGTGCCAACAACAGAAAGGACATAGAAGAAATTCCAGAAGCCTATCGCAAAGGTGTGGAATTTCACTATGTCGAAAATGTACAGGATGTTTGGGATTTTGCGCTAACTGATGAAAAAGTTAAAAGTCCAATCGATTTAACTATTCCTGAAGATACAAAGGCAAAAGCTCATGAAATTTGAACTCCAGCATACAGATTCTGCCAGTGATGCCAGAACGGGAATCATCACTACAGACCATGGCCGAATCAAGACGCCTATCTTCATGCCCGTGGGTACATGTGGAGCTGTTAAGGGAGTTCATTTTAACGAATTACGACAACAGATTAAAGCGCAAATCATACTTGGAAATACCTATCATTTGTATTTACGCCCAGGTTTGGAAGTACTCCGAACTGCCGGCGGACTCCATAAGTTTAATGGATGGAATCGTCCGATACTTACGGATAGTGGCGGTTTTCAAGTATTTTCCCTTTCTGGTATCAGAAAGTTGAAAGAAGAAGGCTGTGAGTTTCGTTCTCATATCGACGGTTCCAAGCATTTCTTTACCCCGGAAAATGTAATGGATACCGAACGAATCATCGGCGCAGATATCATGATGGCCTTTGACGAATGCCCTCCCGGACAGAGTGATTATAATTACGCTAAAAAAAGTCTGCAACTAACTCAGCGTTGGTTGGATCGCTGCATCAAACGATGTCAGGAAACCGAATCCCTATACGGCTATCAGCAAAGCCTCTTTCCCATCGTACAGGGTTGTACTTTCAAGGACTTACGGCAAGAAGCTGCCAAATATGTAGCAGACAAGGGGGCTGATGGCAACGCAATAGGTGGATTGGCTGTGGGCGAACCAACAGAAGTAATGTATGATATGATAGAGGTTGTCAACGAGATTCTTCCAAAAGATAAACCTCGTTATCTCATGGGAGTAGGAACACCACAAAACATATTAGAAGCAATAGAGCGGGGAGTTGATATGTTTGACTGTGTCATGCCGACACGCAACGGGCGTAATGCCATGCTCTTTACCTATAATGGGACGATGAACATGCGCAACAAGAAATGGGAAATGGACTTTTCACCCATTGATCCAGATGGCTGTGAGACAGATTTAATCTACACCAAAGCCTATCTGCACCATCTTTTCAAAGCACAGGAGTTCCTGGCCATGCAGATTGCCAGCATTCACAACCTGGCATTCTATTTACGCTTGGTTACAGATGCACGGCAGCACATTGAGATTGGAGATTTCGTACAATGGAAAACGTCCATTATCGATCAGCTCGGACAACGGATTTAAAGAAGAACGTATGAAATCATTGCACCAGATCAGAAGACACCGCAGATTCTATAGGATAGTGAGATTCCTTTCACTTCATCCCGCATGGCTTCATCGACTCTTTAGATTCTTTTATCATCACACTGATTGGCTGAGACAGAGCCTACAATGGTTAGGGAAAAAGATGGAATGGATGAAATATGCTAATCCCTTTCGCTATATCAAACGACTGGATTGGTATATCATCAAAAAATTTATTGGAACCTATATCTATTCTATACTCCTAATTATCAGTATATCGATCGTATTTGATGTTAATGAAAATCTGGCAAAATTTACGGAATATCATGCTCCGTTCCGAGCTATTGTCGTAGATTATTACCTCAACTTCGTACCCTATTTTGCCAACTTGTTTAGCCCGCTGTTTGTTTTTATTGCTGTTATTTTCTTTACATCGAAATTAGCAGGCAATTCAGAAATTATATCCATGTTGGCCGCAGGCGTATCATTTAAACGGCTCATGAGGCCCTATATGATTTCGTGCATACTGATTTCGGCCCTTTCGTTCTATCTCAGCGCATTCGTTATTCCGCATGGAACCGTCATCAAGCAGAATTTTGAATCCATGTATAAGAATAAAAGGAAGAATACGGCGGCCGATAACGTACAGCTTCAAGTGGATAAAGGCACAATAGCCTATATTCAGCACTACGATAACAACATGAAGAAAGGCTACGGTTTCTCTTTGGATAAATTTGAAAACAAGAAGCTAGTCAGCCACATGACCGCAATGGAAATACAATATGACACCATTGCGGATTCCAAATATCACTGGACGGCCAGCAACTGGAAGATACGTGAACTTAAAGGGCTACGAGAACATATAACATCAGGAATATCCAAAGATACACTGATTATCATGGAGCCAACTGATCTCGTATATTCCAAGGGGCAGCAAGAGACGTTTACCAGTCCAGAACTAAGCGACTATATTTCAAAACAAATAGACAGAGGATCCGGGCATGTCGTTCAATATCAAGTTGAATACCATAAACGGATAGCATCCAGCTTCGCTTCCTTCATTTTAACAATTATTGGTCTGTCACTTTCATCAAAGAAGCGAAAGGGGGGAATGGGATTATACTTGGGCGTGGGCTTGGCCCTGAGTTTTATCTACATCATGCTGCAAACTGTGTCGGCGACATTTGCCATCAACGCCGGAGTCCCACCAATGTTAGCGGCATGGGTGCCCAACGCGCTCTTCGCCATTGTAGCCTATTTCTGCTATAGGCAGGCTCCCAACTAATACCATGTACCAACAAATACGGGTATTTATAAATTTAAATATTAACAATAAGAAATTGTAGCAGATGATGAGTTTCGGTATAGGCCGAATGCAAAAGGCAATTTCTATAACAAAACCAAAAATATGTATTTTGACGAATTAGATTTAAATGACAATGTGCTTGACGCGTTATATGATATGCGGTTTGCCACCTGTACACCGGTACAGGAAAAATGTATTCCTGAAATTCTAAAAGGCAACGACGTTCTTGGCGTAGCCCAGACAGGAACCGGGAAAACTGCAGCTTACCTGCTGCCAATTCTGAGTAAACTTGATGACGGTGATTATCCTAAATCAGCCATCAATTGTTTAATTATGAGTCCGACCCGTGAATTGGCACAACAAATTGACCAAGCGATGCAAGGGTTTGGATATTATCTGAACGGAATAAGCAGTGTAGCCGTATATGGCGGCAATGACGGAAACAGATATGACCAAGAACTGAAGAGCCTACAGTTAGGGGCAGATGTTGTGATTGCTACTCCCGGTCGGTTTATTTCCCACATGAGTCTTGGCAATGTCGATATGAGCAAGGTTTCATTTTTCGTGCTGGATGAAGCTGATCGCATGCTCGACATGGGCTTCTCTGAAGATATTATGAAAATAGCGGCCAAACTACCCAAGACATGTCAAACCATTATGTTCTCCGCCACGATGCCGCCAAAGATTGAAGAGTTGGCCAAGACCTTATTGAAAAATCCCGTTGAAATAAAACTCGCTGTCAGTAAACCCGCAGAAAAAATTCAACAGAAAGGTTACATTTGCTATGAGACGCAGAAGTTGGGCATTATCAAAGACATCTTTAAAAGTGGCGACTTAAAACGTGTTATCATTTTTTGCGGCAGTAAACTGAAGGTAAAACAAGTTAATGGGGCACTCCGGAAGAAAAATATTAATTGCGGCGAAATGCACTCTGACTTGGATCAAGCTCAGCGCGATGATATCATGTTCAAGTTTAAGAGTGGTCAACTCGACGTGTTGGTAGCTACAGACATTGTTGCTCGAGGAATTGATATTGATGATATAGCAATGGTTATCAACTATGACGTTCCTCACGACGCAGAAGATTACGTACACAGAATAGGGCGTACGGCACGTGCGGACCGTGATGGCGTTGCTATTACCCTGATCAGCAATGACGATATGTTTTATTTCCAACAAATTGAGAAATTTCTCGGTAAGGAAGTTGAAAAGATCGCACTGCCCGAAGGACTCGGTGAGGCTCCGGAATACAAATCCGCAGGCCGACCCAGAAAAGGAACATCAGCCAAGAGCCGCCGCCGCAATGACAGAGAGCAAACATCGCACAAAGACAAGAAGCAACAGAATCGGCGCCAACGCAATGCAACAGCGGAGAGTGGACAACCTTCCAATAAGGATAGCCGTAAAGACCAACGCAATGATCCCTCTCGCAATAAACGGAATGATCAAGAGCAACGTGGTAATAAGAACGCGACACAACGCGGCGAAAAACGAGGTAACGAACTACGTGAAAATAAAAACGAGCAGCGCAACAATTCCTCTCGTCCTTCTCGCAATGGCGAACAGCAGACTCGCAGCAAGCGTCGTGGCAATGTAGAGGGGAACTACAAGAAACGAAACAATCCACAAAGCGAAAAGCGCCAAGCCAATAGGCAACAAGTCCCTCAAACAGCTGCACAAACAATAAAAAAGGAAAGTGGTATTAAAAAGTTTATCAAGAAAATTTTTGGAATGAGATAATCCCACCACTTTTACTTGACAACAAAAAGTCCTCCGAAAGACATTTTCATCTTCTTCGGAGGACTTTATCATTTATGATTCATCATAACAGAATACCTTATTTTTTGGCTTTAATATATAATTCCAGAAGTGAATTTCTATTGACTCCAAGTGATACAAGCCGATCCAAATCCCGAATTGCCGCCTCATTTTGTTTGGTCGATAACAACAAATCAATCCTGTTCAATAGATAATCTTGATTAGACGGATCTCGCCGAATGGCTTCAGAGTAATCAAATATAGCCAATTCTAACCAGCCTCTTTCTTTTTCAATTCCGCCACGCGCCGCATAAGCAACAGCACTGTCCGGATATTGGTTCACCAAGCTGTTTGCCTGATCAAACGCTTCTGTAAAATGCTTAGATTTCTGATTGAGCAAAGCTAATCCCAGCTGACCATCAAAATTTCCCGGAACCAACATGAGCAAATGCTCGTAATCAAGCCGGGCAAAATTCAACCGACCTAACTTCTCGTTTACAAAAGCCCTGTAATAAAGCCCGGCGATATTATTAGGGTCGAGGAAAAGCACCTTGTCTAAATCCTCCTTGGCATAATTCCACTGTTCTAACAGAATATTCCAAGAAGTTTTCTTTAACCTTAAATCAATACTGTCCGGATGATAAGCCAATAAGTCTGTAGCTTTAGCCAATGAATCTCTCAAGGTCTGATTAGACTGGGCAGACAAGCTAACCGCGGAAACAAAAGAGATCATAATGATCAATATTACTTTACGCATATCGTTATTTTG
The DNA here is from genome assembly GCF_017426725.1 of Prevotella illustrans. Taxonomy (GTDB): domain Bacteria; phylum Bacteroidota; class Bacteroidia; order Bacteroidales; family Bacteroidaceae; genus Prevotella; species Prevotella illustrans. The sequence goes on along the minus strand of NZ_JAERMS010000031.1, from coordinate 2,856 downwards.
CGAGCAAAGATAATAGAAAAGGAGGCTATGGCTTTGATATTACTGTTATTATTCTACAAAAGAACAAAATAACGGAAAAATTATTATGAAAAAAAACATATAATCAAAAAATAGTATATCTTTGCATATAATAAAATATGTCTTTTAAGTGCTGGCAATATTCCCTTGTGACAACATATCGGTTATAGGATAAAGGCAAATTAAAGACTAAAGCATCCATTCTATGAACACCTCTGAACAGACATTACAACAAATTGACAGGTTTATTAATAAAATCATCCAAAAATATCCTGAGACAAGTGAGGAGAATTGTGTATTGACAGACATTCATATCCTTGTCAATCAAGAATCTGGTGAGATGAGAGCCTACAATGATGACGAGGAAGAGATAACACGCTGTGTTGTTGAACAATGGATAGATAACAAGGATGAACTATTCTATACCCACATTACAGATATACTTAGAAAGATATTGGTTGACAAAAGTTCCATCATAGATAAACTTGGCATTCTGAAGCCCTACAGTTTTGTGCTTGAAGACGATGATCATGAAAATATCGCAGAACCCTATGTCGCTGATGACGACACGATTATCATTGGCGGAGATCTAATGAGCGACTTAGATGAAGACTTAGATAAATTTCTTGATCATTTAATCCAAACTTAATCTTCTATTATATATCATAAAGGATGAGGGCGTGTCAATCCCACGTGGCTTCAAAGGTCAAATTCCAGAATTCTTTTTATCTGAAACAAGACATCCATCTATAATAAAAATAGTCCTATCAAACTCCCTTGCGAGATAATGATAGGACTATTTTATGTTTGTCTCTTACAATCCGTATTTTTCCCGGGTGCTCAGTTTTGTGTTGACTTTATCCTCCATTAAAAAACTGTTGTAAATCACTCGAACGTGCCGATGGCATGACCGTAATGACGATTGTTGTAATATACGTTCACACTTTTATCGTAGAAAAACAGGCGATCTCCGCGGTTACGGTTATAGAATTCCATCGGGTAGCCACTCGACGACCAGTAGTAAGCCTGTTCGCCAAGGCCATAAAGGGTGCCTGAAAGGAAGTAACCCGATGAGGGAAGGAAGAAGTAATCGGAGGTATTGGTAAGTGCAGCAGTAGAGGGGACGGAGGATGTGGTGACGTATTCTTTGCGGTAATCTTTGCCTGCGTCGGTAGCGGATGCGTAGAATTTCTCCTTCATGTCACTCTGTGCAGTCAGCTGGTTATAGCCCGCGGCCTTCAGATCATTGTATATCACCTGCTGTTTCTTCAGCCATAGCCCACCCTTATAGAGGTGATTGCGGAAAGACCATAGGCAATTCTTGTCATAATGGGGATCGCCGTACTTCACGTAATAGTACAGTTCGTTGACGTTGGGAGCGTCCTTGCAGGAGTGGGAGGCATTGGTGAGAAAGCCTACGCTGTGTTCTTCGGTGTTGTACCAGCGGTCGGTACCGGTGGTTGGAATACTACCGTAGGTGGTGTAATTGGTATTGTTTATGAGCACGTCGGGCAAGGTTACGCCGTTCCAGTAGGGTTTCACAGCATCCCACATGTAATAGGAATCAATGCCACGTTTGATCTTCGGCGTGACGTTTGCCGTCACGTCATATATCGCCCCTGCGTTGAAAGAGCCAGAGATGGTCTGGCTGATAGCGCCCTCGACTTTGGTCGCGGGGTCATAGATGTAGCAATCCACCGTAAGCGTGTGTGTGCCGGGAGCGATGACCATATAGGCGGCGTTGGTCGCCTGACTTGTAGTGGTGTTGGTCAGGGGGAAGCCGTTCTCATAGCTGCTGCCGGCGGTTGCGTCCTTCGTGGAGAGCGTGACGCTCCGTGCACCGCTTGCCGCCGTACCGATGGAGCCGGTGGAGAAATCGAACGTGCCGGCAATGTTGGTACCGGCCGAGGTCACGACCACTTTGGTGAGGTAGATGTTCTGTCCGAGCGCCGCATTTGTGCAGCGCGGCATCACGGCCAAGTAAACGGCCTTATGGTCGAGCTTGAACTTGAACGCGCTGCCATTGCCTGAAGCCGTTGCCGTACCGCAGTCGCCCGAAACGCCGGCGTGACTGAAGTCATTAGGTTGCGATTGCGTCTGCTCGGTGGCGATAGTTACTTTGTCACCTGCCGTTCCATTCGCGCCGGTGTAATTAACCATACACCCATTAGTGAATGTCCCCGACAGCGTGAACACGCCGTGCGTCATATCCGAGTTAAACTCGCCCGCGCCGCTCTGCCGGAAGTTGCCTTCGGTGTCTTTCACCCATATCTTGTCGTCTGCCGACCAATAGGGCGTAGCTCCGTTGCCGAAGCTGTGTTGTATGGAAGTGCGCGTAGTAGGCTCAGCCTGCGCCGCGGGCTCTTCGTTCATGAATGTCACGGCGACGGTTTCCGTCGCTGTTTTGATCTGTGTATCTTCGACCTGCGTAGTCTCATCGTTGGCACAACCCGCGAGTACCATTGCCGTAAGCAACAGTGCCGCATGGAACAAATGCTTATGTCTCATTTTGTTGTCTTTTCTTTGGTTACTCATTTCGCAGTACTCCACGTATTCATACTTTCTGAAACGACCTGTTCTCCATCTTCTTCCAGGAAACTTCCCCGCTTGGCGTTGCCGAAAGTTCCTCCTTGTCCAATAGTGGAGTGGTCTCCGCTTGCCTGTAATATCGGATGCTTAAAATCCACACCGATGATTTCGATTGCCGGGCAGACGTACATCTGCTTCTTTACTTCTTTCTGTTTCATGTTTAACGAATTATATTTGTAAATGATTAGCCATTATTTCCAATAGTGTCCTAAATAATTTTTGTGAAAACGCATATAAAGTTTCATCAAA
>NZ_JAERMS010000030.1 GCF_017426725.1 Prevotella illustrans | reverse complement strand
GATTTTAGCCCTTAACTTTTATATAACAAAAATGTTTACCGGACAGCAATATAAAAGAATAAAGTCCATTTAAATAATTAGGCATAAGATTAGCCAAATGTGTAGGAGTTAATCGCGGTACGTAACACACAGCCGGTAATTCACTGAAAATAGAGGCTACGATTAAACCCGAATATATTTAGTAAAATCAGTGAAAATTCGCGAATTAAACAAGTCTTGCCTTTGCCAATTCGATAGAATTTGCTGATTTTGTAACCACCGTAACAGTTACGACGGTTGCAAAGTTAAGTCTTATGAAATTTTATCATCCGAATGCTGACTATGCAAGGAGGAAATATTGGCTTATTCGGAAAACGATGAAGATAGACTTGCAAGTGATGAGGGCGTCAGCCTTACGTTTCTATAACTGCCTGATCATGCCGATAGGCTGACCGCAGGGTGGTATCTTCCTCTTGGAATAAATCATTTTTTTGCATTTTTTTATGTAGATTTTCATATCCGTCGTTAAACGATGGTAGGGGCATTGCGTCAAAAACTCAAATCAGAATAGTATTTTTCCAAACTCGATGAAACGTTTTTTGCTACTCTTTTTTATTATAGTAGTCGCCGTATCGATGTATGGACAGACGTCCGTAACGGGACGTGTAATCGATCGTGATACCAAGGAAGGGCTTGTGCAGACAACCGTGCAGTTGCTCAATGCCAAAGACAGCACTTTCGCTGCGGGAACCGTGTCGGACGAAACCGGGCAATTTGTGCTGAAGACTCCTAAGACCGGTGATTATATCATCAGAATTACCAGCGTAGGATATAAGCAATATGCCAAGAGATTGGCTGTAGTGGGTAGTAAAGATATTGCTTTGGGCGAAATAACTTTGGGTGCTGAGGCTATCATGCTGAAAGGTACTACGGTGTCGGGACAGGCCCGTAAGGTGACTCTGAAAGAAGATACTTTCATTTATAATGCCGCGGCTTATCGCACACCCGAAGGTTCGGTGGTGGAAGAGTTGGTGAAGCGCATCCCCGGCGCTCAGGTGAGTGATGACGGCTCCATCACGATTAACGGCAAGACGGTGAAGAAAATAAAGGTGGACGGTAAGGACTTCATGACCGGAGACACAAAGACGGCCTTAAAAAATATACCAACCTCGATTATTGATAACATTAAGGCTTATGACGAGAAGAGCGACCTGGCCCGTATTACCGGCATTGACGACGGCGACGAGTCTACCGTACTCGATTTTGGCGTGAAGCCCGGCATGAACAAAGGCATGTTTACCAACATCGATTTGTCTGCAGGCACGAAAGACCGCTATGCAGCCCGAGGCATGGGAGCCTACTTTAATGACGAGAATCAGCTGATGGCCTTCGCCAATGCCAACAATACCAACGACATGGGGTTCGGCCGTGGCGGTGGCCGGTGGGGCGGTGGCCAGAATGGTTTGAACGCCGCCAAGATGTTGGGCTTCAACTATAATTATGAGAAAAAGAACAAGTTGAAGTTCGACGCCAGTGCCCGATGGAATCATTCCGACGGCGACCGTCGCTCGATTAGTGCCGTGCAGAGTTTTGTGAGTAAGGCGGGCGCGTTCTCCAACAGTGTCAGCCAAACTTTCAACCGCAGCAACAGCTTTGATGGTCGCCTGCGGCTGGAGTGGACTCCCGATACGATGACCAATATCCTGTTTCGTCCGTCGTTTACGTATTCGACTAATGACAGTCGTGCTTTCGGCAATTCGGCGACGTTTAACGCCGACCCTTACCTGACGGTGACCGACCCGTTGAGCGCGGCCGGCCTGTCGCAACTTGACGCGGCCAATCAGCTGGTCAACAGTCGAAGCAATTCAGAACTGACGTATGGTGACAATAAGAACTTCAGAGCTGTGGCTCAGTTGAATCGTAAGTTTGGTAGCCGTGGCCGCAACATTACGTTTAGAACGGAATTCAATACGGGTAGCAGCACCAACAAGAACTTATCGTTAAGCAATGTGCATCTTTATCAGGTGTTGAACGCGCAGGGAACGGATTCTACCTACCAGACCAATCGCTGGAATCTGACTCCGAGCAAGAACCGGGGCTACAGTCTGAAGCTCGCGTATAGCGAACCCATCTTCCGTGCGGCTTTTCTGCAGTTCAGTTACCAGTATCAGTATAAGTACAGCAAGAGCGACCGTTCCACCTACGACTTCAGCAATCTGGGCGAAGACTACTTTGCCGGGCTGCCCTTAGTGTATGGCGGTTGGAATCCGTATTTGAACAAGCTGACCAACTCGATAGAAACCTATCTCGACACGAAGCTGAGCCGTTTCTCGGAATACAGAAACTATATTCACGAGATAGAAGTGATGTTGCGCGTGATACGTGAGAAATATAATTTCAACGTGGGCGTGATGTTACAGCCGCAGAGCAGCAAATATGTTCAGGACTATCAGGGACTCCATGTCGATACGACTCGCTCCGTAACCAATTTCAGTCCTACGCTCGATTTCCGTTATCGTTTCAACAAGATGAGCAATCTGCGCGTCAATTATCGTGGTACGACCGCACAACCTGGTTTGGCCAACTTGCTCGATATCACCGATGACAGTAATCCGCTCAATATCGTGAAGGGCAATCCCGGCCTGAAGCCCTCTTTCACCAACAGCTTCAATCTTTTCTACAACACTTATATAGAAAATCGCCAGCGGGCCGTCATGACCTTTGCCAACTACAACAGCACCCGCAACAGCATCAGCAACATGGTGACCTACGACGAACAGACCGGTGGACGCACTACACGCCCGGAGAATATCAACGGCAACTGGGACGCTAATCTGGGATTCATGTTCAATACGGCAATTGACTCGGCCGGATATTTTAATATTAATACGTTCTCACATCTGCGATACAATAACTATGTGAGTTATCTGAGCCAAAATGCCCACTCCGGTTCGGTCAAGAACACGACGCGTTCGACCGCCGTGTCGGAACGTCTGTCGGCCGGATACCGCAACAGTTGGCTGGAGTTCGAGCTCGACGGAACGCTTAATTACACTCACAGCCGTAACAAGTTGTTGAGCCAGAGCAACCTCGACACTTGGCAATATTCCTACGGCGCGACGCTTGGCGTGACCGCTCCATGGGGCACAAGCATTTCTACCGATCTGCACGAGAACAGCCGTCGGGGCTATAGCAGCAAGGGCATGAATACCGACGAGCTTATTTGGAACGCTCAGGTGTCACAAGGCTTTCTGCGGGGTAGTGTCCTTACGGTTATGTTGCAGTTCTATGATTTGCTGCGCAACCAGAGCAACGTGAGCCGAACGATCAACGCGTTGCAGAGCAGCGATACCCAATATAACAGCATTAACAGCTATGTCATGCTCCACTTGGTATATCGACTGAACATCTTCGGCGGCAAGCAAGCTCGCGAAGGCATGCGTCATCGAGGGCCGAGAGGTCCCGGCATGCGACCGATGATCATCAGTTCGGGCCGCTTGCCGTTTGGCGGCGGCTTTGGGGGGCAACGTTTTTAGCGCGTTATCTGTCGAACCAAGGCTTTGGCGGCTACTATCCCCTCGCTCTTTGACATACTGACACACGACGGAAACGAAAATCCACGCAGCAGATTTGGAATTGCCGCAAGAAAACGCTATATTTGCAGAAAATTGGCGGCATTCGGCAAATTGAACGCAAATTTTCTTTGCACATGCTTGCACAATTTTTGCAGAAAATTGGCGGCGCTCGGCAAATTGAAAGTAAACTTTCTTTGCACTCGCTTGCACAATTTTTGCACCGAGACAATATTAAAGGAGGCAAAAATATGAATATCGCATCAATGAACAATCTGTGGAGTTATTTGCAAGGACTTTCGCTGTCGGCACAAAACCGTCACTGGTTGGCTAAAAAGCTGATGGCGTCGGTTGAAGAACCCACGATGAATCCTGCCAAAGGTACAGTAATCACCGAAACCGACATCATGGTTTCACCCGAAGTGGCTGCACTCGTCAAGGGGTTTGAACTGCCCGACACGTTCGATGCCAAACAGGCAAAGTTGGATTATTTAGTAGCGAAATACAAATGAGAAACGTATTTCTTGACACCAATGTGCTCATTGACTATTTTGGCAGCCGCAACGGCTTCCCGGAAGCCGCAACAATCGTTACGTTGGCGCAGCGACAGAAGATACGCCTATATGTGTCTTCGCTCTCGTTTGCCACAGCCGGTTACATTCTGAGCGCGCACCACAAGCGCAGCCATGCGGAATTCATGAACCTGTTCGACCGCTTCACGACCCTCTGCCACGTTACGACCGTGGATGCCGATACGGTAAGCCATGCCATCCATTCCGATTTTCATGATTTCGAGGATGCTTTCAACATGATTCTGCGCTCACAGCACAGTGCGATGTTATCGTTACGCGCAACAAGCCGGATTTCGCGACATCGAAACTCACTGTTTACGAACCGCACGAGTTTCTCTCTGCCATCGTTAGCAGGTGATTTTTACAAATTACGAATCACGTCTTCCCGTCCCCCACGCTCCGCATCGTCCGAGAGCGTGGGACGATAGTTTTCCCGCAAACCGCCGGCCTGGATTTTCCGTTTTCCGTCGTGTGGGCAATGCCAAATTTCACGGTTTTTGTTTATCCGAGGCCTCGGATGAGCGGAAAATGAGAAAAACCGATCCGCGTAGCCCTACGACGAGCGGAAAATGAGAAAAACCGATCCGCGTAGGCCTACAATGAACAGAAAATAAGAAAAATAGCCTGTCGTAGCCCTACGACGAGCAGAAAACGACAAAAAATGAGCGTCGTAGGGCTACAATTCATGAAAAACAAAAAAAACTAACCCGCGTAGGCCTACGACGGCCGCGAAACAAGAAAAACCGACCAGCGTACCCCTACGAACCATAAAAACAACTAACCCTTAAACAAAAACATCATGGAACCAAAAACAATTCAACTCAGTCGGCTCCAGAACATGGAGCACTATCAGTTTGCCGGCCACGTGCTGACGATGTGCGAGGAGGCGAACATCGAGAAGCTAAAACCTGTGATCGAAGCGCCACTACCAATTCTAAAGTATGGCGCGGACTGTGTTGTGAAACACGGCCCGCACCTTTTTTTTGTTATCCGCAGAATTTGTATCAGCTAAGATGCGTTAGTCGTCATTTTCAAAGCTTTCATTATCAGAATCATCAAAGCCAAACAACGCGGGTTCGATGAAGTCGTCGAGTGCACGACGGTCTTTTTTAGTGGGGCGTCCGGTACCACGGGCACGATCGATGAAGCCACTGATGCGGCTCATCTCGAGTAATTCATATTGTCGGGGATCGGTAACATTCTCTAAGACTGCCGGTAACATTTTGGCACCAACCCGTTGCTCGATGCAGTCGATAACCTTGAAAGAGTAGGTGATAGGCGGCTTCTTTACACAGACAACCTCACCGCGCTTAATGGTGTGCGACGGCTTTACGTTAATGCCGTTGATCGTTACTCGTCCGTTTTTGCAGGCATCGGCCGCAATAGAACGCGTTTTGAAGATACGTGCGGCCCAAAGCCATTTGTCGATTCTTGCTGTTTCTGCCATTCGGAGTGAAGTAGATTTTTTATTTTTTACCTAATTTATTAAATTGATTCATCGTGATGTCGATACCGGCCAATACAAAGCTCTTGATGATTTCGCCGGCTGTTTCGATGCTCGGCAGAAGTGTTTTCATTTCCTCGTCGCTGTAATGGCCGAGAACCCAGTCGACCTGTGCGCCACGTGGGAAGTCGTTGCCCACACCCATACGAAGACGGGCATAGTTTTGCCCGATCAACTGCTGGATATTGCCCAACCCATTGTGACCGCCATTACTGCCGTTGCTTTTCAGACGAAAGGCTCCCAAGGGCAGAGCTACATCATCGCTGATAACGAGTAGGCGGCTCTGATCGATATTCTCTTTGTTGAGCCAATAGCGAACCGCGTTACCACTCAGGTTCATAAACGTCGTGGGCTTGAGCAGGAAAACCTTGCGCCCTTTCAAAGAAGTTTCTGCTATGAAGCCGTAACGTTTGTCCTCAAAATGAATATTGGACGCTTTTGCAAAAGCGTCCAATACCATAAATCCTGTATTGTGCCGGGTGCCGGTGTATTCATCGCCCGGGTTTCCCAGCCCACAGATTAAATATTTATCCATTCGTGATTATTATTCCTCTTCTTCTTCGCTGGCATTTGCGGCTGCTACAGACGCGTTGCGAGTCATCTTGATAGAGCAAACAATAACATCCTTGCCGGTAGCAATCTCCAGCCCCTCGTATGACAACTCACCAACCTTGATGCTCTTGCCGATTCTCAATTTGGTAACGTCTACGTCGAGGTGCTCAGGGATCTGCTGGTAAGGAGCTGTTACGTTGATTTTACGGATAGACAGGTTCATACGGCCACCGTCACGAACACCCTGTGCCAAACCAACGAGTTTTACCGGAATACCGATTGTTATGGGGCGCTGGTCGTTTACTTCGTAGAAGTCGACATGCAGAGGAGCGTCGGTTACCGGGTGGAACTGGATTTCCTTGAGGATAGCTGTATGATGTGTACCATCAAGGTTGATGTTGATTACATAAATGTGAGGCGTGTAAATAATCTTACGGAGTTCGCTGAATGGAATTGTAAATGCGAGAGCTTCGGGAAGACCATTTTCATTCTTCTTTTCACCATAGATATTACACGGAATCAAACCCTGCTTACGCAGTTCTTTAGAAGCTTTCTTTCCAAGGTTCTCACGCTTCTGACCTGTTACGTTAATCTCTTTCATAACTTTGTGTTACTCTAAATTAAAATTATTATTAATTCGCCATCACACTGAGATTGTTGAATAAGCGACAGCCGATTATTCGTTCTCAATTCGAAAAGCAGTGCAAAGGTAGTGTTTTTTTCTTTGATATACACAAAGTTAGCTATTAAAAACTTTAAAAATACCATGGATTTACTTGTGGGTTTATCGTTTTTTGCCTATATTTGCAATTGTAATTACATATACCATTTACAGGAAACCATATAATTATTGGAGAATGATTAATAGGGAACTTATACGCATTAAGATAGTTCAGTTAACCTACGCATACTATCAAAACGGAAACAAAAACATGGATGTAGCTGAAAAAGAACTTTTTTTCAGTTTGTCTAAAGCTTATGACTTATACAATTATTTGTTAGAGCTTATTGTGGCTATTACGAAGGAAGAGCGACTTCGTATGGAAATAGCGACACAGCGTGCGCAGCGTGAAGGAACGGAAGTTCCCTCTCAAAAGTTTGCCTACAACAAATTTGCAGTGCAGTTGGAGGAAAATAAAATGCTCAATGATTTTGTTGAAAACCAAAAGCAAACGTGGTCTGACGATATTGAAACTGTCAGAAAGTTGTGCAACCAAATAGAACAGAGCGAAACTTATCAGGCTTATATGGCGTCAGACGATGATTCTTATGAGGCTGACCGTGAAGTGTGGCGCAAGCTCTATAAACAGTTGATTCAAGAAAATGGGGATTTGGATGGGCTGTTGGAAGAAAAGAGTTTGTACTGGAATGATGACAAGGAGGTTGTAGATACGTTTGTGTTGAAAACGATCAAGCGATTTGAGCCGGAGGCCAAGAGTGCCCAAGAACTTTTGCCGGAATATAAAGATGAAGAAGACAAGGAGTTCGCACGCAAGCTATTCCGTAGTACAATTCTCAATGCCGAGCAATATCAGAAGTATATGAGTGACGCCAGTCGTAACTGGGATTTCTCGCGTTTGGCTTATATGGATGTTGTTATTATGCAGATCGCTTTGGCAGAAATGATGACTTTCCCCAATATTCCCGTTTCTGTTACTATTAATGAGTATGTTGATCTGGCTAAACTCTACAGCACGTCGCGTAGTGGTAATTATATAAATGGTATGCTTGACTCTATAGCTCGTTATCTAATTAGGGAAGGTATATTACTGAAAATAATGCCTGTACGCGAAAACCGTCGCCAAAACAATGGCACAAGCCGTATAGAGAAACGTTAAGAATACAAGTATATTAATGCAAATTTATTTATAGAAAGACAATGAATACAATGTTTTTAGCTGCTCAGGCAGCAGCACAAGGGGGAAGTGGTATGGGTATGCTCTTCATGATGGTTGCTATTTTTGTGATTATGTGGCTGTTTATGATCCGTCCACAGCAGAAAAAGCAAAAGGAAATTCGTAACTTTCAGAACTCTTTGACAGAAGGGTCAAAAGTAGTAACCGGTGGTGGCGTTTACGGTACTGTTAAGCATATTGATATTGAAAAGAATACGGTAGATGTGGAAATTGCTCGCGGTGTAGTCATCACTGTGGCAAAAGCTTATGTTTTTGCCGACGCTACTTCGCAGCCTACTAAAGCGTAAAAATGTCCGGTGGCTTTGTACATATATATAAGGTAGTCAGGAACTTTCTGTTTAGTTGGTTGAACCGAGAGTTTCTGATTTTTTTGTTCTTTTTGGCTTTGAGTGGCTTGTTTTGGCTTTTAATGGCACTGAATGAGACTTACGAGGCTGAAATACCTATAGCCGTGCGCATCGTGAATGTACCAAAGAATGTTGTCCTAACGACAGATTCTGCCGATACTTTGCACGTCACAGTGAGGGATAAGGGCTTTACAATAGCAACCTATTTATATAGCGACAGGATTCGCCCCGTATTGATCAATTTCAATCAGTTTGCCAATAAAGCTACCGAAAGGGGAAGCGTAACGACAAGCGATCTACAACGACTTATTTATCCACAGCTGTTTGCGTCTTCTAAAATCGTTATGATCAAGCCTGATAAGTTTGTATTTTACTTTAATTACGGACTGTCTAAGCGAATTCCTGTAAGGTTGAGAGGGCGGGTCTTGCCCAGTCGTAGCTATTATCTGGCAAATACAAAGATCTGGCCACAGAACGTTCTGGTTTATGCAAGTAAAAAAACGTTAGACAGTATACATTATATTTATACGGAAGAGCTGAATCTGACGAATGTGGAAGACACGGTTGTCAGAAATATTACGTTAAAGAAAATACCTGGTGTTAAGTTGATACCACCATCGGTAAAAGTTTCTTTTTATCCCGATGTTTTGACTGAAGAGTTGGTAGAGGTGCCCATTCAGGCAATCAATATGCCACAAGGAAAGGTCTTGCGTACCTTCCCATCGAAAGTGCGGGTGAGGTTTACGGTAGGCGCAAGTAAGTTTAGAATGGTGAAGCCTGAAATGTTTACAGTTGTCGTAGATTATCATGAGCTTGAAAGTCGTGCTTCTGAAAAGTGTCAACTCCATATCCGCGCCTTCCCCAATATTGTCAGTGGGGTCAAATTGGATATTGAAGCTGTCGATTATTTAATAGAACAACAATGAAAGTGGCAATCACAGGCGGAATAGGAGTTGGTAAGTCCTTTGTTTGCAAGTTGTTGGAGGCACGTGGAATTCAGGTTTATGATAGTGACCGTGCAGCCAAAAGATTGATGACAGAGAATTTCGAATTGCGCCGGAAACTTGAAGCCATAGTCGGAATGGAACTGTATGAAAACAATGAGTTGCAGAAAAGGCTACTTGCCAAATTCTTATTGGCAAGTGAAGCAAATAAACACGCGATAGACAATGTCGTGCATCCATATGTTGCCCAGGACTTTGAACAGAGCGGCATGGATTGGTTGGAGAGCGCTATTTTGTTTGAGGCACATTTCGACAAACGTGTTAAGTTTGACTTTATAGTGTGTGTGACAGCACCGGCGTCGGTCAGAATACATCGGATCATGCAGAGAGATCGAATCAGTAGCAGTAAGGCCGCCGCATGGTTAGAATGTCAAATGTCGCAAGATGAGATGCGCAGGCGAAGTGATTTTGAGATTGTGAATGATGGGGAATGCTGCATAGAACCGCAGTTGGATACTCTTCTCACAACTTTGACAGAGAAATATAATTTATAAGTAAATTAAAAGAAACAACATTATTATATAATAGTATTAAACAACAAGAAAAGAAATGGAAACTATTCTCTCAATTGCAGGAAAACCAGGACTGTACAAACTGGTTTCTCGTGGAAAAATGAATCTTATAGTAGAAGCTTTGGACGAAACACATAGACGTATTCCGGCATTCGCTACAGATCGTGTAACGAGCCTTGGTGACATCGCTATATATACGGATGAAGAAGACGTTCCTTTGTGGAAAGTTTTGGAAAGCGTAAGTAAAAAAGAGTCAGGCAAGGTGTCTTCATTGGATTATAAGAAATGTAGTAATAAGGAGCTGCGTGATTATTTTTCGGAAGTACTGCCTAATTTTGACCAAGATCGCGTACATGACAGTGATATTAAGAAACTATTGCAGTGGTATAATATTCTTATAAATAACAGTATAACAAATTTCCGGGAAACATTAGCCCCAACTGAAGGTGATAATGTTGCGGATAGAGATAATGCCAAGGAATAATATCGTGTGAAAGGACAAACACCTTGGTTTGTCCTTTCCTTTACTTCACGACCTGATAGCACTTATGTGTGCCAATGATTTACAATAAACATAATATCTAATGAACATGGAAAAGCTATTAAAATGTATTTCTTTTATTTTTATTGTGGGACTTTTGTGTGCTTGTGAACATGTAGATTTAGACAAGTACATAGATAAAAAGACCGAAAAAACAGGTAATACCATTGTTTTTACGATTCTGCCTTATCAGATGTCTGATTTCAGTGATACCGAAGGAGTGACGGTAAGAGCTACGAAACCCGTGAAAGATATCTGTTCGCGTGTAGATATGGTTATATTCAGTGGTGATAACAAGGTAAGAAGTATCAGTCAAGATGCTAAAACCAAGGATTTCGGTGTGATTTCTACCCAATTGCCGGCCGGTTCCTATAACGTTGTTATTATAGCACATAATGGGAAAGGGAAAGCAACAATTTCTTCACCAAAAGAAATTAAATTTTCAGAAAACAAGGTTACCGATACCTTTTATTATTGTAAAAGTCTCACAATTAACGGTGAAGCGCAATACGATGTTGTATTAAAACGAGCTGTAGCCAAGTTTGTTTTAAAGCTAAATGATCGTGTTCCTACAGATGTCAAGCAGTTTCAGTTGACCTATACGGGTGGTAGTAGCACGTTTAATGCAGAAACAGGATTTGGTTCGGTAAAATCCAGACAAACAGAGATTCGGGCTGTCGCTCCTGAAGCATACCAAACACCATCGAGCTATGAAATATATACATTCCCACATGCCGATGGTAAAAAGCTGAAGATAACAGTCTTGGCTCAGGATGGATCAAAAAATACGATTCAAGAACGTGTCTTTGAAAACGTACCTGTTGAGATAAACAAGGTAACTACCTATTCGGGCTCTTTCTTTCAAAATACAGAGCCGGGCCGTGGAGCCTCATTTACTTTAGTTGCTGACGAGGCATGGGACTCTCAGGGCTATAATAATACGTATTGACCAATAATATTTTGCAAAAACAAGAAGGTGGGTCTCTAAAGTTTGATAAAAATTTTAGAGACCCATTTTGTGTTTGGTCTTGTATTATAGGAGTGACATCTGACATCTTAGTCTTAAATCTATGCCGGTTCTATTATGGCTCCGCTACGGGGCGTACCGGAAGTGTAGAAAAAACAGCATAAGTTTTGTTGTCTCATCCTTTTGCCTTACCTTTGTGAAGAAATAATAATACTCAAAAGAAATGCATATTGCAGTAGCGGGGAATATAGGTAGCGGCAAAACAACGCTCACCACCATGCTGGCTAAATACTATGGTTGGGAGGCCCGTTTTGAGCCTGTAGACTATAATCCCTATCTTGAAGACTATTACAAGAATATTCCCCGATGGTCGTTCAATTTGGAAGTCTATTTCCTAAAACAACGTTTTCGCGATTTGTTGGAAATAGCCCACTCCGAGAAAACGATTATTCAAGACCGTTCCATCTATGAAGGTGTTTATGTCTTTACGGCTAACAATAAGGCGATGGGCAATCTTTCCGACCGTGATTTTGATACTTATATGGAACTATTTGAACAGATGATGACGATAGTGAAATATCCAGACCTGATGATTTACCTGAAAGCCGAGGTGCCGCATTTGGTACAGAATATTCAGAGGCGTGGCCGCGATTACGAGCAGACTATGCCCATCGACTATCTTGAAAATTTGAATAATCGCTATAATGAGTTTATTTATGACAAGTATGAAGGACCCAAACTTATTATAGACGTTGATCACATGGATTTTCAGCACGAGCAGAAAGATTTTGCGTATATCGTAGATCAGATAGATCAAAATCTTTTCAGTCTCTTCAAATAACATTATTATTTCAGTTAACGAATTTATTTTTTATCAAGAATCATGCATATCGCAATCGCAGGAAACATAGGCAGCGGTAAGACAACGCTTACAAAAATGCTGGCTAAAAGATACGGATGGACTCCTCGCTTTGAGCCCGTCGATAACAACCCTTATTTAGACGACTTCTATGCCGACATGTCTCGGTGGTCATTCAATCTGCAAATTTATTTTCTAAACAAGCGCTTCAAAGAGGTCGTTGAGATATCCAAATGCACGGATACCATCATCCAGGACCGCACCATCTTTGAAGACGCCTGTATCTTTGCCCCTAATCTGCACGATATGGGGATGATGAGTGACCGAGATTTTGCCAATTATACCGATCTGTTCAACCTGATGATGTCACTGGTGAAGTTGCCCGATCTGATGATCTATATCCGTTCGACGATACCCAATCTGGTTTCACAGATTCAGAAGCGTGGACGAGATTTTGAGAAATCCATTCGAATCGATTATCTCAATGGCTTGAACAAACGCTATGAAGACTGGATAAGTAGTTATAAAGGCCACCTGTTGATTGTGGATGGCGACACGACAAAGTTTGAAAGTAATCCGGCTGATTTCAGTAGGATAACGGATCAGATAGACAGCGACTTGTATGGTCTGTTCCCCATGGAATAAAGAAGGTTCAGTAGAAAATTAGTGGGGACAGGTTTACAAGTATCAACCGACATCTGCCACACCCTGAATTATCTTTACATATACCATCAAAAAAGTGGCATTATTCTGAAAAAGAAAAGACTTGGGCGCAAATAAGCGATTTTAGAGCGAGTTTATAAAACGCTGGTTATCAATGTGTTGCGATTTTCAAGGTGCTTTCTCATCACTTTTTCTCCTTCAATCGCTATGCTTTTAGGCCGTAATCGCAGCCCTTTCACCGGCTAAAAGCTATGCTTTGACGGCGTAATCGCTATGCTTTGAGCCGATAAAAGCATAGCTTTGGGCATAAAAGGGCATAAAAATCGGCAAAACGAAGGACTTTTTCGGCATTCCGACAGCCGGATGACGTGTTGCGGAAGTGTTAAAATCAGGTAGTTTTTTCTGACAAAATCACGGAAACACTGAATCAATAATGAGGATGGGCTTACAAATGATGAAGCCGGAGATTTCATCACTTGCAAACTTGTCCCCCCACAAATGATCAGGTGAGCCATAAAGAAGTCGAGGAATCAAAAAAGAGGATGCGTACATTTTTGACACACCCTCTTGCGTAATCAGGTTTGATAAACCTGTGGAATCTCCTGAAGTCCTCCTTTACCATAGTAAGAACCCTATTGAATTGCTTGAAAGCTAAAATTTAAATTACGAAAATAAATTATTACTTTTTAAGAGATGAAAAGGAGATTAATTTACCGCTTTACACAAGCCTATTAATTTCTGTTTTGAAACAAAAAAAAACTTAGATCTGTTATCTTCTAAATAAATCCATTGTCCTTCTAATTTCATAAAAGGGTTCTAACCAAATGACAGGGGAAATAGCTTTTGTGTATCTTTGATGGTGAAAGGATTATCCTCTAAAAATAGATAAAACGCTTTCCTATTTTTCTAGCCATCCCTTGTTATTGCAAACATAATAAAAAAAGTAATACGTGGTTCAAAAATAAAGTTTTTTTAAGATTGTTATCGAACACATTTTTTTATTCCAATGATTCGATAAGAATATGAAGGATTCTTTCACCGCTTCTGCCATCCCAACGGTCAGGAATTCCACATTTTTTCCACTGTCCGGCCAGCATGTCATGAAGTGATTGGGCCAAGCTATCCGCATTCTCACCGACTAAAATATTACTTCCTACCGTTACCGTTTCAATATGTTCCGTATAGCTGTTCAGCGTGATACATGGGACACCGTTGAAACTGGCCTCTTCTGCCACATTACCACTGTCGGTGATAATTCCGGCAGCCTGTGCTGTCAGTTTACTGAAAGCAAGATAGGATTGTGGTTCGATCAGGTGGATAGCGCTCTTCTGATCTAACATTGATTGCACCGTTTGGAGCGCATCATTACGCAATGGGGCAAGCACCGGCACTCCGAACTCTTTTACCACCCTGTCAATAGCTCCGATCATTTGTCGTAAGTTGTTCTTATCTGCGATAAGAGCCTTACGATTTAGTGTAAAAATGAGATAGGGCAGTGGTTGTTTCTTATTGTCAGAGGCCGCTATGAGCATGTTCACATCTGCGGGAAGTTGTTGCGCAGCTATACGCTGATGATTGAATCTTAAATTATCTATGAGTATGTTGCCTACCATAAATACTTTCGATAATTCTGTTCCTGCTTTATTAGCGATGTTATTGTTGCTGAAACCGGCTGTAAAAAGAATGTCACTCAGTCCGTCAATAACCAGCCGGTTGATTTCTTTTGGCATGTTGATATCGAAGCTGCGTGTTCCTGCCGCAATGTGTGCCAAGATAATGCCTTGCTTTTTGGTGACAATAGCCGCGGCCATTGTACTGGCCAAATCGTCTACAACGACAACCATTTGGGTAGGATTGGTCTGAAGATAGTATTCAAATTTAGACATTACTTGGCCTGTCAGCTCATTCAGATTCTCGCAAACCACGTTCAGGAAAGTATCGGGACGGTCTATCTGTAGATCCGTGAAGAGAGAGTTTTCAAGAGTCGGATCGTTTTCTGCTCCTGCATACACAAGCGAATAGGCTATATCATGACCTTCGTTGCTGTAGTTTTTGATGGATCTGATTAGCGGAGCGACTTTCATAAAATTGGGACGAGCGCCACAAAATATACAAATCTTTTTCATTATTTTTCTCTAATACGTAAATAGTTATTAAAAATATGGACCTTTGATGAGGATGGATTATTGTGTGATTAGCGACAAGAATATCTTTCTACGCCTATTGACACAGGGGGCAAACGGAACTCTACTAAGTTATAATTGATGATAATCCGGAATATCTGCAAGGAGAATGTAGTTGTGGTGTGCATAATCTATTTTGCAGCAATAATGGTTTATACCGTTTGAGACCATCAGATAATTTACATGGAGCTGCGTATTGTATGCAAAAGCCTGGTCAAATACTTTCTGAGTGATGGGGATGGAGGGAGCTTTATATTCGATAATGATTTTAGGTTTTAGCTGTAAATCATACAACACACTGTCTGCTCTAAGCAGTTTACTTCCTATTTGGAGTTGTACTTCGTTTGCCATGAGCGCCTTGGGATAACCTTTATAATTGATAAGGTAATGGATGAAATGTTGCCTGACCCATTCTTCCGGGGTCAAAGCCACATAGCGCTTTCTTAAAATATCAAATATTTTAGGCTTTTCTTTTGTTCCGGACAGTTTCAAGTCAAAGCTTGGTAAGTTTAAACGATTCATTTCTTTGTTTTGTCTTCCATTCCTTTTTTTTACGCTATCTTTGCACAACAAGATATCTGTACAAAGATACGAAAAAAACATAGATATTGCAGCTCAGTCAAATTAAAATGTTAACACAGTAATGGCAGAGAAGAAAGTTGGTCCGTCTTACGACCTTATTATGAAAGATCTAAAAGCAAGAAAGTTTTCACCTATTTATATATTAATGGGTGAAGAATCTTATTATATAGATAAAATATCAGACTTTATTGCGGACAATATATTAAAACCCGAAGAGCGCGACTTCAACCAGTCGATTGTCTTTGGCTCTGACATGACTGCCGTTCAGATAGCTGATTTATCGAAAGGATATCCCATGATGGCTGAATATAGAGTCGTTATTGTAAAGGAAGCCCAAAACCTGAAATCGACTGACGCGTTGGAAAAATATTTCGAGCATCCGGTTCAAACGACGGTTTTAGTTTTATGTCATAAGAATGGCACGATCGATCGCCGCAAAAAATTGGTTGCCAAAGCGGAGCAAGCCGGTGGGGTTGTGTTCGAAAGCAAGAAACTATATGATAGAGAACTTCCGGGGTTTATTATTTCATATCTTCAGCAACAGAAAGCAACGATAGAACCAAAGGCCGCTCAAATGATGGCTGATCATATTGGGGCCGATCTGAACCGACTGACGTCGGAGCTTGATAAGGTTCTGATTTCTCTCTCCGAAAGTAATAAGAGAGTTACTCCGGAAATTGTAGAACGCGAAGTGGGCGTAAGTAAAGATTTCAATGCGTTCGAATTTAAAAACGCGATCATCAATCGGGATATTTTTAAGGCGAATCAAATTATGAAATATTTTGACAGTAATCCTAAGGCTGGTTCTATTTATGCTTTTCTTCCACTAATCTTTTCTTATTTCGAAAATCTGATGATAGCCTATTATGCTCCTCAACGAAATAATGAAAATAGTGTAGCGCAGTTTCTGGATCTGAGATCAGCATGGTCGGCAAAAGATTACATGATAGGGATGAGAAATTATTCCGGTGTAAAAACAATGCAAATAATTTCTAAAATTAGAGAGATAGATGCGAAAAGTAAGGGTATTCATAACCCTAATACGGGCCCTGGAGAGTTGATGAAAGAGCTTCTTTTCTTCATTTTCCACTAAAATTGCCACTTTTTTTCTCTATTTTAAGCTAAAATGAGTGCTCCAAAAGAGCACTTTTTTTTGGCTAATTGCCCATGGTATCAAGCAGTTAGCTACTAAAAACCCTATGCAGAATTCGATTATTTCAGACAATTCGAATCGTTGTTCAGAATTCTTCAAGCATTTCTATTTTTACGATTTTCGAACGTTGGAAATTTAGTGTTAGCATTCTTTTGCATTTCGGGTTGTGTAACGTGCGGCCGTTTTACAACGACAAATCAACAAATATAAACCAATAGAAAGGCAGGTTTAGCATTTTAAGAAGCTGTTTTAGCGTTTACGATCCTTGATTTGTTGTTTTAAATTGTTCGTTTCAATATCTATACGAATCTATATTCATTCCATCAATTTGCTATTAAATCACTAAAATTCAGAGATTTATGCCTATTTTGTGAATCTATATATACGTTTTTGTGTATAAATAGCTATTTTGAGTTTCGCTATAGGCGCTAATGCGCGCTTTAACATCTAAATATCTAAATAATAATCAGTTATTTGTCAGCTTTCTCTCAATTTGTAATTCGTAGCGTTTTAGCCCCAAAATATTTACATTTACAAACACAAATCTCCTTTTCGTTATATCGCCTTTCTTGGTTTGTATATTTAAAATTAAATTCTAATATTATACATCTATAAATATTCTAAGAATGCTTTGTGTATGTAATTTTTTTTCTTTACTTTTGTAAAATCAATAAAAAATGACTTATAACGCTCTATTTTACTACTTTTAGCTTATGAAAGATAGAATTAGGCAGATAATGGAAGGCTCTCACATGAACCAACAGACCTTCGCTCAGTTCATCGGAATGTCATCCGCTTCGCTTAGCAGCATCTTCACCGGACGAACCAAACCGACTATCAATATTGTAGAAGCAATCAAAAACAAGATCCCTTCTATCTCTACCGATTGGTTGTTGTTTGGTTTCGGAGATATGTATATTACGAAAGACAAGACTGATGAAACGTCTCAGAGTAATACACGCTCGTCTACAGAAGCACAGCTTGTAGATTTTGGAAGTGCGTCGCAGGGCACTCTACCCTCCCTTTTCGATCAGGCACCGGGTAAGGAACCGGCTTCCACTGCTCAACAACCTCAAAAAATAATTGTGAAAGAAATTGACAAAAAAGTGCGTCAGATTACAGAAATCCGCATCTTTTATGATGATCAAACCTGGGAAACTTTCGTACCCAAGAAATAAGAATAGTCACGTCCTTTTTTGTCATTCCATGCTTTTAGATTATCTTTGTTACATCTAAAGATAGCATAATGAAAAAGTACAACCTTGATCTTAAGATTTTATCTGTAGAGAGGCTGAGTGCAACGCATGTGGTTTTAAAATTAACCTCACCTGATCCTTTACCCCCTATGGTGCCTGGTCAGTTTGTGGAGTTGCTTGTTGATCATTCTTCAACAACCTTTCTACGCCGTCCTATTTCTATTAATTTTGTCGATATTGCTGCCAATGAGTTGTGGCTTCTCATTGCGGCTGTAGGCGATGGCACCCGCCGCTTGAGCAGTTTGTTGCCTGGCGATACGGTTAATTGTATTTTCCCATTAGGTAATGGCTTTACCATGCCCGCCAATCCTTCTTCCCGTGTGTTGCTTGTAGGCGGTGGTGTCGGTGTAGCCCCCCTGCTTTACTTTGGCAAAGCACTTCAGGAAGCTCACCATCATGCGACATTCTTGTTGGGCGCCCGGTCTGCTAAAGACTTGTTGGAGTTGGACCTATTTAATAAGTACGGGCGCGTGTACGTGACAACAGAAGACGGCAGTCAGGGCGAAAAAGGCTTTGTCACCGATCATTCCTTGCTTCAATCCGAGCGTTTTGACCAGATCAGCACTTGTGGTCCCAAGCCGATGATGGTTAGCGTGGCGCGCTATGCGCTCGAAAAAGGCATTTTCTGCGAGGCTTCATTAGAAAACAAGATGGCATGTGGGGTTGGCGCATGCCTCTGTTGCGTGGAGAAAACGGTTGAAGGCAATCAGTGTGTGTGTAAGGAGGGCCCGGTTTTTAACGTAAAAGATTTATTATGGCACGTTTGAATGTAGATATTAAGGATTTGCGCTTGAAGAATCCGGTGCTGACCGCTTCGGGAACGTTTGGTTATGGCCTTGAGTTTGCCGACTTTGTACCTTTGGATGAGCTTGGGGGTATTATTGTGAAAGGAACTACCCTTGCCCCTCGTGAAGGCAATGATTATCCTCGTATGGCCGAAACTCCAATGGGAATGCTTAATTGTGTTGGCTTGCAAAACAAAGGAGTCGATTTTTTCTGCGAGTCTATCTATCCGCAGATCAAAGAAATCCGGACAAATATGATTGTTAATGTCAGTGGGAGCAGTCCTGAGAATTACGCGGCTTGCGCTGAGCGAATTGCAACTTTAGACCGCATCCCGGCCATTGAACTTAATATCAGTTGCCCTAATGTCAAAGATGGCGGTATGGCTTTTGGCGTCACATGCCAGGGCGCTGCGAGTGTCGTGAGCGCTGTGCGCAAGGTTTATCCCAAGACGTTGATCGTTAAATTATCCCCTAATGTGACGAATATAGCCGACATCGCGCGTGCCTGCGAAGCTGAAGGGGCTGACAGTGTATCGTTGATCAATACGTTGATGGGTATGGCGGTTGACATAGAGAAGCGTCAACCGCTGTTGAGCATTCGTACCGGTGGGCTTAGTGGCCCCGCGGTTAAGCCCGTAGCGCTTCGTATGGTCTACGATGTCGCGCACGCGGTTAAAATTCCTGTTATAGGTTTGGGAGGCATTTCGAACGCTACTGACGCGCTCGAATTTATGATGTGTGGTGCTACAGCCATTGAAATTGGAACCGCCAATTTCATAGATCCGTCCGTTACTATGAAGGTTATCCGCGAAATGAACGCATGGCTCGACCGTCATGGTGTGCGTGATGTCAGAGAGATTATAGGCGTTATAGCTTAAAAATTGAGGGAGGGCATTTGCGCTCCCTCAACCAACACAAAAAACTAAACTAGACTTAACTAAACGATTTTGGTATTTTCTCAAATACCGTATCATCATTTGCAAAGGTACGACGAATTTTAATTATCCGGAATAGTAACCTTTTAAAAAAATCTATTATTTGTTTTTTACAGTTTAATTGCTTGGTTAAGGAGATAATTATCCAAGACAACCATAGCTGCCATAGCCTCTACGATTGGTACAGCTCTCGGCAAAACGCAGGGGTCATGGCGTCCTTGGGCTTTGAACGTAATACTTTTGCCATCTATATCCACCGTGTGTTGTGGCTGTAAAATGGTTGCCACCGGTTTGAAAGCCACTCTGAAGTAGATATCCTGACCATTGCTGATGCCGCCTTGTATGCCTCCGCTGTGGTTCGACAGCCAGGTAGGATTGTCGCTTTCAGTCATAACGTCGTTTTGTTCACTGCCCCGAGCGGTCACGCCGTCAAATCCTTCACCATATTCAAATCCCTTGGCCGCGTTGATACCAAGCATGGCCGCTCCCAGTTGGGCGTGGAGTTTGTTAAACTCCGGTTCACCCAGCCCCACAGGACACCCTTTGATGATACCCGTTATTACGCCGCCGATCGTATCGCCCGCTGTTTTTACCTCGTCGATGAGGGCTTCCATTTCGGTAGCTTTTTCTTTGTCCGGACATCTTACGGGGGTCTGTTCAATGAAGTCCAAGTTATATTTTCGGTAATCTTTCGCGAGTTTGATATGGCCAACCTGCGATGTATAAGCCTTGATCTCGATTCCCAACCGCCGCAGCGCCAATTTAGCCAGCGCGCCTCCTACGCATCTGGCCACCGTGATTCTGGCCGACGATCGGCCGCCACCTCTGTAATCTCTTATTCCAAATTTCTTAAAATATGTGTAATCCGCGTGAGATGGCCTGAAAAGATTACACATATTATCATAATCCTTACTATGCTGATTGGTATTTCTTACGATAAAACCGATGGGAGCGCCGGTCGATTTGCCTTCAAACACGCCGCTAAGGAGTTCTACTTTATCCGACTCTTTTCTACTTGTCGTCAGCTTACTTTGTCCCGGCCGCCGTCGATCCAGTTCCTTCTGAATGAAATCAAGATCAATCTCGACGCCTGCCGGCATGCCGTCGACAACGCCGCCCAGTGCCGTTCCATGACTTTCGCCAAAGGATGTCAGCGTGAATAGATTACCAAAAGTATTGCGCATCGTCTCTATTTCCCATGTTAATGGTTATTGCAGTTGCCACAGCCGCCATTCTGGCAGCCGCCTTCGCCACAGTTTCCGCCGCAGTTTCCGCCACCGCAGCTGCAACCATTTGACATGGAGTTTACGTAGGTAGCCATTTCTTCGGCCGACGCTTCATGAATTTTCTTTATTTCACCTTTGAAATGGAGTGTTTTGCCGGCCAACGGGTGGTTAAAATCCATTTTCACCGTAGTGTCGGTAATTTCCAACACATGTCCGTTGAAACGTTCTCCTTCCTGATTTTGCAGTGGAACGATGGCGCCTACATAGATATATTCGTCATCGAATTTACCGTTACGGATAAAAATCGATTTCTCCAAATCTGTTACATGATCGGCATGATAGTCGCCGTAGGCTTCAGAAGGGGCTATTTTGAAATCAAACTTTTCTCCTTCTTTCAGTTCGATCAATTGGTTTTCGAACGCTTCGAGCGCAATGCCCATTCCACTGATGAAGTCGAAAGGCTGTCCTTCGGCGGTTTCTTCCAATAGCTCGTTCTTGCCTTCGCTTACGTCATAAAGCTGGTATGAAGCGGCGATATACATGTTTTTTTTCATTTTCCATATCTATAGATAATATTTCTGATTCGTCTTTGCAAAGATACTGTAATTAGCTGGAATATAAAAGTTTACTTGTTGTTTTTTCGTTTTCGTAAGGAATTGCGGCTTATTCTGCAAAATAGGAAGTTTATAGTTTTATCTTTCTTCTTAAATGAAGTTTTATCCGTTATTTTGCTTCCGAATTGTTATCTTTTGGTTGATTTATGTCAATAATTCATGTTGTTTGCGCAAACAAGATACCAAAACGCTTGCCAATCTGCCAAACAGGTTGTACTTTTGTATCGTCTTCAGATGAAGACTATAGGATAATTAATAATAGGTAACGGGGCAATCGTTCGAAAAGAATATGCCCTTCGATACAAAAGGTAAAAAGATTATGAAGAAAATGATGATGACACTGGTAGCTTTGATGACCATGACCATGGCTTTCGCTGCCGACGAGAATGCAAACAATACGAACGTAGCAGCTGCTTACGATATGCGAGTGAACTACAATAGTTTGGCTTACGCGCTCAATTTGTCAGTCGACCAGCTCGAAAGTGTTAAGGATATTCACAGAACATTCTGCGTAGAAATGATGAATGCGGCCAATGCTTCTAAGGAAGAGAAAGCACAGATTGTTGACAAGGCTGTGATGAAAGATTTGAAGTATATGCGCTATGTTTTGGACAACGACCAGTATCGCAAATATGTCATGTTGCTGAACGCGACAATGAACAACCGAGGTTTGAAATAAGAAAATTTATAAGAGAGAGAATAAATTGAAAGGCTGCGGGTCATTTATTTGACTTGCGGCCTTTTTCGTTTCCCGGCCTTTTATTTTGCTTGCCACGAGAGGCTCTTGAAGGGCCTGAATCAGCGATAGATTCAAATAGTAAGTGCGACGCTTTTCGGTGCATAAAAGTTTATGAATTACCCCTGTTTTTGAGTGTATGAAGACAATAGAGTGATATTCGAGGGAGAGGGTAGTGCGAAAAGAGACAGGCGAAACGTGATGTCATGGCTGAATTATTTTTACAAATGCTTGTTATTGTGTAGCTTTATTCGGACGAAAGTTTTTTCGGCTTCAAATACGCGAATTTTGGGCCTGTTTTTAATTCGTTGATAATCAGGCTATTGCGTTTTTTCGCCCCGCCACCTCTGTGTTTGGACCTTCTCATCACTATGCTTTTGGCCCCTCAAAGGGCTGTTTTTGCGCTTCAAAAGCAGCCCTTTTGCATGCTCAAAGCAGCCCTTTGACCTTCTAAAAGCACTGCTTTTGTCTCTCGGAGTATGAAAATAGCTCGTCCGACACTGTTTTTTTGTCGTCCGAATCCATCGTTTTCGCCTTGTTTCTGTCTGGATTGCCATATTCAGACGAGCGTTTTTGAGTGAATAAAAATTGACAATCACCCTTGTTTTGAGCGATTCAAGGGGGTGGGTAATGCGCATGCCTTTTCATGAACATGGCCTTTATAAGGTATGCCTTGTTCGCGTGGCGTCAGCCGTAGGGGCGTGATTCATCACGTTCCGCCTGTTTGCGTTTCGCCCGGGCGCCCGGTCCATTGTCGTGGCGTGGGGCGTGATTGTTTGTTTCCCTGGAATTTCGGAACGTGATGAATCACGCCCCTACGCCTGACGGGTTGTCCGTTTCCGTGGATTCGGAACGTGATGAATCGCGCTTTGTCTCTCTTCTTTTCTTTATATGCTTATATTTGATTAGGTTGCCGAATCGGTAAAACGTTTAGAAAAACTATGGCAATTCGTTGGGTTGTTACAATATTTTATTATCTTTGTCATGTTTTAGACTACTATAGTGATATAGTTATTTGAAAGTATATACATTAAGTTTGCAATGAAAAAAGTCAAGTTTTTATTATTTACATTCGTTGCTGCCATATTGATGTCGGCATGTGGAACAACCTCTGTCGTACCCATCACGGGTCGCAAACACAATTTGTTGGTATCGGACGCCGAGATATTAAGTCTCAGTAATCAGGAATATAGCAAGTATATGCAGCGTGCCAAGCGCTCTTCCAATGCAACCAATACGGCCATGGTTCAGCGTGTAGGTAAGCGATTGGCTTCTGCCGTCGAGACTTATCTCGGGAATAACGGCATGGCTTCGGAAATTCAGAACTTCCAATGGGAGTTTAATCTCGTGGCCAGCAATGAAGTCAATGCCTTCTGTATGCCCGGTGGCAAGATCGTTGTTTACGAAGGGTTGCTGCCCATCACTCAGAACGAAGCCTCATTGGCCGTCGTGTTGGGCCATGAAATTGCTCATGCCGTAGCCAAGCACAGTGCCGAGCAGATGTCGAAGAAAATGCGCCAGCAGTATGCCACGCAGATTGGCGGGGCCGTCTTGGGCCAGGTAGCCGGGCAGAACACCGCGGCCATTGCCACGGCCATCGCGCAGCAGGGCTTCAGCTTTGCCAACCTGAAGTATAGCCGCGACGATGAGACCGAAGCCGACCACATCGGTCTGATCTTTGCGGCCATGGCCGGATATGATCCCGCCGTAGCCGTTCCGTTCTGGCAGCGTATGGCCACGCAGAGTGGCGGTAATCAGAATGACATGTTCAGCGACCACCCGTCCGACGCCAAGCGCATTGCTGCCATTCAGGCTCTATTGCCCACAGCCCGGCAGTATTATCGGGCTTCAGGTTATGCCCCTTCGCAGTTTGTTGTTTCAAAAACCGGAACAACAAAGAAGAGTGGTAGCACCGGTCATAAGTTTAAACGCAGATAGTTTAACCCCCTAATTAAATTTATATGGTAGAATACCTCATCTCCCATCTATGGCTTTTATGGACTATTATCATGTTCGTCTGTCTGATACTCGAATTGAGCTCGGGCGATTTCTATGTGACGTGTCTTGCCATCGGAGCCTTAGCCGCGGCTGTCTCCGCCGTTTTTCACTTGCCGTTCTGGATTCAGGTTATCGTGTGGGCTTTATGTTCTGTCTTGAGCATTTGGCTGATTCGTCCCCGGTTGCTCCGTCGGCTGCACGATAGGCAGCATGAACGGCTGAGCAATGCTGATGCCTTGATAGGCCGTGAGGGCACCGTCATAGAGTCCGTCGACCCTAATGGCTTTGGTTACGTGCAGGTGGATGGCGATGCCTGGAAAGCCGTCAGCACCGACGAAGCTACCATCCGTAAAGGTGAAAGAGTAAGAATTATTTCCCGCGACAGCATTATCGTGACTGTCGTTCGTGTTTAACCCCCGTCAGGTCTTCGGCCAATATGGCTCTCGTGCGGCTATCCCGGTTGAAGACTCGGCATTAACCCACAACTAATTATCATGGATATTATTGTAACTTATGTACTGATTGCCTTAGTTGTCTTGGCGCTTATTTTTGTCAAGAAAACCGTAGTGATTATTCCGCAGAGCGAAACGAAGATCATTGAGCGTCTCGGAAAGTATTACGCGACATTGTCGCCCGGCATCAACCTCATCATTCCGTTTATCGATCGGGCCAAGGAAATCGTGACAATGCGTGGCGGTCGCTATGTTTACACAAGCAACATCGACCTGCGTGAGCAAGTGTACGACTTCGATCGTCAGAATGTGATTACCAAGGATAACATTCAGATGCAGATCAACGCGCTGCTCTATTTTCAGATTGTCGACCCTTTCAAGGCTGTCTACGAAATCAACAACCTGCCCAACGCCATTGAAAAACTGACGCAGACAACGCTCCGTAATATCATCGGTGAAATGGAATTGGACCAAACACTGACCAGCCGTGACGTCATTAACACGAAATTGCGTGCCGTGTTGGACGATGCCACCAATAAGTGGGGTATCAAAGTGAACCGTGTGGAATTGCAGGACATCACTCCTCCGCAGAGTGTATTGTCGGCTATGGAGAAACAGATGCAGGCCGAACGCAACAAGCGTGCCACCATTCTGACGAGTGAAGGTCAGAAGCAGAGCGTCATTCTCCAGTCGGAGGGTGAGAAGACCTCTACCATCAACCGTGCCGAGGCTACCAAGCAACAGGCCATTCTTTATGCCGAGGGTGAGGCCACGGCCCGTATTCGTAAGGCCGAAGCCGAAGCCATCGCCATTCAGAAGATAACCGACGCTGTCGGCAGTAGCACGAATCCGGCTAATTATCTGCTGGCTCAAAAGTATATTCAGATGATGCAGGAACTGGCCCAAGGCGATAAGACCAAGACCGTCTACCTGCCTTACGAGGCTACCAACCTGCTGGGCAGCATTGGCGGAATCAAGGAACTCTTTACGTCGCCTGATTTTCATTCGGATAAATAAGAAAAGAGGGATGTGTCAACCAAATGACACATCCCTCTTTTCTTATATATGTTTTTTCTTTCTTTTCTACAACATATCCTCTTATTTCTCTTCCGGTGCCTTATCAATCAAGTCCATGAACTGATCGAGTTTCGGCGTGATGATGATTTGCGTACGGCGGTTGCGCTGTTTGCCCAGTTCGGTATCGTTGCTGGCGATAGGGTTGTATTCACCGCGTCCACCTGCGGTCAGTCGCTTCGGTTCTACGCCATAGCGATTCTGTAGATACTGAACAACGCTTGACGCGCGCAGGGCCGACAAGTCCCAGTTGTTTCGGATATTCTTCATGCTGGCCGCGGCTGAATTGACAGGCACGTTATCGGTGTTGCCTTCAATCAATACATCGTAGTCCCTGTAATCCATGATGATCTTGGCAATCTTGCTCAGTGTTTCCTCGGCCCGATCGTTGATCTCGTAGCTACCACTCTTATAGAGCATGTTGTCGGCCAGTGAGATATAGACAACGCCTTTCAAGACCTGAACATCGACTTCCTTCAACTCTTCCTTGCTCAGAGAGCGGGTTAGGTTGTTGGTGAGCACCATGTTCAGCGAGTCGCTCTTGCTCTTCACTTCTACCAAATGACGGATATACTGGTTGCTCTCGTTGATCTGGTCTACCAATTTTGAGATATTGATATTGTTGGAATTGGCGTTGCTCAAACTCTGGTCGAGCGATTTCTGCAGTCGTGCGTAATCATTTTTCTGTTGGGCCAACTGCTCTTCCAGACTGGCTACACGCGCTTTTGAAGCGGCCAACTCTTCTTTTGTATTCTGATAATTGGCTGTCAGTTCGCGATTTTCATTCTGGCAGTTCTCTAAATCCTTCTTGCTTGCGCAACTGCTGACGAGCAGAACACCGGTCAGCGCTGCTACGAATAATCCGTTTTTTCTCATATTGGTTTGCTTTTAGTTAATCATTTCCATGTAAGTTTATAGACCTTATATCGTTGTTGATAGGCCATCCATGTGTTTGCAAATATATAATAGAAGACAGGGAATAACTTCTAAAAGTTTAATGGTTTAGCTTATTTTAACCGCATGGGGCTTAAATTCAACATCTTTGACGTTTTTATAAACCTCTTTCTCTCGCGTCAGCGAGGTGAGGCCACCATCACCATGTCGGGTATAAACTTTCATTGTTGAATTATTTTTATTTGCGTTGCACAATGACATAGATGATGACGGGAGCGCCTATCAGTGGTGTCACTGCGTTGAGTGGAATGATTCCCGCCCGGCCCGGTAGTGAGCAGATGACATTGCAGAGTAGAGCCACGGCCATGCCACAAAGAATCGTTCCGGGAAGGAGCAACTGATGGTTGTCGGTGCGCAGCAACAGGCGAGCCATGTGGGGGACGGCCAACCCGATGAAGGCAATCGGTCCACAGAAAGCAGTGACGACAGCCGTCAGCAGTCCCGTAACGACAAGGAGCAGGCTACGGAAGCGCTTGATATTGAAACCAAGATTCTCTGCGTATTGTGTGCCGAGCAGCATGGCGTTGAGCGGTTTGACGAGCAGGATACCGGCCGCAAGTCCGGCCAGCGTGACCGATGCAAAGAGCGGCATTTGCGCCATCGAAACACTGCTGAAATTGCCCATGCCCCACACCATGTAACTTCTGACACCCTCTTCGGTAGCGAAGAAATTGAGCAACGAGATGGCCGAATTGGCCAAATAGCCGATCATCAGTCCGATGATAAGCAACATCACGTTGTTGCGTATCATGGAAGAGAATCCGAAGATGACAGCCGTGACGAGCATGGCGCCCGCGAAAGCCGCCAACAGGATGGCCACGTAACCAGTAAGGGTGACGCTGCCGGCTGTCAGGCTGCCGCCCATGGCCAGCATCACGAGGGCTACGCCCAGGCCCGCGCCGCTATTGATACCAAAGACGTCGGGACCGGCCAAGGGATTGCGAAAAGCCGTCTGGAGCATGAGTCCGCTCACCGCCAAGGCACCGCCGCTCAACAGAGCCGTGAGCGCTTGGGGCAGACGCGATTCTAAGACGATGAACTGCCACGACGGATTGCTGTCGACATGGCCCATCAGCAGCCGAACAACCTCGCCTGCGGGAATGCGGACGCTGCCCACCAACAGATTAAGCATGAAAAGCGGCAGAATGACCACCGCCATCACCACGCAATATCGTAGTCCTTTATTGTGCATTTAACCGATGATAATAACGTAACGGCCCCGGTTTCAGTTCAGGATGAAATATCGCGATCATGTCGCGCAGCACCCGGTCGGGATGAAATGAAGACTCTTCAAAATAGCGGTTCTTGTTGGTATCGGCCCCGTAAACCCGTCCCGTGCGGAAAGCTTTCATGGCCATATAACCATTGTATTCGGCTTGTAGCTCGGTCAAGGTGGCCGGATGGTCGCCATATTTATACAGCCACACGTCGGATTGGCCCGCGCCGTCGAGCACCTGTTCGAACGACAGACTTAGGGAGCCTGCGCTCCGATCGGCCCCAAAAGCGTATCGGCCGCCTGCGTCGGCGATGAGCCGGGCCATGAAACTACGACCTCCGGGTACGTACCACACGCCACCCGTTTTGCGTTCGGTGACGACCATGGGCCGACGGCGGGTCTTTTTGACCTTGGAGCACAATGCCTGATAGCTGTGGCTCACTCGGTCGAACAGCTGTCGTGCCTCGTCCTCCTTGCCGTAGAGCATGCCGTAGAAGCGCATCCACTCCGCCCGGCCCAACGGTGTGGCCTCCATATAGTCGGCCGCCTCGATGATGGGAATGCCTATCTCACGCAGTTTGTCGTAGCCTCCGTAGTTTTCGTAGGGCGAAACAATCAATGCCTGGGGCTTGACGGCTACCAGCCGTTCGATGTCGGCGCTCATGCCGTTGCCGCAATCGGCTACGCTGCCCGAGGCGGCACGCCGTTGCAGGTCGGGAATACGGATGTACTGCAGGTCGCACACGCCGTTGATGGCGTCCTGCGCCTGCAGGTCGTAGAGCAAACCGCAGTGTACCGTAGTGAAGACCACACTACGTCTGACGGGCGTATAGACGACCGTTCCCGCGGGCAAGGGGCCGGCCACGGCAGAGTCTTGCCGGGGAACGAGAACATAGCTGTGAAGTGTCTTGCCCTCATGCCAAGGGTCGGTAAGCGTCACGAGCGAATAGTGAGGATGCCTGACGATGGTAAGCAAACGGGCGAAGCGCAGCCGCAAGGTGTCTCCCGCTTCGGTGACGGCACTGTTTCGGTGACCGTTGCACGAGAAAAGGAAGGATAGGGCCGAGAAGAGGAACGCGAAACAAACTTTTCTCATAAACGATTTTCAATCGGGATTACTCCGTTACCACGCGAAAACCGGCATTGAAGAAGACGGCTACAGGGCCGACACCCACATTATAAGTGGCAGTCTTGGTCCCGGAAATCTTATACAGATTCACGTAGCCATCGGCATTGTAATCAGGTCCGTTGCCATCCTGGCTCTTGTGATAAGACATGATGAAGACATTACCGCGTACCGGATCAATTTTGGCGCCGCAAGGAAACTCCACTTTGTCGGTCAAGTCCCAGCTTTTCGTCGCGTTTTCGGTCGGAGAATAGATGGAATAGGTAGCTTCTTTCCCGTAAGGCGCGTTGATAATCATGAAGACGCCTTTGAACACGGCTACGTAGTTGGCGTCGGCCACTTTCTCCGAAGTCGATAAGTCCGTGTTGAGACGACGCAGGTTGTTTTCGGTCAAAGCAGCCCAGGTATTGGGGTCGTATGTGGCCCAGTCGAGCACATAGAGCCGGCGGTCGTTGCCGATATAGAAGCCTTGCGGGTTGTTGACGCCCTTTACGTCCTTGGTAGTTACGGAACCGTTGTCCAGATTGATGACGGAAATATTGCCGCCGCCCTTGCCATAATTTGAATTGGCTACGAACAGGCTGTTGCCCGAAACCACCAGCATACCCTCTGGATAGTTGCCCACCTTATACTTGGCCGCAAGTTTGAAGTCGACCGTATCGATGGCCGCGACGACACCGCCAAAGGTGCTGACATACACTTTGCCGTTGTCGGCTACGACGTGACGGGGCGACTTTCCTTCGGTCGTGCCCAGCAGTTCAGTCGTCTTGATTTGCTTCAGCCGCTTGAAAGTAGTCTTGTCGAGCACCTCCACGGTGTTCTCCTGATCCACGGCCACGTAAATTTTGTTGCCGTAAACGAGGCCGTCGTTAGGCGTATTGCCCAGACTCACGCCATTGGCAGTCTGGAAAACCTTCTGTGTTGCCTTGTTGGTCTTGTAGTCGACGAAAGTCAGCGAACCGTCGATTTTATTAGTCATATTACCGCTATTTACGATAAAGGCGCCTTCGCTGTAGAGCTGTATGCCCGTTATGGGATTGTCATCATTGTCACAAGCGGTGAAGAGGGCCGTTGCGACCACCAGCATCGTTAATCTAAAGAATAATTTTTTCATTTTTGTTTATAAATTAATGGATTGTGAATATTTTCGTTTAGTGGCTCCGGTCCCACGTGAGGGTCAGCATAAGCCGGCGGCCGGGCATGGGGTAGTGGGCTACAATCTCGTATTGCGTGTTGAAAAGATTCTGCAGGTCGAGCCGGGCAGTGATAGGGTGGCGGCCGACGGTAATACTGCGGTAAAGCGTAGCGCCCACGTCCGTATAGGCTTTCATGTCGGTGCCCGCGTAATGGTTGTTCGTGGCCCAGGCGCGGCTCACGCCCGTGGCATTCAGACTGACGTTGACCCACGGATTTTGCCACCCCATGGCCATGTTGCCCGAGTGTTCGGGCGTGTAGGCTATCTGTCGGCCATAGTAGTCGGACAGCCTGTTGGTGCGGTTCGCGGCACGCAGATAGCTGTAGTTCGCGGCCATGGTCAGCGTGTGGCATTTACTTAGGCGACGCTCCCAACGGGCGGTAGCGTCTACGCCCAGCATCTCGACCTTGCCCATGTTGATGTTTTGCCATATAAACATATTATAAGGTATGGCGACAATCTTGTCGGTCACGTGATTGAGATAGCCGTCCAGCGTCAAGGTACAGTGGCCGTGACGAAGCGTCTTGTCGTAGGTGAGCCCCAGATTAAGCTGGTCGGTCGACTCCGGCTTGAGGTCTCTGCTGCCGTAATGGGCATAATAACTTTCGTTGAAGTTGGGCGCTCGGAAGATGTTCTTATAAGCCAGGCGGATGAAAAGAAGCTCATCGGGCAGCAGCCGATACGACAACGAAAACGAAGGAGACAGCCGCTTCATGTCGGCGGAGGCTTCCGCTCGCTTATTGCCGTTGAGATAGAGCGAATACATCAGGCGACCGACGGCCATCAGGCGGTCGCGCCGGTAGCGAAGGGCCAGGGTCTGCAACCACGAATTGCGATAAGGCCGGCCGTAAAGATTCTTGCTGCTGTTGAGATTGGCATGGCTGAAGTCGACGGAATAGTCGGCAGCCAGCCATGCCGAAGGGTGCCACAACACGCACATGTTGGCATAATATTCGCGTTGCCGGTAGCGGGCGTCGTTCACGTCGTCGGGATAGTTGCCGTCGACGTAACTGCTTTCGGCCCAATCTGCCTTGGCGTTCCACTTCAGCCGCCACAGCCTGTTCACGATATATTGGTAGGTGAGCTGGCCGAAGGCATTGCGCTCGTGCAGGCGTTCGCGATTCAAATTGGTATAATATCTGACGATACCGGGCAGCAGACGGTCGTTGTCGTAATAATAGAACTTGCCGTTCAACCGGTGGCTGTCGGTTTTCAGCATGAAGTTCACCTCGCCGTGACCGCTGTTCATGCGGCTGTTGGCGCGTCGGTCGCTCACGGTTTCGGTGCCGTTTCGGATGGTATAGGGGTAATGGTTGTCCGCATGCAGGTATTCGAGGGTGGTGGAAAGGAAGAAGTGTGGGGTGAAACGGTGTTGCCAGCTGACGAATGGGCTGACGTAGCCGAAGCTCCCGGTTTTAAGTTCGGCCCGGAGCGCGGTCGTTTGAAGGGATTCTGATAGCTGCAAAGTGTTGATATTCAACATAGCCACTCTGCTTCCGTAGCGTGCCGGAACAAAGATGTCGCTGCCGTCACCCACCGAAAGGGAGATATCTTTCAGGTTGGTCAACGAGTAGCGCGACAGATCGATCTGTCCGCTTTGCCCGTCGCCAAGCATGATGCCGTCATAGCTCACGCCGGTATGCTGCGCTCCGAAGCCTCTGACGCTTACGGTTTTCATGCCTCCCGCACCGCCATAGTCTTTCAGATTGACGCCGGGCAGCCGATGTATGGCGTCGGCAAAATCAGCGATCCCTAATCTCTGAAAGCTTTCGCGGTCGAGCAGCCGCGTGGCATTGCCGCTCGCTACGCTTTCGGCAACGCGATGACGCTCGATGACGACGCCGTCCAGCTGATGTGTTTTGCCGGTGTCGACAGGCAAAGCCAAAGCTCCGCAGACGAATAATGCAGGTAATGACATAGAAAGAAAAACATATCTTGGCTCTCCTCGAGACCGGAAAACATGGAAATTCGATTGGCAGCAGCGGGACCGTGCGTGACTCTCACATGTTTCCCTTTTTAATCAATGGCATGAACCAACCGTGATTGCGAAGTTACGACTTTCCAAAATGAAAACCAATGAAAACACGACTTTTTTCCTAAAATCGTGAAGTATCCGTGATTTTTGTCAGAAAAAACTACCTGATTTTAACACTTCCACAACGCTTCATCCGGCTGCCGGCACGCCGAAAAAGTCCTTCGCTTTGCCGATTTTGATACCCTTTTATGCCCAAAGCTGTCCTTTTATCGGCTCAAAGCGTAGCGATTACACGGTCAAAGCATAGCTTTTAGCCGATGAAAGGGCCGCGATTACGGCCTAAAAGCATAGCTATTAAAGGTAAAAAAGCAAAGGAGAAACGCCCATAAAAATACAATATGTTGATAATCAGCGGTTTATAAAGTCGCGCAAAAATCGCTTATTTTCGTCCAAGTCTTTTCTTTTTCCAAATAATGCCACTTTTTTGATGGTATATGTAAAGATAATTCAGGATGCGGTAGATATCATTGATACTTGTAAACCTGTCCCCATTAATTTTCTACTGACCCCGTTTTTTTGCTCTCAACGACGATTTTTGATGAAAACGTCGAACGTTTTTCGTTCCCAACGATGATTTTCGGGGAAAAATATACGATTCTTTCTTTTGTATATAATGGGAATATACTACCTTTGTCATACAATATAATACCATTTCAATAGCTTTTCTTACGGAAGCTATCCTGATATTCCATTAAAAACATTATTTTAAAAAGTATAGAAACATGCAAGAAACAATTCACAAAGTGCTTTCCGGTGACTTCAACAAGCGCAAAGCACTGATGTTTGCCGTCACGGCACTCATCACCCTGATTGTCTGGAATTTGCCCATTATCTGTTTTGGGATAGATGGGCTCACCGTAGTCCAGCAACGTGTCATCGCCATCTTTGTCATGGCCGTTCTCCTTTGGTTGACGGAAGCGATTCCGTCTTGGGCCACCTCCATCGTCATCATCTTCGTTCTCCTCTTCTGCGTATCCGATTCCGCATTTAATTTCCTGCAAGGCGCAGAGGGGGAATACGGAGAATTGCTCGATTATCAAGGCGTCATGTCATGCTTCGCCGATCCTACTATCATCCTTTTCCTCGGTGGTTTTGTGCTGGCGATCGCGGCGACGAAGAGCGGTCTCGACGTCATGATGGCCAAGACGCTGATGGCTCCCTTTGGTAAGAAAAGCGAGAATGTGCTTTTGGGCTTCCTCATCATTACAGGCGTTTTCTCGATGTTTATTTCCAACACGGCTACCGCAGCGATGATGTTGACTTTCCTGACGCCTGTGTTCAAGGCGCTGCCCGCCAATGGAAAAGGTCGTATTGCCCTGACGATGGCCATTCCCATCGGCGCCAACCTCGGCGGCATGGGAACTCCCATCGGAACGCCACCCAATGCCTTTGCCTATAAAGTGCTCAACGACCCTGCCGGCATGAATATGGGAATCAGTTTCGGCCAGTGGATGATGATTATGGCACCGATGGTAATCATTCTTTTGATCATTGCCTGGCGGCTTTTGATCAAGTTCTTCCCATTCAGCCAAAAGACCATCGAACTTCAGATCGAAGGTGAAGTTTCTCATAACTGGCGTACCATCGTCGTTGCCGTAACGTTTATTCTGACCATTATCCTCTGGGTATTCGGCAAGAAACTGGGCATTAACGCCAATACGGTGGCCATGTTGCCGATTGCCGTATTTGCTTTTACGGGCGTCATCACGTCGAGGGATCTGCAGGATATCGACTGGGCCGTCATCTGGATGGTGGCCGGTGGCTTTGCCTTGGGTAACGCCATGAACCAGACAGGCTTGGCAGCTAATGCCGTCAACAGCATTCCGTTCGGCGAGTTCAATCCTATCGTTATCTTGGTCATCAGCGGTTTGGTTTGCTTCGCGTTGAGTAACTTTATCTCAAACACGGCTACGGCAGCCCTTCTGATTCCCATTTTGACAGTTGTTTGCGTTGGTATGGGAGACAAATTGGGTATGATCGGCGGAACGCCTACCGTATTAATCGGTATTGCCGTCGCCGCAAGTTGCGCCATGTCACTGCCCATCTCAACGCCGCCGAATGCCATCGCCTATTCTACGGGACTTATTGACCAGAAAGATATGGCAAAAGTGGGGGTAACCGTTGGTATTATTGGTTTGATTTTGGGTTACGGCCTGCTGATCGTGTTTGGAAAATTAGGTATCTTCTAAGAACCGACAAATTATATGACATAAAAAATCCCGGTGCGTTGGCACCGGGATTTTTTTTATTTGAATGGTAATTCGCAAAACCTTCTTAGGAAATCGGATTACTTAACGTAAACGACCGCAAGGCGGTTAGATGTATTACCCTGAACACCCTTACCTGTTGCCTCGTCAACGATTACACCTCTATCCTGCAGATACTTGGCTACAACATCAGCACGAGCCTGAGAAAGCTTGTCGTTGATTTCTTTCGAGCCTTCGGGAGATGCCGTTCCTACAACCTGAACATGCTTAGCCGCGTCAATACTCTTAAGAGCTTTCTTAGCTTCTCTTGTTAATTCTGACTTACCTTGGGCAAATGTTACGAAAACAAGATTTTCAACCTTCACAATCTGTGGCGCGGATTCCTTGATCTTTATCACTTCTTTTACAACCTCTTTAGGCTTCTGAGCCAACTCATTGCGAAGTTTGTTAATCTGATCGTTTAAAGCATCAACTTCTGCCTGATTACGACGTTCGGTAATTGTAAAGTTATGCGTGGCGTTAGAGTTCTTGAACTTGTAAACAATGCCTGCATTTACTTGGAAGAAAGAGTTGTTGATATTAAAGGCAGGTTGGCCTTCGTGAGTAGAAGTCTTATAACCATAAGTTGGGGTTGTGATTTCTTGCCCGTTGACAGTAACGGTAGAAGCCTTGCCTAAGAACGCCCAGTTCATAGAAGGTTCTACATAGAATTGCCATTGCTTGGCAGAACCGAAATTGAAAGCGAAATCAAGACCGACTTTAGAAGTCATGCGATTGCGATTAACCCTTTCAAAGTTCTTGTCATTGGTAAATACATGAGCCCAACCGATACCGGTTACCGTACTAACTTCAAATACACGTGGCTCACTCTTGTAGCCACCAAACCAGTTTGAAAAGTTTACGGTACCCAAAAGATTGGTGTTCAGCGCACGAATGGCTGTGCCTGTTGAAGCCCATGGCTTGTTTGAAAAATAGGCATTGCTCTCTACTGCCAAACCAAATACAGGGGTAAGATAACGTCCCAAGCGGATACCAAAGTTAGGATTAAGGCCTTTCATCCACGCATGGTCAGTTGTCTTTGTGGCCAGACCACCATTAATACCTAAATAAACATTGTCAAATGTCTTACTCTCCGTAACAGTTTGAGCGGAAGCTGAAACTGTCATTGTTGCAATAGCTGCAAATAACATTAACTTTTTCATGTCTCTCTAATACTTTTAATAAATTACTAAAAATGATCCTTATTATATAATAATACGAATATAAATATGCTTCTATTTAATCAAAATCATATTTTTGCTGATCATGATTTTTCTATAAAGCGCTGCAAAGTAATTAAATAATCCTGGAAATACCAAAAATATATTACAAAAAACGTGTTAAATAATACTTTTTCCGATAACATAACTTAAATAAGTACCTAAAAGCCTTGAGCATGAGGGCGACAAATGGGATCAGTTGAACAATCAAAATACAAATGCGAGGTGGTTTTTCATCTAATAAAAAAGCAGCCCCGCATCACTGCGAACCTGCCCCAAAATTAGAGAGTTATAAAAAAATCAAGTATTGTAATAATCTTAATATATTATTATTATGCTATTGATAGTATTCTTTCTTTCCTGCAGCCAATGTATTCTTCATCAAAGAGCAGATTGTCATAGGGCCAACTCCGCCGGGAACCGGGGTTATATAGCTGCATTTAGGCGCAACCTTCTCGAAATCGACGTCGCCACTGAGCCTGAAACCACTCTTTCGTGTTGCGTCAGAAACTCTTGTTGTACCCACGTCTATAATGACCGCGCCGTTTTTAACCATATCGGCCGTTACAAAATTTGGACAGCCAATCGCTGCAATGATAATATCAGCTTCGCGGCATTCTTTCTTCAAATCGGCCGAATGGCTATGGCAAACGGCCACCGTGGCGTCGCCATATTGCTTTTGCATCATCAGCTGGGCCATGGGTTTGCCAACGATATTACTTCGTCCCAAAACGACACACTTCTTTCCGGAAGTCTGAATTCCATAGTGCTGTAAGAGGGTCAGGATTCCTAAAGGAGTGGCACTGATGAAACATGGCAGACCGATTGCCATTCTACCGACATTAATGGGATGAAAACCATCCACATCTTTCTTGTAGTCAATCGCCATGATAATCTTTTGCTCGTCGATATGTTTGGGCAAAGGCAGTTGTACGATAAAGCCATCTACATCCTCATCATGGTTCAGTTTGTCGACGCAAGCCAATAACGCTTCTTCCGTAATGTCGTCTTCGTAGCGAATCAGGGTTGACTTGAAGCCACATTGTTCACAAGCGATCACCTTATTCTTTACATAAGTCTCGCTTCCGCCATCATGGCCTACGAGAATAGCTGCCAAATGGGGTTGTTTCCCTCCCTTAGCAACCATCTCCTTCACTTCTTCCGCTATTTGTGCCTTAATGGTTGCGGCAGTTGCTTTACCGTCAATTAATGTCATCTTTGCATTCCTTTCATTTGCCGCATCATGTTAGCCATACCGTTACCCGTGACCATCTTCATCATCTTGCGGGTCTGATCAAACTGTTTAATCAGACGGTTTACCTCCTGAATATTAGTACCGGATCCCTTGGCAATACGCTGACGACGGCTCGTATTCAATACTTCTGGGTTCGTACGCTCTTTTGGAGTCATGCTTTGGATCATTGCTTCAATACCCTTAAAGGCATTGTCATCAATATCAACATCCTTTATCGCCTTTCCTACACCTGGAATCATACTTGCCAAATCTTTCAGATTACCCATCTTCTTGATTTGCTGTATCTGATTCAGGAAATCATTGAAGTCGAATTTATTCTTCTGAATCTTCTTTTGGAGCTTACGAGCTTCTTCCTCGTCGAACTGCTCCTGCGCACGTTCTACCAATGATACAACGTCACCCATACCCAAGATACGGTCGGCCATACGCTCCGGATGGAACACGTCAATGGCTTCCATCTTTTCGCCCGTACCAATAAACTTGATAGGTTTCGTAACAACCGTACGAACACTTAAAGCCGCACCACCACGGGTATCACCGTCGAGCTTTGTCAGAACAACACCATCAAAATCCAAACGGTCATTAAATACCTTAGCTGTATTGACGGCATCCTGACCCGTCATTGAGTCGACAACAAATAAAGTCTCATCGGGCCGGATGGCATTCTTGAGATTCGAAATCTCTGCCATCATCTCTTCATCCACAGCCAATCGCCCTGCCGTATCGACAATAATCACATCATTGCCTTTGGCTTTAGCCTGTTGGATAGCGTGGTTGGCTATCTCTACGACATTCTTGTTCTCCGGTTCGGAATAAACCTCGACACCTACCTGTTCTCCAACAACTTTCAGCTGTTCAATAGCTGCCGGACGATACACGTCACAAGCCACCAGTAAAGGATTCTTATTCTTTTTCTTCTTTAGCAGATTTGCAAGTTTACCGCTAAAAGTGGTTTTACCGGAACCTTGAAGACCACTCATGAGAATGATGGACAAACGACCATCCAGATGCAAAGGAGCTTCTTCGCCACCCATTAGTTGGGCCAATTCATCATGAACGATCTTCACCATCAATTGGCCAGGCTTTACAGCCGTGAGCACGTTCATGCCCAACGCTTTCTGCTTTACGTTATCGGTAAAGCTTTTGGCTACTTTATAATTCACGTCGGCATCCAATAATGCACGGCGCACGTCCTTTAAGGTCTCGGCAACATTAATTTCTGTAATCTTACCTTCACCTTTCAGTATTTTAAACGACCTTTCAAGTCTGTCGCTAAGATTCTCAAACATAAAATTCAATGTGATTTATGGAAGCTCCATTAAGATGTACACAAAATTACATAATATTACACAATATATTAATGATTCACGAAAATAAAATATATTATTTAAAATATTTTAAGTGTATATCCAATAGTGTCCTAAATAATTTTTGTGAAAACGCATACAAAGTTGCATCAAAT
>NZ_JAERMS010000002.1 GCF_017426725.1 Prevotella illustrans | reverse complement strand
AAGGGTTG
Organism: Prevotella illustrans; assembly: GCF_017426725.1. Taxonomy (GTDB): domain Bacteria; phylum Bacteroidota; class Bacteroidia; order Bacteroidales; family Bacteroidaceae; genus Prevotella; species Prevotella illustrans. Next base: position 176,195 of record NZ_JAERMS010000002.1, on the reverse strand, counting down.
CGTATAAACTTCTCTAAACATGTCGCTTAATTTTGATCAGTTACTTATTTATACGTAACTTTGCCTTCAGAAATATGAAAAGAAATGTATCGATTAATACTCTTCTTCGTTTATCTTACAACAGTAATGTATCACCAACAGGCCATGTCACAAATCCGTATTCACTCGATTGGTCGTCAACGGTCGTTTCCACATACGGTACCGCATGCCAACTATAGCGGAATCGCCTATCTCGGAGGCCAAAGATATGCCGTCGTAGACGATAAATCGCCTAAAGACGGATTTTATATTTTCGAGATAAAAATGGATTCCATTACCGGTCGGATTGAAAATGTAGAAAGAAAAGAATTTAGAGGAAACACCTTTGGCAATCGCGATTCAGAGGGGATTGCCTACCACAAAGCGTCAAATTCGATTTTAATAAGTGGTGAAGCAGACAATCAAGTGCTGATATATGATACATTAGGCAACTATTCCGAACGGCGTTTAGAACTGCCACAAGTGTATCGCCAACTGCCGAATAACTTAGGATTGGAGGCATTATCATGCACACCGGACGGGCAAACGATCTTTGTTGCCAACGAATCGTCGCCCTGTTACATCACAACTTTCGACCAGTGTTTCAAAAAGAAAGGTATATACAGATTTGAAATAGATAACAAGCAGAGTAACAGCTGTTTAATTGGTATTAGCGAAATTTGTGGTTTAAGCGATACGACATGCTTGGTTCTGCAGCGTGAGATTTGCATTCCCAAACTGAAAATTGGCTCACACGCGGACTGTAAAATCTACTATACCAAGTTGATCAATACGGGAGATACGATAGGATATACACAAAAGACATTGATTGCCGGCTGGACCACGCGTCTAAACCTGACAAAGCGCTCTTTTGCCAATTACGAAGGAATGTGCTTGGGACCCAGATTGTCAGGAAACAGACAATCTATCATTTTGGTATCGGACTCACAGGCCGGCTATAAAGGAATGTTGAAAGACTACTTTAATTCAATTGTCGTTGAAGAATAAGACACGCCCAATGGTCTTGTTGAAAACGTTTGATTTCGGCCAACTTCAATGATTCTGCCTTTTCCAAAAGCAAAGGAATATCTTCTAAATAAAATCCACTGACAATCAGATAGGATTGTCCGGTCATCACTTCTACATATTTCGGCATGTCATTGAGCAGGATATTCCTGTTGATATTAGCGAGTACGTAATCAAAGCAACCACTGATATGGCTGATTACACCGGCATCCCCATGTAATACGGAGACATTGTTGACTCCATTGATCTTGGCGTTGTGAATCGTATTATTGACACTCCATTCGTCAATATCAAAGCCTATAACTCTTTCTGCTCCAAGTTTGGAAGCTACCAAACAGAGAATCCCGGTGCCACAGCCGCAATCCAAAACAGACTTACCCGTAAGATCCATACCAACCAGCATTTTGATCATCATTTGAGTGGTCTGATGCGTGCCTGTTCCAAAGGCTTGTACGGCATCAATTCCTATTAAGATACTGTCTGGTCGTGGTGGATTGACAATATTCTTTTTCGCGTCGAACACGATAACCCTGTCGTCAATATTTATCGGCTCAAATCCTTGCTGCTCCCAAACATAGTTCCAGTTTTGGTCCTGAACTTCGGATTTAACGTAGGATATCTTGACGTCAGGAATCGGGAAATCGGCTATCAACCGATCTAATGCCGCTTCATCAATAAGATTTTCTTGCACATAGCCTATATATTCGCCATTTTTATCTTCAAAAGATTCAAAACCACAATCTGCTGATAAATCCATCAGAATATCTTTTGAAGGTTGCAGTCGCTCATCACTGCATTTGAACCGGAATCGGTAGCTGAGATATTTCATTTTACAATGCTGTTAATTATGTTTGCAAATATATAAAAAATAGGGATAATCCTATATAAGATTAGGGAAAATCCTTACTTTTGTAATAAACATAGATATACATTTGCAACATAAGATTAAAAAGTTAAAACAATAAAGGAGGCACAATTATGAAAAGAATGATTTTATGCTTAGCCCTGTTTGGAGTTTTGCCATTAAGCATGATTGCACAGGACGATGACGTCTACTTTGTCCCAAAGAAGACTGCCGAAGCAGAACGCTCCTATGGACGGATTGATCAAAAGTCTGCCTATTATGTGGGTAGCAAAAGAGATGTTGACGAATATAATAGGAGAGGGAAGTATTGGAGTCACTACCAGAAGATCGGAACCGACACAAAAGGGAATGATATTATTGAATTCAGAAAGGGTAATGGACTTTATCCTGATTCAATGTATATTGATACAACGTTTGTAGGGAGATATTACGACACGATGGTAGAAGACGCCGATGATTTTCGATATTCCACGCGTATGCGTATGTGGGACGGTTTCTATGATCCGTGGTTTTACCCATACTACATGAATTATCCATATTATCGATACAGATATTACGGATATGCCTATAATCCTTGGTACACGCCATGGTATAACAATTGGGCGGGCTACTATGGATGGTATGATCCATGGTATTATCCCGGATGGTATGGTTATGGCTGGGGGTATCCATATTATTATGGCGGCTACTGGGGTGGCGGTTATTGGCCACATCACTATGTAACGGTTACTCAGTCCAATCGTCCGGCTGGATGGCACAGCTATTCTTTCGGAAACAGAGCTGATAGCTATAATAGACAAAGCTCAAAAGGGCGGACATTTTCATCACGCGTAGAAGACGGCACTTTCCGTTCGCGCGGCTATACACCGAATAATGACAGAAGTTCGAATGTCTACCGAGGACACAACGGTACATTCTCCGGAAGAAACAACACGCCAACTCGCAGCTATACTCCGGAATCGTCATTCCCGTTGAGTGGGGGCTTTGGCTCACGCGGAGGTGGAAGCTTTGGCGGCGGCAGTACGGGAGGCGCACGCAGTGGTGGTAGTTTCGGAGGTGGCGGCGGACGTTTTGGCCATCGTTAAATTCCATTCGAAGAGTATAATTTGAATTTAAGAGAATATGATTATGAATAAAACAATAATATCATTAGCCATATTAGGGATGGTAGCCATTCCCATGACGGCGCAGGAAACATATCAGGATACCAAGATGGTCGACAACGACCTGAACGGAACAGCCCGATACGTGGGCATGGGAGGCGCCATGGAAGCGTTAGGCGCGGATATTTCAACCATAAGTTCAAACCCCGCAGGCATCGGTTTGTTTCGCAAATCGCAGCTAACGTTGTCGGGAGGGCTCGTTACACAACAGGATGCGAAAAACAAAATATCCTTCCGGGGGTCTGATTTGACTATTAACGGCGATAAGACAAATCTAAGTTTTGATCAATTAGGATTTGTATGGACAACAAGAATGCCGAGCAACTCGTATCTGAATGTGGCTTTCAATTATCACAAAAGCCGGAATTTTGACCAATTACTTACTGCGGCAAACCAACTGAGTTACGCGTCTCAAAATAAACAAACGGTAAGAAAGTATGCTTATGGCGTAAGTCTGAAGAACAAAGAGATGGCTAACTATATGTGGAACGCCGTAGATGCCGGCTATAGTCGGCTCTTACAATATCGCAATGTAGATGAAAAAGGCCAACCGGTTGATGAATACGCCTATATGAATGCTTCCGATTATCTGTTTGGGCAATACCAGAGTGGCTATATCGGCGAGTATGATTTCAATCTAAGTGGCAACATTCATGACAGAGTTTATCTTGGACTGACGGTCGGCCTTCATGATGTGCATTATAAGAGTGCCAGTACCTATGGAGAAAACCTTGTAAATAACGCCATCGCCGGCTCGGAAGAGAATCTGGAGATAACCGGCACCGGTTGTGACATTAAAATCGGCGCGATTTTTCGCCCGATAGAAAGCTCCCCATTTCGTATCGGCGCCTATGTGCACACACCCACTTGGTATAATCTGACAATGAAAGGCAACGCCTCGGTCTACCTTAATGGCTTGAAAGATACGGATGAGAAAATGGGACCTAACAATGGTACGCAAAATAATTCAACGTCTCTGGAATACAAATTATACACGCCATGGAAGTTTGGATTGAGTTTAGGTCATACCGTTGGGAATCAGTTGGCGTTAGGAGCTACGTATGAGTATGCTGATTACAGTACGATGGATAATCGTGTAATTGACGGAGGATATTACGACTACGACCCATACATCGGCGGTTATAACTATTACGATTCGAGTTCTTCCGATCAGACAATGAACGAACATACCAAAAACACGTTAAAGAGTGTTTCTACGCTTAAACTGGGTGTTGAATTTAAGGCCATGCCCGATGTCGCAGTCAGACTGGGTTACAATTATGTGTCTCCGATGTTCAGCAAAGACGGTTATAGAGACGGTTCGCTCCTCTCACAAGGTTCAGCCAATGCTACATCCACAAACTATACGAATTGGAAGAGCACCAACAGAATCACTGCGGGTATCGGTTATACGTTTAAGAAATTCTTTGCGGATTTGGCCTATCAGTATAGTATGACCAATGGAGATTTCTACCCGTTCATGGCATATTATGATAATCCCAAAGACCCGAGTCCGTCAATAGAAGACAATCTTCCTACCGCGTCTAAAGTCAGCAATAAGCGTCATCAATTACTAGTAACACTTGGATATAAGTTTTAATTGATTGCATGATATACTCTCCTTCGTGGAGTTGCGTATGGCTGCCCCCCGAAAGTTAAACAAGAAACTTTCGGGGGGCAGTTCCGTATAAACAAATATGGGATTATTTGGGCTCACCTGATCATTTGTGGGGATAAGTTTGCAAGTGATGAAATCTCCATCCTGACTCCGTGATTTTGTCAGAAAAAATCGCATTATTTTAACACTTCCGCAACATGTCATCTAACTGCCGGAACGCTGAAAAATCCCTTCGCTTTTTCGATTTCTGCACCTTTTTATGCCCAAAGCTATGCTTTTATCGGCTCAAAGCATAGCGATTACGGCCTAAAAGCATAGCTATTAAGGGTAAAAAAGCGAGGGGCAAACACCTTTAAAAGCACAACATGTTGATAACCAGCGTTTTATAAACTTGCTCTACAATCGCTTATTTGCGCCCAAGTCTTTTCTTTTTCAAAATAATGCCACTTTTTGAATGGTGTATGTAAAGATTATTCAGGGTAAAGACATAAAGAAAACCTACCCCGGCCCTCCCGAAGGGAGGGTGCACTAACTGAAAAGAAAAATATGTCCTATGTCTTTATGTCTTTATGTCAAAAAAAACATTAGAAAACACGTCTTTATGTCTACGCACGTATCGCTTTTACAACAAGATTTGCAAAATACGTCTTTATTTTCCCCTTTATCAAGCTTCTTATTAAGCGATTTTAGGGGGATATTAAGGTTTTTAAGGTGCAATAATGCCATAAAAACAATCTTTCTATTAAAAAACCTCAAATTTACAACTCGCTTTTTATTATTTTTGTATAGTCTTTTGCGGTTCTTGCATAAATGTTTCTTGCGGAATTGCCCGAAAGATGATCATCCGGCATGCGAATTTCAGCAGACAGGAATGTGGCACGCACAACAGCGAAAAAGATCGGAGGATGTCAGGAAAGATGATACAACGAAAAGATAGTTCTCACATTTTAATGTTTAATTTCAAACTTCACATTTCAATTTCAGCCCCCCAATGTTTAATTTCAAATTTTAATCTCAATATTTAATTATTTAATTATTTAAAATTATTTCAAAGTTTCAATGTTCAAATTTAAGATGAAACATTCAATTATCACTCAGAGGCTCGGCCTCTTTCTCTTCGCCCTGGTGCTGGTAGCGCCGGCAGAGGCGGAAAGCGCCTCGGACAACGAGGGCAACTACTTCAACATCGCAACGAAGGATAACTGGCAGGAGTTCTGCAAACGCGTAAAAAGTGGCGAGACTGCCCTTAATGCCAAGCTGACGGCCGACATCGACCTTGGGTCGAACTTAACGATGGTGGGCTCGGGTAGCCAAAAGTATTCCGGCACGTTCGACGGACAGGGACATACACTGACGATCGACTGGAACACCGGATCAGCCGATGGGATAGCCCCCATTCAGTATGTGAATGGCGCCACCATCCGCAACCTGCACACCAAAGGGCGGATCACGTCGAGCGGAAGCTTTCTGTCCGGATTGGTTTTTGCCGCGTTTGGCACAAACACCATCTCCGGTTGCGCCAGCGACGTGACTCTCACGAGCAACTATAAAGATGGGCCATGCAGAGTGGCGGGCATGGTTCACCATGTAAACAAGGATGCCAGAATTGACTTTACCGACTGCCTCGTCAAGGGAATGTTCGACGCCACGATGCAGAGCGGCAAGCAAGGAATGGGCGGATTTATATACCAACAGTTTGGTACCTGCACCCTGAACAACTGCATCTACCTCGGCACGAACAACGCCACCCACGAATTTAGCTACACCTTCGGCAAGAACGCCAACCTCAAGAACTGTTATTACCTCAACGCCTGCGGCAATGCGCAGGGCGCGCCGATAACCGCAGAACAACTGAAGAGCGGCTACGTGGCCAAGCTCCTGCAGGCCGACCGCACCGACCGGTGCTACTGGGCGCAGGTGCTGGGCGACATGCCGGACCTCTACAGCGAAGCCGACAAGGCAAAGACGAACTACGTGTATTACGACGCGGCGAAAAAGCGCTGGGCGTGCGACGACTTCCGCATCACCGACGACAAGCCGCAGCCCATCGGACTCGACTTCACCGCCGCCAAAGCGACCTACGAGCGCGACTTCACCGCAGGAAAAGCTACAGTGTGCCTGCCCTACGAGCTGCCTCGTAACGGCTTCAAGGTCTACAAATTCTCGGGCGGCAACAACGGCAAAGTCTACTTCAAGGAAGCAACAGACAAGATCGAGGCATACAAGCCTTACCTGCTCACAGCCGACGGCACGCCACAGCTCGGCGGCGAGAATATACAGGTGAAACTTTTCGACCCCGATGCCATGGTGACGATCGTCAACAATCATGTCTTCAGGGGTACGATATCCGGCATGGACAACGCCACGGCAGCCGGCGCCAACGCCTACATCCTGCAGGACGACGGCCTGTTCCACAAGGTGACGGCCGGCAATCCCGCCGTCGTGGTTCCTCCCTATCATGCTTATATCGTCCACGGCTTTCGAGGCGCCAAGCAGCTCTCCATCGTCTTCGAAGGCGAGACCACCGGCATCGACGGCATGACGGACGGCACGACAGTCACAGACGGTCCGGTATATGACCTGCAGGGTCGCCGCATGGCTGACCGCCTCGACGACAACGCACGTCGCCAGCTGCCAGCAGGCGTTTACATCGTCGGCGGACGCAAGGTAGTCGTGAAGTAAAAACATCCGTCAGGCGTAGGGGCGTGATTCATCACGTTCCGCTCCACACGGGGAGACACAAACAATCGCGCCCCACGCCATGACAATGAACCCGACGCCAACGGCTGACGCCACGACAGGCGGAACGTGATAAATCACGCCCCGACGGCTGACGACACGGTTCTCAATAAATTTATAAACATTAAAATCAATTTTTAAACATTCAAACAAAATGAAAAGTACATCAAACCAGAAATGAAATCACAACTCATTGAGTTGGAAAACTGCATCCTCGCAGGCTCCATCGACGTGCCTATCAGCGAAGACCCCGCAACAGGTCCGGCACTGTCGAAGGGTCTTAACCTCTTTGGCGACGACGACGAACCGACCGGCACGAGCCGTTCGTCCTCGGTGTGGGACGAATAACTCTCTCTTTATTATCCGGGTGCAGCGTATGGGCGTGATTTATCACGTTCCGCTCCATCCGGAAACAAGCAACCCGAATGGCGTAGAGGCGTGATAAATCACGTTCCGCATTCATAAAACAATGACGAATGACAATGATTCCTATTAAAATGACATCAGACGGAGGCGGAACGTGATAAATCACGCCCCTACGGTTGCCGCAACCCTATATACATATAATAAGGTGAAAACGACAAACGCCTACAGCCTTGCCGAGGTTCGGAAAACGTCAAGACATAACGGATGTTAAATGCCGGAGTTCGGAAAACGTCAAGACATAACGGATGTTAAATGCCGGAGTTCGGCAAACGTCAAGGCATAACAGATGTTAAATGCCGAAGCTCGAAAAGCGTCAAGGCGTAACGGATGTTAAATGCCGAAGCTCGACAAACGCCCCGGCAAACGACGGCAGACTTGTCATACTTGGGCATGCACTGCAGCAAATGACAGAACGACAGCCGAATGGCATCTGCATCGCAGGCGGACAGAGAATAATAAAAACTAAAAAACTAATATTTAAAAACATAATGTTTAATTTAATTTTATCAACATGAAACATTCTATTATTATTAAGAGGCTCTGCCTTCTTCTGATGTTCATGGCTTCCACAATGGGAGTATGGGCGGTGGAGTCTGTATTATTCAACTCCACGGAATCGCCCAAGGGTACGAGGGTCCGCGACCTCAAGAAGGGTCCCGTATCCGTCCATTTCTATAAATGTTATACTTCCCATAGCGGCAATATCTATGAATTGGCAAAAGGCTCGGGAGTTCTCATCAGCGTGCCGGAGGAAAGTTACCGCATCCGCGAGGTTGTCATGGAAGACACCGAAGGAGGTGACGACTGGGACGAGGGCGGACTCAACCGCATAGGTATGTATGAAACAGCCCCAGGCACTCATTACAACATGTTTTTCCAAAAAGACTCCGGCTCGCAGCCCGACGACAACAACATCGTGTTCTCCAGCTTCGACTCGGGCTCGGCGTGGATATACATCGAGGGGCACAAGATGTCGAACAAGGGACAGTTTAAGGCACGCCGCATCACGGTACGTTACGTCAAGTTAGCCAAACCGAAATTCACGCAGGAACAGTATGACTACTACTCTTTTATGGGCGTTCTGCCATACGCGCTGACTCCCAAGGCCGACGCCGGTGGACACAACGGTAAAAATATCAGGTACCATCTGAGCAACAATAAAATTGCGACACTGCTCGTGGGCGGAGGTATGCAAATAAAGCAGCCTGGACAAGGAACGCTTACCATCACTTACGATCCTAATAACGACTATGCTAAAGCGGAGTGCAGCACGACGATCAATGTGAGACGCGAGCGCGTAACATTCACTCCCCACAAAGACATCCCCAGCGTGATTTTAACTGGCAAGCATTACACGTTATATGGGGTATACGGCTTAATCGATTTACAAAACAGTTACAGCCAAAGAAATTTCGATGAAAGCAATCCGCAGTTCAGCGTAACGAGCACAAGACCCGATGTCCTTAGCGTTGCTAACCGCGATCTACAATTCCACGGTACGTCGGGCGAAGCCACTATCACCCTAAAGCAAGAACAGAACGATTACTACGAGGCGTCATCTCTGTCGCATACCTTCATCGTGTTGCGCAGTGATCAAAACGGCACAGTGCTTATCAGGAACGCCGACGAGTGGAGGCTGTTCTGCAAGAGCGTGAACGAAAAGGGCATGACCAATCTCAACGCTAAGCTCGAAGCCGACATTGACCTCGGTGGAGACATCACGATGTTGGGCAACCGTTACTCCGGCACGTTCGACGGACAGAACCACACGCTCACGCTCGGCTGGGATGGCGGCGACGGCTGGATGGCACCTTTCCATACGATGAATGGAGCCACTATCAAAAACCTACGCGTCAACGGGTATATCAAGTCCAAAGGAAAAGGTCTCTCCGGATTGATTCTGAACGTCTATGGCAATACCACCGTCTCGGGCTGCACCAGCGAGGTGGACATCACCAGTGGCAGTTCCGATGGCGGATGCGCATCGGCAGGTCTGATTCAATATATAAGCAGCGATGCCCATGTTTCCATTAACGACTGCCTCGTCAAGGGAACGCTCAAAGCCACGACGGAGATAGGCACGAAAGGAATGGCAGGCTTTGTTTACGATCAGAGAGGCAACTGCACCTTTAACAACTGCCTATACACCGGCACGAACAACGCCGCCGGAGGCTACACCTTCGCCTACAAATCCACCATCAACAACTGCTACTACCTCAACGACTGTGGCGCAACGTATGGCACGAGGGTAACCATCGACCAGCTGAAGAACGGCGAGGTGGCTTATAAGCTGCAAGCCGGCAGAGACACGCAGATGTGGGGACAGACGCTCGGCACCGACAACGCCCCGCTGCTCACCGGCAACGACGCGAAGCGGGTCCGTAAGGTGGACTTCACCTACAACGATCAGGTGAAAGCCACACGCTATGCCACCCACGGCAAAGCCATCTACGGCTCACTGCCCACCCTTACCGCAAAGGACATCATGGGCAGCGACTACAACGAACACCATTATTACACCGGAATCAGCTTTGAGGGCTTCTCGGCTTCCACCACCGTCAATAGCGACCGCACCGTGCGTGTCATTATCAACAAAAATGACTACTACGCAATCGCATCAAAGGAGAATTGGAAGGAGTTCTGCAACATCGTCAACGGCGGACAAACCAAGCTCGATGCCAAGATGACAGCGAACGTCAACCTTGGCGATGAAATCGTGATGGCGGGAGCTGGTGATCACAAGTATTCAGGCACGTTCGACGGACAGGAACATACGCTGACGCTCAACTGGAATAGTAGTTCATCCAGACAATTAGCACTTTTTCAGAATGTGAATAGCGCCACCATCAAGAACCTGCGCACCGAAGGTTCTATCAACTCAAACACTTACGGGTTGTCAGGATTGATTTATTCCTTGGAGGGCGTAACCACCATCTCGGGCTGCGTCAGCAATGTGAATCTCACGAGCAGATATAGTCTAAGTTCAGGATGCGACGCTGCGGGCATGGTTCACCATGTAACCAGCGGTGCCAGTGCTGAGTTCACTGACTGTATCGTCAAGGGAAAGTTCCACGCCACGACCGAAAATGGCAAGGAAGGCATGGGCGGATTTGTATATGGTCAGTATGGCACCTGCAAGATGACCAACTGCCTCTACGCAGGCGAGAACAACGCCACGACAAGAAGCAACACCTTCGCCGACAAAGCCACCCTCACGAACTGCTACTACCTCAACGCCTGCGGCACAGCACAGGGCAAGCAGGTAACTAAGGAGCAACTCAAGAGCGGCGAGGTGGCACGACTGCTGCAAAGTAATCGCAACACGCAGTTCTGGGGACAGGAGATCGGCAAGGAGAACGAGCCGCTGCCTACTGCCGATAAGGCAAAGAAAGTCTACAAGATTGACTTCGCATATAAGGGCAAGGTGAAAGCTTCACGCTACGCCAACCCCGGCAAGGCAATCTTCGGCGGCATGCCAACCTTTATCGCAAAGGACATCATGGACAGCGAATACAATGAGCACCATTATTACACCTTCGCCTTTGGCAATAACTTCAATGCTTCCGTTCTCATCTACAACGACCGCACCGTGGACATCAATCCCACCGAAAAGGACTACTACGAAATCGCCTCGAAGGCTGACTGGAAAGAGTTCTGCGACATCGTGAGCAACGGACAGAACGCCGTCGACGCCAAGATGACAGCGGACGTCGACCTCGGAGGGGACATCAAGACGATAGGAGATGGCGTTCACATGTATTCCGGCACGTTCGACGGACAGGGACATACGCTGACGCTCAACTGGGATGCCGGGACAGCCCACTGGAAATCTCCATTCTACAGTGTGGACGGCTGCACCATCAATAAGCTGCGCGTCAAAGGATCTATCAAGTCTGACGGAAAAGGTCATGCCGGATTGATTCAGAATGCTTATGGCACGGTCACCGTCTCGGGCTGCGTCAGCGATGTGGACATCACGTGTGGCTATAGCACAGACGCATGCAGTGCGGCAGGTATGATTCAATGGGTAGGCGGCGAAGCCAAAGTTACCTTCACCGACTGCCTCGTCAAGGGCTCGATCAACGCCAAGGATGCAGGCAGGAAAGGAATGGCAGGGTTCGTATATAACCAGAACGGCAAATGCACCTTTAACAACTGCCTCTACCTCGGCACGAACAACGCCACCGCCGGCAGCAACACTTTCACCTACAACGCCACCACCAACAACTGCTACTACCTCAACGCCTGCGGCGACACACAGGGCACGAAGGTAACCGAGGAGCAGCTCAAGAGCGGCGAGGTGGCTTATCTGCTTCAGAACAAGCGCGACGGAAACATCTGGGGACAGGAGCTCGGCAAAGACAACGAGCCGCAGCCTACCGACATCGCAGCGAAGCATATATATCAGGTAGGCTTCACCTACAACGGCAAAGTAGCCGCTGCACGCTACGCCAACAGCGGCAAGGCAATCTTCGGCGAGCTACCTGACGAAAAGGAACTCTTAGGCACAGCCTACGATTCCAACAAGGTCTACGCGCTCGTATTCGAGGACGACTTCACGGCTTCCACCACCATTGATAGCGATCGCACCGTGGTTGTAACCGTAATCGAAAACAACTACTTCGAGATTGCCACGAAAGAAGACTGGGCGGCATTCTGCAAGCTCGTGAATAACGGAAACAACAAACTTAATGCCAAGCTGATGAAGGATGTAGACCTCGAAACCGACATCGTAATGGCAGGAAAAGAGAATGTTGAGTATTCCGGCACATTCGACGGACAGGGATATTCGCTCACTGTCAACTGGGATGCCAGCGACAACAAATTAGTATCCCCATTCAGTTGTGTTAAAGACGTCACCATCAAGAATCTGCGCACCAAAGGACAGATCACGTCAAAGAGATTTGGTATATCAGGACTGATCGACGACGTTTATGGCACAAACAACACCATTTCCAGCTGCATAAGCGAGGTGAATCTCACTACCAGCGATAATAGTGTCTCATCTTCAGTGGCAGGCATGGTTCAATCTGTGAAATCAAACTCCAGCGTTACCTTTAACGACTGTATCGTCAAAGGAAAGATGCACTCCACGACCTACGAGGGCAGACAAGGTCTTTCCGGGTTCGTTTATTTCCAGTTAGGCAATTGCCACTTCAACAACTGCCTCTACATCGGCACCAACAATGGTAGAGAATGGGCAGACACATTCTGCGATCATCCTAATACTCTCAACAACTGCTACTACCTCAACGCCTGCGGCACAGCGCAGGGCAAGCAGGTAACCAAGGACCAGCTGAAGAACGGCTATGTGGCTTATAAGTTGCAGAACAACCGCACCGACAAGTGCTACTGGGCACAGCAGTTGGGCGACATGCTCAATTTCTACAATGCTGCCGACAAGGGCAAGACCAACTACGTCTACTACGACGCGACGAACAAGCGCTGGACGTGCGACGACTTCCGCCTCACCGACGGCACACCGCTGTCTATCGGGCTCGACTTCATCGCCGCTAAGGCAACCTACAACCGCACCATCACCACAGCGAAAGCCACGGTGTGTCTGCCTTACGAGCTGCCTCGTAACGGAAGTTTCGATGCCCACACCCTCTCGGGCGGCAACAACAGCGCAGTCAGTTTCAAGGACATGAAGGATAAGCTCGAAGCCTACAAGCCTTATCTCATCACGGTCAACGGAACGCCACAGCTCGGCGGAGAGAACCTGCAGGTGAAAGCCTTCAACGCCGCCGCTCTGACAACCCCGGCCGGTAAGTACCGCTTCGTGGGCACTGTCACCGACATAGACAATGCCACGGCAGCAGCCGCCAACGCCTACATCCTGCAGGACGACGGCCTCTTCCACAAGGTGACGACCGAGCACCCCGCCGCCACGGTTCCCTGCTATCGCGCCTATGTCGTTTGTCCGAAAGCCTCTGCTGCCAAGACGCTCTCCATCATCCTCGACGGCGAGACCACCGGCATTGACGGCGTGACGGACGGCACGACGGGTGCGGACGGTCCGGTGTACGACCTCCAGGGCCGCCGCGTGGCCGACCGCCTCGACGACAACGCACGCCATCAACTGCCCGCCGGCGTTTACATTGTCAACGGCCGCAAGGTTGTCGTGAAGTAAAAACAATCCGTCAGGCGTAGGAGCGTGATTCATCACGTTCCGAATCCCACGGGGAAACGGGCAATCACGCCCCACGCCATGACGGTTCTCAATCAATTTTTATAAACATTCAAACCAACTTTTATAAACATTCAAACAAAATGAAAAGGTACATCAAGCCTGAAATCAAAGCGCAACGCATCGAGTTAGAAAACTGCGTTCTTGCCGGGTCCACCGACGTGCCCATCAGCGAAGACCCCGCAACGGGGCCTGCACTGTCGAAGGGTAACATCTTTGGTGACGACGACGAGGAAGAGAGCAACTCTGACCGTTCCTCTTCCTCGCTGTGGGACAATTAAATCACTTTTCATCGGGGCGCGTTCCATAACAGGAGCGCGCCCCGATGATTTTAAAAAAAACATGCTCTCAGGCGGTTAAAAGTCGAATCTGATTTTCGTATTGAAACGGCGTCCCGTTAAGAAGTTAGGGATCGCGTATTGGATGTTGCTGATATCCGTTATCCAATAATAGCTGTTGACATTGTTCACGCCAAACAGGTTAAGCCCTTCTATGCTTAACCAAACATTCTTAAGAATAGATTTCTTGCTCCGGGCTTCGTGATTGTAGAGCCTGTAGCTGACACCGAGGTCGACTCTCTTGTACGCGGAGGCACGGAAAATGCTCTCGTTAAACTCGCGATGCGGCGCGAAAAAAGGAAGTCCATCGGCGAAAACAAGTTTCAAGCTGGCTTTCCATCGGTCTGTTGTGGGAAAGTAATCCGTAAAGAATAAATTTACGGCGTAGCGTTGGTCTGTTGGCAACAGCACGCTTTTTCCATTTAGCCGCATACGGGTGTCCATGAGCGACAGGCTGATCCAGGAGTCTGTTCCGGGCACAAACTCTCCATATAACTTAAAATCGAGTCCCATTACGTGTCCGTTTCCTTGATTTTTCCCGGTATAGACCACCTTCATGTTGTCTACCGTGTAGGGAACAAGATTGCTCAAAGCCTTATAATAGGCTTCGGCCGAGAACTTATATTTCTGCCTGTTGATCATGAAATTGTGCTCGTAGCCCAGAATCAGGTGGATAGATCGTTGACTCTTGATTTTCTTGTTCAGGTTGACACGTGTCACGCCATCCGTGAGCACGGTGTCTCTCAGCTCCTTATAGAAAGGTGCCTGGTAATACATTCCGGTGGTTATACGAAATACGCTGTTGGTCGAAAACGAAGGCGTGTAGGCGAGTGACAATCGGGGGCTCACGATCGTTTCCTTGTTGAAGTCCCAATGGCTCATTCTGACCCCATAGCTCAACGTAAAGAAAGACGTTTGACTCGCGTTGGTAAAACGATAAATATCTTGAAGATAGGCTTCCGTTCGGCCGGTGTTGAGCGTTTGCTTGCTCTTGAGCGCGTAGATCATGTGAAGATCTTTGCCCGTATGCGGGATGATATATCCTGCCGAATCCCGCATTTCATATTCATTATAGTTCTCGTCAATGTGTTCTCGCTTGTAGAGCAGGGCCGCTTCCAAGTCGTGTTTTGCCGGCTTATGTCGAAACATGAGCTTCACGGTTTCTACATGGGCGTTCAGGTAATCCCTTGAATGCTCGAAATAAGTCCCGACAGCCAGGTTATCGGTATTATTCGCCTGGTTCAGCCAGTATTGTCCTTCTATGTCGTAAGTTTCTTGCTCATGTGTGGAGTAGGCCGAGGCGAGGAGAGAGAGCTTGGTGTTCTTGGTAAGGAGACGGGTAATATCGATACTGCCGAAGTAGGTGGTAAATAAGTCTTTCTCTTTACCGTTGAAATAAACTTTGAAGTTAAGGGCGTTATCGGCGGTGCCATAAGTCGTCGACCTGCTTTTGGGAATAAACGTGTAACGGCTGTCGTTGATATTGCCTATCACACTGATCTCCCAGTGTTTGTTGGGCGTGTATCTCAGATAGGTTTGATAATCAAAGTGGTTGGGCTTATATTCTCCTTTGCTATCGAGTGAGCCGAGCAAATAGCGATTGGTCTTATACCTTATACTATTAAGCCAAGTCAGGCTTTTTGTGGCAAAACCTATATAGGCATCGGCTCCCAGTAAGCTACCTACAAAGCTGGCTTCAAACTGCCGGGGCTTCAGTGTCTTGTAGGTGATATCCAATGCCGAGGACATCTGGTCACCATATTTCACCCCATATCCACCCGTTGAAAAATGGATTTGGTCTACCATGTAGGGATTGATGACGCTCAGTCCTTCCTGTTGGCCCGATCTTACAAGGAACGGGCGATAGATTTCGAGCCCGTTGATAAATACGACATTCTCGTTGAATGAGCCTCCCCTGACATTGTATTGTGACGACAACTCGTCGTGCGAACTGACGCCCGGCTGTGTCTGGATCAGTTCCTCTACCGCGTTTCCCGAAACAGTCGGCAGCTGTCTGATATCTTTCGTTTTAAGCTCTTGGCTCTGTGTAGTCTGTTTCCGCTGCCCTTCAACGACAACCTCGTCTAAGGAATTATGCTGTTGCAGTACCACCTGCAGCGTCTGATTGCCCTGCGGCCTGCGCAACACCCGTGTTTTGGCCCTATACCCGATTAATGAGAATTTAACGACAACACTGTCGGCCGACTCCAAGTTGAGCTTATACTCTCCACGCAGTGTCGTCATGGTGACCTTGCCTTGGCTTGCGACGGCGACGGTAACAAATTCCAATGCGTTCCGGTCTTCGTCGACAACTTTCCCCCGGAGTACAAAATGCTGGGCAAAGGCGGTCTGCAGGCCGAACAGCAGCATAACTGACAATAATTGAAGTCTTCTCATAGGATAATCCGCCAATTTGCGTAGACCGTTGTTTAAAATGATTGCATTTCCTGATAGATTCTTTGCACGGGAAGTCCCATGACATTATAGAAACTTCCTTCCAAGTTTGTCACTCCGATATATCCGATCCATTCCTGTATGCCATAGGCGCCGGCCTTGTCAAACGGGCGATATTTTAAAATATAATAGTTAATCTCGTCGGCTGTCAACTCTTTGAAAGTTACTTGGGTCGTGACGCTGAAGGTCCGTGTCTTCCGCAGGGTAGCCAGGCAGACACCCGTTGTTACCAAGTGTGTTTTGCCGCTCAGAAGCGTGAGCATACGCTTGGCTTCGTCGTCGTCGCACGGTTTCCCCAGGATTTCGTCGCCGACAATGACGACCGTGTCGGCCGTTATCAGCAATTCCTGATGATCCAGTTCGTCCATATAGGCTTGGGCTTTCTTTCGCGCGAGATACACGGGCACCTCCCGTGGCGCCAGATTGGGGGGATAAGTTTCGTCGATATCGGGTTTGACGCTGATGGTGAAATCGATATCCAAGCCCGCCAGCAGTTCTTTTCTTCTTGGAGAGTTGCTCGCTAAAATTATCTGCTTGAAATTCATAAACACTCGGTATAGCAATAATGGCTAAATATATTGTAGACAATTAATTATAAAATCGGCAGAACAGAAACTTTACCAGCCGAAAGCCTCGCTGTCCGTCAACCATTTCCCCTGTGCTCTCATCACCTGTTCGATGATGTCGCGTCCGACTCCGTGGCCTCCTTTCCGATCGCTGACATAACGGCAGATTCGCTTGATGTCGGGGCACGCGTCGGCAGGACAACACGCGCAGCCTGCCTTTTTCATTACTTCAAAGTCGGGAATGTCGTCGCCTACATACAGAATCTCGTTGTCGTTAAGACGGTATTTCTGCCTGAACGCTTCGTAGGTGTTGATTTTGACGGCGCACCCCATGTAGATATCCGTGACGCCCAGCCCTTCGTAGCGCGTTCTGACGGCTTCCGTCCGCCCACCTGTCAGGATAGCAACGCGCAAACCCTTCTTCACCGCGAGCTGAATGGCATAGCCGTCTTTGATATTCACGGTACGGAGCGGTTCGCCATCGGCGGCCAATACGATGGTCTCGGCAGAGAGAACGCCGTCTACATCAAAAATGACGGCCTTGATCTTTGACAGGTTGTAATTTATCATGGGCGATCTTTTTCTGCAAAGTTAATTATAAAATACAAATTAAGCGCATGAATTCTTACAAATAAATTCTTACAAATTAATTCGTCAAACATCTTTACAAATTGCTTGTAAAGAATGGCGTTGAATCGCTCGTTGCGTATTTTGGGACAAAAAACGCGAAAAAATCGCGATTTAGCTAACATGCTTATTGACAGCGTTTTAGGATTTTTCATGGGCCGGTCCTACTGAAACGGTCAGACAAAAGCAGCCCTTTTGCACGGTAAAAGGGCTGCTTTTGGCTTGCAAGAAGGCTGCTTTTACAGTGTAAAAGTGGCCTTTTAGGACGCACAAAACACCTTTTTGAACGTCTAAAAGCGTGAAAATGGACGATTATTTCCGCAAAAAACGCGATTCCATCCCTTTTTTATCATCCTTTTTGAGCTATTTCATGTCCATTCGGGAGGGCTTTTTTTTATGAAAAATATTTAAGGAAATACTTGACAGGTAAATCATTTTTATTTATATTTGCAAAATAATAGTCGGGATTCCTAAACACTATGGCTATGGCAAAGTATAATATCGTCGAAAAAAAAGAGAAAGACGCGGTCTACCGCACCCTGATCAGTCCCACATTGATGGATCAACTTAAAGAGAAGATACTCGACTTGATCTTGATTCAGAAGAAGTATAAAGACAAGGATTACTCTGCCAAGCGACTGGCCGAGGACCTTGGCACGAATACACGTTATATCTCGGCCGTCGTAAACGTGCGCTTTCATACGAACTACACGGCTTTTGTCAACAAGTATCGAATTGAAGAGGCCATGTCTCTTTTAGCCGACCGTCGCTATAAAGACTTGAACATGGAGGACATTTCCGACATTGTGGGCTTCTCCAACAGACAGTCTTTCTACGCTTCGTTCTTTAAAATCAACGGTTGTACTCCGCGTGATTATAAGGTCATGCACATGGTAGCGGAAGAGCCGAAACCCAAGAAGCGGGGACGGAAACCTAAAAACTTAAAAAAGAAATAGGATTTATGGATATATTATCAACCGGCTCTGACACGCGGTTTGCCGATATCCAGATGTTGCGCTATCATCTTCAGGGATTTGACAGGCTTTCGCTGAAGAATAAAATATTCATATATTACCTTGCTAAGGCTACGCTGGTCGGTCGTGATATCACGACCGACCAATTTGGTGCTTATAATATCGTGATTCGGAAGACGCTCGAGAAGCTATACCGCGATTATTCGGGAGATCGCTCTAACACCGAATTCCTGGCTTTTGAAACATACTTGCGGCAAATATGGTTCGCGAATGGTATCTATCACCATTACTCTTGTGATAAATTCCGGCCCGCGTTTTCAAAATCTTTTTTTATCTCCGCGTTTGAAGAACTGAGCGACGAGGAGCTCCCATTGGCGGAAGGGCAGACTCGGCGACAGTTGCTCTCATGCCTGCTGAAAGTTATTTTTGATAAAGACTATTTGCCGAAGCGGGTCAATAAGGCCGATGGGGATGATTTGGTCCTGACATCCGCTTGTAATTATTACGAAGACGTGACCCAAGCCGAGGTAGAAGCATTCTATCGGAAGCAATCCGAGTCTTATGTGAAAAAACATCCGGAGCGCGCGAACAGTCAACCTTCATGGGGACTAAATTCGCGGTTGATCAAGCGAAACGGTAAACTTGAGGAAGAGGTTTACGCACGCGACGGCCGTTATTCAAAGGTAATCGAAAAGATTATTTATTGGCTTGAAAGAGCCGTGGATTACGCTGAGACGGATCAGCAGAAAACCGTTATTCGTCAGCTTATAAAGTATTATACGACAGGAGATTTGTCCGACTTCGATCAATATTCGATCGAATGGTTGAAAGCGACAGACGGAGAGGTTGATTTCATCAACGGATTTATTGAAGTCTATGGTGATCCTCTCGGCTTGAAAGGCTCCTGGGAAGGTATTGTCGAATATAAAAATCTTGAAGCTACGGCGAGGGCGCGCCGCATTAGCGAGAACGCGCAGTGGTTTGAAGACCATTCGCCGATAGACAGTCGTTTCCGTAAGAAGAAGGTCAAGGGTGTTATTGCCAATGTTGTCTGTGCGGCCATGTTGGGCGGAGACGAATATCCTTCTTCAGCGATCGGCATTAATCTGCCCAATGCCGACTGGATTCGGGCCGTGCATGGGTCTAAAAGCGTCAGCATTTTCAACCTGACAGAGGCTTATCATGAGGCTTCGAGAAACTCGGGGATGTTGGAGGAGTTTGTCGTCGACGGCTCTACGCTGGACATTATAAAGCGTTATGGCGATGTCTGCGATGATCTCCATACCGACCTGCATGAGTGTCTGGGACATGGAAGCGGGCAGTTGCTTCCGGGTACGGACCCCAACGCGCTGAAACATTACGGCAATACGATCGAGGAAGCCAGGGCCGATCTGTTCGGCCTTTATTATATGGCCGACGCCAAACTGGTGGAATTGGGCCTTCTTCCCGACGACGAAGCCTATAAAAGCCAGTATTATACCTATTTGATGAATGGCGTTATTACACAGCTGGTTCGTATCAAACCGGGAGAGCGTATTGAAGAGTCGCACATGCAAAACCGTGCACTGATCGGGCGTTGGGTGCTGTCGCATGGCAAAGGAATCGTTTCGTTGTCGAATATCGATGGCAAACATTATATCACCATTACCGACTATGCGGGCTTGCGTGGTTTGTTTGCGCGACTTTTGGCCGAAATTCAGCGTGTGAAGAGTGAAGGCGATTTCGCGGCAGCACGACTATTGGTAGAAACCTATGGAATACAAGTTGATTCCGAGCTTCATGAAGAAGTGTTGGCCCGCTATGGGAAATTGCGTATCGCGCCTTATGAGGGATTTATTAATCCTAAGTTTACGCCGGTGAAGGACGCGAAAGGAGAAATCACGGACGTGCGTGTCGACTATACCGAAACTTATACGCAGCAGATGTTGCGTTATGGTGAAGAATATGGGATTCTATAGCCCAAGCGTGTGAAATCAAAAATAGAAAGATATGGATCAGGAATTAAAACAAAAAATAAACACGATCAAGCAGAGTTTTCGGCTGTATATGAACGGGCCGGCGTCGCAGTCGATGCGTGAAAAAGGCGTCAACTACAAACTTAATTGGGGCGTGTCGTTCGCGGACCTGAAACGCCAAGCCTTGGAATATGGCAAGGACCGGGCACTTGCCATAGAATTGTGGAAAGAAAATATTCGTGAATGCCGTATCTTGGCCACGCTTATCATGCCGGCCGAAGAATTTCCACAGGAGATAGCGGAAATATGGATGGAGCAGGTTGATACGCCGGAGTTAGCCAATCTGTACGCATTCAATCTGCTGCAAGAAACAAAATACGCGCCCGTCTTGGCCTTTCAGTGGATCGCCTATGGCAAGCCCCTATACGAAATATGCGCTTACACGCTTCTGGGGCATCTTTTTCAAAAGAGGATGACTCCTAATGAGCGTGGCATCAACGAATTTCTGGATCAGGCTGCCGTGGCGCTACGCAGCGAAAACAGCTTGGTGAGGCACGCGGTTTACAACTGCGTGGTAAAGTTTGAGGAGATGGACGACGCGTATCGCTTGTTAGCCCGGAAGACTTTGGGGGATATTTTGGATTAATTAGGGAACGATCGGGGCGTAAAATACAGGATTCGAGCCTCGTAAATGAAAAAAATATAGTAATTTTGTCAGCAGAGTTGAAGTATAGTATATGGAAGACAGCGTACCCATCAGAGCAAGAAAAGCTTTAGATCGTTATTTGGAGGAAAACAAGTTAAGGAAGACGCCTGAGCGCTATGCCATTCTTGACGCGATCTACCATATAAAGGGCGCATTTGCGTTGGAAGAGCTAAGTAAGCTGCTTGTCGAAGAGAATTTTCGCGTGAGCAGAGCCACTTTATATAACACGATACGCTTTTTTCTCAAAATACGGTTGGTTGTGCGGCATCGGTTTATGGACGGAACACGCTATACGGCCAGTTTGGCCAAACCGAATCTCTGCCATCAGATTTGTACTGTCTGCGGACACGTCACCGACGTTCAGATTCCGGCGGTGGCACGGGCCATCGGTGAAGTTAAATACCGGCGATTCCATCAGGATACATATACTTTATATATATATGGAGTGTGTAGTAATTGCCAGGCCAAGCAGACACGACGCAAGCAACAAAGCTGCAAAATAGATTTTCGAAAAACCAAAATACAGAATGGAAACAAAGGGTAAAGTTGATGTCCTGCTTGGATTGCAGTGGGGCGATGAAGGTAAAGGGAAAGTTGTTGATGTCTTGACACCCGACTATGATGTGGTGGCTCGCTTCCAAGGTGGCCCTAACGCGGGACACACGCTTGAATTTGAGAACCAGAAGTATGTTCTGCGCTCAATTCCCTCCGGTATTTTCCAAGGTGGGAAGGTAAATATTATCGGCAATGGAGTAGTGCTTGCCCCCGATTTATTTATGAGCGAGGCTCAAGAGCTTGAAAAGAGCGGCCATCCCTTGAAAGACCGTCTTCACATTTCGAAGAAAGCGCATTTGATCATGCCGACCCATCGTCTGCTCGACAGGGCTTACGAGGCGGCAAAAGGCAAAGATAAGGTTGGAACGACAGGCAAAGGTATCGGTCCGGCCTACACGGATAAAGTGAGTCGCAACGGTTTGCGTGTAGGTGATATTTCGGATAATTTCGAAGAAAAGTATGAAGCCCATAAGAAACGCCACCTGTCTATGTTGGAGTCCTTGGGCTGGAATGAGTTTGACGGACTGGCGGAGGCCGAACGTAAGTGGATGGAAGGCGTCGCGTATATGCGGCTTTTCCATTTTGTCGATTCCGAGCATGAGGTTAATAACTTGTTGCGTAGTGGCAAGAGCGTATTGTGTGAAGGTGCCCAAGGCACCATGCTGGACGTGGACTTCGGTTCTTATCCGTTTGTAACATCGTCTAATACGATTTGCGCGGGCGCATGCACCGGTTTGGGAATCGGCCCTAATAAGGTGGGTGAGGTCTACGGTATCATGAAGGCTTATTGCACCCGTGTCGGTTCCGGACCATTCCCCACAGAGTTGTTTGACGAAACCGGCAAGAAGATTCGTGACTTAGGACATGAGTATGGGGCCGTGACCGGGCGCGAACGCCGTTGCGGCTGGATAGACCTTGTGCAACTTAAATATTCCGTGATGGTAAACGGAGTGACGAAGCTGATCATGATGAAGAGTGACGTCTTAGATGATTTCGACACGATTAAAGCTTGTGTGGGATATAGATTGTCTAATGGCGAAGAAACAACAGACTTCCCTTATGAGATAGATCATGTGACTCCTATTTATAAAGAGTTTAAAGGCTGGAAAACCGACATGTCACATTTCACAGCCGAAGAACAGTTCCCGGAAAATTTCCGTACGTATGTTCAATTTTTAGAAACCTATTTAGAAATACCCATTAAGATTATTTCAATTGGTCCTGACCGTGCGCAGACCATCATTCGCAAATAAATAATAGAAAATGTCTCAAAAAACAACAATACCCAAAGGTACACGTGACTTTGGCCCGATGGAGATGGCCAAACGTAATTACATATTCAATACTATTAAAGATGTCTATGCGCTATATGGTTTTCAGCAGATAGAAACTCCGTCTATGGAAACCTTACAGACGCTGATGGGCAAATATGGCGAGGAAGGGGATAAGCTCTTGTTTAAGGTTCTTAATTCAGGAGACTATCTAAGTAAGATTCCGGATTCTGAGTTGCTCGATAGAAATTCTTTGCGTCTGGCCGCCAAGCTGTGCGAAAAAGGGTTGCGCTATGATTTGACGGTTCCCTTTGCCCGCTATGTCGTAATGCACCATGATGAGCTACAGTTTCCGTTCAAGCGTTATCAGATTCAGCCGGTGTGGCGTGCCGACAGGCCCCAGAAAGGCAGATACCGTGAGTTCTATCAGTGTGACGCCGACGTGGTGGGCTCCAATTCGCTGATGAACGAGATAGAACTGATGCAGATTATTGATACGGTTTTTACGAAGTTCGGTATTCGGGTACAAATCAAAATCAACAATCGTAAAATCTTGTCGGGAATAGCCGAAGTAATAGGAGAGGACGATAAGCTGGTAGATATCACGGTGGCCATTGACAAACTTGACAAGATAGGTCTGGATGAGGTCAATAACGAGTTGCGAGGCGTTGGCCTTTCGGAAGATGCCATTCGGAAATTACAGCCTTTTATCACACTGTCCGGCACAAATGAGGAGAAATTGGCTGTTGTGGGAAACGCTCTGGCCGGTTCGGAAACAGGTCAAAAAGGTGTAGAAGAGACCGCCTTTATCCTTCAGACACTTGAGAAAATCGGGTTGCGGAATGAAATCCAATTTGATTTGACACTCGCCAGAGGATTAAATTATTACACCGGCGCGATCTTTGAGGTAAAAGCGCTCGATACTCCTATGGGAAGTATAACCGGTGGCGGCCGATATGACAACCTGACCGGTATCTTCGGAATGCCGGGATTGAGTGGGGTAGGAATCAGCTTTGGCGCGGATCGTATCTATGACGTGTTGAATGCTTTGGACCTGTATCCTAAAGATACAATCAGTCCAACGAAAGTTTTATTTATCAATTTCGGAGAGCGGGAAACCATGTATTGTTTGCCCGGCGTTGCGGAATGTCGTAAGGCCGGAATACGCGCGGAGATCTATCCGGACGCGGTGAAGATGAAGAAACAGATGAGTTACGCGAATGCCAAGCATATACCTTTTGTCGCTTTGGCCGGTGAAAACGAAATGCAAGACGGCAAAATCACGTTGAAGAATATGGAGACGGGCGAACAGCAATTACTTCGTTTAGGAGATTTGGCGACGGTATTAGCCGATTAAAGGTCGTTAAAAAACAAACACTTGCGCGGGTACGGTACGAAATATTACCGTACTTTGCGCATTCTAATAATACAAAGCGATTTATTTTAATACAAAGACTTATGAAAAAGAAATTTATTTGTACCGTTTGTGGTTACATCTATGAAGGAACAGAGGCTCCTGAACAGTGTCCAATCTGTAAGGCTCCCGCAAGCAAGTTCAAGGAAATGGAAGCTGTTGGCGTCGATGATTTGGAATTGGCAACCGTTCATTATCTTGGCGCGGCCTATAAAGAAGGCGTAAGCCGGGAACTGATTCTGCATTGTAAAGATACTTTTGCCGGCGAATGCGGTGAAGTAGGTATGTATTTGGCCATGGCTCGCCAGGCTGATCGTGAAGGTTATCCGGAAGTTGCCCGCGCTTATGAGCACTACGCTTACGAAGAAGCTAACCACGCATCTCGTTACGCGGAGTTGTTGGGTGAGGTTCTTGGTGACACAAAGAGTAACTTAGAGGCCCGGATTGCCGCGGAGAAAGACGCTTGCGCCGAGAAGTTTGCCATGGCTAAAAAGGCAAAGGCCGAAGGCAATGATACCCTTCATGATACGATTCATGAAATGGCAAAGGACGAAGCTCGTCATGCCGCGGGCTTCGCCGGCTTGTATAAGCGGTATTTCAAGTAAGCTGATTTATTCTTGTAAATCAACAGAGGAGACTCTTTAGTAAAGCGAACCCCGAAAGTTAGACGAAAAAACTTTCGGGGTTCGCTTCATAATTACATTCTTGGCGCGTTGTTGGCCGGGAATCCGTCAGCGTCATTCTTCAGATTCGCTCTCGTCTTTCAGCTCTCGCCATTCAACATAAAGCCGCACGAGATTGCTCAAACCAAATGCTTTCATGTTGGAATTATAGATAACGTCTAAGCATAAATCCAGCAAGTCTTTTTGCGTCGCTTCTCCGGATTCTAACAATGATCTGACATTTAAGCGCAACTTGTTTAAGATGCCCTCGTCTATAATACCATTGCTATCGACAAGATTGCGTAATAACTGATATTTCTCAAGCGATTTTAGATGTTCTTCTGATACTTCAATCAGCCTTGTTCCTGTTTTATTTGCTTGTATTTTATACATAAGTCAAAGTTTTTATAGTCAATTTATACGATCAATTGTTTTTTCTGTTATAAAGATCTTTGGGAGCCAACGCGAATTTTAAAAGCCCTTGCATCATTGACCGACGAACGTGGCGCGACGTAATTGTCTCAAAAGGGAATCCCATGACTATCGTATTATAATCAGGGCCACGATAACCAACAGCAGCGCTTGTGGAGTCGTTATACATCATGATACACTGAGGCCGCGACATTTCTGTTGTAAATGTAGAATCCGGCGCAAGGATATCTACGGATGTTGCCGCGTAATGGTCTTTGTTGGGTTGCCTATAGATATCAAAATCGGTCTGCAAACCATGAATCATAGGGTCTTGAATGTTTTGATTCCTACCTTCAAATTTAATCTTTAGCAACTGTTGAAGAAAAGCCTTATCTTGTTCTGTTGTCATATCAGTTCCTATAAATGCGCCACTTATTAAAAGCGATTTTGAATCTTTAGCAAAGGTAAGTAATTTTTCTTGAAGGAATGGTGGAAATGTCTTATAATATTTTAAGGCATAAGGCATATTTCTTTCGAGTCCAAGCATTATGTCAATAAGATCATATTGATCTAATTCTACACTGTTGTCTTTCAAAACTTCCATCGTGCAACTTGCTATGGAATAATCTTTATTTGCCAACATTGCGTCTGCATGGATTGGAACATCATTATATTGGTTTCCCATGATAAATTTTCCATTATACCACTGGGCTGTCATCCCATAGGTAACGCCCGGATCGTCATTCATATCAAACCGTTTATTGGAACTATCTTTTATTACAGAAGGGGCCGAAAGACGTGTAAAACCATCTATAATCAATATTTTGCCTTTGCTGTGAGGATGATAAACCGCGGATAAAATTGGCGTAGCAAAGCTTTCTCCTCCTCGATTTACAGCCGTAACTTTAAAGTTGTAGAGTTTGCCGGCTTCAAGTTTCATGGAGAAATTCGGTATCGCCACGTTCGTTCCATTATCAACCCCCGATGTCCCCTCACTTATATATATATTATAGGATGTAGGGACGGCTGTTGGCTCAAGAGCGTCTATGCCGGGTTTCCATGACAAGTGTGCCATATTTCCATTGACTTCTACCTTAAAGCTGTTAGGAGCCAATGGTTGTACGATACTCGGCCTGGCATGGCTGTCATTGATAAACCGCAGTATGGATTTGTAAATAGATCGTGCCATTGTGAATCTGAAATTGGGATCTTCACCCAAGATCATATCCTCAAAATTTTGATGAGACATCGTTTCCAGTATTGCGGAAGGGATTTCCGGCGAACGTGTTTCGGCGTAATTTCTATCCCAAAGGTATCTGCGATTCCATTTACCGCAGATTGTTGGAATATCTCGATCTAATCCGTCCAATAATCGTTTCGCGAAATCATAGGATAGCCTTCTCGAAATGCCTGACGATAAGACACCATCATTGAAGTCTGTCGTACAAACGGCCAAGGAGCCAATTAGCCCGTTTGGCTCGGACGAAATGCCGGCGTCGCTATGGACTGCCAAAGCCAACTCTATAGGAATTTTCAACCCTTCTGAATTAGGGTTGTAACAAGAGCCTCCGGAAAGCCAGTTAGTCATTAATGGACGCGCATTGATATCGTCTCCGTAATCGTCAAGCCCATTTTTGCTGCTATAAACTTTATAAGGCGCCCCTGCCCATTGAGCGTAATACCTGGCTCCTTCAATGGCGCGTGGAAGTCCACTGATAGCCCCATATCTTTGAATGTTTCCCATTCCGCCCCCAAATCTTACCGCGTCTGCCGACACAATACCTTTTTCTTTGGAACGGTTTGTGAGGACTACATTGTTCAAATGCGAGCACCCCGCGTCAAATGTGAAAGTACCTAAATATACCCATGTGCCTCCTCCCATGCGTTGGTTGACCAGGAATCTTGTCTTTTGTCCTTGATGGGTAACGGTATATTCCGCGTCCGTAACGCTGTTTCGTAACGTCTGATAGCTGACATATACCGCGTAATTACCCGTAGATTGAAAATGAGGCTGATATGTTATCGTGGAGAAATGTCGTCCGTTGTGTGCTTCTGTATATTTAGCCGTTCCTTGAGCGAAAGGATTCTCCCCGTCTACATAGTAATTCGGATGAAACGCAAAGCCTTTTTGATTGGTGTTTTCCCATTTCCCTCCTAAGTTCGTCTCGGTATATATCCCACGGGTTATTATTGACGGAGTATCTGGCGAATTATCATTATCAATGATGTATTCTTCATCTTGCCAATCTCTTTCGCGCGGAGAAAAAACGTTAGCCCCACTACGCTCAAGCATAGGTATGAGGTAGGGTATTACGATTGTTTGCGTAAATAAATCCTCTGTTGTTTCGAAGAGAAGCGGACGTTGGAATTTCCAAAATCCTTTAGCTTGATCAAAATATCTACCATGGCTTGCCCAAATGCTCAAATGCCTGTTCTGGAGTCCATTTGTTATTTCAAAAGGCCTATTGATGTTTCGGACCCAAGGAGTTCCGTTATATTCTATACCGTTCCAACCTGGCGGTATAGAGTCTGTCGGTAGATGATAATTAGTGATAAAATGCTCTATAGGAGCACCCGCACAATAGATTTTGAATTGAAATCCCGAATGTGTTGGGCCTAAAACTTTTTGCCAGTGTTTATATATTTTGCGGACATCCTTATAAATTATGTCATGATGATTTATATAATTATTGCCAAGATAAATATTTATGATTTTGTTTTTGTTATCAATATTATATTTTGCATCTGTAGATTGCGCCGTTCCTCTTGAAATGGGAAACAGAAATACGCAAATCAACAAGCCTAACTTCCTTATAAGGTTGTCATTCATACACAAAGTTCTCGGGAATCTTGCCTTTAAAATCTTTAAAGTATTCTTTAATCTCTTGCATTTGTGTCTCAAAATCACCATTCGGAATAATTACTTTGGTCGCTTGAATCCTTTTATCTGCATAGTCTACACCAAACAATAGAATGGGCAATTTGGCTTTTTGTGCGATAAAGTAAAAGCCTTTCTTCCAATCAGGATTAGGTTTTCTGGTGCCTTCGGGTGTTATGCAAAGTCCAAAGCGCTCACTTTGCATTGCCACCTCTGCCATTCTATCTGTTAGGCTTGTGTGTTTAGATCTTTCTACGGGAATTCCTCCAATGCGTTTGAATAAGGAGCCAAGAGGCCATATAAACCATTCTTTCTTCATAAGAAAGTTACTTTGGATTCCTTCTGCCCTTGCAAAAAGTTGCCCGATGACAAAATCCCAATTACTGGTATGTGGCGCTAAACAAATAATATATTTAGACGGATAGCTGATCGAAATATCTTTCGACCATCCCATCCATCTATATAAAATAGTAGAGCAGATTTGTTGTATCATTCCAACGCGGATATCTGATCAATGATTTCATCTATCTGTTTGTTAAACCCTAAAATCAAATCTTTATAATATAATTTTGGAGGCATTCCTGGCTCAGGGTGTGAAACTCGTTTGATAAATTCGTTGTTTACCACCATAATAGAAGTTAGTATGGCATCAACATTGTTATCTTCTTTCTTTTTATTGTACAACGCAACAGCTATGCATTCCGCAAATAGCTCGCTGCAAATATAGTTGATCTGATGTTTCAGAACTCTTTTACTCGCCATAATTTATCTGTTAAAGTTTGGAGATTGTAACTATTACATGCCAAAGATATAGAAAAATAAAGTAATTCACAAGCATTCATGTCAAAAATCCAATAGTGTCCTAAATAATTTTTGTGAAAACGCATACAAAGTTGCATCAAATCATATGGTTTGACGTATTTTGTTTCAACGGTAAATTGTACATCTCTGACCGGGTCAGTAGAAAATTAGTGGGGACAGGTTTACAAGTATCGATGATATCTACCACACCCTGAATTATCTTTACATATACCATCAAAAAAGTGGCATTATTCTGAAAAAGAAAAGACTTGGACGAAAATAAGCGATTATAGAGCAAATTCATAAAGCGCTGGTTATCAATACATTGTACTTTTAAGGGTGTTTTCTCTTCGCTTTTTCGCCCTTAAAAGCTATGCTTTTAGGCCGTAATCGCGGCCCTTTCACCGGCTAAAAGCTATGCTTTGACCGTGTAATCGTTATGCTTTGGGCCGATAAAAGCGTAACTTTGGGCGTAAAAGGGTGTCGAAATCGGCAAAGCGAAGGCCTTTTTCGGCGTGCCGACTGCTGAATGGCGTGTTGCAGAAGTGTTAAAATTAGGTAGTTTTTTCTGACAAAAATCACATCACTACCGACTTCGTCTTGCACCTTTTCATGGACATGGTCTTTATAAGGTATGCCTTGCTCGCGTGGCGTCAGCCGTGGTATGATTTGTTCGATTTGTTCAGATTTGTAGGATTTATTCACCTGTCGGCTCATCAACTCGTCTGTCCGCAGGCATACTCCTTCAGTCGGCTTCGCCGAGAAATCTCACAAATCTTTCCAAATCTTCCAAATCTTATCATTATTTATTATTTGTTCGATTTGTTCAGATTTGTGGGATTTCTGTCCGCAGGACACTCCTTCAGTCGGCTTCGCCGAGACGAGTTGATGAGCCGACAGGTGAATAAGTCCTACAAATATTTCCAAATCCTCCAGTTTTTATCATTATATATAGGGTTGCAGGTTATCGGCGGCGTGGCGTCAGCCGTAGGGGCGTGATTCATCACGTTCCGCCTGTCGTGGCGTCAGCCGCTGCGTCGGGTTCATTGTTGTGGCGTGGGGCGTGATTATTTGTTTCCCTGGGATTTCGGAACGTGATAAATCACGCCCCTACGCCTGCCGGGTTGTCCGCTCCCATAAACGATTGACAGATTTATACGACTTCATCGCTTGCAGACTTGTCCCCACAAATGATCGAGTGAGCCAATGTTTGTCCGTTCCATGCTTTTTAATCAGAGATTTGATTAAATCTTTAGGTAATTGTCGGATTATTTGAGCGAAAAGTGTTATCTTTGTCATGAAGGAAGTTTTGGTTTTGGGTAAACACTAAGATAAGACTTTTTTGCCTTAGTGAAAACAACTTCCTTCACTTTTTGAAAATTATTTAGGACACTATTGGTCAAAAATATGTTTAGGGTTGAGTAATTCTTGAATGATTCTTTTCATATATCAATTAAATGAGTTAATTTTGCATGTAAATAAACGATTGTTTGACGATTTCTTATAACAAATAAAATCAATTATCAATGATGGAAATTAGTGCATTACAAAACGAAAGAGCTGCTTATCAGCCAAAGTTGCCAAAGGCTCTTTTGGGTGCAATTAAAGTGAAAGAGGGTGAGCCAACCCGAAGTGTTGCCGATCAAAAAGAGATTCAGGAGTTGTTTCCTAATACTTATGGAATGCCTTTGGTTGAGTTTGTTCCCGGTGTAGAGACAAATACGGCAGAATTAAATATAGGTGTCATTCTTTCCGGTGGACAGGCCCCCGGTGGACACAATGTTATCAGTGGCTTGTTTGACGCGGTTAAAAAACTTAATCCGGCAAATCGCCTTTTCGGTTTTTTGATGGGCCCCGGCGGCTTGGTTGATCATAACTACGTGGAGATCACTTCTAATTTTATCGATCAATACCGCAACACCGGTGGTTTTGATATGATTGGTTCCGGCCGTACAAAATTGGAGCAGGTAGATCAGTTTGAGAAAGGTCTTGAGATTATTCGTGAACTGAATATCAAAGCGATCGTCATTATTGGTGGCGATGATTCCAATACAAATGCTTGTGTACTTGCTGAATATTACGCGGCAAAGAATTATGGTGTGCAGGTTATTGGTTGCCCAAAGACTATTGATGGTGATTTGAAGAATGACCAGATTGAGACGTCTTTCGGCTTCGATACAGCATGCAAGACTTATTCTGAGCTGATTGGTAATATTGAGCGCGACTGCAACTCTGCCCGTAAATACTGGCACTTTATTAAATTAATGGGCCGTTCTGCTTCGCATATAGCCTTGGAATGTGCGCTTCAGACTCAACCTAATATATGTCTTATTTCTGAAGAGATTCAGAAAAATGACATGACATTGAATCAGGTTGTAGAAAATATCGCCAGTGTTGTCGCGTATCGTGCAGAGCAGGGTAATAACTTTGGTGTTGTCTTAATCCCCGAAGGGCTGATCGAATTTATTCCGGCCATTGGTCGTCTTATTCAGGAATTGAATGATTTACTCGCTTCTCATGGAGCAGACTATAGAGATCTTGATAAAGAGGCTCAACGTGCTTACATCCTTTCGCATCTTTCCAAAGAGAATGCCGCAACTTTTGAGACGCTCCCCGAAGGTGTCGCCCGCCAGTTGAGCCTGGATCGTGATCCTCATGGAAACGTTCAGGTTTCTCTCATAGAGACAGAGAAATTGTTGAGCGACATGGTTGAGGCGCTCCTTGCAAAATGGGCTAAGGAAGGAAAGTTCAATGGTAAGTTTGCCGCTCAACATCATTTCTTCGGTTATGAAGGTCGCTGTGCAGCTCCATCTAACTTTGACGCCGACTATTGCTACGCATTAGGCACAAGCGCAGCTCAATTGGTTGCTGCCGGCAAGACGGGTTATATGGCGATTGTGAAAAACACGACGGCCGGTACTGACGAATGGAAGGCCGGTGGTGTGCCAATTACCATGATGATGAATATGGAAAGGCGTAATGGCGAAATGAAGCCGGTGATACGTAAGGCTCTTGTCGAACTCGAAGGCAATCCATTTAAGACATTTGCCGCTCATCGCGAAGAGTGGGCAAAGAATACTTGTTACGTATATCCCGGCCCGATCCAGTATTGGGGACCATCTACTGTCTGTGACTTGACAACCAAAACATTGCAGTTGGAGCAGTCTAAATAATATTTATTCAATCTATAGGAATGCAGGTTCACGCAATGGGAATCTGTATTCCTATTATTTTTATGGCAACAGCAAAACCCAAGTCTAACAAAAGACGATCAACACGCAAAAGAAAGCATTCATTCTTTAGTAAACCTCACAAAAAAACGGCGTGGTTAATCGGTGGCATGGGGGTTGTCGTTTTGTATATTTGGATTTTCTATTATTTTTTTGTTGGCCCGACGGGATTCCGTTGGCGTGCTTTATATAGCGATCCCAAATATCCTAATGGGTATGAAATTCACGGAATCGACATTTCCCACTATCAAGGTATAATTGATTGGGAGAAACTTCAGCACGCTATGATTGGAGGCTGTCCCTTACGCTTTATTATCATCAAGTCTACAGAAGGGGCTTCCAAACTGGACGAAAACTTTTACGATAATTTTGAGAATGCCCGTAATTATGGCTATATACGAGGTGCCTACCATTTCTGGAGCGTCCATTCTACTGCCCGTGAACAGGCGTATCATTTTTTGAAAAAAGTCCATCTGAAGGAAGGCGACCTGCCACCTGTATTGGATGTGGAGCACAAACCGGCTAACCTTTCTGTTGAAGATTTTCAGACGGACGTTTTGACATGGTTGCACATCGTTGAAGATAAATATCATGTAAAACCTATCATCTACACTTATTACAAGTTTAAACAACAATATCTTTCCAAACCGGTATTCGACGATTACCCTTATTGGATCGCACACTATTATGTTGACAAGGTAGAGTATAAGGGCGCGTGGAAATTCTGGCAACATACCGATGCGGGACAGTTGCCGGGGATTAAAGGGTATATAGATTTTAATATCTATAATGGCTCATTTTACGATTTGATGAAATTGACAATCCCCAAGTAGTCTTCGTTGTTTTTAATCTGAGAGTTTGTATCTTTCGTTTAAATCGCTTTTTCTATCAAAATTTGTCTAAGTGTGGAGTAATCGTTCTTGATTTCTATACTCTGCTTGGCTCCTTGCATGAAATTCTGTAACCGTTGCGGTATAGGAATGTCCCTCCCAAGAATATCATCTATTGTTTTTTTGAATTTAGCAGGGTGGGCCGTCTCAAGAAAAATGCCGACTTCATTTTGTGCCAACTTATCTTTCAGGGCTTGGAATCCGCAGGCCCCATGAGGATCAAGAATATATTTATTTTCATTATAACAGCGGCGGATCGTATCCTTGATCATATCGTCAGTATACGCGATGCCATCTACATGTTTTTTTATCTCACTCCAGGAACCTTTAAACAGTTCCTTGATTCGAACGAAATTACTGGGATTACCTACATCCATCGCATTGGCTATCGTCTGAATGCTTGGCTGCGGCTGGTAAATTCCTGAAGTCAAGTAGTTGAAGAAAACGTCATTGGCATTGTTCGCCGCAATAAACCGCTTTACAGGAAGTCCCATTTGCTGCCCGAACAATCCTGCCGTTATATTTCCGAAATTACCGGAGGGGGTGCAGAATACCAACTCATTCATGTCGGCTGTGATTCTATTCAGCTTTCTGAGCTGTGCGTACGCATGGAAATAATAAAAGGCTTGGGGAAGAAAGCGTGCTACATTGATAGAATTAGCGCTTGTAATCTTGATACGGCTATTCAGCTCTTCGTCCATAAAAGCTGTTTTGACCAGCGATTGACAATCGTCAAACACGCCATCTACCTCTAATGCCGTAATATTATTTTTAAGGGTCGTAAACTGGCTTTCTTGTATTTTGCTCACTTTCCCCTTGGGATAAAGCACAAATACATGAATGCCTTCTACGCCCCAAAAGCCGTTGGCAACGGCTGCCCCCGTGTCTCCGGAAGTGGCAACCAGCACATTCATGCCTTTCCCTGTATGTTGCTTCGTAGCTTTACTTATATAGTATTGCAGCGCGCGCGCCATAAAGCGGGCTCCGACATCCTTAAATGCCAAAGTCGGGCCATGAAACAGTTCCAAGGCAAAGATATTGTTTTCAACCTCTACGATCGGGCAATCAAAGTTCAGCGTCTGCTTGACAATTTGAGACAGCGCCTCGCTTTCAATATCGTCTCCGAAGAACGCGGAAGCAACTTGAAACGCAATCTCATGAAAGGAATAAGCATCAATATTCTCAAAAAAGGATTTGGGCAATCGTCTGATGGTTTCAGGCATATACAGTCCCCTGTCTTCAGCCAGTCCCTTGATGATCGCTTTTTCTAAAGTCGCTTCGGGAGCGTTATGATTAGTGCTATAATATCTCATGATCTAATCTGTCGGTAGTTGTAGGTGTTGTATTCATGAATACCTGCATAAATTGCTGTAGTTTTAATAGACCGTAACAGCCATTCACGCAACTTACTTCATCAAAGCGGGTTACCTCATCGGGCTTTATGCCCTTATGCCAAATAACGAATGGCACAGGCTCTTTTACATGGGTTTGGATCTCAACAGGAGTAGGGTGGTCCGGCAAAACGGCAATACAAACAGGTTCTTGCCATTGGCTTACCGACTCATAAATTGTTTTTACAATCCTTTGGTCAAGCGATTCGATCGTTTGTAATTTTAATTCTAAATTGCCATCATGGCCGGCTTCATCACTGGCTTCTATGTGGAGGAATACAAAATCTTTATTCTTCAATTCCTTGAGCGCGGCCGCTGCCTTACCTTCGTAATTCGTATCGGCCAGCCCTGTTGCCCCTTTCACTTTAATAATTTTTAGTCCGGCATAATGCCCAATTCCACGAATCAAATCTACGGCACTGATCACACTGCCGCTATGAATCGCCGGAAACATTTCCATCAGAGTTTGCATGGAGGGCTTATACCCGCCTCCCCAAGGCCAGATACTGTTGGCAGGTCTTTCACCTTTGGCTACACGGTTCTGATTGAAAGGGTGGTTGTTTAAGAGTCTCTGGCTTTCAAGAATGAGCCGGTTGAGCAAGTCCGCGGTTGCCTGTGGCGACATTCTTCCCGGTTCCGATCCTTCCCAACCGCGTTCCGGTTTTACGAGCAACGCGTGCCATGGCTCGTTTGGATGGTCATGTGGCGGAGCACATGTGATATGCTTGCTGCCATTTTTGATAATCAGTAAATGCCGATATTGAATTCCCGTAATGAAACGGACCTGCTCGTTGCCAAGTTTTTCATTCAGATATTTTATCAGCATATCGCCATCTTCCGTACGAAGATGTCCTCCATTATGTGTAAGGATGACATCTTGTCGCAGCGTAATGAGATTGCATCGCAGCGCCAGGTCTTCGGCCCGCATCTCATAACCGATACTGGCGGCTTCGAGGGGGCCCCGTCCCTCATATACTTGATTCAAGTCATAGCCCAGAATCGCGGTATTGGCAATCTCTGATCCCGGTTGAAATCCGTCGGGAATCGTAATGAGTCGTCCCGTTTGTCCTTGCTTTGCCAACAAATCCATGAATGGAGTTTTCGCGTATTGCAGAAGGGTCTTTCCATGAAGTCGGTCTACGGCATGGTCTGCCATGCCATCGCCTAATATAATAATGTGTTTCATAAGCCGACTTCTTAAATGTTTGCAATACTCATGATGTTTGCAAATACACCGGCAGCCGTCACGCTGGCCCCCGCGCCATAACCTTGAATCTGCATGGGGTATTCCTTATAACGCTCGGTCGTGAGGAGTACAATGTTATTCGAACCTTCCAGATTGTAGAAGGGGTGATTATGGTCAACAGCTTTCAGTGCAACCTGAGTTTCTCCATGATCCAAGGTTGCGACAAAGCGCCACTTCTTGCCTTGTGCTTCGAGCTCTTTACGTTTCTGTTCAAAGGATTCATCCAAAGAAGGCAGGTTCTTCCAAAACTCTTCTTCTGTGCTGTTGAAGAAGTCTGACGGGATAAACAATTCTTTCTTCACGTCGCTTAGTTCAACTCGATAGCCTGCTTCGCGACTTAAAATCACGAGTTTACGGACTACATCGGTACCACTTAGGTCTATGCGAGGATCCGGTTCTGAATATCCTTGTTCTTTGGCTCGACGAACCGTTTCGGAAAAAGGAACTTTTGCAGAAAGCTCATTGAATATGAAATTGAGCGTCCCACTCAAGACGGCCTCAATTTTGAGAATCTTATCACCGGAGTGTTTGAGA
Source organism: Prevotella illustrans (assembly GCF_017426725.1). GTDB lineage: Bacteria > Bacteroidota > Bacteroidia > Bacteroidales > Bacteroidaceae > Prevotella > Prevotella illustrans. Next base: position 139,247 of record NZ_JAERMS010000002.1, on the reverse strand, counting down.
TCATTGATGGTGCCAATGATGGGGAGCCCGGCTCCTACGTTGGTTTCAAACCTAAACAATACGCCACGTTGAAGAGCTGTCTGCTTCAGCTGTGCGTAATTTTCATATTCACTTGAAGCAGCAATCTTATTAGCCGCAATAATACTGATATTGTGTTCCAGCAAGTCTTGGTACAGACTTGCTATATCCTTGCTGGCCGTACAGTCTACAAATACGCTGTTGAAGATATTCATTCCTAAAATACTCGTCTTCAATTTCTCCGCATTGCTGGGCTCTGATTCTTCGAGAAGTTCGTGATAATGATTCAGGTCTATGCCATCTCTGTTGAAGATGGCTTTCTTTGAACTGGCTATCCCAACGACATTCAGCTTTAGTCTCGAGCGTTCTTTCAGTTCTTCATATTGGCTCTTGATCTGTTCAAGCAGTTTGCCGCCGACAGTTCCAACGCCACAGATGAATAGATTGAGCACTTTATATTCTGAAAGGAAGAAAGAATCGTGGAGAACATTAAGCGATTTTCGCAGCGACTGCCCCTCTACCACAAACGAGATATTGGTTTCGGAAGCTCCCTGGGCACAGGCTATTACGCTGACACCACTTCGGCCTAACGTGCCAAAGAGTTTGCCGGCTATACCCGGCGTGTGTTTCATATTTTCACCGACAATCGCTATCGTGGCCAAATTGCTTTCGGCGTGCATGGGAAACATGGCGCCCGTTTCAATCTCTTTCTCATATTCCTTGTTCAGCACTTCCACGGCTCGCTTCGCGTCCTGGTCTCTCACGCCGATAGAGGTGGAGTTCTCCGACGAGGCTTGTGATACCATGAACACGCTGATTCCATTATCGGCCAAGGTAGTGAAGATTCGGCGGTTGACGCCTCGCACGCCCACCATGGAGAGTCCGGTCACGGTGATGAGCGTCGTGCCGCTGATACTGGATATACCCCTGATGGGCTTGCGGTCATTCTCCGCCTTTTGCTTGATGACGGTCCCGGAATTGTCGGGGTTGAACGTGTTCTTGACTTTGATGGGAATATTCTTGACACAGACGGGGTAGATCGTTGGCGGATAAATTACCTTGGCGCCGAAGTTGCAAAGCTCCATCGCCTCGATGTAGCTCAACTCGTTGATGGTGTAGGCCGTCTTGATAACCTTCGGATCTGCAGTCATAAAACCGTCTACGTCGGTCCATATTTCCAGACACTCGGCATTGAGTGCCGCAGCTATTATTGCCGCGGTATAATCCGAACCGCCACGGCCTAAATTGGTGGTTCTTTCGGTTGTCTTGTCCCGACTGATAAATCCCGGCACGAGCGAGACGCGGGGTAGGTCGGCAAAGGCCTTTTTGACAAGTTTATACGTGAGTTCACTGTCCAGCGTGTGTTTATCGTTGACACGCTCCGTTTTGATAAAATCGCGCGAGTCAAACCATTTAGTGCCCTTGATGAGCGTAGCTACGATATTCGAGCTCAAGCGCTCTCCGTAGCTGACGATGGCGTCTTGCGTTTTTTCGCTCAGATCATGAATCAGGAATACGCCGAAATAAATGCTTTTCAATTGATCCAAAAGGGAATCTACCGTATTGAAAAGATTTTCCCGACTGGAGGGATCAGAGATAATCGTATCAATCATTTTGTGATGGCGGTCCACCATTGCGTCGAATTCTGTTTTCCAACCTTGGTCTCCGTTCAAGGCTAATTGTGCCGTATACAACAATTTATCGGTCATGCCACCCAAGGCGCTCACCACGACAATGACAGGTTGCTGACGCGCTTCTTTCTCTACGATTTTCTTTAAGCTCAGAATGCTCTTTACGGAACCAACGGATGTTCCGCCAAATTTTAATACTTTCATCTCTGTAATAATTTTTATAATACCCTTCGACAAACAGGGGAATTCATACTCGTGTAAAACGTTTCCGCAGGAATTTCAGATTCAGCGAGAAACACTTCAGCCGAACAAAGGCCGCGTCGTCTCTTCTAAATCGACAATTCGCCACACAAAAGTTTCACTTTTGATTAATTTTTGCAAAGCTACTAATATTCTGAAATAATACCAAAAATTTTGTTTATATTTTCAAACATACACGCAAACAGGCAGTAACCCCATCCTAACTCCGTGATTTTGTTAGAAAAAACTACCTGATTTTAACACTTCCGCAACACGTCATCCAGCTGCCGGCATGGCGAAAAAATCCTTCGCTTTGCCGATTTTGATACCCTTTTGTGACAAAAACTATCCTTTTATCGACTCAAAGCATAGCGATTACGCTGTCAAAGCATAGCTTTTTGTCAGTGAAAGGGCTGCGATTGCGGCCTAAAAGCATAGCTATTAAAGGTAAAAAAGCGAGAGAGAAACACCCTAAAAAGCACAATATGTTGATAACCAGTACTTTATAAAATTGCTCTACAATCGCTTATTTGCGCCCAAGTCTTTTCTTTTTCAGAATAATACCACTTTTTTGATGGTATATGTAAAGATAATTCAGGGCTTAGTAGAATTTTCGAGGGGGACAAATCTCAATGATGCCATATTCTGGTTTTCCATTCATCCGCCCCTCGGATGAATGGAATGTGGCTCTGTCAGCACTGACCGCCACACGACGGAAACCTAAAATCTTGCTGACGGTAGAAAACAATCGTCCCACGCTTTTGATTGGAGCGTGGGACGGATAAATGTGTGAGGGATTTATCAGACGGCGACACCGTCTCGCCTTACGGCTTCGTAGAGCGGTGAAGGATGAGCCTCATTGATGAGCACCGGTTCTATCAGACTGCTCACTTTCCAACCGGCTTTCCACAGTTGCGGCATGATGGCCAGCCAGTCTGCTTTCAAATCGCTCACGACCACGGCCACGTCGATGTCACTGTCTTCGCGTGCCTCATCACGGCTGTACGAACCATAAAGATATACTGCCGTGGGATTTATCCACGGTTCGATTTCTGCTTTGTAACGTTTCACGATTTCTATAGCTTTCTGTTTATCCATAGTTTCATTTCATTGGTTTTACTGATCATTTCTCTACACCGTTCGGGCGAAAGAGCCTTGGCAAGTTGTTCTTTGTATGAAGGATAGCGAGCCTCGATGTTCAGAGGCATCATCTCTGCGAGAAAATCGATCTGCGCCTCTGTCATTTCGCTGTCCAGACCGCAGCCATCGCCAACTGCCTCAAATGCAAATATACCGTTTCCGGCGACAATTCCAAATCTGCGTCGTGGATTTTATATGCCGGAATAAGCCAAGAGTAGGGAAGCTAATTATAAATAATGTATTATCTTTGCATCATGATAGAAGAATATCAAGTGCGGGTTTTGCCGCAACAAGCCGCTTCGGAAGACGCGATAGCCGATTACTTAGCTAAAGATAAAGGGATGGATAGGCGCACCATCAATCATGTGCGTGTGCTTAAACGCAGTATTGATGCACGCCAGCGTACTATTTTTGTGAATCTTAAACTGCGTGTTTATATCAATGAGCTTCCACAGGACGACATGTATGTTCCGACGGCTTATCCGTATGTCGGCGATAAGCCGCGGGTAGTCGTGGTAGGAGAGGGACCGGGAGGGCTGTTTGCGTCGCTTAGGCTCATAGAATTGGGTTATCGGCCCATCGTGGTTGAGCGTGGTAAGGATGTAAGGGCGCGGAAAAAGGATCTTTCGCTTATTACCAAGACCCATCAGGTTGATTCCGAAAGTAATTATTGCTTTGGTGAGGGAGGTGCCGGCGCTTATTCTGACGGCAAACTATATACACGCAGTAAGAAACGGGGAAGTGTGGATAAGATTCTGAACGTGTTTTGTCAGCACGGAGCCTCGACCTCTATCTTGTCGGACGCGCATCCGCATATCGGAACGGACAAGTTGCCACGGGTAATAGAAAACATGCGCAATACGATTATCGAATGTGGCGGCGAAGTTCATTTTCAAACCAAAATGACGGGGTTGCTGGTTGCCAAGGAAACTGTTGTCGGCATTGAGGCTGTGAATTTAGCCGATCATTCCGAAGAAACGTTTCGTGGGCCGGTTATTCTGGCTACCGGTCATAGCGCCCGTGACGTATATCGCTATCTGCATGAGAGTCATGTCGCGATGGAATCGAAAGGCATTGCCGTGGGTGTCAGATTGGAACATCCGTCGCACTTGATCGATCAGATTCAGTATCATAACCGTCAGGGGCGTGGCAAATATCTCCCCGCCGCTGAATATTCGTTCGTGACGCAGATTGATGGCCGCGGAGTTTATAGTTTTTGCATGTGTCCGGGAGGATTTGTCATTCCCGCGGCGACAGACAAGCAACAGATTGTGGTCAACGGAATGAGTCCGAGCAATCGTGGTACGGCGTGGAGCAACAGTGGCATGGTGGTCGAAATTCATCCCGAGGATGTGGGCGACCCATCAGACGTATTGGCAGTCATGCGGTTTCAGGAAGAGGTGGAAAAACTTTGCTGGATAAACGGCAACATGCGGCAAACGGCTCCGGCCCAGCGTATGGTCGATTTTGTGAATGGTAAATTGAGTGCCGATTTACCCAAAAGTAGTTATGCTCCGGGACTGATCGCAAGTCCGCTTCATTTTTGGTTGCCGAAGATGGTGACAGAAAGGCTGCAACAGGGATTTCGCGAATTTGGCAAACGCAGTCATGGCTTTTTGACGAACGAGGCTGTTCTGATTGCTACCGAAACGCGAACATCGTCGCCCGTGCGCATTGTTCGCGACCGGGAATCCCTTCAACATGTCACCCTGCAAGGGCTTTTCCCCTGTGGCGAAGGAGCCGGTTATGCCGGTGGAATCGTGTCGGCCGGTATTGATGGCGAGCGTTGCGCCGAGGCTTGCGCAAGCTATTTGGAATCATGATTCTGCCCGTGTACGATGTGTGAGAGGGGCATGAATTAAATTCTATATACATTTTGTTAGCTGCCGGAAAATTCGTATTTTTGCATCGCTTTTGTGAATACATAAAAAATCATTATAATGAATATTTCTTACAAATGGCTTAAAGAGTATGTCGACTTCGACTTGACGCCACAGCAAACAGCGGACGCGCTGACCTCGTGTGGCCTTGAAGTAGGCGCATTGGAAGAGGTTCAAAGTATTAAAGGCGGTCTTCAGGGGCTTTATGTAGGTCAGGTATTAACCTGTGAGCCCCATCCCAATTCTGATCATTTACATGTTACGACTGTTGATCTTGGACGCGGCGAAGCTCAACAGATCGTCTGTGGGGCGCCGAATGTGGCAGCCGGGCAGAAAGTCATCGTAGCAGACTTAGGATGCGTACTTTATGATGGCGACTCGAGTTTTACGATTAAGAGAAGCAAACTGCGGGGCGTTGACAGCTTTGGTATGATTTGTGCTGAAGATGAGATTGGCATCGGTACCGATCATGCCGGAATCATTGTCTTGCCGGAAGACGCGGTTGTCGGTACGCCGGCAGCCTCTTATTATCATTTGGAGAGTGACTGGCTGATGGAAATAGACATCACGGCCAATCGTGCCGACGCGTTGAGTCATTATGGCGTAGCCCGTGATCTGTACGCGTGGCTCAAGCAAAACGGTTATGAAACAAGTTTGCATCGTCCTGATTGTTCCGGCTTTGCCGTTGATAATCATGACTTGCCCATTGATGTTGAAATAGAGAATACGGAAGCCTGTCGGCGTTATGCCTGTGTCAGCATAACTGATTGTGAAGTAAAAGAGAGTCCGGAATGGCTCCGGAATAAACTTCGCGTTATCGGCCTACGCCCTATCAATAATATCGTTGATATCACAAACTATATCATGATGGCCTACGGTCAACCTATGCACTGCTTTGACGCCGACATGGTAGAAGGTCATAAGATTGTTGTACGAACGCAACCTGAAGGAACAAAGTTCGTTACCTTAGACGGTGAAGAGCATGAATTAGGAACTCACGACCTGAGTATTTGCAACGCAAACGAACCGATGTGCATAGCGGGCGTATTTGGAGGAAAGGGGAGTGGTACCTATGAAACGACACGTAACGTTGTTCTCGAAAGCGCCTACTTCCATCCGACATGGATTCGCAAGAGTGCCCGTAGACATGGACTTTCCACGGATTCTTCCTTCAGATTTGAGCGTGGTATTGATCCTAACGGTCAGATATACGCCTTGAAGCAGGCCGCGATTCTTTGCAAGGAGTTGGCCGGTGGCAAAATCAGCATGGATATAAAAGATGTATATCCGGTTAAGATGAATGACTTTGAGGTATTCTTGAAATATGATTACGTAAAGACATTGATCGGCAAGGAAATCGGAACGGACACAATTAAGAATATTCTGACTAATCTTGAAATGACCATCACGGCCGAAACAGAAGAAGGCTTACGGCTTACCGTGCCGGCATACCGAGTAGACGTGCAGCGCCCGTGTGATGTTGTTGAGGACATATTGCGTATTTATGGTTATAATAACGTAGAAATTCCTACCCGGTTGAAGAGTTCGCTGACAGTCCAGGGTGAGGAAGATCACGTATATCGCGTTGAGAATATCGTTAGCGAGCAGCTTGTTGGCTGTGGATTTAATGAGATTCTTAACAATTCTCTGTCGAAGGCTTCGTATTACACAGGGTTGGATTTGAACGCCTATCCTGAATTTTCTACCGTGAAAGTGATGAATCCATTGAGCGCCGACTTAGGCGTGATGCGGCAAAGCATTCTTTTTGGTGGTTTGGAAAGTATTGTTCGCAACGCGAACCGTAAGAATCCGAATTTAAAATTCTTTGAATTTGGTAATACCTATAGCTTTGTAAAAGAGAGATGGACTGCGGAGGAACCAATAAAAGCTTACAAACAAGATAAGCATTTAGGCTTGTGGGTAACGGGAAAACGGGTAGTCGGCAGCTGGATACATCCCGACGAGAACAGCAATTTCTATGAGTTGAAGGCTTATGTGCAGAATATTTTTGCACGTGTTGGTCTGGCATCGGATATGTTGTCTGTGAAGGAAAATGATAATAATGTCTTCTCCAAGTCTATCCGTTTTGAAACCAGAAACGGTCAGGTGATTGCCGAGCTAGGCATTCTGGATGTCGCAATTCGTAAAGCTTTTGACATTGACAATGATGTCTATTTTGCCGATATTCATTGGACCGTCCTCATGAAGGCTGTCCGCAAGCATGAAGTTGTCTTTGCGGAGATTAGTAAGTTTCCTTCTGTCAGCCGTGATTTGGCGCTTCTTATTGACAAGAATGTTTCTTTCAAGCAAATAGAAGATATTGCCCGACAAACCGAGAAGAAACTATTGAAGCGTGTAGAACTTTTTGACGTGTATGAAGGAAAAAACCTTCCGGTCGGCAAAAAGAGTTATGCCGTGAACTTTATTCTACAGGATGAACAGAAGACACTTAACGACAAACAGATTGACGCAATCATGACGAAACTGATTGCGAACCTTACAGGAAAGTTGAATGCGCAATTGAGGTAATGTGTCGTAGGACGAATAAAACGGAAATAGTAAAACTTAATAAATAATTATTCCAATGGGAAGAGCATTTGAGTATCGTAAAGCAACGAAAATGAAAAGATGGGGCCACATGGCTCGTACATTTACGAAATTAGGTAAACAGATTGCTATCGCAGTAAAGGCTGGTGGTCCTGAACCGGAGAACAATCCCACACTACGTGCGCTGATCGCAAACTGCAAGCGCGAGAATATGCCGAAAGACAATATTGAGCGTGCCATTAAGAATGCGATGGGTAAGGATCAGAGTGAATACAAGGAAGTGACGTATGAAGGTTATGGTCCTCATGGTGTTGCGGTATTTGTAGATACTTTGACAGATAATACGACTCGCACGGTAGCTGATGTCCGTTCCATCTTCAATAAGTTTAATGGCAATATGGGTACGACAGGCAGTTTATCATTCCTGTTTGATCATAAGAGCGTGTTTACTTTTAAGAAGAAAGACGGTCTGGATATGGATGAGATGATTCTTGATCTCATTGATTATGGCGTGGAAGATGAATATGACGAGGATGAAGAAGCTAACGAAATAACCATTTATGGCGATCCTAAGAGCTTCGGAGACATCCAGAAACATCTTGAGGCTGAAGGTTTCGAAGTTACCGGTGCAGAATTTACCTACATCCCTAACGACTTGAAAGACGTAACAGCAGAGGAACGTGAAACCATAGATAAAATGGTGGAGAGACTTGAAGAGTTTGATGATGTTCAGACAGTATATACCAACATGAAGCCGGAAGAGGCTTCGGAATAAGCTGTATCTTATTTATTACTTGCAATAAAGGCTTGGATTGAGTGGAATCCAAGCCTTTAATTGTAATATGTAGTCCTAAAAGAGTGTATAAACAGCAACAGATTTCGGTTAATCTAAAAGGGTAGACGAGCGCACTCTGGACAGTGTCTCGGGTGTCATTTGCAGATAGCTTGCTATATATACCAATGGGGCACGAAGTACAACTTGTGGCATGAACTTGCACATTTTTCTATATCGATCTTGCGCCGTCTCAAATCTTACTAAGTCTGCATGAATCTGTGAGAGGATCAAGCTTTCTTCCAATATCTTTCGATATAGTATCTGAATATTGACATTATGCAACGCAACGCTCTCCAAGCGTCTTTTCGGAAGGGCGTAGATGATAGAAGGCTCAATAGCTTCAACCTGTAATTTTGTCGGCTCTTCTTTGAAAAGACTTTCAATACACATGAAAATCGTGTGATTTTCGCCCAGGTGCTCTGTCACCTCTTTACCATTTTTGAAATAGAATTGGCGAACAAGGCCTTTGTCAATGTAGTAAATGTTTTCACAAACCTCACCTTCTTTCAGGATGAGTTGATTCTTGTTAAATTTCATCGGGACGAGAATGCTTTCAAGTAAGTCCAATTCTTCATGGGTCATTGTACTATACTTACGTGCAAGTTCTCGAGCAACATCTCTTGTAGTATTGACAAGTTCTTTCATTTTGCTTTCCTTTATGGATTTTAATGATCAAGTTATAAAACAAAATATGTAACTATGGATTAATCTAACTTCAGCACAGCAAGGAATGCTTTTTGTGGAACTTGAACATTCCCTACTTGCTTCATTCTCTTCTTTCCTTGTTTCTGCTTTTCCAAAAGCTTTCTTTTTCGGCTCACATCGCCTCCATAACATTTGGCTGTAACGTCTTTTCGGACCTGCTTTACCGTTTCTCTTGCAACAATCTTTGCACCAATGGCTGCTTGGATTGCTATGTCAAACTGTTGCCGTGGAATCAGCTCTTTCAGTTTCTCACACATTCTTCTGCCAAACGTCACTGCATTACTCTCATGAGTTAGGGTCGATAACGCATCGACAGGTTCACCGTTTAGAAGAATATCAAGCTTGGCGAGTTTAGATGGCCTGAATGAATCAACGTGGTAGTCGAACGACGCATATCCTTTGGAAATACTCTTCAACTTATCGTAGAAGTCGATCACGATTTCGCCCAAGGGAATCATAAAATGCAGTTCAACTCTGTTCCCACTCACATATTCCTGATTAATCAGCTCACCACGCTTGTCCAGACATAGTTTCATGATTGGACCAATGAAGGTGCTTGCCGTTATGATAGACGCTCTAATATAGGGCTCTTCTATATGATCAATCATGGTCTGGTCCGGAAGCCCGGAGGGATTATGGACCTCTTTGGCATTACCTTGTTTGTCATAGACCATATATGAAACGTTCGGAACGGTGGTAATGACGTCCATGTTGAACTCTCTGTCAAGTCGTTCCTGAATAATTTCCATGTGCAGAAGCCCAAGGAATCCACAACGGAAACCAAATCCCAAGGCGATTGAACTCTCCGGTGAAAACGTTAATGAAGCATCATTGAGCTGTAATTTTTCGAGAGAGGCTCTGAGATTTTCATAATCATTGGGATCGATGGGGTAGACACCGGCAAAGACCATTGGCTTTACTTCCATAAATCCCTCAATAGCAGACTTGCAGGGATTAGCAACAGAGGTAACGGTATCTCCTACTTTTACTTCTGTGGCAGTCTTTATGCCGCTGATAATATAGCCTACTTCGCCCGCGGTAAGTTCATTCTTAGGAACCATATCCATCTTTAATACGCCCACCTCGTCGGCAACATAATCCATATCAGTGTTGAAAAACTTCACCTTTTCACCTTTTTTGATGGTTCCGTTTACAACCTTGCATAGAACGATAATACCACGGAAACTATTAAAAATGGAGTCAAAGATAAGAGCTTGGGCCGGCGCATCGGTGAAACCTGTTGGATGAGGTATGCGCGAAATGACCGCTTCAAGAATATTCTCTACACCTTCGCCCGTCCTTCCCGAAGCGCGAATGATGTCGCTACGGTCACAACCGAGAAGGCCGATAATTTCATCCTCAACCTCATCGGGCATAGCGTTGGGCATGTCGATTTTATTGATGACAGGAATAATTTCCAAGTCATGATCAATGGCCATATAAAGATTGGAAATGGTCTGTGCTTGAACTCCTTGCGTGGCGTCAACAATGAGCAATGCTCCTTCGCAAGCAGCTATACTTCGAGATACTTCATAAGAGAAATCAACGTGCCCCGGCGTATCTATCAGATTAAGGATATACTTCTCTCCATCCTTGGCTTTGTATTCCATTTGGATGGCATGGCTCTTGATCGTAATACCTCTTTCTCGTTCAAGATCCATGTTGTCAAGCATTTGTCCTTCTGTTACTTGGATTGTCTTCGTAAATTCCAGCAACCTGTCTGCTAATGTTGACTTGCCATGATCAATGTGGGCAATAATGCAGAAATTCCTTATATGATTCATTTATTATTGTGTTCTTTAAGCTACAAAGGTAATTAATTTAATTGATTTGCTACCCCCATATATGATAAAAAACAGCGAATCGTTGGTAGATGTTTAAATAAATAATAACTTTGCCGCTAAATAATTGCATTTATGTATAAACATTTGTTATTAATCGTTTCCACTCTGTTTCTTGCAGCCTGTGGACATGAGAGTCTGGAAGACAGAGCGAGTCGTGAATCCTCGGAGTTTACGGAGAAGTATTGTCCAACCCCTGTTTCTAACAATACACGCACCGATAGCGTCGTTTTCGATAAACAGACACGAACCTATACTTATTATTGCTCATTCTCAGACATGTTCGATGATAGCGATGTAATCAACCGATTTCATTCCAAAATACGAGACGGACTATCCCAAGGTATTATTGATAACACAAATCTGAAGGTATATAAGGATGCCGGATTTAACTTTGAATATGTCTGCCATTCGACACGGGAACCTAAAAAGATTCTCTTTAGGGCTGTGTTTACAAAGAAAGATTATCAGTAAATATTAATTTTAGGGCAACCCACAAGTGTGAATTGCCCTAAAATAATCTCTTCATGAGTAATACTGATGCCTATTTACCCATATATATTATTGTGTGTATAAGAATCTCTTGATACTCTTTTTGGGGGTCTTTTCAAATTCTTCTTCGTGGATTCTGATTGCGCTCAACTTACAATAAGCAGGCAGAACGGCATTCAAATCCTGTCGATTCTGCTCCATGACGTTATCAAGGTCTTCTTGATTCAGTCCCATCAGTTTTGCCTCATCAAAGTCTGGGAATACAAGACCGACAAGTTTGTCTCCTTCTTGAATAACAACACTTTCAACAACCATAGGCATGGAATTGAGCTGATCTTCAATTTCTTCAGGATAAATATTCTGGCCATTGGCGCCAAGAAGCATGTTCTTCGAACGGCCTTTGATGAAAACATTGCCATTTTCATCCATGGTTCCTAAGTCTCCGGTGTGATACCAACCTTCATTGTCAATGGTTTCCCGGGTCGCCTCTTCATTTTTATAATATCCCAACATGACATTGATACCACGTGCCAATATTTCTCCGGGAATATTTTTCGGATCCGGACTGTCAATTTTCACATCCATGTGGATTACGGCTTTACCACAACTGCCCGGTACAAAATCTTTATAATCTGAATAACAGATAATCGGCGCGCACTCCGTGGCGCCATAGCCTACCGTATATTTGAATTTCAAGCCATGGAGGAACTTTTCTACCTCTTGATTGAAAGCCGCGCCACCGATGATCACTTCGTAGAACTCATCACCGAAAGCGTGCGAAACCTGATCACAGATCTTTTCTCTGACTTTCTTATTGACAACCGGCATGTTAAGAAGAATCTTCATCTTATTATTCTGAATCTTTGGGAAGACCTTCTTCTTAATGATTTTTTCGATGACAAGCGGCACGGCAATGATAACCTTCGGCCTGACTTCGGCGAACGCCTGTGCGATAATGGCAGGGCTCGGAACGCGTGTTAAATAAAAGATGTGGCATCCTTTCAGGAATTCAAACAAGAATTCAAACGCCATTCCATACATGTGGGCCATCGGCAGAATACTAATTACCCTATCGCCTCTGTCAATATGGGCTCCCAAAACGTGCTCCGCAAAATCAGCGTTGCTCCAAATAGCACGATAGGGAATCATAACCCCTTTGGAGAATCCCGTCGTTCCACTCGTATAGTTGATAAGTGCCAACTCATTGGGAGACTCTTCTATGTAGTAGCTTACATGCTCCTTGCGAAAATATTTTGGAAATCTTTGACCGAATATCTCATTAAGGTGCTCACGCGCGTACGTTAATTTATCTGTTCTTGAAACAACTAACGAATAGTCGGGAATATAGATGATTCCTTCCAATCCCTGCATTTTCGTCGGATCAATCTGTGTGGCCACCACGTCACCGACAAAGAGGAGCTTGGCTTCACTGTGGTTAACGATATTGTGAATCTGGTCTGCCGTAAACTCATGGAGTATGGGCACTGCCACTGCGCCATAAGTAAGGGTTGCCAGAAATGCCACAGCCCAACAGGCACTGTTCCTGCCACAAAGCGCGATTTTGTCGCCTTTCACAACTCCACTGTTCTCGAACATGATGTGGAGTTTAACGATTTTGCGTGCTACGTCATGGTATTGAAGAGTCGCACCTTTGAAGTCAGTTAGTGCGTCAAGCTCCCAATTATTAATAATCGTTTTCTGTATTAACTCATTAAAACTGGGCACATTTTCCATAATCAATGAATTTTAATTATAATTTTGTTTTATCTTGTCTTTGTAAAAATCAGGCTTTGACCTGATAGAGGTAGCGTTTGATACTTTTCTTAGGCGTCTTTTGAAACTCCGTGTCATGAATTCTGATCGCCGACAGCTTTGCAAACTGGGGCAACATGGCATTCAGTTCCAGGCGGTTGTGTTCCATGATACCCGCAAGGTCTTCGTCGTTAAATTCCAAGGAATCCGTTTCGTCGTAATCAGGATAAACCAAACCAATGAGTTTGTCACCTTCTTGAATGACAAGACTCTCACTTACCATCGTCATTGAATTGAGCTTGTCTTCAATTTCTTCCGGGAATATATTCTGACCGTTTGATCCTAACAGCATATTTTTGATTCTTCCTTTGATAAAAACATGTCCATCCGGACTCATGGTTGCCAAATCTCCTGTGTGAAACCAGCCATATTCATCAAGAACGGCCTTGGTGCCCTCTTCGTTTTTGTAGTAGCCGGTCATCACATTGGCGCCTTTCGTGATGATTTCGCCAAGCTTATTCTCGGGATCATCGCTAAGAATCCTCACTTCCATATTGGCAACCGGAGTCCCACAACTGCAGGGCACAAAGTCTGTCCAATCGCTGAACGTTATCATTGGTGCCGTTTCCGTCGTACCATATCCCATTGTTATCGGGAAGCCTATGCTTGTCAGGAAACTCTCTACTTCTCTGTTTAGCGCGGCTCCACCGACAATGATTTCGTAGATCTTTCCGCCGAACTCTGCTTTCACCATCTCTACGAGACGTTCTTTGATTTTTTTGTTAAGTACAGGGATGTTCAGCAGAAACTTTACCTTGTTCGTCTGTAAGATCGGGAAGATTTTCTTCCTGACGATTTTTTCAACGATCAGAGGCACGGAAACCAACAGTGCCGGCTTGATGTCAGCACAGGCCTCCGCTATGAATGAAGGACTTGGAAGTCGAGTGAGAAAGAAGATGTGATTGCCAAAGCAAAATTCGAAAAGAAATTCTACCAGCAACCCATACATGTGGGCCATCGGCAATATTGAGAGCACATTGCTGTTGCTCTTGTCTAATTTTGTTCCGATAGCGTCTGTCAGAAAGTCTACATTACTGGCCAAGGCCCTGTAAGGAAGCATTACGCCTTTGGAAAATCCCGTCGTGCCACTTGTATAATTGATCATGGCCAGCTCTTCACTCGTATCTTGATGATACTTGACATGCTTTTTTCTGAAATATTTGGGATATTTATGACCAAAAATCTCATTGAGATGCTCACGGGCGTAGTTCAGTTTCTCTGTTCGAGATACTATAACAGAAAAGTCAGGAATGTAGATGATGCCCTCTAAGTGGGGCATTTCCGCGGCTTCTATTTCGGGAGCGGCAAAATCGCCGACAAACAACAGTTTGGATTCCGAGTGGTTTACGATATTGTAAACCTGATCGGGCGTGAACTCATGCTGAATAGGAACGACAACAGCTCCATAAGCGATGGTAGCCAGAAATGCTACAGCCCAATGTGAACTGTTTCTACCATATAACGCGATCTTGTCACCTTTTTGTATTCCGCTATTCTCAAACAATATATGCAGTTTCTCTATTTTGCGGGCTACATCGCGGTATTGTAATGTTGTTCCTTTATAATCGGTAAGAGCGTCTTTGTCCCAATTATCTAAAATGCTTTTTTCTATATACGAATTAAAACTAGGTATCGTATTCATTGCACAATCTTCAATTTTGTGTGCAAAGATAATATCTTCTTTGCGCAAAGCCAAAAAAAATGTGCAGAAAATCGTGTTTTTATCCGAATAAAAGTCGTTTGTCGGCAGTCGTTGTTCGGTTTGTCCTATTCGTTGTTCGATATTATCGCATGGCTCTATTCATAGCGCATGCTCTTCGACGGATGTATGTGTGAAATGAGGTAGCTGGGAACAATCAGGACGAAAACGCTGATCAGCAAAGTAGCAATATTGAGCAAGACCAACAGCGTCACATTGATTTCTACCGGCACTACATTAATATAATATATAGAAGGGTCGAGTTTGATAATACCGAATACTTTCTGGGTCAATACCAGGCCAAAGCCTATAAGATTGCCAATCATCAGACCTTTGCCTATGATGAAAAACGCAAACCAGAGGAAGGTATGACGGATTATACGGTTGCTCGATCCCAGTGCCTTGAGCACGCCGATCATGGCTGTCCGTTCCAAAATGATGATCAATAGTCCTGATATCATGGTCACTCCGGCCACGGCGATCATGAGGGCCATGATGATCCAGACATTAAGATCGAGGAGATCGAGCCATGAGAATATCTGCGGGCTGAGCTCCTGAATAGTTTTAGAGCTGTATGTTTCGCCGTATTTATCTACTGTCCGGTTTACATGCTTGACGATATAGTCTTCGGAAAGATCGATTTGGTCGAAATCGTTCACCATCAGTTCCGCGCCGCTTGCCTGATCGCTTTCCCATCCGTTGAGCTTCACGGCTGTATATAAATCGGTAAAGCAGATCGACTGGTCATACTGGGCCAGGTTGGTCTCGTAAATTCCCGAAATAGTAAACCGTCGCATTTTGATGCCCGCATTCATGTCAATAAAATAGGCAAAAATCTTTTGGCCGGTCTTCAACATGAGCTTATCAGCCATGATTTTCGAAATGAGAAGCTGATTGCTGCTCTTCGACGCGGAGAATTTTGGCAAGCTGCCCGATACGAGGTTATGATGAATAAATGTCGTGTCGTATTCTTCCGAGACACCCTTGAAAACAACACCCAGAAAGTCGGATTCGGTTTTGAGAATCCCCTGTTTCATAGCAAATCGCTGCACGTGTCTTACCCCCGGCACTTTCTTCAGCAGCCGCATCATGGAGTCGCCCATTTGGATGGGGTAGGATTCGGATGTTTGCAGGGTCATGAAGTCGGCAACTTGAATCTGGCTGCCAAAACCAATCACCTTGTTCCTGATAGAATGCTTGAATCCCAACACGACACAAACCGATACAATCATCACTGCCAGCCCGATGGCAACGCCTGCCATGGCTATGCGGATGGCCGGACGCGACACTTTCTTACGGTCGCTTTGCTCCTTAAATAAGCGTTTGGCTATAAATAGAGGGAAGTTCATAAGTTCTTGTCAATCTTCGTCTACTCTGCCCGGATAAGCGTCGAGTGCTTTTCTTAATATGACGAGCGCGCGCGCCAGGTCTTCTTTCTTCAGTACGTAGGCTATTCTTACTTGGTTGCGGCCGGCTCCCGGAGTCGTATAAAAGCCCGAGGCCGGTGCCATCATGACCGTTTCGCCCTCGTCGTTAAATTCCTTTAAGCACCATCTGCAGAACTTTTCGGCATCGTCAACCGGCAGTTTGGCCACCGTATAAAAGGCCCCCATCGGAATCGGAGAGTAGACGCCATGTATCCGGTTCAACCCATCGATCAGGCATTTCCGGCGTTCTACGTACTCGTCATACACGTCACGATAATAGCTTTCGGGCGCGTCGAGCGACGCTTCGGCAACGATCTGTCCGATCAGAGGGGGCGACAGCCTGGCTTGGCAGAACTTCATCACAGCCTTTCTGATCTGTTCGTTTTTCGTGATCAAAGCTCCGATTCTGATACCACATTCCGAATACCGCTTCGAAACGGAATCGATGAGAACCACATTCTGCTCAATACCTTCCAAATGGCAAGCCGATATATAGGGACTACCCGTATAAATGTACTCTCTATACACCTCGTCGGAGAAGAGGTACAGGTCGTACTTCTTGACAAGATCCTTGATCTGGTTCATTTCGTGCCTTGTATAGAGATATCCCGTAGGATTGTTGGGGTTGCAAATCATAATGGCCCTGGTACGGTCGTTGATCAGTTCCTCAAACTTTTCGACCTTGGGCAGCGAAAAACCTTCGTCTATGGTTGTCGCGATCGTTTTTATCTTGGCGCCGGCACTGATGGCAAAAGCCATGTAATTGGCATAAGCGGGCTCGGGAACAATGATTTCATCGCCGGGATTGAGACAGCTCATGAAGGTGAACAGCACGGCCTCACTACCACCCGAAGTAATGATGATGTCGTCGGCCGTCACGTGAATATCATATTTTTTATAGTAATCAACAAGTTTTTGCCTGTAGCTTAGATATCCTTGGCTTGGCGAATACTCCAAAACCGTTCGGTTGATATTCTTCAGAGCGTCTAAACCACATTGGGGAGTTGGCAGGTCGGGCTGACCGATATTTAGGTGATATACTTTGATACCTTTCTTTTTGGCTTCCATTGCCAAGGGTGCCAACTTTCTGATAGGAGATTCTGGCATCTCTATACCTCGAACTGAAATTTCCGGCATTTTAATTATACTTGATATGTCTTGGGTTATCTTCTGTGCAAAATTAAGAAAATTCAGTCTATTAACTGATGTTTTCCATCGCATTTGGGAAAAATTGACTTAAAAAATGACTGTTTTCTACCGGCACTTGCTCAAAGTAGCGTGAAAATACCGATTTTTCCTTGGAAAATTAGCCTTATGCTTTTCTTGGCCGCTTGCGGCCCTGATGTCTTTGAAAACAGCAATGAGAAAACCTGAATTATCTTTACATATACCATCAAAAAAGTGGCATTATTTGAAAAAGAAAAGACTTGGACGAAAATAAGCGATTTTTGCGCGACTTTATAAAGCGCTGATTATCAACATATTGTATTTTTATGGGTGTTTCTCCTTTGCTTTTTTACCTTTAATAGCTATGCTTTTAGGCCGTAATCGCGGCCCTTTTATCGGCAGAAAGCTATGCTTTGACCGTGTAATCGCTATGCTTTGAGCCGATAAAAGGACAGCTTTGAGCATAAAAGGGTGCAGAAATCGGCAAAACGAAGGCTTTTTCCGGCATGACGGCAGCTGAATGAGATGTTGCAGAAGTGTTAAAATAATGCGATTTTTTATAACAAAATCACGGGAGAAAGTTTAGGAAATGAAGTAGGATGCTTCATCACCGGTATGCCAGCCCCTTTGCCATAAACGATTGACAGATCTGTATGACTTTATCATTTATTGAAATCTTTTTGAGTTTCGGAATTTAATTGGTACTTTTGCGACACAATAACAATAAGCATATACAGAATGAGAAGTAGAACAAGTAGTTGGTTTGAAACCAAGATTCGTTATGAAAAAATGATGGAGGACGGTTCTCAGAAGATGACCACCGAACAATATGTTGTCGACGCGTTGAGCTTTACCGAGGCTGAGAATGCCATAATTGAAGAGATGTCGGCTTATATCACCGGCGATTTCAAGGTGCGTGATATCAAGATGGCCGGTTATGGGGAAATATTCTTCAGCGACGCGGACAACGATGACAAGTGGTACAAGATCAAACTTCAGTTTATCACGATTGACGAAAAGACCGAAAAAGAGAAACGCTCCACGGTAACCTATCTGGTGCAGGCGGGCAATCTGCCGTTAGCTGTCAAGCATATTGAGGAGGTGATGGGTGGAACGATGATTGATTATGTGATCAGCGCCATTCAGGAAACACAGATCATGGATGTATTTGAGCACAAATCGACAGTTTCGGGAAAGGAGAAAAACGACACTCCCGAATACGAAGAAGCCGAGGCGAAGGCTTGATGAATATTTAATTTGAGCGTTATGATAGATATTGCTTCCAATCTTCATGCCATCCTACAGGATATTCCCGAGGGAACCAAGCTGGTAGCTGTCAGTAAATTCCATTCCGTGGCGGCCATTCAAGAGGCCTATCGGGCCGGGCAACGGATTTTTGGGGAGAGCCGCGAACAGGAACTGCGCCAGAAAGTCCATGCGTTGCCGGAAGACATTGAGTGGCATTATATCGGTCATCTGCAAACAAATAAGGTAAAATATATCGTACCTTATATATATATGGTGGAATCAGTTGACAGCATGAAGCTTTTGGAAGAGTTGGAAAAGCAGGCCGCCAAGATTGACAAGACGGTCAAGGTGTTGCTTGAGATAAAGGTCTCGGCGGAAGAAACGAAGTCGGGACTGACCTTGGAGACTTGCAGGACTTTACTTGCGGATGGCGGCTGGCGTTCCTTGCGACATGTAGAGATTTGTGGACTGATGACGATTGCTTCCAATACGGATGATGAACGGCAGGTCGCGTCTGAATTTGACGTGGCGGATCGTTTCTTTGCGGAAGTCAAAAAGGCCTATTTCGCGGATGTTGCTTCGTTCTGTGAGAAGTCGTGGGGCATGAGCTATGATTATCGGACGGCCTTACTTCATGGCTCAAATATGATTCGTGTCGGCACTTCTATATTCGGAGAGCGTATCTATTGATATAATTATCGAAAAGAAAAAAGCTTGAAACCAGAACAAAACCGGGGTTCAAGCTTTTTTCTTTTTGATAGTATGTCTGTCAGAATTTAAAGTCCACTTCTACATCAATCATGTTATAACCGTGTTTGGCAAGAGTAGAACCGGTCTTATCGTTCACCCGTGCATATTCGACGTTGATCTGGAAGTTAGGATGAAACTCGTAATCGGCACCGATTTCACAGAAAGTCTTGGTCTTCGACCATTCGGCTGTAGGACGATATACATCGTAGCGGGCCTTGGCGTGAAACTTCTTTCGAATAATCGGGGCTATTACCAACGCGTAGTAGCCGTCGGCTTTGTTGCCTAGTTTGCTCAGATTACAATTCTTGCTATTTTCGTCATTTGTATTATTGAGCGTGGTAGAAAAGGCATTGCCCGTAGCGTGGATATACTCGGTGCGGAAAGTCCAGTCGTTTGTCAGGTATTCGCCACTGATAGCGTATCTGTGTTTGGGAAGCGACCTCACTCCGGAGTGTTCTTCTGTATCGCCTGTGTCTTTCCATTTGCCTTTACGGGCGGTAGAACCTTCCCAACCAAATACGCCTAAACGCATTCCTTTTACGGGCATAACCCATACGCCGCCAATGATATCTTTTCGCTGATCTACATCCTTGGTATTGATACCCTGCCCATTGAAGACGCCAACTTGATAATGGAGCAGATTTCTGCCGTCAGCATTGGGCAGGAAATCGCCTTGTATCTGCACGCCGATGTCGCGTCCATTGCTGGCATGTTCGCCCGTTCTATCGCTAAAGCCGGCCAGTTTCAGCACATTCTGTGAATAACTCATGAAACCTTGGACAATGGGATGGAGTGGATTTTCAAAGGAGAAAGGACGCTTAAACTGTCCTATTTTCACTTTAAACGCCGTATAGCGTTGCCATTCGGCAAACAAATCTACCACGCGCGGACTGCTTCCAAGTGTCGATGTGTTTCCATTCAGTTGAACTTGTGCTTTCCAATAGAACTCGTTCTTGATTTTACCTTCCAACGCCAAACGAAACATGCGCAGATTAAACGAATTGGCTTTGGCACCTTCCTGATCACTATATTGGTATTGTGTCATGCCATAGCCTGAAAGTTTGATGTTGTTGAACCAAGATGGTTGTTTCTCTTGAGCCTCCGCAGTCATGGCCACTGCCAACAAGGCTATTAAAATACCTTTTTTCATATGAATATATTTGTTATTTCTTTTCTAATAATACAACATTCTCTACGTGTGGCGTATGAGGGAACATATCGACAGGTTGCACCTTAACGACCTTATATTTAACGTCCAACAAGGCTAAATCTCTGGCCTGGGTAGCCGGATTACAACTTACATAGACAATTCTGGCAGGCGCGGCATTGAGAATGACGTTGACAACATCGGGGTGCATTCCGGCTCTCGGCGGATCGGTGATGATGACATCGGGGCGACCATGTGTCTTGATAAAATCATCGGTGAGAATATCTTTCATATCGCCGGCATAGAACAATGTGTTTAAAATATGATTGATTTCGCTGTTTACCTTGGCGTCTTCGATCGCCTCGTTGACATACTCAATACCAATGACCGCTTTGGCGTCTTTTGCCACAAAGTTGGCTATGGTCCCTGTGCCGGTATATAAGTCGTAGACAAGCTCTTTGCCTGTAAGTCCCGCAAAATCGCGGGCAACGCTATAGAGTTGATGGGCCTGATCTGTGTTGGTTTGATAAAAACTTTTCACGCCGACCTTGAAGCGAAGCTCTTCCATCTTTTCATAGATAAAATCTTTGCCCCGATAGGTCAGAATGTTTAAATCATTGAACGTGTCATTACCTTTCTGGTTGTTTACATAAAGCAAGGAAGTGATTTGAGGGAACTGCCGAGCAACGTGTTCAAGCAGTGTCAGACTTAGTTGTTCGTCTTTCGGCCGGTCGTAATGAAACTGGATGAGAACCATCCATTCTTCCGTGTTGCTGTTTCTGATCAAGACATCGCGCAGCAACCCACACTGCTGACGGATATCATAAAAGGTCATTCCAAGGAGGTTAGCTTCTTCAAAGATGTAGTTTCTGATTTGGTTATGTAAATCATCCATCAAATAACACTTGCTGATAGGATATATTTTATCGAAAGCGCCCTTGATATGGAAGCCGATGGCATTGTTTGCCACAATATTATCACGAAGCTGTGGCCCTTCATCGCCTTTAGGAGGCAGGCTATTAAGTTCTTCACGGGTAAACCAGCGCTTGTTGCTGCACCCGAATTCGATCTTGTTTCTGTACTCAAAGATGTTGACTGAGCCTATGATAGGGCTGATTTCAGGAAGTTCTACCTTTGCGATGCGGGTTAGTTGGTCGTACACTTGCTGTTGTTTGGCTTTTAATTGTTGGTCGTAGGGTAGGTTCTGCCAAGTACATCCACCGCAAATACCAAAATGTTGACAAGGTGGGGTAGCTCGAATGTCACTTAACTTTTTGTATTTGACAACAACAGCTTCACAGTAATGATGCTTCTTCTTCACAATCTGTAGGTCAACAATGTCGCCGGGAACCGCGTAAGGGACAAATACGACCATGTCGTCTACCCGAGCCAGGGATTTACCTTCGGCCGCAATGTCAGTAATTACAATATTTTCTAAAACAGGGAATGTTTTCTTTTTTCTTGCCATAGAATCGATTTTCGATATACAAAAATACTAAAAACAGCTTAACTGCTTATGCTTTGACCTTATCTTTTTTCGTGTTGTGTACGCAAACACGGCTAAATGCAATGTCGACATTGCAATTTTTAATATAAAAGTTTGCCTATCTTTTAGAAAACCTATATATTTGCAGCCATAAAAATGACTAATATATACGATTATCAAATCTATCATGACAGAAAAAAGAGTATACACCTTTGGTAATGGAAAGGCCGAAGGTAATGCGCAGATGCGTGAACTGCTGGGTGGAAAAGGCGCCAACCTGGCCGAAATGAACTTAATCGGAGTTCCTGTTCCTCCAGGCTTTACGATTACGACTGACTGCTGTAATGAATATTACAAAATCGGTCAGGAAAAGATCATTAAGGTGCTTGAAAGTGAAGTGAATGGTGCCGTTAAGCATATAGAGAATTTAATGAACTCTAAGTTTGGTGATACGACCAATCCGCTCCTTGTAAGTGTGCGTTCCGGCGCTCGTGCTTCCATGCCGGGAATGATGGATACCATTCTCAATCTGGGACTCAATGATGAAGTTGCCGAGGGATTGGTGGCCAAAACCAACAATCCCCATTTTGTTTACGATTCATATCGCCGCTTTGTGCAGATGTATGGTGACGTGGTTCTGGAAATGAAACCGGTCAACAAGGAGGATATAGATCCGTTTGAAGAAATCATTGAGGAAGTAAAGGCAGAGCGTGGCATAAAACTTGACAAGGACCTTACTGTAGACGAACTGAAGAAACTGGTTAAATTATTTAAGGAAGCCATCAAGGAGCGTACGGGCAAGGACTTCCCTAATGATCCCATTGAACAGCTTTGGGGGGCCATTTGCGCCGTGTTCCGCAGTTGGATGAATGATCGTGCCATACTTTATAGAAAGATGGAAGGAATTCCAGACGAGTGGGGGACTGCTGTTTCCGTAATGGCAATGGTATTCGGCAACATGGGTGAAACCTCTGCTACGGGTGTATGCTTCAGTCGTGACGCAGGAAATGGTGAAAACCTGTTCAACGGAGAATATCTTGTTAACGCACAGGGCGAAGATGTTGTGGCCGGAACTCGCACTCCACAGCAGATTACCAAGGTGGGATCATTGAGATGGGCTCAAAGAGCTGGTATCTCAGAAGAAGAGCGTGCAAGCAAATATCCTTCCATGGAAGAGGCTATGCCTGATATCTTTGCGCAACTGAATGATATTCAAGAAAAGCTCGAGCACCATTATCGTGATATGCAGGATATGGAATTCACGGTACAGGAAGGTAAACTTTGGTTCTTACAAACAAGAAACGGTAAAAGAACAGGTTCGGCTATGGTAAAAATTGCCATCGATCTGCTTCATGAAGGAATGATAGATGAAAAGACAGCGATACTACGCTGTGAACCAAATAAGTTAGACGAACTGCTTCATCCCGTATTTGATAAACTGGCATTACAGAAGGCTAACGTAATCACGCAAGGACTTCCCGCTTCTCCCGGTGCGGCTTGTGGCCAGATCGTCTTCCACGCTGATGACGCGCAGGACCGACATGCCGATGGTCACAAAGTAATTTTAGTAAGAATCGAGACCTCACCCGAAGACTTGGCAGGCATGTCGGCTGCGGAAGGAATCTTGACTGCACGTGGTGGTATGACGTCGCATGCGGCAGTTGTAGCCCGTGGTATGGGGAAATGCTGCGTTTCCGGTGCCGGTGGTATTAACGTGAGCTACAAGGATAAAACCGTAGAGATTGACGGTCAACTATACAGAGAAGGTGACTACATTTCTTTGAATGGTACGACCGGACAGGTGTATGCAGGAGAAGTTCCAACAAAAGCCGCAGAATTAAGCGGTGATTTTAAGGAGTTGATGGATCTCTGCGATAAGTACACCAAACTGCAGGTGCGTACCAATGCCGATACTCCCCATGACGCGAGTGTTGGAAGAGCTTTTGGAGCCAAAGGAATCGGCCTTACCCGTACGGAACACATGTTTTTTGATGACAAAAAAATCATCGCAATGCGTGAGATGATTCTGGCAGACACACCAGAAGGCCGAGAAAAAGCACTCAATAAACTGCTCCCGTATCAGAAAGCGGACTTTAAAGGAATCTTAGAAGCCATGGATGGACTACCGGTTAATATCCGTTTACTGGATCCTCCTTTGCATGAATTTGTTCCTCATGATTTAGTCGGCCAACAGGTAATGGCAGATGAAATGGGTGTAGACTTGTCTACGATACAACGTCGGGTAGCCTCTTTGGCTGAAAACAACCCAATGCTGGGACATCGTGGTTGCCGTTTAGGCATTACTTTCCCGGAGATTACGGCCATGCAGACCAGAGCAATTATCAGTGCCGCCTGCGAACTGAAGAAGGAAGGCAAGAATCCTAAACCGGAAATTATGGTACCATTGATTGGTACAGTGGCAGAATTCCGTCAGCAGAAGGCCGTCATACTAAAGAGTGCCCGTAGAACATTTGACGAGTACGGATTCAAGTTGGAATTTGAAATCGGTACGATGATTGAAATTCCAAGAGCGGCTCTTACCGCTGATCTTATTGCTTCAGAAGCACAATATTTCTCATTTGGTACCAATGACTTAACCCAGATGACGTTTGGCTATTCACGTGATGATATTGCTTCATTCCTGCCCGCATATCTTGACAAGAAGATTTTGAAGGTAGATCCATTTCAGGTATTGGATCAAGAGGGGGTTGGCCAGTTGATTCACATGGCTGTAGAAAAGGGTCGTCGTGTGCGTCCGAATATCCGTACGGGAATCTGTGGAGAGCACGGAGGAGAACCAAGCTCTGTGAAATTCTGTGCAAAATTAGGTATGAACTATGCTTCATGTTCACCGTATCGTGTACCAATCGCACGACTTGCAGCGGCGCAAGCTGCCGTGGAAGAGTAACAACCTTTACATTTTACACTAAAACAATAACGAGGATAAAGTCCAAACTAATTTGGCTTTATCCTCTATTTTGTTATATGAAGTATGATAAAGCGCGGATAATTAGCCGGTAAATTATGAGACAAAAAAAATTGATTGTCTCACGACAACCAATCTTTATTAACCTTAATAATCTAATACCATGAAAAACACATTGCAAATTTAGCCTTTATAATTGAATGGACAAAGCTTTTTAAAAGCAATATTGTTTCATTAAACATTAATTAAATGTTTTCCCGTTCCATTTAATGGTTGTTTGCAAAAGATTAGTGTTTATATCTTTCTTTTCTGTATTTGTCACCATAGTGACTGACCTATGTATAACTAATATATCATCGTTGATGTCTAACGACATCCAAATCATAACCGGATCTGAAATATAGGTGGAATCATTTGTAAAAGAGGTGAGTTTGCTTTCCGTGACAGATGGACTACTTATTTGAGCAACGTTGATTGGCAATAAGGTCCAATTCTGGTCGTAGAAATATATCTGACTTTCTTTATTCTCGTCACCATAAGTTTTTACCACACAGAGAATGCTGTCATTATTGGCGTATGGCAAAAGCCGCATCTCTATCGAAGAACAGGGAGTTAGGCTTACGTGTACATAGTTGGATGTAAGCGTGTCCATTTTACATTCACCCTGTAATTTATTGGTTACGGTAGCCTGAACATGCAGATCGTTGTAATCAATAAATTGAAGGCGGTCGTTAGCATTTAAGTATGGAATAATGGAGTCGGGCATTGTCAGCCATAAATCTTTCATACTTTTAGCATATAAAGTATTGTTTATGGCTATGAATAGTAGTATAAAGATAAATAATTGTTTTATCAGTCGCATTGTACAGACATAATTTATAGACTACAAAATTAAATAATAATTCTGATAACGTCTCTTTTTTATTGAATTATTAATGATTTGACTTTTAAAGATAAAAAAGTATATTTATTTTGCGTAGTATTAATAATATATTAATTTTGCAGGGAATTACATATTATAGGACCACAATGAATCTAAAAGTGCGTTTAGCCATCATGAATTTCTTAGAGTTTGCTGCTTGGGGCGCTTACTTGACATCGATGGGAACTTATTTGACGAATATTGGAATGGCTTCACAAATAGGTTGGTTTTATGCCATTCAAGGTGTAGTTTCTATTTTCATGCCAGCCTTGGCCGGCATTGTGGCCGACCGCTGGATTCCGGCTCAGCGCATGTTGGGTGTTTGTCATCTTCTGGCCGGCCTCTGTATGTTTGCCGCCGCTTATGCAGAGGTCTCTGGTAATGCGGATTATATCTTCCCGCTTTATTCTTTGAGTGTCGCGTTCTATATGCCAACCCTCGCTTTGAGCAATTCTGTGGCTTATTATGGTTTGACAAAGGCCGGCATGGACACCGTGAAGGACTTCCCACCTATTCGTGTGTTTGGCACCATCGGCTTCATCTGTATGATGTGGTTTGTCGACTTAAAGGGATTTCAGCCTAACCAGAATCAATTTGTGGCATCGGGCGTTGTCAGCCTATTGCTGTTCCTTTATACATTCTCGTTGCCGCATTGCCCAATCAGTAAGGACACCGACAAGAAAAGTATGGTCGATGCGTTCGGCCTGCGTGCCTTTGCGTTGTTCAAGCAAAAAAAGATGGCTATCTTCTTCATCTTCTCCATGTTGCTGGGCGTGAGTTTGCAAATCACGAATGGTTTCGCCAACCCATTCATTACATCGTTTAAAGACATTCCCGAATATTCCGACACATTTGGTGTACAGCATGCCAATATACTGATTTCGCTGTCCCAAATCAGCGAAACCTGTTGCATTCTATTGATTCCATTTTTCATGAAACGGTTCGGAATCAAGAATGTCATGCTGATAGCCATGTTTGCGTGGGTGCTTCGCTTCGGACTTTTTGGTGCCGGAAATCCCGGTTCAGGCGTTTGGATGTTCGTTTTGTCCATGCTTGTCTATGGCGTAGCCTTCGACTTTTTCAACATCTCCGGTTCGCTGTTTGTTGACCAGTCCACCGATCCGTCGCTTCGTTCCAGTGCCCAAGGCCTGTTCATGCTGATGACCAATGGTATTGGCGCAACCGTAGGAACGTTGTCGGCTCAGGCTGTCGTGAACGACCGCACTGTCAATGGCGTGACGGATTGGCAAAGTTGCTGGTTTATTTTCGCGGGCTATGCCTTGGTCGTTTGTCTGAGCTTTGGCCTAATGTTCCGTCCGAAGAAAAAAACAAATGAAAGTAAAGTTACATTATAAATCTATCTCCGAAGTCGTCGGTATCGATGATGCCGGACTTATAACGCTGCTTGATGAACTCGAGCAGCGTCAATTGAATATAGTCTGTGACAAGTTTATTGTCGACCAGATTCAGTTGCGCGACATGGGGCAGGCCATTGATAGCAACATGTTGCTGCCCGAGGCCCTGCTGTCCCTGTTGCAGTCCGAAGCGGAGCCGTCGTTTGAGATATTCATCGCAGCGGTCAATGAGGGTGAATACGTTGCCGAACTGCGTATGGAGCAGGCCAATCGGACGGTGAAATTACGTGCGCCCGACGCAGTGTTGCTTTCCTTCATCAGCCGGCAACCTATCTTCATAGACGAACAGCTGATGAATTTTCAGAGCGTTCCTTATCAGGGGCATTCCAAGTCGATGGCCTTACCTATTAATACATTGAGCGCCAAGATGATCAGAAAGTCGCTGAAAAAGGCCATTGAGGAAGAGAATTATGAGTTGGCGTCGCAGTTGCGCGACGAACTTAATTCGCGAAAGAATGAGAGAAGTTAGATTTTTTTATGTGCCCGACGCTTCTACGGTAACAGAGCTACCTGTAGAGGAGGCCGCGCACGCCGTGAAGGTTTTACGACTGCACCAAGATGACGAGATATTCCTGATTGACGGTAAGGGCATTTTCTATAAGGCCGTGGTAGATATGGCGAACCACAAGCATTGTCTTTATCACGTGGTAGAAACTTTACCACAAAAGAAAAGCTGGCGGGGGCGCATCCAATTGGCTATTGCGCCAACCAAACATATTGACAGGATAGAATGGATGGCTGAGAAAGCGACGGAGATAGGCTTTGACGGCTTATATTTTTTACGTTGCGATTATTCGGAGCGCACGGTCATTCGCCGCGATCGAGTCGAAAAGGTGGTCGTGGCGGCTGTGAAACAAAGCCGCAAGCCTTATATGCCGGAGATCGGCGAACTGATGGCTTTTGGCGACTTCATCCATCTTCCTTTGCAGGGACACAGGTTCATTGCTCATTGCTACGACGAAATTTCCAAGACAGAATTATACAAGGAACTGGACGCGTTGTCGCCGGATGATGACGTGACAGTATTAGTGGGGCCGGAAGGTGATTTTTCTGTCAACGAAGTACGAGAGGCTATAGCCTGCGGTTTTAAGCCTATTTCCTTGGGGCAAAGTCGATTGCGAACGGAAACGGCAGGCTTGGCGGCAGTCATGATGTGTAATCTTAAAAAGCAATTTGTATGAAAACAAGCAATCTCCGTCTGCTGGTAAAAGGCTGCTTAGCACTGGTCATCATGTTGGCTTTGGCCTCTTGTCATGATTCTGATTATCTGAACGCCATACCCACCGAAAGCAAGGCCTTGATGTCAATCGATATCTCCGGACTGGACGCGAAGCAGGCTGCGGCATTCACGCGGTTGTTGCCCGGGCAGAATGTAGAAAAGAGCGGTTTGGACTTTTCTAAGAAGGTTTATCTGTTTGAATCATCCGACGGCAATCTGGGATTCTGCGGGAGAGTGAAGAGTGCGGATGATATCGTTTCATTCCTCGAAAGTATGAAATCGTCAGCCGTTTCGCGAGTTGAGCAATATCGGGGCGCACGTTTTGCGATGGTTAAGGACGCTTGGCTCGTAGGCTTTAACGACCGAAGTTTTCTGTTGATGGGACCTGTTTCGGCTGACGGGCAAAAGGTGTTGCGCCAACAGATGGCCAAATATCTTAACCAAGACGAAGACCAAGGCGTTACCGGTAGTCGTATATTCGCCAGACTCGACAGCATAGACAGCCCGATGGCGCTGGTTGCTCAAGTCCAGGCCTTGCCCGACAAAATGATTGCGCCGTTTACTTTGGGGGCTCCGAAGTCGGCCGATGCGTCTCAAGTCTTCATTGCGGCGAAAATGAATGTCAGCGACAAGATGTTGACGATAGAAGGCGAGACATTCTCATTTAACAAATCCACTAACAACGCATTGCAAGCTGCTTATAATGAGTACTATCCCATCACGGATAAGTTCGTCGGCAACGTGTCTGCTTCCTGCTTATTCTCTATTTTTATGAATGTAGACGGAAGCAAATTCATCCATCATCTTCATGATAATAGTTTGCTGACAGGCTTGCTGGCCGGCATCAATGCCGCCATAGACATGGACAACATCATAAAAAGTTTTAAGGGTGATGTGCTAATAGAGATACCGAGCTACGCCAACGAGCAATTACAACTGGCCATGACCGCACGGCTGGGCAACGCCCAATGGCTCAAGGATGTAGCCTATTGGAAGAAATCGTGCCCGCCCGGCAGCAAGATTATCGATTGGCAGAAAAATGCCTATTATTATAAAGGTGACGATATTTCCTATTATTTTGGCGTATCTCCTTCCAATCTGTTCTATAGTGGCAGCAGCGCGATATTGGCGCAGTCTACCTTAAATAGGGCAACTTTGCCTTTACCATCGGCGGTTGCAGAACGGGTTAAAGGAAAGAAGATAGCCATGGTTATCAATTTGAACGCAATCGACAATGACAAGGCCGGACTGATAAGAGATTTCCTGAAACCGGTCTTTGGCGACTTGTCCACGATTGTATATACATTAAAATAATGGATCAGATAACGTTTAGCTCCGTAGTTCCACAAGTCTTTTCCGCTCAAGTTGCACGGCTGAATACCGATATTTGGAATGCGGAAACGGTTTTTCAAAAGGGTAAACTTTATTTGTTAGAGGCCGATAGCGGCAAGGGCAAGAGCACTTTCTGCAGCTATGTACTGGGCTATCGGCATGACTATAGTGGTCAAATTTTGTTTGACACACGGCCGGCCGAAGAAATGAAAATCCGCGATTGGACCGATATTCGTAAGCGACATATCAGTTTGTTGTTTCAAGAACTCAGATTGTTTCCCGAACTGACAGCACTTGAAAATGTGCAGATTAAAAACCGATTGACGGAATTCAAGTCTCGGCAGGACATCGTAAGATGGTTTGAACAGCTGGGAATCGCCGACAAATTAGACGCTCCCGTCAGATTCATGTCATTCGGTCAGCAGCAGCGTGTAGCCATGATGAGGGCGTTGGCTCAGCCTTTTGACTTTATCGTGGTGGATGAGCCTATCAGTCATTTGGATGACAACAACTCACGCGTCATGAGTGACATTCTGATGAGCGAAGCGCGTGCGCAGGGTGCCGGTATTATCGCTACAAGCATAGGAAAACGTATGGAGTTGCCGTATGATAAGGTATTGAGGTTATAAGCAGACACAGGATGAATATTGTTTGGAAATTATTGCGACAGCATATCAGCATGCCACAGATGTTCGGCTTCTTTTTTGCCAACCTGTTCGGTATGCTTATCGTTCTTTTGGGATATCAGTTTTTTCAGGATGTAGTGCCCGTCTTCACAGCCGAAGACAGCTTCATGAAGCAAGGTTATCTGATTGTCAGTAAAAAGGTGGGCACGGCCGGAACGATATCCGGACGGGCAAGCATGTTTGATAACGCAGAGATAGACGAGCTGAAGGACCAGAAGTTTGTCACTAAGTTCGGCGTTTTCACAAGTACGGACTACAAGGTTCTTGCGAACATGAGCATCAATGGAGTGAATATCGCCAATACAGAGCTTTTCTTTGAAAGCATTCCCGACGAATTTATTGAAGTAGACAAAAGTCTGTGGCAATACAAACCGGGCGACCATGTGGTACCTATCATTTTGCCGAAGACCTATCTGACGATATACAATTTCGGGTTTGCCCAAAGCCACAGCCTGCCAAAGTTGAGTGAAGGCCTGGTCGGAATGATCGACTTTCGGCTGTTCATCCAGGGAAATCACCATGAAGCGAGCTTTCAAGGAAAGGTTATCGGCTTCTCCGGTAAGCTGTCCTCGATTCTCGTTCCGCAATCTTTCATGGATTGGAGCAATGATTATTTCTCCCCGGGACGGAACGCCGAACCCACACGATTGATTCTTGAAGTGGGAAATCCTTCAGATATGGCCGTTTCAAAATACTTCGACAAGAAAGGTTATGAGCTGGAAGATGACAAGTTGAATTCGGAGAAATCCATCTATTTTCTGAAACTTGTCGTGATGATCGTGATGACGGTAGGGCTTGTTATTTCTGTCTTGAGTTTTTATATTCTCATGCTGAGCATTTATCTTTTGGTACAGAAAAACGCGGATAAGCTTGAAAATCTTTTACTCATAGGTTATAGTCCGGGCGCGGTCGCCAAACCCTATCAGCTGTTGACGCTGGCTCTCAACGCTGTCGTGCTGGTCGTTGCGCTCTCGGTTCTGTTTTTTATACGCGGCTATTATATGGATATCATCCAAACGCTTCAACCTGCCGTCGACGACAGTTCCATGATACCGAGCTTCATACTGGGACTCATTTTATTGCTGCTCGTCACCGTATTGAATGTCGCTGTTATCCGACGAAAGATACTTCGAATATGGTTTAGAAAAGATTAGACCACATTTTGTTCAACCCATAAAACAAGTTTGAATGTAAATTGACTCTGCTTGTTTTGTGGGCGTTTTCTTTTGATGATGCCATATCGTGGAAGTTTCGGCTCATGATAAACCTTCTCCCGTGATTTTGTCAGAAAAAACTACCAGATTTTAACACTTCCGCAACATGTCATCTAAGTGCCGGCATGCCGAAAAAACATTTCGGTTTGCCGATTTTTATACCCCTTTATGCCCAAAGCTGTCCTTTTATCGGCTCAAAGCATAGCGATTACCTTGTCAAAGCATAGCTTTTAGCAGATGAAAGGGCCGCGATTACGGCCTGAAAGCATAGCTATTAAGGGCAAAAAAGCGAAGGGAAAATACCATGAAAAACGCAAAATGTTGATAACCAGCATTTTATAACGTTGCTCTACAATCGCTTATTTTCGTCCGTCTCTTTTCTTTTTCAGAATAATGCCACTTTTTTGATGGTATATGTAAAGATTATTCAGGGTAAAGACATAAGGACATATTCTTCGCATGATATTTTTTTTGACATAAAGACATAAAAACATATTTTTCAGGCTGTGAGGAACAAAGACATAAGGGCCGCAAGCGGCCAAGAAAGACATAAAACTAAGTGGGAAATGTGAAGAGTGAAATAGGAAGTGTGAAGCGTGAAATGTAAAATAGAGTGCGAAGTATGAAAAGTAGATAGCTTACCTTTTCGCATTTCACACTCTTCAGTTAGTTCACCCTCCCTTTGGGTAGGTCTTCCAATTCCGTTTTTTGGGCATAAAGACCGGCAGGCCTCGATCTTTCGTACCCCCTTCTTTAGCACACAACTTGACAACCCGTCCCCACTAATTTCCTACAGCCTCCGAAGATTCTCTTATCGTCATGCTGTTTTTTTATTACTTTGTACTTCTTTTTTGGAAAGTTTTAATTAATTTTGTATCTGTATCGTGTTAACTGGGTTTATCCCTCAATTTATTCATTAAATTTCAGTTAAAGTCTATGCAAAAGAAATTGCATTTTTTAATGGCGGTCATGCTCTTTTTTGCAACAAGCATGATGGCTCAAGTCACAACTTCAGGTATTAATGGCAAGGTGCTTGCCGGCGGCGAAGATGTAATTGGCGCCACAGTTACAGCCGTTCATGTGCCTTCCGGTACGACTTACAACAGCGTAACCAACACGAGTGGCCGTTTCAACATTCAGGGTATGCGTGTAGGCGGACCTTATACCGTGACGATTTCTTACATCGGTTACAAGAATGATGTGCGTTCAAACATCTTTTTGAGCTTAGGTGAGAATTCTGTTATTAATGCCGATCTGAAAGAAGACGCTCAGGTCTTGGGCGAAGTTGTCGTGTCTGGTGTTGCCGGCAAAAGCGGTATGGGAGCTTCCTCTAACTTTAATCAGAAGCAGATAGATAATACGCCGACTATCAACCGTAATGTATACGACGTGGCAAAACTCTCTCCGCTGGTAAACGCTTCTAAGATTGGAGGTCTTTCTATCGCGGGTTCGAACAACCGTTACAATTCTTTCCAAATCGACGGTATGGTTTCTAACGACGTATTCGGCCTTTCCAGTTCCGGTACAAACGGAGGTCAAACCGGTACAAACCCTATTTCAATGGATGCCATTGAGCAGATTCAGGTGGTAGCTTCTCCATTTGATGTTCGTCAGGGCGGTTTCACCGGTGGTGGCATCAACGCTATTACAAAATCAGGTACCAATACTTTCCGTGCTTCCGCCTATACATATTATACGGATGAGAACATGTTTGGCACTTGGAGCCAGGTGCTTGACAAGAAACAGAAGCTTGGCGACCAGTCGACCAAGACTTACGGCGCTTCTTTAGGCGGCGCTTTTGTAAAGGATAAGGTGTTCTTCTTCACTAATTTTGAATATAAGAAAAACTCTTATCCTTCAACTTATTTCCCCGGCTATAAGTCTGATTATATTACAGAGAGCCAGGCTCAGGAGGTTATTGATATCTATAAAAAGTATACCGGCGTAGAGGAAAGTAAAGCTCACCGTTCACTCGACACCCGCTCTATCTCTGCCTTGGCCCGTTTGGACTGGAACATAGATGACAATAACAAGTTCACTTTCCGTTATCAGTTGAATGATTCTTACAAAGATGTTTACGCTGCAGGTTCGACCACTTATTACTTTGCCAATAGTGGCTATCGCATGAACAATCGTACCAACTCTTTCGTTGCGGAATTAAACTCTCGCTTGAACGACGCGCTCTATAACGAGGCTCGTGTAGGTATGACTTTCGTTCGTGATAACCGTGGCGTAGCCTATGGTGCTCCAAATGTTGAAATCCAGGGCTTTGGTGAGAAGAAAGGCCAGAGAGTCTATATTGGTACGGAATACTCTTCCGGCGCCAACATGTTGGATCAGGACATCTATACCATCGAAGACAACCTGACATGGTCTACCGGCAACCACAGCATTACTTTTGGTACGCATAACGAGTTCTATCATATGCAGAACCTTTTTATTCAGGCGAACAATGGCGCTTACTATTATAAGTCTTTAGAGGATTTCAAAAATGATAACGCTTGGAAATTTGTCTATAACTATTCTGATGTCGATATGACCGGTACAACCAAATGGGCCGGAACCGTAGAAGCGGCTCAGCTTGGTTTCTATGTACAGGACAAATGGGACGTAAGCACAAACTTGAATCTTACTTATGGCTTGCGTTTGGATATGCCGATGACGATGAGCAGTCCTACGGCAAATCCGGAGTTCAATGCCAGCGACTACGCAAAGGACTTTGGCGTGAAGGTTGGCGAACTCCCATCTACAAAGTTTATGTTTTCCCCTCGTCTCGGCTTCCGTTGGTATACGGATGACAGCCACAAGAACCTGATTCGTGGCGGCGCGGGGCTCTTCACAGGGCGTGTTCCTTTTGTATGGTTGTCCAATGCCTGGAACAACACAGGTATGGAAATGAAGGGTACTACCATCCAAAACAAGAATGTACCTTCTTTCAGCAAGTACGGTGTCGATGCTTACGCTGCAGCCATGTCTGCCGCAGGCAAAGCAGCCAAGCCGACCATCAATACTATTGGCAAGAACTTTAAGTATCCGCAGGTGTTCCGTGCCAACTTGGCTTGGGAAACAACGTTGCCCGGTGATGTTAAAATGACGTTGGAAGGCTTATATTCCAAAACGTTGAACAATGTATGGTTTGAGAATCTTGCCATTAAGGACAACGGCAAGAGAGTATACGCGGTGAGCGAAGACGTTCCGGCTTCTGAAACTACATATTTCGACACGAAGGCAGGTGACTATTACGCTATCGTGAACTTGAAGAATACAAACAAGGGTTACAGCTATAGTGTCAGTGGAAAGTTGGAGAAGAGTTTCGCTTGGGGCCTCGATTTGATGGCAAGCTATACCTTTGGGCATTCTTATGGTGTCATCGACGGTACTTCTTCGATTGCTTATTCTAACTGGAAATACAACTATTGCGTAAACCCGAACAACAAGAATGAGCTTTCAAAGACGATGTTCGATATTCCTCATCGTGTTCTTGCCGTGGCTTCTTATTCTTCTCCTAAATACGCGAACGGACGCTTCTCAACCAACGTTTCCGTAACCTATAACGGAACTTCCGGCCAGCGTTACAGCTTTACCATGAATGAAAACGGTGCGGATTTCAATGGTGATACCCAGAAAGGCAATACCTTGCTTTATATCCCAACGAAGGATGAATTAGCCAAGATGACATTTGTTGATGTTAAAGATAAGTCTGGTAAAGTAATCATGACAGCCGAAGAAGGTCGTACAGCCTTTGGTAACTGGATAGAAGGAAACAGGTATGCCAAAAACAATCGCGGTAAGTATTCTGAGCGCAATCAAGCTGCAGCTCCTTGGGAGAATCGCTTCGACGTTCACTTCGCGCAGAGCTTCTATTACTTGAAAGAACGTGGCAGCAAGGTTGAATTGACATTGGACATTCTGAACTTTGCGAATTTGCTGAACCATGATTGGGGGACGAACTACGCAAGCGCCTATAGTGAAACCATCTTGAAAGTGGAAAAACTTACCGAGAATAACGGCAAATATACCCCTTCTTATACATTCCTCGGCTATGCGCCAAACAAGAGCGACATTTACAGCCGTTGGCAAATGCAGGTAGGTTTGCGTGTGACTTTCTAAGATTTCATCAAATCCGGATAAATTAAAAAGTGCATCTCTCTTATGGGGTGCACTTTTGTTTGTATTTACTTCATACTTTTTGTGGCGTCCTAACTTAGAATTTAGTATAAAAGTATTTTGTGGCGACATGGATTTTATATAATTTTGCGAAAACTAACTATACGCAAAAATTATGATAATAGATTTTAATGACATACCGGAAACACGCATTCTGGGTTTCAAAGGCGGAGAGGGAGAGTTGCGGACACACAACTATGTGGATGACAACATTAAGATTATGAAGAGTGTCCTCACGCCCGGTGCTTCCAGCGGCGACCATCCGCATGAAGTAAACTGTGAGGTGATTTATATTTTAAAAGGTGTAATGACCTTTTATTATGATGGTGAGAAAGAATGGGCAGAAGCGGGACAAGTTCATTATTGTCCCAAGGGCCATAAACATCACTTTGTGAATGAAACGACAGAAAATGTCGAGTATTTAGCAATCGTTCCTGAACTTCGATGAAAATAAAAGTTATCGCGTTTGACGCAGATGATACATTGTGGGATTGTCAATCTTATTTTGATAAGGTTGAAACACAGTATACTTCTATCTTATCTGCTTATGGTACGGCAGAGCAGGTTAAGAGTTGCCTGTTTAAGACCGAAACCGCCAATATGCCGGCGTTGGGATATGGCTGTAAAGCATTTACCATTTCATTGGTTGAGAATGCGATAAAAATGAGTAGGGGGGATATTCCGGCGTCAGCTATCGCAGACATTGTGACTCTTGGCAAGTCCCTGCTTAACATTCCTGCGCATCCACTGCCACAAGTAGAAGATACATTGAACTTCTTTCGGAAGCATACACCATTTAAGCTGGCAGTATTCACAAAAGGAGAATTACTCGATCAAGAAAATAAATTAAAGCGCTCCGGCCTTACCTCATATTTTCATCATGTCAAAATCGTTTCTGATAAAACGCCGGCAGAGTTTCAAAACTTATGCGAAACCTTGCATGCGCGTCCTCAAGATTTATTGATGGTTGGCAATTCCCTGAAGTCCGATATTATCCCTGCGCTGCAGATTGGCGCGCATGCTGTTCATATCCCGTTTCATACGACATGGCTGCATGAGAGCGTTGACGATTTCGTGCATAATGACCTCATCACGATTCAGCATTTTTCTGAGCTTTTACAGATTTGCCTATAAGGACAATTTGTACAGCGATGAGTTTCTGCCGTTGGTTCAAAATTATTATCGGGATTCAGTATTTCGGCGACGAGTCTCATAACTTCTTCGGTGAAAACATCCTTGTAGTCCGCTATATCTGTAATTTCTTTTTTATTAATAGCCAGTATTGGATTGTAATCATTATTGAATGTGCTCTGAATGAATAGAAGCGAAGGACTGACAGCCCTTTTATTTGGATTGATTTTAGTATCTTCGCTCACCATTAGGGCATAGAGCATGGCTTGAAGGTAATAATCTGCGTGCTTGTCAACACTTTTAGGAGTGAAGATTTCGTCTACACTACCAAAGACCATACTTTTGCTTGCGCGGCCTGTTTTATAATCTATAATCTGAAGCTCATCTTGAACCGTTCTGTCTAATCGGTCTATTTTGCCATAAAGGTTGATTCTTCTTTCTGCCGAACCAACTTTTATGTTATACCACAGATCTATCTCTTTTTCTGTTCCAATAACAAAGAAGGGGGCTTTCTTCATATCCAGTTCGATGAGATTCTTCATATAGGATAAGATCACCTGCCGAGTTATCAGTTGCAGCCCATTATATTCAACTTGCTCATTTGCGGAAGAATTAAAGAACTCTTCTTTAAAGGCTCGATCTATCAATCGTTTCAAAGCAAGCTCGTCCTTTTTGATTTGCTGAAGATCTTCTAATTCTATCCGATTGCCACGCTCTGTATAAGGTAAGTATAATAATTCTGCCGCTCTATGGAATATATTGCCGAAAATGCGGTTGTCGATCTCTTCTTCTTGATTATCAGGTTGTTTTATTCCGGCAATATATTGATAATAAAATCGCAACTGGCATCTTAAATATACTCCTAATGCCGATGGTGATATCTTTTCCATCCCATCGAGAACCTTCATTACGTTTTCATCCTTCTTTATACCGGCACTCATCAGAGAGAGCGGTGTCTGGCCCGCATTCAAGTTTTCCCGCCTAATGGGATGATTACTTTCAACCAACAGCTGAAGCATAAAGCGACTCATTTCTCCCTTTTGACCGTCGTTGCATGCGTTGTTATAAAGAATAGTTACGTCTTGGGCACGCTGCAGCAATCTATAAAAATAGTACGCGTAGATATTTACTTTGTTATCGATGGTCGTAAGTTCATTAGCCTTACGTATAGAATAGGGGATAAACGAAGCGTCATTGACACCTTTGGGCATATTTCCTTCATTACATGAAAGAATCAAAACATGCTTAAAGTCTAAGTTTCTGGTTTCCAGCACTCCCATCACTTGTACCCCTATGATAGGTTCACCATGGAACGGAATGGCTGTGGAAGCTATGAGTTGCTGTAAAAGACTTTGTAAAGTCATGACATCTACCGACAGATCGCCGGATTGAATGAGAGAAAGCAGCCTATTCATCAGCGTGTACATCCTAAAGAGTGACTCCTGCAGTAGGGGATCTAATGCTTCTTGACGATTGTTCATTTGTTTGGCCACGGCTATTCCTAAGTACTGTAGCACCTCACATATCCAACTACAGATCGCCTCATTCCCTTCCACCGGTTTGAAAAGAAGTTGCGTGCCCTCATCATCTCCAAGCTCTTCTTTTTGAAGTAAAACTCTGGGCCTATCATTCAATTTAATCAGCAATTCATGTATGTTCTCTGATAGATATGCGCTATAGGGGTGGCCTAAGACTTTCTTTACCCAATACCATCTATATTTTCTAAGATCCGCCTTATAGCCTTCTGTCTGAAGCAAAAATAACGATTTGACAAATGTAGAAACGGGAGATTGCTGAAGCGGATAACCGGTTGTAACATTCACTTTTAGCTCTTTTTCCCCGCTGATATCAGAATATGTCGACGGCAAACTGTGAATAACCGTTTGCAATAACCCTTCATTGCACAAAATGATAGCTGTTTGGGAACCGTCTTCCATACGCCGGCCCTGTTGCAACCAGTGACTTACGTAGCGTCCTTGAATATTTTCCGTGGCCGAACTGACAAAAGTTATAGCCTTGGGTTCCGTAAAATGGTTATATATGGCAGGATCGTGATTGTCAAATTCATTAGGGTAGTTGCGCAGATAGGAAGCTACGTAGCGACCGGCTTCTTGATCTATTTCGCTTTCTTTTTCTTTTGGCATATAATACCGGTCAAAATCCCAGTAAAATTTTGCTTTCCCTATTGCTCGTAGTTTATCGCAGATAGCTAACTCCGCCTTGTGCATCATGTTGAACCCTACGAAAATATATAAATCATACTTGAACTCAATATCCCGCAGTTCGGCAACCTCGCGGTAAAGCATCCCTTCATAAGCGATGTTTTGTCGCGCAAGTCGTTTTTTGAAATCATTGTAAATCAATTCAATATTGCTCCATAATTGTAGGAAACGCCTCTTTAACTCTGAATCTTGTTCCTCACTGAAATTACTGAAAAAACGCTTGAGCGCAACAAGTTGATCGCTTGTCAAATATTCCAGATTATCCAACTCGTGGATATCTTTCAAATTGGAGAATATCAATTGCGGATTCCCCATGTTTTTATCAACATCATCAAAGTCCGACAATAATAACTCCCCCCATCCATAAAAGTGATCAAGTGATTCATTCAGCATCGTCACTTCGTTAAAACTTTTATGCAAATCGCAAATCAACTTGATAGGATCTGCAACGACTTTAGTCGAATGTTGTCGGAACAGATCACTAATGGTTATGTACGCCGGACTCCATAGCGGTTTATCCACCGATTTAGCCAGATACTGGTTCAGAAACAAAGAAGCTCGTTTATTGGGAAAGACGACTGCTATTCTTGACAGGTTGGTACCGTATTTTTGAATAATGTCATTGGCGACATCGTGTAGGAATGTGTTCATAATACTTGCTCTATATGATTTGCGTAAACATACCAAAGATACCCTTCAACTTGTTGATATCCCATATCTCGAAGCAGTTGCATGTATTCTTTCACTTGATCTTTATATTGTTCTCGCTCTTTTCCAAACTTAAAGTCGACAACAACCATTCTTTTTCCGTCACTCATCACACGATCCGGACGCCTTTCTATCACTTGATCCGTAATAGGATCATAACGAAGAATAGTACACTCGTTAAACAACTCCCACTTATCTGAAAACCAGTCTTTTACTATTTTATTACTAAAGCGTTTCTCAAGCATGGATGTAAGTTTTTCTCTCGTCAAATAATTGTCGAAGAGAATTCCTTCTTTTTCCAAGTCCGCAAGGATCTTCGGAATATCCTGTGTTGTTTTGATAGATGCGAATATCTGGTGAAATACATTGCCAAGTTGAATGTATTGCCGTTGTTCTGCGGAACTATCCTCTGCTTCTGCTGTAACAAAATCTTTGCTTTTATTGCTTTGCCTGAAGTCTACAATCGCTTTAAAGTTCTCTATCTTAATGGTAATATCACGGGGTATCGACTCAAAGACATTCTTCGCGACCGTAATCTTCTGCTCACGCTTAGGCCGAGGCACATCAAGTGCTCCCATACGGTAATTGTCACCTTGAATATATTGCTGTAATATTTGAGATCGGCTACCGGCTTTACTGTTTTTTTGTCCATAGACAAACAGATTTCTTTTAGCCCGGGTAAATCCTACATAAAGCAGATTAAGGTTATCTACGACATTCTGTAAGTGCTCCAGCTTGTAGTCTTTGTCAAATATACTGTTTGTCATCTTGTATTTGTTATAATCGACAGGAACCAAGCTAAGTTGATTATAAGGGGCTTCGGTTGGTTTACACCAGATGACATTCTGTTTTTCCATGGGCCAATCGCAGAATGGCATGAGTACATTATCAAATTCCAAGCCCTTGCTCTTGTGGAGGGTAATCAACCGAATTCCCTTGTGCTCACTGCTTTGGATTGATACTTTATGCAGGTCTTCATCCCAATACTTCAAAAAAGACCCAATGTCTGTTATATTGTCTTTCAGATATTCGCCTAACTGGTCGAAGAAAGCACAAATATACGCGCTTTGTTTTTCCAACAAACAGAGTTCGAAAACCTGGTACACGCTTTCTGCCATTTCCATAATAGGCATTACGGCCAAGTTTTCCAGACGATCTATAAATTCTGTTGGAAGCTGGTCATCTATACTCTTATCTCTTATTAGTATTTCTGATACCGGCCCATCAAAACCTTTGATGTTTTTGCGATAGTTTAATAGAAGAGCCGCTTTAGCCAGGGTATTACTTGGATCGACGATGACACGCATGGCCTCGATCATCATATTGACCGCCAGCGAAGCGTCCAAATGAAAAGCTTCGTCGCTGACAAGTCTCACATGGGGCATATATTCCATGAAATAATCGCCTATTTCCTGAATAATCGGGTTTGTACGGACAAGGATGGCTATCTGATCTTCGGCAATCCCTTCGTCAAGAAGCTCCTGCACTTGACCGGCCACAAGTTCTAATGTTTCACGGTGATAGGCTTCTGACTTGCTGTCTATCAGTTTTATTTCAACTAATCCCTTCTCTTCCTTATTCCGGTCCGGAATGAGTTGAACTACATCTGCATAAGCTTTCAGCAGCTCTTCAGCCTCTACCGGATTGTCAGCTTTAAGCGTCTTATATTCCTCTTCTTTCGCAAAGGTGAAAAAGTCGTTATTAAAACGAATGATATTGCTGTCAGAACGATAATTCGTTCTTAGGGTTTGCGAATTGAGTTGACTGCTGTTGAATTGCTTTTCCAGATTATTGAGTAATTGCCAATTTCCGTCTCGCCAGCGATATATGCTCTGTTTTACATCGCCAACAATCAAGTTGAAAGCATTTTCATGGCTCATACACTCTTGAAGCAGCACTTTGAAGTTATTCCATTGGATATTACTTGTGTCTTGAAACTCATCGATCATGATGTGTTCCAATTGCATTCCTATTTTCTCAAAAACAAAAGGAGAATCACTTTGCCCTATCAGCTCATGCAACAAGGTTTGTGTATTACTCAATAAAAAGCGGTTATGGTCATTATTTAATTCTCTTACTTTGTCTTCAATTTGTTTCAATAGGCGTAACTGATCAATATGTTTTCTGATTATTTGCGCAGTAAATATCTGTCGCAATTGGCTTGTCCGCAACGATTCTGTTTGTTGTAAAAAAACGACCAATTGATTTTGAGCCAAGTCATAGGCGGCGTTCCCGTTAACTCTGTCTGCTTTCCTTACCCATCCGTCAGCCCCTGATGCGGCCGTTTGCATCGTTTTATTGTAAATTTCCTGTTTGTTTACGTCCTGATACTTACCGGCCTTTAGTTTAGCAAAGTAATTAACGACATTATTTAAATAAGCGTCTGTAGAAATGCCATGCTCTTCGAGTATGCCGAAAAAGGAATTCCCTTGCTCGATTATGGAATGAATGCCTTGATCTTCAATATCTTTCAATTGCTTTTTAAAACGATAGAAGAATTCTTTGTCCTTAAATATATGCTCTAATCCTGCAACGTTAGCTTTATAATCATCACGGAAAATATTTCTTCCAAACTCTTTTATTTTCCCAATCACATTCCATGATTTATCATCACGCATCGTATCAGAAATATACTCCATGATCCAGTATAGTACGGGAGCGTGTTCGTTGAGTTCTTCTATCATTTCATCCACAGCAGCATCCTCTATTTGTTGATCATTCAGCGCGATGTTCAGATTTGCGTTCAACTCAAGTTCGCGTGCCAGATTTCTCAGTACGGTTTGAAAGAACGCGTCTATCGTCTCAACTCTGAAATAGTTATAATTGTGAAGCAGAAGCTGTAGTGCCGTCTTTGCTCGGCGGCGGATGGTCGCGTCGTCCAGTCCTGTTTTAGCCTTTATCTGTAACAGATAATTGTTGTTGTCCTCTTTCGGCAGGTATGCTAAGGCATAGAGCTGTGAAAGAATCCTCATTTTCATCTCTTCGGTGGCTTTGTTGGTAAAGGTCACAGCCAAAATATGCTTATAGGCATGGGGATTGCTAATCAACAAAGCCATGTACTCTACAGCCAGCGTAAATGTTTTGCCAGAACCGGCACTGGCTCTATATATTGTCAAACTCGCCATAAATTATCTCCTCAAATCATTCGATGATTACTACCAACGTCTGAACAGTTCAAAACCAAACTTACATCCCCATTCTTTAAACTTTCCGTTTCTGCTGCTTACAAACAATCCCATACTGAATAGCCGGGTCGTAAATCCTAATCCCGCTTCAAGATGGGGGTGTAACTTCTTGGCTGTCAGGCAACTCAAATAGATTCGCTCCATTTCAACGAAATTACCAACCCATGGTAGATGTGAAACAACAAGAATTGGACTCTCATACGTCAGGTTGCTTCTTACGTACCAGTTGGACATGTTATACTCTTCACTGCCTAAGAGCGCGAACTCACAGCTCCAATCATCATTCCATCCTCCTGGAATGTTATTCGCCCTAAAATTAGAATAGTCTAAAAAATAGGCATGCCCATCTTTTCGTGTATAAAATCCAGTGCCCATGCGCATCTGAATGGCATGGAGTTTCGTAGGCTTTAGAATCCACTGACCGTCCAATTCCCATTGCTCATAATTGATATCCCCGTTTAAAAACTTCTTGATACCCCGCTCCCAGCCTAATGTGATATAGGGACCATTCCATCCTGTCGGCCGCCATTGCCATTCAATCATAGGCGCCACAGATTTGTAAACAGTGGGAAGTTTTGCCTTCTTGTAAAAACTCTTTTCTACCGCGGATCTACAGTGATAGATAAAACCTGCCTGAAAACTCCAGTTATCACTGATATCATAATTATTCGCGATTTTAAAATGGGTGTTTTTGAAAAAAGCTCTTCTGTCTTCCTGTCTTCTTGAGATAGGATCATTGGGGGGCGTAGCCTGAGGTTGAGATTCATGCTGTTCTTTTATTGCCTGATCAGCGCTATTCTTAATCCATTGGTTTCCAATCCAGTTGCCATTTCCTACTTCTATATTTAAAAAGCCATTTCTGCGCTTATTATAATAAAAGTACAATGGAATACCGAAATAAAACTGCTTTTGCTTGAATGCGTATCCGGCTTTAAATCGCAGGTTTAGTTCGCGGTTTGGTGTAAAAAGGTAGCTTGTTCTGACATTGATTTTATACGTGAAGCCTCGCTTGTGATCATATTCCATATACAGCGGATTCATAATCGGGTTGATACGGATATAACCTTGGTTTTTATTACCGAAGTTACTCTTGATTCTATTGATGAGATTATCTCCGATCATATCCCATATAATAGCTGAAAGTTTGGGAGTTTTGCTCTTTAAAGAATCCTGCCGAAGGGCGTGCTCTGCTCTTTCCCGCACATGTTGCGAAAGAATTTGAAGTTCCTCGGCGTTTAAGGTAATAGGTCGCAACTGCTCCATGTAGTGAAAGTCGTCAAGGGTAGCGCATGAGTCCAGATTGATTTGAGGCAGATCGTATACAGCTCTGAAACTGCCTTTCGTATGATTACCCATGAAATTAAAATTACAGAAGAGCCGCACATCCTTAGGCATAAGCGATTTGATGCCATTTTCACCCATGTAAATGATCATGTTGAATCTGATCATATCATATTCACCGCTAAATGTCGCGCTGATGATTTTACCGTCATCATAGTTTGCCAT
Organism: Prevotella illustrans; assembly: GCF_017426725.1. Classification (GTDB taxonomy): domain Bacteria; phylum Bacteroidota; class Bacteroidia; order Bacteroidales; family Bacteroidaceae; genus Prevotella; species Prevotella illustrans. The sequence continues at coordinate 94,549 of NZ_JAERMS010000002.1, read as the reverse complement.
AGCCTGCCCTTCGACAAGCTGCGTGTTCTTGTACCTGGGCTTGAACGTAACTCTTACGATTCGGTTAGGCAGATATATGATATTATATTTGTAAAACTTGTAATTATTGATGTGGAAGGGAGAAAAAATAGTATTATCAATTACAGTTTCATCATAGATTTCGGGGGTCATGTATTTTAAAACAGTCGACATGCTTTTCTGACGGTGTGGAATTGTCGTCAATTCAAGTATTTTTTGAGTGTCGTACTTTTTCGCGCCGTTGAAGATTACTTTCTCATACGTCTCTGTGACATATTTGCGTTTCTTCCCATGGGCAATGGCATACATGTTTGGGACGGCCAAAAGTACCAGGTTTCGCCTACTTACCGTTAGTGTATATTTAGTATAGGCGTATGTCGTAAGGCCGTGGCTGTTTGTCGTATCAACCTGCCGGGCATAGTTGAGTATCTTGCTGAGCATGAAAGAATCGGGCCGCTCGATACTTCTCGATGGCAGAAAGCGCATTGCTAAAATAATCACTAACAACAATAAAGTTAGTGATCTGTTATGTATAAGTCGTGCTTTCATCGAGCTACAAATGTATAAGATTTTTTCTACATCTCAAAATTTATAATTATTTTTGTAGCGAAATAAAAAAGAATGAAATGAAGAATTATCTTTTATTCCTGCTTATCTTCGTGTCTGTTCAATTGGAAGCACAGAATAAACGGGAATTTCGAGGTGCTTGGATTCAAATTGTCAATGGCCAGTTCCAGGGTTTAAGCACAGAAAAAATGCAGTCTACTTTATCGTCACAGTTGAATGAACTCCGGCGTGATGGCGTCAACGCGATCATCTTTCAGGTTAGGGCTGAATGCGATGCGCTCTATCCCAGCAAATATGAACCATGGAGTCGTTTTCTTACCGGTGAACAGGGTAGGGCACCATCGCCCTATTGGGACCCCTTGGCCTGGATGGTTGAGCAGTGTCATAAACGTGGTATGGAAATTCACGCTTGGATCAATCCCTACAGAGCCAAGACAAAATCGACATCGCAGCTGGCTTCAAACCATATTGCGGTAACGAGACCACAAAGCGTATTCGCATACGATCAACAATATATCCTTAACCCCGGACTGGCAGAAAACAGGCGTTATATTTGTCAAGTCGCGGCCGATATTATCCGCAGGTATGACATTGATGGTTTTCATATTGACGACTATTTCTATCCTTATCCTGCCGCAGGACAGCCCATTCCTGACCGGGAGACTTTCAGACAGCAAAACAACGGATTCAGAGATATTGCGGATTGGCGACGCGATAACGTCAATCTTTTTATCAAACAACTGAATGATACAATCCATTCCATCAAGCCTTGGGTTAAGTTTGGCGTATCACCATTTGGCATTTATCGGAACAAGAAGCAGGACCCTCTGAATGGCAGCGACACACATGGTTTGTCAAACTACGATGATCTCTATGCCGACGTGCTTTTCTGGGTCAATAAAGGATGGGTCGATTACACGGTTCCTCAAATCTATTGGGAGATAGGAAACAAGGCCGCAGACTATAAAACACTGATTACCTGGTGGAATCGTTATGCCTCCAATCGTCCTCTTTTTATTGGAGAAGATATCGTCAGAACTTCAAAATTCCCGGATCCGGCCAATCCCAACAGCCATCAACTGCCGGCAAAGCATAATTTGCACCAGCAAATGAAAAACGTGCAAGGCACTGTTTTATGGTATGCCAAGGCGGCGGTTGATAATATCGGCAATATCGGCTCTACACTTCGCGATTATTATTGGAAATATCCGGCTTTGTCACCACGCATGCCCTTTATTGACGGAAAAGCTCCTAAAAAGCCCCGAAAACTGAAAATAATCACGACAGATGACGGTCCGGTATTGTTCTGGACTGCTCCACGAGGTAAGAAATGGGGTGATATTGCCGCCAAATATGTGGTTTATAGATTTGAGACAAATGACGCCGTCAATCTGGCCGATCCGTCAAAGATCGTCAATATAACAACTGAAACCATGTATAAGCTGCCTGCGACAGCGGCAAAAGGTCGTTGTATCTATATCGTAACAGCCCTTGATCGCATGAGTAACGAGAGCAAAGGAGCCAAAAGAAAAGTCCGCTTAAAAGAATAAGCGGATTATAACTTCATAAAAGAAAAATAGTTTGGCAAGATTATTCTCGGTTACTCTTGATAGTCTTGCCTTTTGCTGACCATTCCATGATACCTCCTCGAAGATTCACAACCTTAAACTTCGATTTTACGAGTATGTTGGCGCCTACCAGACTTCGCTTGCCCGAACGGCAGTAAATGCCAATAGGCTTGCTCTTGTCGAAGGTAGATTCGGCCTTTTCTTTAAAATCACTCTTCTTAACGTCAATATTGACGGCATTAGGAATAAAGCCCTCGGCATATTCCTCGGCCGTGCGTGCGTCGAGTAATTGTATTTTATTGAGTGATATCATTGATTCAAACCGGTCCGCGTCGACAGTTTGAATATCTTGATGATTGCAACTACTCAGCGAGGCGATTGCGCCCATGAGCGCCAAAACAATTTTCTTCATAATGTTCCATACATTTTTGTTCGGTGCAAAAATACAAAGAATTTGCGATAATATTTTACAAAAGGTACTAAAATAGTGCCATTATTATTCTTGAGCCACTAATCGGCCGCAAATAATCAATTTAAACGCGAAGTTACATATTGCTGAATATCAAACAGTTAGGCGTTATGTCTCTTAAAAAGCGCTTCTTGGATGGCTCGTTTTGCATGCTTTTACGTTATAATTAGCCCTCTTTTACTAACTAAAAGCATAGCTTTTGGCCGGTAAAAGCACTGCTTTTGGCTGCTTATAGCTATGCTTTTACGATCAAATGGGCTCAAATGACCTCTCAATACCTGAATTTCGACCTCACAATTATTCATTAATAGCCTTATTCCAATCTATTTGAAGATTTTAATACACACCTTTTTATGGTAATGAAACTTAACAAAACATGACCATCATGTCCTACCATTATCCTCAAATATGGTGGGGTAGTGTACCTTACGCCTGTCTGCAGCCCGTTTTAAATAAGAGACTGTAGATTATAAATACAAAAAACGATCGGAATAGGGCTATATGTCTCTATTCCGATCGTCAATTATGGTCTATAAGAAAGTCGCTTTTTAAGCTTGTTTGATTTGCTCGAGAAGCCGTTCCGCATGCTCCTTGCTGAGCTTTTTGATTTCTTCGAGTTGCTGTGCGTCACTTCGCAAGGCATAAGATACACCTCCGGTATAAACCGAAGGTTGTAGATCGAGTTTGCACAATCCGGCAATCGATTTGATTTGTGAGCCTATAAGTTCGTCTATTGTATACCCCAAGGCTTCATGCGAATAGTAGACTTCAGGCGCGCCGGTCGTAAATGACGGAATCAGTTTTTTACCTTCGAGTGCCGTACCTGTTGAACCGTGGGCAAAACCATGTACGCAAACCTTCTCGATCCAACGATGCAGGATAGAGGGCATGCTATACCAGAAAACAGGGAACTGCCATACGATGACGTCAGCTTTTCTCAATTTGTGCTGTTCGGCCTCTACATTAATATTGAAAGTCGGGTATTCCTCGCTCAAAATGTCAAACTCCGCCTGGGGAAGCGCCTTCTTTAATTCCTCCAACACAATCTTGTTGGCGACAGAGTCGTTCAAGTCCGTATGACCTGAGATTACTAATACATTCTTCATCTTTTATTGTTTAATTTGTATATTTTTGTTTCGTTGTGCTACAAAAATAGTACGAATCTCTAAACCGGCGAAATAAAAGTTCATTTAGTTTGCATCTATTACATTATTTTGACACTATAAATAGAAAATAATTATAACTTTGCAACGCATCAACTTTCGAAAAGTTATAAATTGGAATTATCCTTTATAAAGACTACAATATAAACTGCTCCATTTATCTTTTATCGTATGTCAACAATCAACATAGCCATTTTCGCTTCGGGCAATGGCACTAACTGCGAGAATATAATACGCTATTTTAAAAATTCCGAAACCATCCGAGTGGCTTTAGTCGTTTCCGACAAGAGCCGGGCGTATGTGCTTCAAAGAGCGGAACGCCTCCAGATAGAAACGAGAATTATTTCTAAAGCTGATCTCAGTAACGCGGAGATACTGTTGCCATTGCTTCGCGACTTTGATATTCAGTTTATCGTATTGGCCGGTTTCCTGCAAATGATACCCGCTTATTTGATCCGGAGGTACCGGCGGAAAATGATAAATATTCATCCTTCGCTCTTGCCCAAGTTCGGAGGTAAGGGGATGTATGGCATACATGTACATGAAGCGGTGTTCATGGCGCGTGAGAAAGAAACCGGAATGACGGTGCATTGGGTTTCGGAACAATGTGATGGCGGCGAAATTATTGCGCAGTACAAGACGCCTCTTTCATCTTCCGACACAATAGAAACGATTGCGGCCAAGGAGCATGAGCTGGAAATGGCGTATTTCCCCAAAGTGGTAGAGAGTGTGGTTCTGGATAGTTGTCGTTTATAACAACAGAAACAAAAGATTATCCTTTATATCGATTAATAATGAATATGCCCGAAGCGGACAGGAGACCCGCAATGACATATTTCCAATAAAACGGTTCTTGCAAACAAATGCAAGACGTAACCGCGCCGACAATGGGAATAAGCGAATTGTAAATGGCGACTTTACCCACCGGGTTGCATGTCAACAATTTGTTATATAGCGTGAATCCCAAAGTACTGATACCTATCAAGAAAAGAAGATAGATACAGCCTAAAATCGTTATTTGTGGGAAATGGCCACCCAACAGGACACCCGGCATTATCAACAATACGCCTCCTATGGTCAGACTCACGCCTGTTCCGACAAAGACATCCATACGCTGCCCCAATCCCCGAATCATCAGTGAGGCGGTAGCGCCACACAAGGCATTCAGTATGATCATACCATCGCCCAACCATGTGAAACGTCCACTGTCTACAGAACCAAGATTTAAGGACAGGATTCCCGCAAAACCGAGTATGCAACCAAGAAGTTTATGCAGCGTCATCTTGTCGCTTTTAAAGAAGACGCATGCGAAGATGACAACCAAGAAGACGCTCATAGAGTTGAGGATTGCCGCCCGTGAACCCGCACTGTGAGAAAGGCCGAAATAGAAAAACGCGTAGTGGAGAGTTGTATTGATCAAGCAAAATAACAAAATATACCACCAACTCCCCGCCTTCTTTAATCTGAATGTTCGATGAGTAGATTTTGCGGCAAGGAGAATTATGATTCCGGCCAGACTGAACCGTACACCCGCAAAGAGCATTTTGCTACCCGTCATGCCGGGAGTAATCCCAAATTCATGAAATCCGAGCTTGATGAGCGGATAGGCCCATCCCCAAGCTATCGCAACCAACAGGGCAAACAAAGACACGAATAGGGGGCGCTGAAAGATGCTGGTATTTGGTTCTGTCATTTGATATCCTTTTATTTTAATCTTTAATCATGCCACATGGCCCCCCTTTTATAAGCCTAACTCTACCTCTTTGCCAAAAGGTGCCAATGCCAATCCTGCCATCTTAAAATGTTGTTTGCCAAAAGGTATCCCTATCACGGTGATACATAGCAGAATTCCAAAGAAGACATGGGAAAGCCAAGCCCACAATCCTCCGAATATCAACCATAATATATTCAAAGGAACAGTGATGCACCCGCCGGGGGCCTTAGCCTCTTTGACTGTGGACCCGAATGGCCATAGGCAAAGCAAACCAATCTTAAATGTCTGCAACGCGACCGGAATTCCTATAATAGTAATGGCTAATACTAAACTGCCTGTAAAATAGCCGATAGCTGATTGAAGCCCTCCGCAAAGCAGCCATATAATATTTCCGATTATTTTCATGTGCTAATGAATAAAAGAGAAAGTTCTTATTATTTATTGTCAATCTCTATGATTGATTCACGTTTTTATCCTTTTCAGCAGGATAGGCGTTACAAAAGTAAGGCTATTCTCCGGATTCCGGCCTAAGACACTTATCTTTTTTCACCTCAAGGCGCTCTTTTCTCTATTTATTTTCAGTAACTTTGTCATGAGGAATCTATATAATTTACACCAACCAGTAGTAAAACCATATTATTTCAAGTCAACAATGAAGCGAATTGTACCGGTTTTAAGTGTCACGGGGTCAGATTGTAGCGGAAACGTTGGGGTACAGGCTGACGTGAAAACCATAGCCGATATGGGCGGTTATCCATTGACGGCAGTCACGGCCATTACGATTCAGAATAGCCAGTCGCTTATAGATATTTCGCATCTATCTGCAGAGTTGGTATTGAAGCAAGTAAGAACTGTTCTTGATGACATGCGTCCGGCCGTTGCCAAAGTAGGTTTGTTGGGAGATAGCGATGTTATCTCACCACTACGTAACGAAATCATCAGTTGTAAATATATAGTGCTCGATCCGGGAATCATCAGTTCGAGTGGGAGGAGATTGATTGACAACGAAACACTGGCAGCCATCCGGAATTATCTGATACCGGAAACATCTTTGCTCATGCTCAAATGTAAAGAAGCGGAATTGATACTTAAAACACCCATATTGTCGGATGAAGATATGCTGAATGCCGCCCGACAACTACATGAGATGGGAGCTCAATGGGTGTTGTTACGTGGGGGAAGCCATGTTCGGGGACAGCTGACCGCGCTTCTCTATGGGCAAAATAAGAAAAAGTTCTTTACCTCTTATAATACGGAAGGCTGGCGACGGCATGGAGTCGGTGGAGCTTTGTCTGCCGCGATAGCAACTCGTCTGGGATTTGGTGATGACATGGAGCAAGCCATCAGTAAGGCACATGAGTATATACATAGTCAGGTTGTTTACGCGGTATCTGCGGAAAACAAGAGTCTGCGCCCCTCTGATATTTATAACCAGTTTCTTTCTTTAATCGCCGAAAACTATCAGACGGCTCATGATGTGCGGTTTTATGCGGAAAAATTATGTATTACTCCCCGCTATTTATGCCAAATAACGGACAAGGTGGTAGCCAAAACACCCAAACAGGTAATTGCTGATTATGTGATAAGTCAGGCCAAGGTTTTGCTTGATTCTTCTCGATTGACCATTCAAGAGATTGCCAATAAACTTGGATTCTCATCGCAGGCTTTATTTGGCAGGTTCTTTAAGAGCCAGGAAGGGCGCAGCCCCTCGGCGTATAGAGGATTGTGATTTCAGTTGTATGATATGATAATTTTTCTTCATCATACAACCGTCGTGAAATAATAGAAATATCTTACTTGTGATTTTCAGAGCAATCTTTTGCAGGAAAGGAACATGTTCTTCCTTGTTTTGAAGATTATGCTGACTTTTGTTGCCGAAAATCATAAATTAAAGAAAATGGAAGACAGAACAAAACTTAATCGCCAGTTGGCTCAAATGCTGAAAGGTGGCGTTATCATGGATGTTACAACACCTGAACAGGCACGCATAGCAGAGGCTGCGGGCGCTTGTGCCGTGATGGCTTTAGAGAGAATTCCTGCCGACATACGTGCCGCGGGAGGCGTGAGTCGCATGAGCGATCCTAAAATGATACGGGGAATCCAGGAGGCCGTGACTATTCCCGTCATGGCAAAATGCCGTATCGGTCATTTTGCGGAGGCTCAGATTTTGGAGGCTATCGAGATAGATTATATTGATGAAAGTGAAGTGCTTTCGCCTGCTGATGACATTTATCACATTGACAAACGCCAATTCAAGGTTCCTTTTGTCTGTGGTGCCAAAGATTTAGGTGAGGCTTTGAGGCGTGTCAACGAGGGGGCAACGATGATTCGGACCAAGGGAGAGCCCGGAACGGGAGATATCATTCAAGCTGTCAGACACATGCGTATGATGCAGAGTGAGATTCGTCGGCTCACCTCACTTGCGGAAGAAGAGCTTTACGAAGCAGCCAAACAACTTCGTGTTCCTTTTGAACTTGTAGCATATGTTCGTGCCAATGGCAAACTCCCTGTCGTTAACTTTGCTGCCGGTGGCGTGGCTACACCCGCGGACGCGGCCCTTATGATGCAGCTTGGAGCAGAAGGCGTATTCGTCGGTAGCGGAATCTTTAAGAGTGGGAATCCTGAAAAGCGTGCGCAAGCTATTGTCAAGGCCGTAACTAATTATCAGAATCCAAAGATTCTGGCAGAGCTAAGTGAAGACTTAGGTGAGGCAATGGTTGGTATCAATGAAAGCGAAATTCAACTGCTCATGGCAGAAAGGGGCAAATGATGCGCATTGCGATTTTGGCTCTTCAGGGAGCGTTTGCCGAGCATCGGCAAATGCTCTCAAGAATAGGGATCGACTCTTTTTTCGTGCGTAATGCCGCCGATTGGCAGCAGACAAAGGATGGGTTGATTATTCCCGGTGGTGAAAGTACGGCCATGATGCGGATAATCTCGGATGAAGGATTGTCGCAACCGATTCGTGAAGCCATCACGCATGGTTTACCTACCTTTGGAACATGCGCCGGGCTTATCATGCTTGATCGCGTTCATCTCAATACTATGAATATCTTGGCCAAACGTAATGCCTATGGACGGCAGCTGGGAAGTTTTAGAACAATAGCGGAATTCAAGGAAATAGGTCGTGTTCCGATGACTTTTATCCGTGCTCCTTTTGTAGCTGAAACCGATACTGATGTGGAGATATTGGCCGAGGTGGATGGGCGTATTGTTGCCGCCCGTCAGGGAAAGCAGCTGGTAACAGCCTTCCATCCGGAACTGGATGAGGATGAACGTATTCATCGGTTGTTCATAGACATGTGTAGAGCTTTCAAATATGAATCCAATCACGCTTCGACTTCTTAATCAGCAACTTATTTGTCCTCTGTTTAATACTCCGGTTGAAGTGGTTGATTATATGGGGGCTATGCAGGCTCAGGAATATCGTATGATGCGATGGGCTGTAGCTATGCGAACTCGTAAACCATCTGCTGAGGCATTCAAAAAGGCTTTTGACAGTGGAAAAATCATTCGTCTGCACTTGCAGCGTGGGACGTGGCAGTTGGTTGCGGCTACCGACTATTGGGCTTGGCTTGCCCTTTGCGCTCCCAAGGCAATAGCGATGACCAAAGGATGGATGAGCAGTAATAAAGTCGTTATTACGGAAGAGGAGCTAATGCGCATCCGTGATATCCTTGTCCGAACGGCGGCAGACAAGGGCAGTGCAACGAAAGAGGACTTTATTCAGTCGCTGGCGGAAAAGGATGTGCGAATGGACGCCCATCGATTATCATATCATATCCGAATGGCTGAATTTGCTGGAATTATTTGTAGTGGAAAGTTATTGCCTGGGAAGGTTACTTACGCATTGGTGACAGACAGGGTAGGGGCACCGGTCCAAATCGACAGGGATGAGGCTTTAATGCGTTTTGCCTATAAATATTTTCAGAGCCATCAACCTGCAACATTGGAGGATTTCGTATGGTGGTCGGGACTGAATATCACAGATTGCCGCAGAGGCATGGCATTGTTGGGTAAAACTATCCATCTTGAGAAATGGGATGGCCGAGACTTTTATCTAACAGACGATGGGCGTACGCGAGGATTTCGTAAGGGGAAATATCTTTTGATTCCCCCTTATGATGAGTATTTAATAGGTTATAAGAGTCGCGATATCGTGTTGGCGCCCGAACACAAGCACAAGGCTTATAACAATAATGGGATATTCCAACCTGTCATTATCCATGACGGGCGGGTATGTGGTAACTGGAGCCCCTTTAAAGATACTTGCCAAGTGGAATTCTTCACGGGAGAACACGATAGGGATATACATGAAGAATGGACTACTTATATGAGATTTCAAACAAGGTAAAAAAGCATTTTGTGAAATAATGGCAAGTATCAGACAGCTAAGTCTATTTGCCGATGCAAAAGTGTTGAAAGATATTTCCCAAGACTTCATCTGTTGTTATCTGACCGCCTGTTATCTCCGCGAGTTGCTCAAGACAAATGCGGAGATCTTCACTGATCAGATCGCCACTAAGGCCCATTTCCATGGACAGGAGAACTCGTGAAATACTTTCGTTTGCGTGAGTAAGGGCTTCATAGTGGCGTGCATTTGTTACGATGATGCTATCTTCGCTGATTTCCGGAATACGCGCACTCTCATAGATAGCCTTTTCCAATGCTTGGAGGCCTTGATTTAATTTGGCAGAAATAAACACCTCCGCGGCAAAAATATTGTTATTACCGCAGGAGAGAATAACTGGACGATTACTACTATTTGTTTCTTTATCTATTTTGTTATGTACAAGGATGAGCTGTTTTCCGACGGTCCGATTCAACATGCCTTTTATTTCATCTTTTGTGGGCAAGGTATCAATAACCCACAAAACGATAGTCGCCTCTTCCAGCTTTTTATACGCACGCTCTATTCCCAATTGCTCTATAGTATCCTGTGTTTTGCGTATACCCGCCGTGTCTATAAAGCGGAAAGTTACTCCTTCTATGACGGTCGTATCTTCTATAATATCCCTTGTCGTCCCATGAATATCGCTCACTATCGCTTTTTCTTCATGGAGCAATCGATTGAGCAAGGTGCTTTTTCCAACATTCGTTTGGCCAACAATGGCAACGGGTATTCCTTTTTTTAAAGCAATCCCTGTTTCAAATGAGTGGGCAAGCGTTGAAATACGATTCTGAATCTTATGGGCAAGTTCCAACAGTTCACCTCTGTCAGCGAATTCTAATTCTTCATGGTCTGAAAAATCAAGTTCCAATTCCAACAGAGATGTAATCTTGAGAAGTTGCTCACGCAAAGTTGCCAGTTCACTACTGAAATGTCCTTTCAGCTGACTTAGCGCCAACTTATACGATGCTTTATTGGACGAACTGATCAAGTCAGCCACAGCTTCAGCTTGGCTCAAGTCCATTTTCCCATTCAGATAGGCCCGTTTGGTATATTCACCCGGCTGCGCCTGCCTGCATCCTGCATCGATAAGCGCTTGCAACACCGCCTGTAGAACATACTGTGAACCGTGACAGGAAATTTCAACACTGTCTTCCCCCGTATAACTATGTGGCGCACGATAGACGCTGGTAACGACCTCATCTAAGAGCGTACCTTGTTGGTCATATATCTCACCATAATGTAAGGTGTTGCCTTTGGCTTGATTTAGCGGTTTCTTATTTTTAGCTATAAATACCGAATCGGCAATGCTGATAGCACAGTCACCGCTGATTCGGATTATACCAATAGCCCCACCGGTAGATGTGGCCAACGCACAGATAGTATCGCTCCCCATTAAATACGTTCTAAAACTTTTTCTATGAGCCCGTCAATCGTGTTCTTATATCCGGTATTGGCCTCTTTGGCTCTTCTGTTGGCTATCACCATGCAACATGTTAAAGCTTTATGTCCCATCAGTTTGCTTAGGCCGGCAAGTGCCGAACTTTCCATTTCAAAGTTGGTGACCTTGAGATTGTTAAACGAAAATTGCTCAATCTTTTGATTTAAATAAGGATCAGCCAATGGCAACCGTAGCTTTCTTCCTTGCGGGCCAAAGAAGCCTCCGCAGGCGATTGTTACACCGCGAATCATATCATCGGCTGCAATACGGTCAAGAAGTTCCGGATCGTTATCTACAACATAGGGATTGCCAATTTGGTCGTTCCATTTGACTTGTGACTTAAACGCTTTTTCAAATTCCAAATCACACGCTTCATTGCGTCCTGCATAAAAATTCAACAAACCGTCAAAGCCAATACTTTTTGCACTGGCGATAAAAGTGCCGGTAGGCGTATTTGGCTGTAAACCGCCACATGTGCCAATGCGTACGAATGTTAATGATTTTAATTGGTCCTTATTGGTCCGTGTCTCAAAATCGATATTAGCCAAAGCATCCATTTCGTTCACAACAATGTCAATATTGTCGCAGCCGATACCTGTGCTTTGCACCGTGATGCGCTTACCTTTGTAACGTCCCGTAATCGTATGAAATTCTCTGCTTGTTACCTCGCATTCTATTTCTGAGAAATGAGACGCAACAAGAGGAACTCGGCCCGGATCGCCTACAAGGATAACATTGTCTGCCAGTTGTTCCGGCTTTAAATGCAGATGGAAGATACTTCCATCCTGATTGATAATTAGTTCTGATTCTGGATAATAGTTCATGATGCTCAATTGTTAATTAGATTGTTTTCTGAATTTATAATACTTTTATGAATACGCTTTACGCGCAGATTTAATTTTATATATTCATTCTCCAACATCCTTACTTTCTCCGTCAAATTGGCTTTAAGAGCTTCACCACTCTCTTTGTATTTGTCCCAAAACTGATTCAGTTGCTGTTCAAGCTCTGTTAATCGTTGCAGTCCTGCTTGATATTCTTCCAGTTGTCGAATATTCTGTGGTTCCTTGAAATCTTCTTTTCTCGTATAAATCGTATGATCATCAATGGGAAAAGAAAATCTTCGAGTAACTGAAGTCTCTGCTCCTTGTCTAAGTCGTTTCAGTCTCTTAAAGGCTGCTTGTCGATCACCAAACTGCCAAGTATCTGCTATTCTGTTGATGATGGCAAAATTGTAGAGCTCCGTTTCTGTCAAGTTATCAACTTCATAGGTCTGCCGGACCTTTGTTGGCACAAAGGTATAGATACATACCTTGCCTTCCGGCTGACGACGGTCGGTAACCAACCAGCCCAGTGAGTCGGGCTCGTCTATAACCAGCAGATAATCATTAGCTGTAGAATTAAAGGGCAATCCGTAATTCTCAGGTACCAGGTATGAACCTTTTTCACGGTCATAGCGTGTCATGAAGATATCATAACCGCCCAATGCTTTTTTGTCTTTCGCAGCAAAGAACAGAGTCATGCCGTCAGACTGTTGACAAGGATAGCCTACAAAGTTAAAGTTGTTATCAATATCTTCCATCTTCTTAGGCTCTCCCCAGCCGTTAGCGAGTTGATCCATGCAGAAAAGAGAAGATGAAATCGTATCCCCTGCAGCATAGAAGCATTGCTTACCCAGTCCGTTTATGAACGCGGCTCCAACGAGATCTTGTTTCTTAGTAGGTGTTGTTGCGACAAATTTACCAATCTCCACCGGCAATGGAATATATTTGTAAAAATCATCTTTCTCGACAACAATACTGTCGACAAACATTAGTTTTGCGGTCGAAGCAAGCAACTCTTTCGGTAACAAGTGTTCCTTTGGGCGAGAATTCGCCGCAACCGGCAGACTTTTTCCTTTTTTAGAAGCAGCAGTGACGGTTCGGTTCTTCAACACCTTGCGTTGCGCACTTCCGGGAATAGCCATCAGGCAAACCAGTAGAATGACTAACAATTTCTTCATTGACAATCAATAATGCTATTTTATGAATATGAAATAAACGGCAGCCACTAAATAAATTAATTATTCATACTGCAGTCGATACTCTTTGTGTCAAGCCAGAGCTCCCGCCATGTTGGCCGCGGCCCTGCGCCCATCACCCATCGCCAAGATGACCGTGGCTCCGCCTCTGACGATATCACCTCCCGCATAGATGTTCTTTCTTGAACTTTGCATTGCCTCATCTACAACGATCGTATTCTTCTTGCCCAGTTCCAGTCCTTCAATACTCTTGGGTACCAGTGGATTCGGACTGACACCTACAGCGATAATAACCTGGTCGCAGTCTATCGTGACTGTCTTTCCCGTAGTTTCAGGGCGGCGTCTGCCCGAGGCGTCGGGGGCGCCAAGCTCCATCACGTCGAGAACAGCCGCTTTCACGGCACCGTTTTCATCGGTCAGGTATGCTTGTGGATTGTGCAGCGTCAGGAAATGAATGCCTTCTTCCTTCGCATGTTTCACCTCTTCAAGCCGAGCCGGCATTTCGGCCTCAGACCGCCGATAGACCAATGTAACATCGGCACCCAGCCGTTTAGCTGTACGACAGGAGTCCATAGCCGTGTTGCCACCACCGACCACTACCACTTTCTTACCAAGATTGATAGGCGTATCTGTCCTTGGGTTGGCCGCGTCCATTAGATTGACTCTTGTCAGATACTCGTTCGATGACATGACATTGAGCGCGTTTTCACCGGGAATGTTCATGAAATTGGGCAATCCCGCACCCGAACCCACAAAGACTCCTTTGAATCCTCGCTCCTCCAACTCACTAACAGATATGGTTTTACCAATGATGACGTCGGTCTGAAAGTGGACTCCCATCTTACGTAGATTGTCTATTTCTACGTCAACGATACGGTTGGGCAGACGAAACTCGGGAATTCCGTACTTCAGTACGCCGCCGATCTCGTGGAGTGCTTCAAACACGTAGACATCGAAGCCTCGTTTAGCCATGTCGCCCGCAAAACTAAGTCCCGCCGGGCCGGAACCAACCACGGCCACTTTAATTCCGTTGGCCGGACTCATTTCCGGCAAAGCCATCTGTCCGCTCTCCCGTTCATAGTCGGCGGCAAAACGCTCCAGATAGCCGATAGCTACCGGTTCGCCATTCATCTTGTGATGGATACAGCGGCTTTCGCATTGTTTTTCCTGCGGACATACACGGCCACAGACTGCCGGCAAGGCCGAAGTGTTCTTCAAGACCTTGGCAGCAGCCAAAAACTGTCCTCGCTCGATGTTTTTGATGAATGATGGAATATTGATGCTAACCGGACAGCCTTCCACGCAAGTAGGCTTAGCACAGTCGAGACACCGCTTGGCTTCGGTGAGTGCCATTTCTTTTGTCAGTCCGCAGTTGACTTCTTCCAACCGGGTTGTCGCACGATACTCGGGATCCAGTTCCGGCATGACCACCCGCTTGATGGCAGCCCGTTCTTTTGCCTTAAGGCTCTTTCGCAATTCCACGCGCCAAGCAGCGTCACGATTGGTCAGTTCGTCTATCGAGGCTTCGGTAGGAGAGACGTCCATTGTTATATCGGTTTTGAATAGGCTTTCCTGCCGTTCAGACAACTCAAGATGCTCCTGATAGTGCTCCATTTCCTCTCTTTCGGCTGCCTTGAAAGTTCCCATTCGCTTAAACATCTCGTCCCAATCGACCAATGCTCCGTCAAATTCCGGGCCATCAATACACACAAATTTGGTCTTCCCGCCTATTGTCAGGCGGCATGCGCCACACATCCCCGTACCATCAACCATGATGGTGTTGAGCGAAACGTCGGTCGGGATATTATACTTTTGGGTGAGCAGACAACAGAACTTCATCATGATAGGTGGACCGATGGCAAACACCTTGTCGATATGTTCCTGATTGATGAACTTCTCTATGCCGACCGTCACGACGCCCTTTTCTCCA
This sequence comes from Prevotella illustrans, assembly GCF_017426725.1. Lineage (GTDB taxonomy): Bacteria > Bacteroidota > Bacteroidia > Bacteroidales > Bacteroidaceae > Prevotella > Prevotella illustrans. The sequence goes on along the minus strand of NZ_JAERMS010000002.1, from coordinate 79,269 downwards.
TACGAGCCATCGTCTGTCATGATGATTATCTCATCAGAACTACCGCGCACTTCATCTTCCATAATGATGAGTTCCTTGTTGCGCCCGGCGAGAACCGACAAGACACGATTGCCCGCCGCCTTCAACGCACGGATAATCGGCAACATAGGCGCTACTCCCACGCCACCGCCCGCGCAAATCACCGTACCGAAGTTCTCGATATGCGTAGGGTTTCCCAAAGGCCCCACGATATCGGCTACCGTATCGCCTTCCTGTTTGTCGCACAATTTGGTAGACGACAAGCCCACGCGTTGCACCACCAGCGTAATGGTGCCTTCCTGCAGGTTGGCATCGGCAATGGTCAGGGGCATACGCTCACTGTTTTTGTCTACACGAACAATAATAAAGTTACCTGCTTTGCGGCTTTTTGCAATGAGGGGCGCCTCCACGTCGAAGCGGAAAACCTTCTCGGAGAATTGAACTTTATGGACGATTTTATACATACGATGTCTGGTATTATTGATTGTAAAGTTGGCGGGGAGCTACCACGTTATCTGTGGATAGCTGTTAAAAGTTCTTGTCGTCAAGCATTTCAAAGCCACAATAGGGCACCAAGACCTTCGGAACTCTGATTCCTTCTTCGGCCTGATTGTTCTCGATGATAGTGGCTACGATTCGCGGCAATGCCAACGCCGAGCCGTTCAGGGTGTGGCACAGCTCTATCTTCTTGTCTTCCGCATGACGATAACGACACTTCAGACGATTGGCCTGGTAGCTGTCGAAGTTGGACACGGAAGACACTTCCAACCAACGGCTCTGAGCCGCGCTCCATGTTTCAAAGTCATAGCAGATGGCCGACGTGAAGCTCATGTCGCCACCGCACAGTTTCAAGATGTGATAGGGGAGTTCCAATTTCTGAAGCAAACCTTCTACGTGGTTCAGCATTTCTTTCAGGCTTTCCTGAGAATGCTGCGGCGTATCGATTCTTACGATTTCAACCTTGTCAAACTGGTGCAGTCTGTTCAGCCCGCGCACGTCTTTGCCGTAACTGCCGGCCTCTCTGCGGAAGCATGCCGAATAGGCGCAACGCTTAATCGGCAGTTCCTGCTCATTGAGAATCACGTCGCGGAAGATATTGGTAACAGGTACCTCGGCCGTAGGTATGAGGAACAGGTTATCCATATCGGCATGATACATCTGGCCTTCCTTGTCGGGCAGCTGCCCCGTTCCATAGCCCGATGCTTCATTGACGACATAGGGAGGTTGGATTTCCCAATAGCCCGACTTGCGTGCCTCGTCGAGGAAGAACGCCTCCAAGGCACGTTGAAAACGGGCCATCTTGCCGATATAGATTGGGAAGCCGGCACCTGTAATCTTGACACCAAGGTCAAAATCCACTAAGTTATATTTCTTCAACAAGTCCCAGTGGCACAAGGCGTCGGCCGGCAGTTCGGGCTTTTCGCCACCCTCTTTTACAACCACATTGGCAGAAGCGTCGGCTCCTTCGGGGACTTCGTCATAAGGCAGGTTGGGTATTTGGCACAACAATTCTGTGAGATCCTGCTCTGCCTTGGCCAGGATTTCCTCCAAAGCCTTGCCCGAAGCCTTCAGTTCCGCAACCTGCTCTTTGATGGCGTTGGCCTCGTCGCGTTTGCCCTGAGCCATGAGGGCGCCGATTTGCTTTGACATCCGGTTGGCCTGTTGCTTGCCGGAATCAAGTTTCTGTTGAGTCTCACGACGGATTCTGTCATATTCCAAAACTTTCTCGACAGCTTCGCGGGCACCCTTAAAATGCTTTTTCTCAAGACCTTTGATTACGTGTTCGGTCTCCTCATTGATGAGTTTTAATGTAAGCATGACAATATTAATTTATTAATTGATTTTCCTGTTGTGTAATTAATGGCTGCAACATTTATAATTTCAAAAGAAACTCACAGTCATACAACGTGCAAAGATACAATAAATTTTGATTGCAACAAGAATTAATCACAGGTTTTAAGCCTGCCTGAAGCGCCGGCATCACGTGTTTCGGCCGTCCGACACCTTTCAAATACACACACCGAGAATCTGACGAAGATATCTCATGCTGCGACAAGAACCGAATGCGACGGTGCGGTGTGATAAATCACGTCCCTGCGGCTCGCGCCATGTCCTGCCGTTTAAAAAACACGTGCGAAAACTAACAAAGCCGTTCTGTTTGTTACAAAATGCGTGGAAAATTTCACGACGACATTTGCTTTGTGACAAAATGCGAAGAAAAATTTACCTCGTCGTTCTATTTGATAAAAAACGCGCGCAAAAATTAACCGCGACGTTTCCTTTGTTAAAAAACGCGCGCAGAATTTTACCGCGACATTTCATTTGATAAAAAAATGCGCACAGAATTTTACCCCGTCGTTCTATTTATTTAAAAACGCACGGGAAAATTAACAAAGAGATTCTGTTTGTTTAAAAAAAATATGTTTTTTGATTTGTTTTCGAGAGAGAAAGAGAAAAAAATTGCGCGTTTAATATCGGGAACATTTGTCATGAAGATATCTACGGTCTCTTATTTCTTCTTTTTCTTTTTCCGGAACAGACTTTTCCAACTGTCAAATTCCTTCTTAATGACAAAGCCTATTCCCTGCGTATTGAGGCTGTTTCTGGTAAAATAGCGATCGTTTGATTGATTGTAAACTCTGATTGCGTAGTTGCCGCCGGGCGCAAGCAGGTATTTAGCCTCGAAATCGCCAATGAAGCTTGTCGAAGTCTTGGGATTATCTCTGTAGCCAAACTGTCCGTTGATTAACAACCGGTTGTTCAATAATCTTCCGGAGAGGAGGCCTTCGTATTCTGCGTTGTTCCAGCCTTCGTTACCTGTCGAGATGTTGGCGCCAAAATTCCAATTGTCGTTTTTAGAAAGTGACGAAATCACATTGTTAATCTGCTGGCTTACAGTGCCGCTTAATATGCTTTGCATGGCAAGACTGGTCTGGCTTTGCTGTGCGCCGGGCGCGATTTCGCTATTATTGTTATTTCTCTGTGAGTAGAATCGTCCTACTGCCAGCAGATATAGAACTTGCTGATTCATCTCATTTTCACTGTTGATAATGCTGAAAACCATTCGTTTGGCTTCATTGTCCAGCGACGGCATGTCCAAGGAGAAGTCTATTTTGGGATAGGCCGGAGTTCCCGTAATGTTCATGATACAATTCACCCGGATATTGTTGGTCGTAATGTTTTGGGCGAGGTTCAGATCGGAGAGGCTTACGGCCGGTACAATATATTGAGCTTTCAAATCGAGCGTGGCGTCGTATGGATCCCCGCCGAATGCTATGGATCCGTTAGGGTTGAATTGAAATTCTTTTTTGATAATGTTTTGAATCGTAAGTTTGTAAATTCCGTGATCGATCACATAATTACCATACATATTAAACCTACCTTTATTAAAGTAGGTGGCCCGAAGGGCTCCATTGCCGCTTAAAGCTATATAATCGCCTGTCTTTTCGTCCATCAGGAGCTTTAGTGTGGCGTGCGGGGTCATGTTGATAAGAAAATTAATATGTATATCCGATGGGGGAGAGTCTTCATCTTCTTCATCATCGGTTTGTTTGCGGATTTCCTGTCTCTTCCCCGTATCCGCCATCTCCGCATCAGGCTCTGTGAGCCAATGAATAAATTGTTGATTATCGACACCGCCGGGACTTGTTGTATTGTAAACAAATTGCGATCCTTTTTCGGGCAGGACGTCAATGTCTATAGTAATTTCTCCATTATGCTCATAAATATGGCACGTGCCGGTTGTATAAGCCGTTCCATAAAATGTATTATCTCCAAATCCATGAGTGTCATACGAAAGAAGATTCTTCGCGTTAATATTCAGATCGTAGGTGAGTTGCGTGAGATCGTGATGTCGGAGCACGCCGTTGATCACGCCGATATTTCCATCCTTATCATATACAGTATCTCTTGCAAGAATGATCTTGTCAGGTATCATCCGAATCGTGTCATTAACCAAGCGATAGGTTGTGTTGGTGGGTGTTATCCTTAGGGAACCGTTGGCTACCAGCTCTCCTGACAGGTTGATAGCGCTAAGCGGGCCTGCTACTCTTACTTTTCCCGAGGCGGAAGCTTCAATATTGCTCATAAAACTTCCACAGAAACTTTTCAGAAACTCAATATTGGTGTCTTGAGCCGTTATCTCTAAATTGATATTGTCATTTTTAGGGGAAACATAACCATTGATAAAGGTTTTCCGGTCGTCTTCCTGCGCGATGGCCTTCAAATTTATTTTGCCCTCTGTGTTATCATATACGGCCATGGCTTGCAAATCTCCCATCCTGCCATCTTCAAATTTAAAGTCCTCAACCTGCAAGTTTGCCGTTGCTTCCGGACGTCGAAAGGCCGACACGATTTCTGCCGTTCCGGAAGCCTTTCCACTGAAGCTGACCGCATGGAAGTTTACTAAATTCAATATATAGCTGAGATCTACTTCCTTTAAATCCGCGGTTAACTTATCATTTCTGCTGTTGGAAGCCAAGCCCGAAACGATAATATGTTGCCTGTTATGTTGAACCGCAAAATGATCAATAGTCAGATGGTTTTTTGAATAGATAATATCGCTGGGTTCAACCTGCCAAACGGAATCACTTACCATGATATTTGATGGCAGAACTTTAACATGGGCGGTTGCTTGCTTGTTTTTATTAAGGAAAAAATAGGTCTGGGCGTCAAAATAGCCTCTTAACCGCTTTGCTCTTCCATTATCAAAGCTGATCTTGGTAAGGAGGTTATTATGGACTGCCGCCGCGTCTATGGCTACGGATAATTTATGTCCTTTCTCTTCGACACGTTGAAAAGAGACCTTCAGTTGTAATGTATCATTAGGAGAAGATATGTTGATTCGCCCGTTTTCGATCGTATTGTTATCGTATTCGAAATGAGGAAGATTAACATCTAAGGAAATTTTCTTGTTCTTATCATTGATATCACCGGTGAGATCGGCTGGTTGACGCAAAATAATAGGGAAGTTACATAATTCCGCGAGAAAATCAGAATTGTTGATATGAGCTGTTATGTGAAAATTATTGTTTGTCGCTTTCGATTTTGGTAATCCGGGAATGGTAGGAAGTTTATCTCCTATCAAATTGAAAACGGTATAGGGCAATTGTGAATAGTCAAGATTACCATTGATGTAGATTCTGCCAAAGTCACTCAGAAATGAAGCATAGTTATTTCCTTTTTCTTTACCCATTTCAAAATGTATGGTATTCATTGTATAATCTTTGGAACCACCTCTCATCTTGAAATTAGAGATATCTATATAGCCTGTCGCGTCTTTAATATCACTTCCGTTAAACCGGGTTTCTATGTCTGCGTCAATACTGGCTGTTCCCAATTTGTCGTAGAGTTTTAGTGCCGACAGATTAAGACTTTGGATATGCATCGTAGCCTGAATATTGGGTTGCGATGAGTGAAGATTACATTTTCCCTCAAGACTGATGACTCCATTTGGATCATCTAAATTAATATTCACGTCTGCACAATGGCTACTTGAGCTTTTTTGGTATCGGCCTTTGAATATAATGTCTTTATATTTGTAATTATTATAGCTTAATCCGTTGATCCGGCCATTGCTTGTAACATCAACAGTCGTTTTATCGATTATACCTTTGAAAGACGCTGTTGTAGAGATATCGCCTAAAAATTTGGTGTTTATCAATTTATCCATATTAAAATGTTCTACTTGAACGGATCCGTCAACCGATCGTCCCAACTTGGATAAAAAGAATTTAGAACGCCCAAGCGCACTTGAAAAGTTACCTTTCAATATAACGTTATTTTTCTCGTAAGAAAATAAAGCTTGTGCTTTCATCCAGCTTATAGCATGTAAAGTAGAAGGTAATTTGGCAATTTTTATGAGTTCATCAATACCTTTTTGTTGAATCTCAACATGCTTTAATTTAACAGCCCAACGTCCATTTTTCAAAGGATTATAACTCGTAGCCATTGCTTCAAGATTCAATCCGTATTCTTTACAACGGACAGAAAGACCGGCGATCGTTGCTTTCGAGTTGTTGCCTTTCAGACTTGCGTGCAAATAGACTGGAGCTTCATATTGCTTCAATACAGGTGACAAGAAAGAAAAGTCTTTCGGAGAAATTCTGCTTTTGGAGATAGAACCTTTAAATTGTAATTTCGACTTCAATGAAAGTTGCTTATTCGTAGGATAACGAACTTCTGCCTGTTTGATATCGACAAAAGATTTCGGAAGCGCTAAATAAAAATCTTGAAGCGTACCGCTACCTTTACCCAAGAATAATCTAAAGCGAAGTGAATTTACAATAAGTCCTGATTTCTCATTTAATGACAGACTTTTAACTTGGGCAATAACGGAGTCTGTCGGGTAGAATTCCAACCCAATGTGGGCATTTAGATGCGTAATACTTAAATGGTTGGCATCTAATTTATTCTGTGTCTTGTCTTCGGGGACAAACCATTTGTCGAATTGTATGTTTCCATTTCTTATTACTAACGCCCCTAATGAGAAATCAACAGGTTTGCCGGATGTTGTGTTATCTTTAGATTTGAATACATCTATAAGAAATTGGCAGTTAAGCTTGTCTTTTGGCGTATTTTGGTACAAATAGACATGCATGCCAAACAGCTGGGCAGATGAAATATTTATTTTCCCATGAAAAAGATCTAAAACGGAAATCTTTGTTGAAACGCGATTCGCGGAGAGCATAAGCTTCTGTTTCTGATCGTAAATTTCTACATTGTCAATAATTAAGCGATTGAGGATACCTAAATCAATTCTCTCAAGTTTCACTTTTGCTCCTATTTCCTTTTCGAGAATGTTGCTGACAAGATTACCAAAGCCTTTCTGTACTACCGGAATGTTCAGTAATACAATACAAGCAATGTATATGGAAAACAAAATCCATATAAGGCCATTAACAATATGTGCGATCTTTTTCAGTTGATTTGGACAACAAATTATTTGACAAAAGTACATTATTCAAGCTAAATATTAAAATAAATAATATGTTTTATTTTTAAATACATTTAATTTTGAGTATATTTGCAACAGATTTCTTGACATTACGATCGAGAAATTGTTTGTTTTTTTTATTTGAATTATAATTGATAAACGTAGTTTGTAAACAATGGTGAATGTCGTTAAGTTACGCAAAGGCTTAAACATAAACCTTAAAGGAAAAGCTATTCAAAAAAAGGTAACCATAGAGCTTCCGTCTGAAATAGGGCTCGTTCCGGCGGCGTTCGAAGGTGTTGTTCCTAAAGTAGTTGTTAATGAAGGTGACTCGGTGAAAGTCGGTGATGCGTTGTTCGTTAATAAAGCCTTCCCGGAGATTAAATTTGCTTCGCCTGTCAGCGGTAAAGTTACCAAAGTAGTAAGAGGTGATCGAAGAAAAGTTCTCTGTGTTAAAGTACAAGTTGCTAACGAACAGCAATATGTAGATTTTGGAATTAAGGATCTGTCAAAGTTAAATGGAGAAGATGTCAAAAGAGACTTACTGGATGCAGGTTTGTTTGGCTATATCAATCAGTTGCCTTATGCAATATCTACAAACCCGAAAGTCCATCCGGAAGCTATTTTTGTTTCTGCATTGAGAGATATGCCGTTAGCTTCTGATTTTGAAGTAGAGCTTGAAGGTAATGAAGAAGCTTTTCAAGTTGGTTTATCGGCATTGAGTAAAATAGCGAAAGTACATTTAGGCATAGGCCCCAATCAATCAAACCGTTCGCTTACAGAGGCTGCTGATGTAGAAGTAACCATCTATGATGGCCCATGTCCGGCAGGAAATGTTGGAGTGCAGATAAACCATACAAGACCAATAACCAAAGGTGAAGTCATCTGGACAATTGATCCCACAACCGTAATTTTTATAGGAAGATTATTCCTTACAGGTAAGGTTGATCTACGAAAAGTGGTAGCAGTCGCCGGTAGTGAGGTTAATAATCCATGCTATGTCAATACGATTGTCGGAGCACCGTTTTCAGCCTTGCTGAAAGGACAGATAAAAGAAACTGCCCATGTAAGAATTATCAATGGAAATCCATTGGTAGGTCATAAGAGTTGTATGACGGATTATATCGGGGGGCATACCTCCGAAGTGACGGTTATACCGGAAGGTGATGATGTCAACGAGATGTTGGGCTGGATTTCTCCTCGGTTAAGTAATTTCTCTGTATCGCATAGTTATTTCACTTGGTTGCTTGGTAAGAAGAAAGAGTATTGCCTCGACGCAAGAATAAAAGGAGGAGAGCGCCATATGATTATGAGTGGCGAATATGATAAAGTGCTGCCTATGGATATTTATGCCGAGTATCTTATAAAAGCGATTATTGCAGGAAATATAGATCGACAGGAACAATTAGGAATTTATGAGGTTAGTCCGGAAGATTTTGCATTAGCAGAATTTGTCGACAGTTCCAAAATGCCTCTTCAGAAAATAGTTCGTGACGGTCTTAATACATTAAGAAAAGAAAACGCATAGAAGATATGAACTTACGAAACTATCTCAATAAAATTAAACCAAACTTTCAAGAAGGAGGTAAACTTCACGCATTCGAAAGTATTTTTGATGGTTTTGAAACATTTTTGTATGTACCCAATCGAACATCAACAAGCGGAGTAAACATTCATGACGCCATTGATTCGAAACGTATTATGAGCATGGTAGTGATAGCATTACTACCCGCTATGCTATTTGGCATGTATAATGTAGGCTATCAGAATTATCTTGCGGCAGGAACTTTGGCAACAGCTTCTTTGTTTGAGGTGTTCTTGTTTGGTTTTCTCGCTGTTCTACCCAAAATTTTAGTTAGCTATATAGTAGGCTTAGGGATAGAATTTGCTTGGGCACAATGGAAACATGAAGAAATTCAAGAGGGGTATCTCGTTTCCGGTATCATCATTCCGTTGATTATTCCCGTCACAACTCCTTTATGGATGCTGGCTTTAGCTTGTGCTTTCGCAGTTATATTTTGTAAGGAGATTTTTGGTGGAACAGGCATGAATATATTCAACGTTGCTGTAGGTGCACGTATGTTTTTGTTCTTTTCATACTCATCAAAAATGACAGGTGACGCCGTATGGGTGGCACAAGAATCTATCTTGGGATTGGGAAACAATCTGCCAGATGGTTTTACGATGGCTACTCCTTTGAGCCAAATAGGCCAAGGTATTCTGCCCAATACAAGTATATATAATATGGTGACAGGTCTTATTCCCGGATCAATAGGCGAGACTTCGGTTATTGCCATAGGAATTGGCGCATTCATTCTATTGTGGACTGGTATTGCTTCATGGAAGACAATGAGTAGTGTTTTCTTTGGTGGTGTTGTAATGGCATTGATATTCAAAACTTTGGGCATGACGCCGATCGCTTGGTATGAACATCTTATTTTAGGTGGATTTTGTTTTGGAGCAGTCTTTATGGCTACGGATCCCGTAACGTCGGCACGTACTGAGACCGGGAAATATATATATGGTTTCATGATAGGTGCCATGGCGATTATTGTGAGAGTAATGAATCCCGGTTATCCGGAAGGTATGATGCTGGCTATTTTCTTTGGAAACATGTTTGCGCCATTGATTGATTATTGTGTGGTAAACCAGAATGTTTCGCGTCGTGTAAATCGTTTAAAAAAGTAGGAGACTATAGCATGAAAACAACATCAAACACATATACCATTATCTATTCGGTAGTATTGGTAGTTATCGTAGCTTTTCTGCTGGCTTTTGTCTATACAGCCTTAAAGCCTATGCAAGATGCGAATGTAGCTCTTGATAAGAAGAAACAGATTCTTAACTCTCTGAATATGCGTAATTTACCAAGTGATCAAGCAGAACAAACGTATAATCAAATCATTCAAAAACAAGAGGTTGGTAATAAGGTTTATTATAAATGTAAGGTAAAAGGAAAGACGGTCTTTGTTTTTCCATTGAAAGGTATGGGATTATGGGGGGGAATTTCCGGTTTCCTTGCTGTGGACGGCTATGATATGAAGACCGTTTATGGCGTATATTTTAATCATGAGAGTGAGACTGCAGGCCTGGGAGCAGAAATAAAAGATAATCAGAAATGGCAGGAGAAGTTTATTGGAAAGAAAATTTTCAATGACGGATCATCTGATATTGCTCTTGGCGTGAAAAAGGTAGTAAAGAACCCTGTGAGTGAGGTTGACGCTGTTACAGGTGCAACTTTGACATCTAATGGTGTTGACGCGATGCTCAAAGATTGTTTGAAAGCATATAATCTCCCGACAATACGAACTTTGGCAAATAATTAAAATAATATGGCATTATTTAGTAAACAAAATAAAGAGATATTTTGCAATCCACTCAACTTGGATAATCCTATTATGGTTCAGGTGTTGGGTATTTGCTCATCTTTGGCTGTCACTTCGTTATTGAAGCCTGCCATAGTAATGGGATTAGCAGTAACAATCATCACAGCCTTCTCAAACGTGATCATTGCCGCCATCCGTAATACGATACCCAACCGTATTCGTATTATAGTCCAGTTAGTCGTTGTCGCCGCTTTAGTAACTATCGTGAGTCAAATATTAAAAGCTGTGGCATATGACGTAAGCGTTCAACTTTCAGTTTACGTAGGTTTAATTATTACAAACTGTATTTTAATGGGACGTTTAGAAGCATTTGCCATGACTAATAAACCATGGCCAAGTTTTCTCGATGGCGTCGGCAATGGCCTGGGATACGCACTGATTCTTGTCATTGTTGGAGCTTTGCGTGAGTTCGTGGGGCGTGGCAGCCTGTTGGGATTTCAGTTAATCCCCCAAAGTGCATACGATGCAGGGTATATGAATAATGGTATGATGACCATGTCGGCAATGGCTTTGATTCTTCTCGGGTGCGTTATCTGGGTACATCGTGCTTATTTTTATAAGGAGAAATAAAGGATGGAACACTTAATAAACTTATTTTTTCGTTCAATTTTTGTTGATAATATGATCTTCGCATACTTTTTGGGTATGTGCTCTTATTTGGCTGTATCTAAGAATGTGAAGACTTCATTGGGGTTGGGACTGGCAGTGACGTTCGTGTTGCTCATTACCGTCCCCGTAGACTATTTTCTTCAGACAAAAGTGTTGGGGCCAGATTGCCTGGTGTCTGGAGTTGATCTCTCATATTTGAGCTTTATTCTGTTCATTGCCGTCATTGCCGGTATTACACAATTGGTAGAGATGGTGGTTGAAAAGTATTCTCCATCACTATATAGCGCACTGGGCATCTTTTTACCATTGATTGCCGTGAACTGCGCGATCATGGGCGCTTCTCTCTTCATGCAACAGCGTATTCTAATGGATCCTGATAGTACTCAGTCAATCGTTAGTGTGTGGGATAGTATTGCTTATGCCATAGGCTCAGGATTAGGATGGACGCTTGCTATTGTGTCCATGGGAGCAATTCGTGAGAAAATGGAATATTGCAACGTTCCAAAACCCTTGCAAGGTCTTGGAATAACTTTTATTACTGTTGGGCTTATGGCAATGGCCATGCTATGCTTCAGTGGTTTGAAATTTTAAAGAGGAGGATGTTTAAATGGCAGAATTTATATCAGCAAGCATAGGAGTTTTTCTGGTAACAATCATTCTCTTGGTTGTCATTTTGTTGGTGGCAAAGAAATATCTGAGTCCCAGCGGAAATGTTGCGATTGATATTAATGGCGAAAAAAGTCTTTCTGTAGGGCAGGGGGCTTCTTTAATGGCCACGTTGAATGAGAATGGAATTTTCCTACCTTCTGCATGTGGTGGTAAAGCCAGTTGTGGACAATGTAAAGTGCAGGTCCTTGAAGGAGGCGGAGAAATTCTTGATTCGGAGCGGCCTCATTTCACTCGCAAGCAAATAAAAGACCATTGGCGTTTAGGCTGTCAGTGTAAGGTAAAGGGTGATTTGAAGATTTTAGTTCCGGAAACCATAATGGGTGTAAAAGAATGGGAATGTACTGTTATTTCCAATAATAATGTCAGTTCGTTCATCAAAGAGTTCAAAGTGGCGCTCCCCGCCGGTGAGCATATGGACTTTATTCCCGGTTCTTACGCTCAAATCAAGATACCGGCTTATGATTGTATAGATTATGATAAAGATTTTGATAAAAAGGCCATCGGAGAAGATTATATAGAAACTTGGAAGAAGTTTAATATTTTCTCATTGAAGGCTCATAATCCGGAACCTACAGTGCGGGCATATTCCATGGCAAACTATCCTGCGGAAGGTGATATCATAACCCTGACCGTTCGAATTGCCAGCACTCCTTTCTTACCTCGCCCTCAAGTCGGTTTCCAAGATGTTCCTACCGGTATTGGCTCTTCTTATATCTTTAGCCTTAAACCAGGCGACAAGGTCATGATGAGTGGTCCTTATGGCGAATTTCATCCTAATTTTACTTCCGGTAAAGAGATGATTTGGATTGGTGGTGGAGCAGGAATGGCGCCTCTTCGCGCTCAGATTATGCACATGACGAAGACATTGCATACAACTGACCGACAGATGCATTTTTTCTATGGCGCCCGAGCTTTAAGAGAGGCTTTCTTCTTGGAAGATTTTTGGGAATTAGAAAAAGAATATCCCAATTTCCATTTCCACCTTTCTCTTGATCAAAAGGATCCTATTGCAGACGCGCAAGGGGTGAAATATTATGAAGGTTTTGCGGTAAATTGCATTCGCGATACCTATTTGAAAGATCATGACGCACCGGAAGATTGTGAATATTATCTTTGCGGACCGCCAATGCTTATTAAAACCGTAACAGATTATCTGGATAGTTTGGGCGTAGAACAAGATGCTATCATGTACGATAATTTTGGATAATAACGTTTAAGGGCCCCAAACATTGAATATCAAATTCAAATTAAATATTTATCTCTTTAGAATGAGCTCGGTAATAGAACCGGGCTCATTTTATTTTTAGACTGACGCAACGCTTATAAATTGGGCTTACGACAAATCTACCGGCCCTGAATTATCTTTACATATACCATCAAAAAAGTGGCATTATTTCGGAAAAGAAAAGAGACGGGCGAAAATAAGCGATTTTTGAGCAAGTTTATAAAGCTTTGATTATCAAAACATTGCATTTTTAGGTGTGTTTTTCCGTCACTTTTTTACCCTTAATCGCTATGCTTTTAGGCCGTAATCGCGGCCCTTTCATTGGCTAAAAGCTATGCTTTGACGAGCTAATCGCTATGCTTTGAGCCGATAAAAGGATAGCTTTGAGCATAAAAAGATATAAAAATCGACAAATCAAAGACGTTTTTCGCCATTTCGGCAGCTAAATGACGTATTGCGGAAGTGTTAAAATCAGGTAGTTTTTTCTGACAAAATCACGGAACACTGAATCAATATGAGGATGGGCTTACAAATGATGTGTATTCTTTCAAGTGGTCACGTCGAGGCTCTTCAACACGTTCCGATATCGTATATAATAAACGGATTTTAATGCCTTCTCCTTTTTTTGGTGAGTTTCGACCGTTTCATTAATCTTATTGTGAAGTTTAATGCAGCCAATTATTCGTAAAAGCAATGTGAATTAGTTGTAATAATTTGATTAAACCATTTTTTTTAATTAATTTAGCCGCTTGAAAGTATGTAAAACGTCTTAAATCGCAAGAAAACGCGGTTACGCTCAATTTCTAACAGTTTAGGACAAGCTAATTGATAAAATAAAAAGAGAAAACTTTATGGACGAAAACCAAACTATTGATCAGGACCGTATTTTAAAAATAAATATAGAAGAAGAAATGAAGTCTTCTTATATAGATTATTCGATGTCGGTGATCGTAGCCCGTGCGCTTCCTGATGTTCGGGATGGATTTAAACCTGTTCATCGGCGTATTTTATACGGTATGCTCGGAATAGGTAATACAAGTACAAACCCTTATAAGAAGTGCGCTCGCGTCGTTGGTGAGGTTCTTGGAAAATATCATCCGCATGGTGATAGCTCTGTCTATGGTGCCCTGGTCCGTATGGGGCAAGACTGGAATATGCGGTATAAGCTTGTAGATGGTCAAGGAAACTTTGGTTCGGTTGATGGCGACTCGCCTGCCGCCATGCGTTATACGGAATGTCGCTTGTCAAAAATGGGCGAACATGTTATGGACGATCTTGAAAAAGATACGGTGGATATGACCAATAACTTTGATGATACTCTTCAAGAGCCGACCGTGATGCCAACAAGGATTCCAAATCTTTTGGTGAACGGCGGCAATGGCATCGCTGTGGGTATGGCTACGAATATGCCCACCCACAATCTTGGAGAAGTAATTGACAGTTGTTGCGCGTATATTGACAATCCCGATATAGATACAGAGGGATTAATGAAGTTTTTGCCTGCGCCGGATTTCCCGACAGGCGCAACTATATATGGTTTACAGGGAGTAAAAGACGCGTATGAGACGGGGCGTGGGCGTATCATCATCCGAGCCACGGCTGATATAGAGAGCGATGACGACCATGATAAGATCGTCATTACAGAAATACCTTACGGAGTCAATAAGCAACAACTTATTGAATATATCGCAGAACTTGTTAAAGAAGGCAAACTCGACGGAATCTCGAACGCGAATGATGAGTCGGGCCGTCAAGGTATGCGCATTGTAATAGATGTAAAACGTGACGCTAATGCTAATGTCGTTTTGAATAAGCTTTTTAAAATGACTGCACTGCAAAGTTCTTTCTCTGTTAATTGCATCGCGCTGGTTAAGGGGCGTCCACGGCTTCTTTGCTTAAAAGAATGTATTAAATATTTTGTCGAACATCGTCACGAAGTCACAATCCGGCGTACCCAATACGATTTAAACAAAGCTCAAGAAAGAGCGCATATCTTAGAAGGATTAATAATCGCATGTGATAATATTGATGAAGTTGTTCATATAATCCGGAACAGTAAAACGCCATCTGAGGCTCAAAGTAATTTGGAGCAACGCTTTAATCTCGATGAACTGCAAAGCAAGGCTATTGTAGACATGAGATTGAGTCAGTTGACAGGCCTAAGAATGGACCAGTTACATACCGAATATGAAGAATTGGAACGACAGATAGACTATTTCAATCAGATTTTGAGTGATCCTGAACTTTGTAAAAAAGTTATGAAAGATGACCTTTTAGAAGTGAAGGAGAAATATGGCGACGTTCGTCGTACAAAGATTAAGCCATACGATCACGAGTTTAATCCCGAAGACTTCTATCCTAACGATCCGGTAGTTATTACTGTCAGTCATATGGGATATATCAAGCGCACTCCTCTGTCTGAGTTCAGAGAGCAGGCCAGAGGCGGTGTTGGCAGTAAGGGAGCACGTCATCGTGAGCAGGATTTCACAGAGTTTATTTATCCTGCCACAATGCACCAAACCATGTTGTTCTTTACAAAGAAGGGTAGATGTTATTGGCTGAAATGCTATGAGATTCCGGAAGGAGGTAAAGATTCCAAGGGACGCGCTATCCAGAATATGCTTAATATAGAGCCTGACGACGCGATTAACGCAATACTTCGATTGCAAGGGTTGAATGACGAAGAATTTATCAATTCGCATTATGTGATCTTCGCAACAAAGAACGGTACTGTTAAGAAAACAACTCTTGAAGCCTATTCACGTCCCCGCACCAATGGCGTGATAGCGATAAATATTGCTGAAGGTGACGAGGTTGTTGATGTTCGCCTTACAAATGGTCATAATGAATTGATTATGGCCAACCGAAATGGCCGTGCTGTCCGTTTTGACGAAAACACGGTTCGTACCATGGGAAGAACTGCCACCGGAGTTCGAGGAATGAGACTTGACGGAGGTGATGACCAGGTTATTGGAATGGTTGTTGTCAACAATCCTGAGGAAGAAACGATCATGGTGGTTAGTGAAAACGGGTATGGTAAACGTTCGCAGGTAGAAGATTATCGTGTCACGAATCGGGGTGGAAAGGGTGTGAAAACCTTGAACATCACAGAGAAGACGGGACTTTTGGTCGCAATTAAGAATGTAACGGATAAAAATGATTTGATGATCATCAATAAGAGTGGTATCGTAATTCGCTTGTCCGTTGCCGACTGCCGCGTTATGGGACGTGCGACCCAGGGTGTGAAACTTATTAATCTGGAAAAGAAAAATGATGTTATCGCCAGCGTCTGCAAAGTGATGTGTTCTGATTTAGAGGCTTCTGTAGAAGAGGAAAGCCGTTCAAATTGGACTCGAAAAAATGAAGAAATTCAGAACGATATTAATTCTACCGCCACTTTACAAAGTGACTTCTCGCCTAATCCAATCGAAGTAGAGGATACAGCGAAATCGACTCAAGACGAATCTGTATCCGATTAGCAATTAAATTAATTACGAAATATCAACCTTTTAAACAATTCAATTATGAAAAAATTGATGCTTGCAGCAATGATGTTACTAAGTACATCTACTGTATTTGCCGGTGACAGCGAACCTTTGAAGGCCATCTTAAAGTCGAAAACTTATGACGAGGCACAGACTCTTTTGAAATCAAACTTGAATCAACTTACGAATGCGGAAGAGAAAGCCAAAGCATATAACAAGTTAGTTGATCTTGCAATGGACAAGGTGAACAAAGAGCAGGCTATTATAACATCCAATCAGATGGCTGCTCAGTTTGGCCAAGGTAAACAACAGGCATTTGATACATTGGGCTTCTACAATGCTGTCATGAACGCGATGGAAAACGCAATCCTCTGCAATACCTTTGATCAACAGCCAAATGAAAAAGGTAAGGTAAAGCCTAAATTCCAAAAGGCTAATGCTGACAGGCTGTGGGGACTTAGAACCCACTTAATCAATGGTGGTCAACAGGCCGGTAATGCTGAAAATACGGCATTGGCATTCAAAAATTATGCTTTGTATGTAGATTCTTCTACAGATCCATTGTTTAGTGGCATTGATAAAACCAAAACTCCGGATCAGTATCTTGGTGAAGTAGCTCGTGTAGCCGCAGTCTTTGCTTTCCAGAACAAACAAATAGAGAATGCTAACAAATATGTTGACATCGCAATGAAGGATACGGCTGTTTACAAAGACGCGCTGAACTTGAAGTTGTACATTATGCAACAGGGACTTAAAACAAAAGAAGATTCTTTGGGCTATGTAAATAAGTTGAAAGAACTTTACATGCAGGACAGCAATAATGATCAAATCTTTGCAACACTGGTGGGTATGTATGGTAGTCTGAAGATGAACGCGGAACAAGATCAGATTATTAATGATAAATTGGCAAAAGCCCCCAATAATTTCTCCGCATGGGCTTTAAAAGGGCAGAATGAAATGAATTTAGGGAAAATGGAAGACGCAATCGTTAGTTTTAAGAAAGCTTCTGCCATTGATGATAAGAATGTCGTAATTCTGACTTATTTAGGCTTCTGTCTAAACTCAAAAGCTGCTAATCTTAATACTCCATCTGAGCAGAAGGCGTTGTACCAAGAGTCTATGGGCATCTTGGAAAAAGCGAAATCATTGGATCCAAATCGTGAAAAAGCCAACTGGAGTTATCCTTTGTACCAATGCTATTATACGATCTATGGTGCCAACGACCAGCGTACAAAAGAAATGGAAAATTTAAATAAGTAATTTTTTGTAGGCAGCAGTCGTTTGGCTGCTGCCTTTATTTATTTCAGTCTCTCCTCTAAAACCCTTAGGGGT
This sequence comes from Prevotella illustrans, assembly GCF_017426725.1. Taxonomy (GTDB): domain Bacteria; phylum Bacteroidota; class Bacteroidia; order Bacteroidales; family Bacteroidaceae; genus Prevotella; species Prevotella illustrans. The sequence continues at coordinate 61,611 of NZ_JAERMS010000002.1, read as the reverse complement.
AAGCTAATCTTACTGTCTAAATATTTTAAGTATTTATAGAATAGTAATGGTACAACTTCCAACAAGATGAAGAATATATTTTTGGTATTACTATTGCTTACTTCAAGCCTTTCTTGTTATTCTCAAAAGAAAGATATTTCTACGGCACGCGGTTATATTAAATCGGGTAAGAATCTGCATAAAGCGGAAGAATTGATGTGGCAACTTCTGGACGATTCTCTGAATCGTGGTAATAAGAAGATTTGGCTTACCCTATATGAATCTATCTATAAACAGTATGAAATAGAAAACGAGAAGCTATATCTGAACCAAAAGTATGACACGGTTGCATTGTTCATGCAAACAAAGAAAATGTTCTCCGTTTTGGAAAGTTTGGACTCTGTCGACGCACTTCCCGGCGGGGATGGCAAGGTAGCGCTTTCTTTTCGTAAGAAGCACGCAGAAACGCTTAATCAATTCCGTCCGAATTTATATAGTGGTGGCATCTATTTTATCCGACAGCAGCAGTATGATGTTGCTTTCCAATTTTTTAACGAATACATTAATTGCGCTACCAAGCCCCTCTTTGCTTTATACCACTATCTTAACAATGACAAGATGATTTCGAAAGCCGCTTATTGGGCAGTTTATTGCGGCTATAAACTTAATGATCCGAAGGCAACTCTACGTCATTCATACTTAGCTTTGAAAGACTCGTCTAATTATTGCCTGATGCTTCAATACTTATCTGAGACTTATCTAATAGAAAATGATAGTAACCGGTATTATAATACGATAAGCGAAGGCTTTAAAAAATATCCCACCTTCCCATACTTTTTTCCAAGATTGATTGATTACTACTCAAAAAGAAATCTGTTTGATAAAGCCTTGGAGGTATGTGATCAGGCTTTAACAACTGATAGTTTGAATATCAACTTCCTCTTTGCCAAAAGCACGATACTTCTAAATACTTCGCGTTATGATAAGTGTTTGGAAGTGTGTGACCGGCTCATTGCGTTAAATGACAGTTTTCCCGACGCGTATCTGAACGCAGGATTGGCATATTATAATCAAGCTGTTGAGATTGACAAAAACTTTTCTATAGCTCGAAAACAACACGCGAAAATAATACAATTTTATAAATGCGCTTTGAGTTATTTTGAGAAATACAAGATATTAGCTCCTGATCAAAAAAAGAAATGGGCGTTGCCATTATATACAATTTACTTAAACTTAAACATGGGAAAAGAATTTGATGCCATTAATCAAATCTTACGCGAAATGAAGAATTAACAATAAAGCTGACACTTTATGATAAAAATAGAAGCTGTAATAGCCAAGTTAGGAATTAAGCTGAATCGGATGCAAGAAGAGGTATATAAATTCCTAAACCAAGACAGAGGGCAAGACCTTATCCTGCTTTCACCAACAGGGTCAGGAAAGACATTGGCGTATCTTCTCCCAATCTTAAATCGCATAGATCAAACGAAAGACTCTGTACAATGTATAGTTGTGGTTCCCGGCCGAGAATTGGCTATCCAGTCGTCTGAAGTTCTTGCAAAGATGGGTACAGGACATAGATCTTGCGCTTGCTATGGAGGGCGTCCTACCATGGACGAGCACAGGGTTATTCGAAAAGTACAACCTTCTATTGTTTTTGGAACTCCCGGACGATTGATTGATCATATTGTGAAGGAAAATATTGATACCACTAATATTCATTACATTGTTTTAGATGAATATGACAAGTGCTTAGAAATGGGCTTCCGTGAAGAGATAGTAACATTATTATCATACTTGCCCAATAACGCAAAGCATATTTTATTATCGGCAACACGCTATAGGGAGTCGGACATCTCTCCACTATTAACCAATTACAAGCAAATGGACTATCTGCCTAAAGCGGATAGCTTACCCTCAAAAATAGAATTATTTCAGGTTAATAGTCCGGATAAAGATAAATTAGATTGTCTTTTAAGACTTCTATTATATATAGGTGAGCAGAGTTCTATCATATTCTTAAATTATCGCGATTCCGTTGTTCGGGTTGCCGATTTTTTGCATGCGAATGGTTTTTCTCCAACGATTTATCATGGAGGGCTGGATCAGAATCTGCGTGAAGAATCTATTTATAAGTTTATGAATGGAAGCACCAATATCTTGGTTTGTACAGACTTAGGGTCAAGAGGCCTGGATATTCCAAATGTTCAAAATATAATAAATTACCATCTTCCGGAATCTTCAGAAGCTTTTGTCCATAGAATAGGGCGTACGGCCAGATGGGACGCAGAAGGTAGAGGGTTTCTGTTGCTTGGTCCTGAAGAAGCTATTCCTGCATTTATTAATTCTGAAATAAAGCAATTTGTCTTTCCCGGCCAATTGGTTGGTGACAATTTCAAAATAGAGGATTACACTATTCCCCAAGCTCAGATGGTTACTTTATATATCGGCAAGGGGAAAAAGCATAAAATCAGCAAAGGTGACATTGTGGGATTCTTTTGTAAGCAATGTGGTCTACATGCAGACAAGATTGGGAGAATTGATGTGTACGAGTATTTTTCCTTAGTTGCAATCAACAGAAAGGAGGCTTCCGGCATCATACAGAAAGCCCAGGGACAGAAAATTAAAGGAATTAAGACAATAATAGAACAAAAGTGATTTTCTTATGTAAATTATTTTGTAATTTGAGAATTGTTGTTTACCTTTGAAGCGATTGATTAAAGAAGTTATTTCAGTAATTTATAATTTACCTTAACCGCTTTATTACCTTGAATTGAAATTCTGATACCTATTTATAACTGATTCTTATAGCAAAAGTATTACTACTTCATATTTCAGTACGAATACTTGCTTGAATCAAATTAATTATGTATTTTCACCGTGTGAATTATTTGCTAACTATTTACGTCTAACATTAAACTTAAACTAAATGAAAAAGTACAACTTTAATGCAGGCCCTTCAATGCTTCCTCGCGAGGTTATTGAGAATACGGCTAAACAGATTTTGGATTTTAATGGTTCCGGACTTTCCTTAATGGAAATCAGCCATCGTGCAAAAGATTTTCAGCCTGTTGTTGACGAGTGTGTTGCTCTGTTTAAAGAACTCTTGCAGATTCCTGACGGATATTCTGTGATCTTCTTGGGGGGAGGAGCTTCATTGCAGTTTATGCAGATTCCTGCAAACTTCTTGATCAAGAAAGCCGCTTATGTAAATTCCGGGACTTGGGCAAAGAAAGCTCTCAAAGAAGCTAAGCTGTATGGCGAAGTTATTGAAGTCGCAACATCCGCTGAAGCAAATTACACTTACTATCCTTCCGGCTTTGAAGCCTTAGTACCTGCAGACGCAGATTACTTACATATCACGACGAATAATACGATTTACGGCACACAACTCCGAAAAGATCCCTGCGTGGCTGTTCCCTTAATTGCGGATATGAGTTCTGATATAATGAGTCGCCCTGTTGATGTTTCAAAATATACAGCAATTTATGGTGGCGCGCAAAAGAATATTGCCATGGCTGGCGTAACTGTTGTAATATTAAAAGACGACATGCTTGGCAAGGCTCCTCGAACCTTACCGACAATGATAGACTATAGGACCCATGTGGAAAAGGGCTCTATGTTTAATACTCCTCCTGTTGTGCCAATTTATTCTATGTTGGAGAACTTGAGATGGATCAAAAAGAATGGTGGAGTAGAGGCTGCAGCCCAAAGAGCACAGGAGCGTGCCGATCTGCTTTATGCGGAAATAGACAGAAATAAGTTATTCCATGGCACAGTAGACGAAGCTTCAAGATCATGGATGAATATTTGCTTTGTAATGAATGATGAATACAAAGAACTGGAAAAAACATTCTTTGATTTTGCTACAGAGCGCGGAATGGTTGGCATTAAAGGACACAGAAGTGTTGGTGGCTTCCGTGCGTCTTGCTATAATGCCCAAACTATAGAAGGTGTAGAAGCTTTTATTGCCGCAATGAGAGATTTTGAAGCTCGTTATTAATCTAATTCTTTTGTATTATGAAAATATTAATAGCAACCGAAAAACCCTTTGCACCTGCTGCAGTAGAATGTATGCGTTCTGAAATTCAGAAGGGGGGACATGAAATCGTGTTATTAGAAAAGTATACAGATAAGTCAGAGTTGTTGTCTGCGGTCGCTGCGGTTGACGCATTAATCGTACGTTCCGATAAGATTGACGCAGAAGTTTTTGACGCGGCTAAACAATTAAAAATAGTTGTTCGTGCTGGAGCAGGTTATGACAACATTGATTTAGAAGCAGCTACCAAGCATGGCGTCGTAGTTGAAAATACTCCCGGGCAAAATGCCAATGCTGTTGCCGAATTAGTTTTTGGACTGTTGGTATTTGCGGTACGTAATTTCTATAACGGCAAATCCGGAACAGAACTTCAAGGGAAAAATATTGGGTTATTGGCTTTTGGAAACGTAGGAAAGAATGTTGCACGTATTGCCAAGGGCTTTGGTTTGGAGGTCTATGCTTACGATGCCTTTTGTCCTGCGGATGTAATAGAGCAGGCGGGTGTGCATGCCGTGGCCAATCAAGATGAATTATTTGCAACTTGTGATATTGTTTCATTACATATTCCCGCAACTCCCGAGACGCGTCAAAGTATTAATTATGAGCTTGTCAATAAGATGAGAAAGGGTGGTATCTTGATTAATACGGCTCGGAAAGAGATTATTGATGAGGCAGGTCTGTTGAAATTGCTTACAGAACGAAGCGACATTAAATATATTACAGATATTAAACCCGATGCAGATAAGGCTTTTGCTGCTTTAGAAGGGCAGTATTTCTCTACTCCCAAGAAAATGGGAGCTCAAACAGCTGAGGCAAATCTTAATGCAGGTGTTGCGGCTACACGCCAGATTAACGCTTTCTTTGCAGATGGATGTAAAAAGTTTCAAGTTAACAAATAAGCTATTTCTCCCCAACTCTCAAATTAATGAGGGTAGGGGAGTTTTTTATAAACTTTATAAAGCTATCAATATTCACCCATGGCAATTATCAAACCTTTTAAGGGAATTCGTCCTCCCAAGCAATTTGTTCAAGAAGTCCAAAGCAGACCATACGATGTTTTAGATTCTGAAGAAGCACGTAAAGAAGCAGGAAACAATGAAAAAAGTCTTTACCATATTATCAAGCCGGAAATAAACTTTCCGGAGGGAACTTCAGAATATGATCCAAGAGTTTATCAAAGTGGCGCGGAACATTTTCAAACCTTTATGAATAAAGGATGGCTCGTTCAAGACACAAAAGACTGTTATTATCTTTATGCACAAACAATGAATAACAAAACTCAATATGGTTTAGTTGTTGGTGCATATGTAAATGACTATCTTACGGGAGTTATCAAAAAACACGAACTGACCAGAAGAGATAAGGAAGAGGACCGTATGAAGCATGTACGGGTTAATAATGCTAATATCGAACCGGTTTTTTTCGCATATCCCGACAATGACAAACTTAATGAACTTATTCGACGATATGCAACTCTTACTCCGGAATATGATTTTATTGCGGCAGAAGATGGATTCCGACATCGTTTTTGGATTATTGACAATTTAGATGATATCAAGGTGATTACTATGGAATTTCAAAAAATGCCATCACTCTATATCGCCGACGGTCATCATAGATCAGCTGCAGCAGCATTGGTGGGAGCAGAGCGAGCAAAACAAAATCCTCATCATTCTGGTAATGAAGAATATAATTACTTTATGGCTGTTTGTTTCCCATCGAGCCAGTTGACAATCTTGGACTATAATCGTGTTGTAAAAGAATTGAATGGACTTACGTCTGAAGCGTTTTTAGAAAAGTTAAAGAAAAACTTTGATGTGATAGATAGGGGAACAGCTCCCTATAAGCCTCAATGTCTACACGAATTCTCACTCTATTTAGACAATCATTGGTTTAGTCTGACTGCCCATTCCGGCACTTTTGACGAAACCGATCCCATTGGAGTATTGGATGTCGATATCTCTTCTCGGCTTATTTTAGATGAAATATTAGGAATAAAAGATCTACGAAGTGATAAACGGATTGACTTTGTTGGTGGATTGAGAGGGCTTGAAGAACTCAAACGGCGAGTCGATAGTGGAGAAATGCGTATGGCCCTTGCATTATATCCGGTTACGATGGAGCAGATTATGAATATTGCTGATAGCGGGAAAATTATGCCTCCCAAAGCGACATGGTTTGAACCTAAGCTACGCAGTGGCTTGGTTATTCACAAGTTAGATTAAATGACAGACGAATATAAAACTATAACTGGTGATAAAATAGGCGAGGGATCATATACTGAAAGCAAAAGTAGGTTCCTCGCCTTTGCACACCATGTAGATAATATTGATGATATAAAATCATTATTAAATCAATATAAAAAAACATATTATGATGCTCGACATATTTGTTATGCGTATATGTTGGGGAATGAGCGGATTGTATTTAGAGCTAATGACGATGGTGAGCCTAATAATACTGCCGGGAAACCATTGTTAGGGCAAATCAATAGTAAAGAATTGACGGATATTTTAATAGTTGTTGTGCGCTATTATGGAGGAATAAAATTAGGAACCAGTAGATTGACTGTAGCTTATCGTACAGCAGCCGCATTAGCAATAGAGAATTCTATTATCGAAGTTCTTCAAGTAAAGAAAAACTTCACCTTCAGTTTTCCCTATGAAAAGACCAAAGAAGTAATGAAGATTTTGAAAGAGATTTCTCCTGAAATTCTTCATCAGAATTTCGAACAAGAATGCTCTATGACTGTCGCGGTCCGTCTACGAGACGCAGTCTTATTGGAAACGATGATCAAGAAAATTTTGTAGAAAATTTTGTCATATCACTAAATATTTATACTTTTGTATTCAACAAAAAAAGATGTAGAAACATTGTATTTGTAATTTCATCTTTTGTTAACAAGGAAGATTGGCAGAGTGACCGAATGCGCTGGACTCGAAATCCGGTATACCCATTACGGGTATCGGGGGTTTGAATCCCTCATCTTCCGCCATAGGGACATAAAGTCCATTTTAGATTGCTGCAAGACTGTGAGTTTGCAGCAATTTGTTTTTAGAATCAGAAGAGTTAACTATATATGAAAACTGACAACAACTATATCTCGCTAAAGCAGAGTCTTAGTTGCTGTCAGTTTTTGATATAATTGCTATTATGATAAATATATACCCATATAATCGTTAATAAATCAACTATGCAAACAAAGATCTTTGAAAAGTTTTTGGGATTCGATTCTCAAAAAGCGAGTTTTAAAACTGAGATTGTCGCAGGTGCAACAACTTTTTTGACAATGAGCTATATCTTGGCAGTCAATCCCGCCATCTTGAGTTCTACGGGAATGGATAAGGCCGCCTTGTTTACAGCAACAGCAATTGCTTCTGCAATTGCCACATTCTTATTAGCATTCATGGCCAAATTACCATTTGCCCAAGCACCAAGTATGGGATTGAATGCTTTTTTTGCTTATACGCTATGCCAAGCTATGGGCTATACCTGGCAACAGTCCTTAGCAATTATGCTTGTTGAAGGGATTCTTTTTTTGTTAATTACTTTTATTAATGTCCGTGAGCATATTCTTGCCGCTATTCCTGAGAACCTTAGATTTGCTATATCAGCAGGTATTGGTATGTTCATAGCATTCATTGGTTTAAAGAATGCTGATATTATAGTTGCTAATCCAGCTACCTTTGTCGGATTGGGTAAATTTACTCCGACAGCAATACTGGGCGTGATAGCTATTGTTTTAAGTGGAATATTGATGGCCAAACAAGTTAAAGGTGCCCTCTTTTACAGCATTGTAATAACAACTGTCGTAGGCATCCCGATGGGAGTTACGGCAATACCCAACGATTGGCTGCCTGTTTCTACGCCCCAAAGTCTCAAACCGATATTCATGCAGTTTGATTTTAACGGACTGCTTAATTTTAAATCTGTTTTGGTTGTTATATCTTTGCTTCTCGTTAACATCTTTGATACTGTTGGAACACTGGTCGGTTTGGCTTATAAAACGAAAATCGTTAAAGAAGATGGTACGATTCCTCATATTAAAGAAGCCATGATGAGTGACGCGATCGGCACCACCTGTGGAGCGTTCCTGGGATCCAGTACGCTTACAACCTACGTAGAAAGTGCGTCCGGAATTGCTGAAGGAGGAAAATCCGGCGTAACCTCAGCTTTTGTTGGTTTGCTTTTCTTGTTATCCCTATTCCTTGCTCCTATTTTCCTTTTGATTCCCAGTGCCGCAACAAGTGGTGCTCTTGTCTTGGTGGGTGTATTAATGATTGATAGTGTCAAGAAGATTAATTTGACAGATGTGAGTGAAGCATTCCCTGCTTTTATTACAATGATAACGATGGTATTATGCTACTCTATCGCCGATGGTATCTGCTTGGGTATTTTAAGCTTTGTAATATTAAAAGCATGTACGGGGCGATGGAAAGAACTAAATCTGACTTTGATTATCCTCTCTCTCCTATTTATCGTAAACTTTATATTTGGTTAAATTGCTAAGTGCAAAAAATAAAGGCTCGGTGTGAATATTTGCATACCGAGCCTTTTTAATACATAGAGTCTTAGACTATTCACTCAGCATCGTCACTTCGATGCGCCGACGGCTGCCGAGAAGGTCTTTCGCCATCTGCTGCACATCTCCGGCCGTGAGGTTGCGTACCAGTTGTTCGTAGCCGGTGTGGAAATCGATGCCGTCTTGTAGCTGATGATAGATAACATAATCCCAATAGCCGTTATCTATAACGTTCTGTCCGTATGTTTTCAACAGATATTTCTTCACCTTGTCCATGCTTATGGGGTTAGGTCCCCGGTTGGCGATGTGCGCCACCTGCCTGTAGACGATCGGTATCAGTGCCTCGTACTTGGCGGGATCGGTGCGGAAGGATATGCGTAACATGGCTGTGGGATGGTTGTCTTTCTCGAGCGCATAGTCTACACTCACCCCATACGTGCCGCCTTTCTCCTCGCGCACACTGTCAGTATAAGCCATTTGCAACACCCGTTGCAGCACGTCTAAGGCAAGGTCGCTCTTGGGCGTGTAAGGTTCCTCAAAGGTGTAGAAGATATTAACCAGCGCTGAGGGCGTATTCATCGGTTTTCTGAAAAGATGCGTCTCGTCGGCCTTGCGCACGTTGGGAGTAGGATATTTCTTTCCGCCCACCGGTTCGGCCGCCGCCGTATGATTCTTGCTCGACGGCAGTGTGGCGATATATTGGCAAAGCAAAGGTCGCAAGGAGTCGATGTCGATGTTGCCCACCAGCAGCATCTTGAACTTGGAAGCATCGGCAAAACTCTCCCGGTATATCTGCCACACGCGGTCGTAGGATACACGGTCGAGCGTCTCTCGCTTGGTAGGCTGCATGCGCGGATGGTTGCCATAGAGTACCGACACCAGCGAATCGTTGTAGCTCACCTGCGGGTTGGCCTCCCTGTTGGTCAGGAAAGAGCGCATGCGGTCTATTTCTCCATTGAAGGCAACGGTGTCGCGTCGGGGCTGTGCGAAGTAAAGATAGGTAAGTTCTAGCATCGTCTTCAGGTCTTTGATCGACGACTTTCCGGAGAGTTGCTGCGTGTCGTCGTTAAGAGAAGGAGTCACTCCGGCTATCTTCGACGAGAGCATCTTGCGTAACGTGTTCTTGTCGAAATTCCCCACACCGGCATTAGTAATGGCACTTGCGACAAACGGGAAGTTGAGCGCATCGCTGTCGGGATAGCGCGAAGTGCCACCCTCGCCCCACAGGCGCATGGCTATCTGGTCTTTGCTGAAATCGGTTCGCTTGACGTAGACGGTGGTGCCGTTGCTCAGTTCCAGTACTTTTGTTCCGTGCAAGCCTACTCGTTCGCCGATGATTTTTCCCGGTTTGGGCAGCCGAGAGATGAGTTCGCCGGCAAGTTCCGGTTCGTTGTAAGGCTTATAAGCCTTCGCCTGCGCGTCGAGCACATACTGCTCAAGCGTGTCGTTCGGCGGCAGTTTAAACTCAGGTTTGTCCGGCGCATAGACAACGAGCACCTGATTCTTGTCTGAAATCAGCTCTTTCGCCACCCTGTTCACCTGCTCCGGTGTGACGGTACGGTTGAATTCCCTGATCAGTTCAAGCTGAAAAGCCTCCGTGACCACCGGTTCGGCCGAGAGGAAATGCTGCAAAGCCTTATTCACGAAGTAGCGGTTGCGCCGATCGTCGCGCTCGGCATATTGACGCTCGGCCACCTTCAGCTGTCTGTCTTGCGCACGCTGCAGTTCGCTCGCGGTGAAGCCATAGCGGCGGGCACGCTCGCTCTCCCCTATCACAGCATCAAACGAGCCTTTCACGTTCTCCTGCCTACAGCCGAAAGAAAGCCAGAAAGCATCCTTGGTGCGCGAAACGAGAAAACGACCGGCATGAGCCGTAGCCGAGAGGAAGGGCGGAACAGCCTGTTGTTGCAGTTCCTGCAAACGGGCGTTGAGCATCGAGGTGATGAGCGACTCGATGTAACTGTCCCGCAGATAGCCAACGTCGGTCTTCTTCCCGTCGGGCACAACATCGTGCTTCATGTAGAGGTTGGCCAGCATGATGGGCTGCTCGCTGTCGCGGTCGGTGGCCACTATCATCCGATCGTTGTCGGTCACAGGATAATAGATGCGCTCCGCGACACGCTTGGGCCGGGGAATAGCACCGAACAGACGCTTGATCTTCGCCTCCACCTCGGCCGGCTTGATGTCACCCACTACGATGACGGCCTGCAAGTCCGGGCGATACCATTTCTTGTAATAGTCGCGCAGGTCTTGGTAGAGGAAATGATCTACGATGTCCATCGAGCCGATGGGCAGGCAGTCTTCATATTTCGTGCCCCGATAGACCACCGGCAGCACCCGCTCCATCATGCGCTGTGTGGCCTTTCCGGCACGGCGCGTGCGCCACTCCTCGTGTATCACCCCGCGCTCCTTGTCTATCTCCTTGTCGGCGAGCAGCAGGTCGTGGCTCCAGTCGTGCAGGATGAGCAGGGCCGAGTCGAGCACGGCTTCACGCTTCACAGGCACGGCCGAGATATTGTACACCGTTTGGTCTACGCTCGTATAGGCATTGAGATTGGCCCCGAACTTCACCCCAACGCTCTCACACCACGGCACTATGCCCGGCGATTTGCCTTCGCCCCGGAAGTTTGTTGTGCCGTTGAAAGCCATGTGTTCCAGAAAGTGGGCCAATCCACGCTGCCGGGGTTCTTCGAGAATAGAACCCACCCGCTGGGCGATGTAGAAGTCGGCAATGCCCGGCTCCTTGGCGTTGTGGCGGATATAGTAGGTCAGCCCGTTCTTCAGTGTGCCCGTAAGAAAGGAAGCGTCCTGTTCCAATGGTTGGGCGGAAGCCACAAACGGAAACAGGAACAGCAGCCAAAAATAGTTTTTCTTCATGTAGAGAGGATATTTCAAATTGCGAAGTCCGGCAGAAGACGATGGAAAAACAGCCTCTGCCAGACTTGCAAAAAATTAATCACATTGTTTTTACTTCACGATAATCTTCTTACCACCGATGATGTAAAGTCCGGAAGGCAAACCGCTAATAGCCTCCTTCAAACTCTTGGCTTTCTTAATAAGCATACCGGCAAGCGAATAAACATTATAGTCAGTTGCCTTAACTTTTTGCATGATAATACCATCGATGGCGGTAGGCGTGGCTGGAAGAAAATCTTCGCAGGTATGTTTACAGAGAACAAGCCCCCAATTAAAGAATTCTGTAGGTTCAGCAGAGGTTCCCCAAACTTTACCAGAGTTATTACGTGTCCTTCCCATAGTGATGATTCCAGTACCATCTACCAATGGGTCACACACCATACCAATTGAAGCTTCATTAAGTGCCACCTGTTCGGTTCCCTTTACCAATTTATCACCTTCAAGTGTATATTTATTAAGTCTAGACATTCCCGACAAAGCATACCCATAAAGCCATATAGAAGACGGATCTTTTGTTTCGACAACGGCAAATGCTCCACTAATACCTTTCCCATCTGTGCCTGCGGCAAGACGTTTACCATTTTGGGCATCCACTTTCACAACCATTGCTTCATACCATCTATCCGTTGTTGCGATAAAAGGGGATGAAGCTTCATCATCTGCCATGCTTCCTATTAGCAATCCTGTGATATAAAGACTCCCGTTACAATACTGTAGATTTTTATTTTGTATCCCTTGGTTTTTCCCGTTGAATTTCCCTGTCACGAATGACTTCATATAATTGATGCTCAAATTGTTACAGTTTAAAGACGCATAATAAATACTCCAGCAGTTATTAGGTTTCAAAGTAATATCACCAAACTTGATGGTAGATGTACCGTCTCCCACGATCCGTCCACTTACATAGATAATATCGTTTTTAATGACCATCTTATCAAACGAAGCAAACTTGATGCTACTCTCGTCTTCTGTCATGAACTGGAGTAGATAGCCATCCTTGTCGAGTTTGGCAATAAATGGGTCGCCGGCAGAGGTCTGTATGGTTCCATCCCAAGCTGCCGTATTCTTTGCCTCATGAGTTTCCTCTGTCCCATCACGTTTGATAAATGTCATAGAAGACATGTAATTACCACAGACATAAATATTTTCTTTACTATCCACCACTACTCCGCGATAATAAGCAGCGTATCCACCGTAATCCTTGCCTTCGATGGTAGGATGAGTGGTGGTGGCTATCAACTTTGCCCATTTCACTTTCCCGTCTTTATCTATCTTGGCGATGACACCTTCAACGGTGGAGGTCTTTTCGTTTCCGGCCGGTGTGTAGCTCACTTCGGTCTTTTTGTTGTCAGCCCCGACCATTCGGAAAAGCGTAGTTTCTGTCTTGTTGGCGAGATTGCGCACATCGGAAATCATAATCAGTCCTCCGTCTGATGTCGGATAAATGGCTTGATTATTGTACAGATAACCTTTATCCGAGTACACCGTCCAAAGTACTTCCCCAGTCTGCTGATTGTATTTCTGCAACAAGAGATTATGATTTACCGCATTGTCATTATTTCCCGCATACGGGCATCCCTCAATGGCTTTGCCTTCAGCGTCTTTAAACGGTTCCCCGTCGAAATAAACATTGGTTCCGGTAAGAGTGTTAGAACCGAAAGAGGCAAATGCCACATAGTTACCATCAGTAGTCTTGATGATGGAAACAGGCGTGTTTCCGGCTTTGGTCTTTCCATAAATAGTGTGGTGCCACTGATACTTGATGTCCGCAGCGTGGACAGCAGCCACGATTGTTAACATTACAAACAATAGGAGTAATTTTTTCATCATAGTCTTTAGAGTTTTTAATTGAATATTTATTTAAAATTAAAATCAGAATTCCAGGCCCAATGAGAGGCGCAGGAGGCTGTTGTGTTCTGTCTTCATGTAGTGCGCGTAGTCCCAATTAGCGACAACAAACACGCAGTAGTCGCGTTTCACGGCATAGTTGGCTTCGGCCCGTAAACCGGCATCATAACGGTTGTTACCATAGAAAGCGTAACGATGGTACACGGGCACCATCATATTCTCATTGACACTTCCGTTCAGCACCATGTTGCAACGGCTGTTCCAAATGTAGTCCAGATGTGCGGAAGTTTGTAAAAGCCACTGCTTCATCCGCCACATTCCTTTCAGCGAGAGAGCCGAGACCTGTGCCGAAGAGGCCATCTTCCGCCACGGTTCGGCATAGGTTTCGCGGATGTGACGGTAGTGTTGGCTCAACGAAAGGTCATATACAGCCATGCCCGACGGGCGATATTGGCATAACAGAGCGCCCGAGAGCTTCCATCGGGTCTCTTGATACTGCCGGCCGGAAGCAATCTGCGGATAGATGTTATCTTGTGCCGAACCGAAGATGTTTTCTATTCCCCGACGCCCGTCGTAGGTCTCCGCCAGCCTCACACCCCACGTGCAGGTTTGTCCTTTGTGCATATAGCCGGCTTCAAAGCCCTGATGTCGTAATTCCAACTTCGTCAAAGGCAATTCGTTGAGGTCGGAAATGATTTTCTCTATCGATAGAGAACTGTAGCTCAACGAGACATATACGCCATTTCGAGGGATCACAGGACGTAGTTCCATGGTGGCCTCCCACCCCAGCCCTTTATAGTAAGTGGAAGTGTAGGAACCCCTGAAACGGTAATAATCCATGCCCAGTCCGGTAAGCTGATAGACGACCGGTCGCGATGTTTCGTTATAAAACTCAAGCGTATTCGTCTGCTTGTATCGTCGGAAACCTGCCGACAGCCCGCCTTCATAAGTCCCATTGAACAGTCCGGAATAGGCCATTCCCGCCTTCACTTTCAAATAACCCGTGAGATTTTTGGGGCGGGGATCCACCGTCCGATATTCCAACCGGGCCGTATAGCGACCTTCCACGCCGACCGTCCATCTGTTCTTGTGATAGGCAAATCCTCCCATGAAGTCGTAAGTCTCCTTTCGCGAGCCCCCTCCCCCGATGGTATCGGCCATGACATAGGGGTAAAGGAGGTCGAAATCGGTGGTTTCGTTGTAGCGTATGTGGTGGGTCTTGCCATTGGCGTAGTGGGCTGTTCCCCACAGGGAAATCATCTTTTTTCGCAGAAAAGCGTCTATATCGCCCCCTGCGGCCGCTACCTTATCACCATATTCCAGCTGTTGCGGAAGGGTGGCTCGGCTGTCGGTGTAGGTCGCGCTCAAGCGATTCAGCGAATACCGGTAACGATTCCATTGCATGGCAGGATTGAGATAGATATCCGGAAACCATGAACGAGTGTCGCTCCGGTGCTCCACCTGTCGTTCCACCACATCGTCGGTAGCCTTTGCCGATGCCACGCAGCCAAAGGAAACAAGCGAAACCGCTATCAGAAATTGAACTGTCTTCTTATCCACATTTTTTGTTTTTAGTCGTTTACTTCTTCGGAGTCACGCCATCGTAGGTATGTGTCGAAGCCTTCGTGCCGTCCGCACTGATGGCCGTGCCCTGCTCCTCTATCACCGAGGGAATGCACTCTGTGTTGAAATCTTCGGTGGAATTGTTGGTGTCTTGTAGGTGTATGACACCTTTGCCGTCTATAAACTGCAACTTGCGGCGGATGCTTTTGAAGTAGCGAGTCTTGTCGTGGTCCACATGCCCGACGTGTGTCCACCCCGCATCCACCGACGGCGGGAGGATGTTCCACAGCCGGCTGCTCTGCACACTACAATTCACCCCGTCCACAATCCACGCATTGGGAATCTTATAAGCCGTCTGTTGCATGGGGAAAGTGCCTTGCGGAAGATACATCGTATAATAATAGGTGTACAGATAGTCTTTGAGATACTGCTCCTTAGTGACGTTTTTCGGGATGCGGGCGAGGGCAAACGACGTGAAGCCTCTGTTGTGCAGGACATAGAAACTCAACGTGTAGCAATACCACTTGTCCAGATTGGGCACCGTGGGACTGTCTATATCCAAATGAGAGGGGGATGTGGAAATGTCATACCACTCAAAGTCGGCCTTGCTCAAATCGAATGAATTGGGATTGGCCACCCGATGGTCGATGCCCGTGTCGCAGATGAGCAGCGACTTACCAGGCATAACCGGATGTTCCGTTCCATTACCGGGAATCACGTAAACAGACCACACCGTGAACGTGTCTTTGCGAATGTCGGGCGAGTATTCAAAATATTGCACCGACTTAAACTTCGACTCACAGAAGGCCAGGCCATCGGCATAGAGCACATGGTCGGTGTTATTGAATATCTTGATGTACCCGTCGCCATAATATTGCGACCCCGAAGCGCGCAACGTGCCGGCAAAGAATATCTCCTCGAAGATGAAGTCTTCGTTTGCCGCCGAGAGGAAAGTCTCTATCCGAAGACTTTCCGACGCTCCCGTGAGGGTGATGTTTTCAGCCTTTCCGGTGAGGTGTCCTTTCGCCGTGGCGACCTCTGTTCCGTCACCGTTATCGTAGGTCACATCGGCCGAATACACACAGTCGTAAAGTCCTTCCGGCAACCGAATGTTGCCGGAACGGGCCACACTCGTCTTCTCGCCCGACGTAAGGTTGGTGAATTCGATCTTCTCCGAAACCACCTTGAGGTTTTTCACGTTCGTGGGATAATCTATCATGAGACTTGGGGAAACCTCCGCAAGCGTCTTGTCTTCGGTACACGACGACAGCAGGGCAAGCATGACCAGCGCCAAAGTATATATAACGTTTTTCATATTCTTATTCCTTTCAGTCATTAGCAGGTTGTGTTTATATCGTAAGATTGGCCTCCACCCCGAAATAAGGCGAAGCGTTACGGCGTATCACCTTACCGTTAGACTTATAATCGGGCAGGTAATCCAATATCTTATTGGCAAAGAAAGACAAACGCATGTAGCGCCCGATGCGCTTGGTAGCCTTGAGGTTGACGATCATCGACATCGGCACCGTGAACGGGCGGAACATATCTTCCTTATAGGTCTGCACCAACTGCTTCAGGAAGACATTCTGCTCGCTCTCCGAAGTGTATGGGTGCACCTTACCGTCGGCCGCCGAAATGTAGGCTATGGGGTAGCCGCTCTTCTCCTGCCGCTTCGTCTTGATGAGCCACATGCACTGCACCGACGTGGTGAAGATGAATCCCCATTCGGGCACTTGGGTATCGAGCGTAAAGTTGGTGTTCACCCGATCGTTCACCCTCCCGTCGTTCCAGTCGTAGAGTCCTACGTATGACTCGCTCACGGGGCGGTTGTCTATCACGGTGCTCACGGGGTCGAACATCGGCTGGCTGTTGGTGTAGGTGGTGTGAAACCATGCTCCACTGACATTGAAGCGGGTGCGCAGGGCGCGGACGCGAGCGGAAGTGAATTGCAGTTCGACGCCCTGTTTCACCATCTTGCTGCCGTTCGATGCCTGCTGATAGCCGTCGAGCACGTGTCTATTCTCAAAAGGCAGCGTGCGCCAGTCCGTTGCGGCGGACATCTGCGTGGCGTCATATTTCTTGTATAGATAGTCACCGTAGATGCGGGAGTATCTGAAGCCCGAGGTCATTTGCTCATAAAAATAGTCCACGCTCAGCGAGTTCTCCTTCCAGTCTACATCCAATCGCACCTCCCATTTCCGATTACGGGCCGGCTTGATGGCATAATTCGTAGGATCCTGTCGGTAGCTCATCACCACAAAGCGGCTGTCGCGCTCGGGATTCTGGGTGTCGTAGTAGGCCAGTTCTACGAAGTCGCTGTAGTAGTTGTCAGGATAGAGATAGTTAAGTGTGGGATTTTTTGTCGTCAGCCCCCATCCCGAGGCGAGCGCAAGGCGTAGCGGACTACCCCCGACCGTGAGATAGGGCAACCGCCAGTTGAGGTTGACGCGCGGGTCGGCATACACCTTTCCGCTCATTTCAAAACGCTTGTCAAGTCCCGGCATGGTGTTCAGCCTCACTCCGAACATGCCTTCCAGCACGCTACCCCCAATCTTCGCCATGAAGTTTTCTTCGCCAAAGGCCGACAGATTTTGCAGTCCGGGAATATCCTTATAGCGCCGCGGCCTGGCCGACCAGCCGTTCACACTGAGCGGATGGCTCATGTCGTACACCTGTCCGTCGCCGTAGTTCTTGGAAAAGTCCCAGTTGAGGCCCACCTTCAGGCGGTTTTCCACCTTACCTACATCCAACCGGAGCAGTCCCTTGGCTTTAAGCCAGGCGTTGAAGGGTTTGCCGTCGCACAGATAATCGGCCACATATTCGGCATAGACGGCAGCGGCCTCACGTTCTCCTTCCTCCCATCCCGTGGGCACGATGCCATAGCGTTGCGGGGCCACGAGACGTCTCTCACGCAGACGGTCCAGCTGCTGCGCCACGGAGCTGTTGACTTCTATCTCGCGGAGCAGCCCCTTTTCGCGCTTCAGCGACCAGCTGTTGGTGAAGACCATACGATTGTAGTTGGATCGGTATTCGTCGATGCGCCCGTAGTTGAGATCGGGGTCAGCCTTACTGTTGTCGAAAGAGCCGGAATAATCGAGTGCCGACTCCCACTTCCATTCCGCTTGTCCCGCCGTCGTCTTCCTGAATGTGTAGCGCAGCGAAGCATTCAACCGCTTGTAGTTTTCGAGATTGTCGGTAGGGTCTACCTTCGAATCCAGATAACCGAGGTCTACATTGAGCACCCGCCTGTCACCATTCCCGATGGCGATGCCTTTCCCCAGGGAGAACAACTTACTGTAGCCGTCGGCTTTAAAACGAGCCGAGAGCGGTATCTTCCGGCGTATCTTCTTGATGTTTACGATACCGCTGGTCAGGTTTCCATATTCCGCCGAGGGTATTCCCCGTATCACCTCCACGCGCTCAATGTCGTCGGTGCCTATCGTACGCATGTCCACGCCCTTGTTGGTGATGTTGCGATAATTTTCCGCCCCACCCCCCGAAGTGATGTGTTGCGTGTCGGAAAGCGGAGAGAATTGCAGGTTGGCATCGGTATTGATGGGTGTGCCGTCCACGACAAACTGCGTGCCGAGCGACGATATGGCAAAGGCATTGTTATGCGACAAGGCCCCTCCGGCAGTCAGGCTTCCCGTTTCGCGCAAGGCTATCGTGTTGGCCACGCCCATGTTCGGGTCTTTGGAATAACCTCCCGGCAGCAACTCCATAAGGTCGGCCAGACTGTTGGGCTGTAGCTGGTTCATCGCGTCCCGCCCGATAACTGACTTGGTGACGAGCCCTTGGGCCTCTTTGGCCGTGACCGTCACCTCACTGAGACGGAGGTTGGCCTTCAGCCCCACGTTCAAGATCGTGCTTTTGGTAAAAGTCACCGTGCGCCTATAAGGTTCATACCCTACATAGCTCACTTTCATCACGTAGCTTTCGCCGGCCACCACATCAATGGAGAAACGCCCGTTGGCATTGGCCAGCGTGGCTCTTGAATGCTTGCCTTGAAAAGAAACGGTGGCCGCGGCAAGCGTGCTTTTATCCGCGACATCAGTCACAACACCACTCACATTGACGTATTTCTGTCCTACACAGTTCAGCGAACCCCAACAAAACAAAACGGTAAAAATGTATCTTAAATCCATCAGATAAAGGATATGCGCATCTAAAGACAATGTATTTATGAAACAAAGTTAAGGCCATTTAACATCATTATCAATACCTAAAAATGATTATTTTGCAACCGGTCGGGTACGATATAGCTCTCACGCTTACTGCTCAGAGAACTTTCCTTTTGTAAACATTTGCTCATAAAAAACGACCTTATTTATTTTGTCAATTAGCGCAAATATTTTTCTCCAATAGCCATTTAATACCCTATTTTAGTACTTTTTATGCTTCTTGTTCAAGGGTTCTCATTGTAAAAGCAGCCCTTTCACTCCCCTATTTTGCAGTTTTCTCGTGCTCAAAGGGCTGCTATTATATTCCAATCGCAGCCCTTTGAGCTTGCAAAAGCATAGCTATTGCAAGGAGATATACCTCCACGCAATAGCTATTTTGTATTTAAGTTATTGGTAATCAATGGTTAACACAATATTCAAATTCCTGCCGTTTTTCTCGCCGAAATCCTTTTTGAATTTAAATATTGCCACTTTTTTACTGCTCTTTGTCAAATAAATTCATAGTACAACATGATAATCCTATCACGATAATTCCCTCTTTGGAAATTATCAATAGCTTTACCACATTAAGTTTTGATAAAGGTTTACTTCCACGTGAAGTTCTCTTTTCCGGCTCCAACCTCGAAATGATATTTTACAATTCCAAGATCCGTATTGCTCCAACGACCATTGTCGCAAGTGATGCTCACCTCATTGCCTTTGCCGACAATCATGAAGTTTTGTTTATTCAAAGCAGTTGGCGCAAGCAGCGTTGCATTTACTCCATTCGTGAACCATTCGGGAGCATTGCCATCATAACGGCTTACTTCCTCCGGTGTTTTCGACTTATGAGGAACACCCTGACTTGCGCCATAGCCAACGGCTATTATGCCATTCAGCACAGTACCTTCACAATTTCGCCGGGCAGCGCTTTTACTGTAAGTTCCGCCTATCCACCACGAATTCAAACCGATTGTCTGAGCGTAGAGCACGAGAGCTATTCCTGTGTAACCCAGCAGTTCCTCTATATTAGAAATGTCGGGACCTGATAATACGAGATAGTTCTTCACTCCTTTGGCGCGGAACAGTCGTATGATTCCCCATATCGGTGATAACTCGACGTTTGTCACGAGGGCTATGTTCACGCCATACTTCTTGTTAATCTCTTCGATTCTTGCATTCAGTTTTGCAACGATGTCAGCCGGTATCGGCCTGTCCGTATACTTACGCACCATGTGACGCGCGCTTATCGCTTCTTTTATACCCATATCGTTTTCTTTTTTATAATTAGTTCATCATAAATATTGTGCGGATAATAGTCGGTCAGAGCAAATTCATATTAGCATAGCACACATCGCCATTTTCATTTTTCGTCTTGTTTGTACTAAATACCTTTCACTGACATAGACGATTCATCGACAAAAATATTTTAAGTTTTTAGATGTTTTAACTAGATTCCGGCGCTCAAACCGCCGACAAAATCCTATACCAACTCTCCTGTATCAATAGACTACCGCGGAAAAGTCGATTTACGTTAAACTTCTTATTTCTTTCAAATATTATATTGTTTTTTCGTAAGTTTGCAAGAAATAATCATACAAATATCGTTTTATGGAAAATATAGAAGTGAGCAGGCTCGAAACGCAGCCCCAAGATTTCAGCACGGCAATCAAATTGCTGGATGAGCGGCATGTGGCATATACTGATGTGACTAACGCTAACTGGTCGACAGATTATCCTTACAAACCGGCGTTTTCATTTCGCATGGCACATACAGCTCAAAGTCTGATTATAGAATATCGTGTGAGAGAGACCAGTATCGCTTCGGTAGCCGGTCGTGATAATGGTAAGGTGTGGGAAGACTCTTGCTGTGAATTCTTCTCACAGCTCCCCGGCGATAACTTCTACTATAATATGGAATGTAATTGTACGGGCAGGTTGCTCATCGGATGTGGCCCTACGCGCGAAGGCAGACAATTAGCTCCAGCGGCTGTTCTTGATAAAGTGATGAGATGGAGTTCTTTAGGTTCGGATGATATAGCGCTTGTTGAAGGAGATTTCTCATGGAATATGGTTCTTGTCATTCCCAAAGAAGCATGGTTTCAATCAAACATCCGGAGCTTTGACGGTATGAAACTGAAAGCCAACGTCTACAAATGCGGCGACAAACTGAGCCAACCCCATTTCTTGTCATGGAATAAAATCGATATTGAAAAACCGGATTTCCATCGTCCGGATTTCTTTGGAGACATGCTCATGATGTAATATGATAAATATAGGGAGAGCTTTTATTTTGTGAATTGATACTTTTCTATTACTTTTGCATTATTAATTATAATGAAATATGGCAGTTACAGAAGAATTACCCAAAGAGGATAAACGTGGAATAAGTTTTGTAGAACAACTTGTTGAAAAAGATTTGGAGGAAGGAAAAAACAACGGACGAATCCAAACTCGTTTCCCGCCAGAGCCTAACGGCTATCTTCATATAGGGCACGCAAAGGCTATCTGCATGGACTTTGGAATAGCAGAAAAATATCATGGCGTTTGTAATTTGCGATTTGATGATACGAATCCCAGCAAGGAAAATACAGAGTATGTCGAGAATATCTTAAATGATATAGAGTGGCTTGGCTTCAAGTGGCAAAATATTTACTATGCTTCCGATTATTTTGATAAGCTCTGGGAGTTTGCGGTTTGGATGATTCAAAAAGGTTATGCTTACGTTGATGAACAGACTGCGCAGGAAATCGCTGACCAGAAGGGTACCCCGACCAGTCCCGGTACTGCCAGTCCCTACAGAGACAGACCTGTCGAGGAGAATCTTCGTCTGTTCGAACAGATGAATACCCCCGAAGCCGTGGAAGGAAGCATGGTGCTTCGTGCCAAGCTTGACATGGCGAACTCGAACATGCACTTCCGTGATCCTATCATGTACAGAATCATTCACACGCCACACCACCGCACGGGGACGAAATGGCACGCCTATCCCATGTATGATTTTGCGCATGGGCAAAGCGATTTCTTTGAAGGCGTGACGCATAGTATCTGTACGCTCGAGTTTGTTCCCCACCGCCCATTATACGACAAGTTTGTCGATTTCTTGTTGGAAAAAGAAAATGACAATCAAGCAAATTACAGACCCAGGCAGATAGAATTCAACCGTCTTAATCTGACCTATACGGTTATGAGCAAGCGTAAGTTGCATGCCCTGGTGGATATGAATTTGGTCAATGGTTGGGACGACCCACGTATGCCGACACTCTGTGGAATGCGGCGCAGAGGCTACAGTCCACAGAGTATTCGTAACTTTATTGATTCTATCGGCTATACGAAATTTGACGCCTTGAATGACATCGCGTTATTGGAGTCGTGCGTGCGCGAAGACTTAAATAAAAGAGCCTGCCGCGTGAGCGCCGTACTCGATCCCGTGAAGCTCGTTATAACTAATTATCCCAATGATTTAAAAGAGGATTTGGTTGCAGTAAACAATCCTGAAAACGAGCAGGATGGTACTCATACAATAACTTTCTCAAAGAATTTATGGATAGAGCGTGATGATTTTATGGAAGAAGCGCCGAAGAAATTCTTCCGTATGACCCCCGGCAAAGAGGTTCGCTTGAAAAACGCCTATATCGTTATGTGCACCGGCTGCACAAAGGATGAGGACGGCAATGTCATAGAGATTCAGGCAGAGTACGATCCGACGAGCAAGAGCGGAGAGAGCGGTGCTAACAGAAAAGTAAAAGGCACGCTGCATTGGGTATCTGCCGACGATTGCCAGAAAGCTGAGGTTCGTGAATATGACCGACTCTTTTCTGTGGAAGATCCGTCTTCCGATGAGCGCGAGTTTTTGGAATTGCTTAATAAAGACAGTTATATCGTAAGGAATAATTGCTATGTAGAAAACTGGGCGGCCGAAAAGCAGCCCGGCGAGTATTTGCAGTTCCAACGGATCGGATATTTCATGAAGGATCCGGACGCTGTAGTCGACCATCTTGTCTTTAATAAGACAGTAGGCCTAAAAGATACATGGGCAAAACTTAGTACCAAATAAATACAGTTGAGCCATGGATGAATCCTATGGCTCAATTTGTTTTCGCGCCCCAAGACGCTACGCATGAGCGTCTCTCCCCTATTCCAAATGTCATGCGAGAATAATAAGTAACATTTTATATATCAAGAAATGTCCGTACTCTCTTACCTTTTAAGCAATCTCAATTATTTCACCGTCTGGTTTCTGATGATGTTGGAAAGCACAGTCATACCTGTTCCCTCAGAATTGGTTGTTTCTCCGGCTGCCTATCACGCGGCAGGAGGCAACTTGAACATCTGGCTCGTCATTCTTTTGGCAACATTAGGCGCTGATTGCGGCGCGACAATCAATTACCTTGCGGGCTATTATTTAGGTCGCCCCATTATCTATCGTTTTGCGGAAAGCAAGTGGGGAAAGGTATGTCTGCTCAACAGGCAGAAAGTTGAGAAAAGCGAATCCTATTTTAACAATCATGGTATGGTTGCCACGATAACGGGAAGATTGATTCCCGGTATTCGTCACCTTATATCTATTCCGGCAGGTCTGGCCAAGATGCACTATGGCAAATTCATTCTCTATACCACGATTGGTGCCGGTGTTTGGAATTGTATTCTCGCTTTCCTTGGCTGGTATTTGTTTTCCATCGTTCCGGAGGATAAACTTGGCGAAGCCATAGAGTCTTATAGTGAATATATAAAATATGCAATCATCGGTATACTTTTATTGGCAATCATGTATTTTGCCTTCAAGAAACTATTAACATATATACACAAGAAATAAATTACGGAGGATTATTTATGCTACTAACAGAAATTGATAAAATTCAGATTGAGAAACGGGGGATGACCGAATCCCAAGTCTTTAACCAACTGAGACAACTGTCAGAGGGATTCCCTTATTTGAAACTTAAAGGCGCAGCAACAATTGACGCCGGCGTTTTGAGAGTTTCCGAACAAGAAAAGGAAGAATACCAAAAAAGGTGGAGAGATTATCGGGCGGGCGGAAAGAAACAAATCTTGAAGTTCGTTCCTGCCAGCGGTGCCGCGAGCAGAATGTTTAAGGATTTATTCGCGTTTCTTTCCGCGGATTATGATACACCGCAAACCGATTATGAAAAGGAATTCTTTACACACATTACGAAATTTGCTTTTTATAATGCACTGAATGAAGCATGCCTTAAAAATCAAGGCAAGACAATCACAGAACTTCTCGATTCCACTCATTACAAAGCCATTGTTGAAAACCTGTTGTTGCCATGCGGCCTGAATTACGGGCAGCTGCCCAAAGGACTCATCCTGTTTCACCATTACCATGATGAGGATCGTACTCCGATGGAAGAGCATTTGGTGGAAGCAGCCTTGTATGCAAATGCCAACAATACGGCAAACGTGCATTATACCGTCAGTCACGAGCACCTGGAATTATTTAAGGAGAAAGTAAATAAGAAAGCGCCCGGCATAGAGAAAAAGTATGGGATGAAATTGAATATTTCTTTTTCAGAACAGAAAGCCAGCACCGATACGATCGCGGTAAATCCTGACAATACCCCTTTCAGAAATGAAGACGGTTCCCTGCTCTTCCGTCCCGGGGGGCATGGCGCCTTGATTGAGAACTTGAACGATGTCAATGCTGATATTATCTTTGTAAAAAATATCGATAATGTAACTCCTGACAAATTCAAAACCGGCACGATAACTTACAAAGAGGTTATCGCAGGGGTTCTTGTAGAGAAGCAGGCCAAGACTTTTGAATATTTAAAGGTTTTGGATAGCGGAGAATATTCACACGAGTTACTGCAAGAAATTGTCAGATTTTTACAACGAGACTTGTATTGCAGAAAGGATGACCTGAAAGAGTTGGAAGATGCCGATTTGACTTGCTATCTGAAGCAAAAGTTGAATCGCCCCATGCGTGTCTGTGGCGTTGTTAAAAATGTAGGTGAACCCGGAGGCGGTCCTTTTATTGTTTATAATCAGGACGGAACGACAAGCCTCCAAATTCTTGAAAGCAGTCAGATCGACACCAATAATAAGGAGTTTGTCAAGATGTTTACCAATGGCACGCATTTTAATCCGGTCGATCTGGTGTGCGCGGTCTATAATTATAAGGGCGAGAAATTCAATCTTCCGGATTACGTGGACCATAGCACCGGTTTCATCAGCCATAAAAGTAAGAATGGAAAAGAACTGAAGGCATTAGAACTTCCCGGACTTTGGAATGGCGCCATGAGCGATTGGAATACGATTTTCGTTGAAGTTCCTCTCAGCACTTTTAATCCGGTTAAGGTGGTGAATGATTTACTAAGGGAACAACATCAATAATATTGTTTATAAGATATGATAGAGAGATTTGAGTTCACACAAGATGAATTGTCTGAAACGATACGATTGCTGTCACTCTTGAGGAAAACCCTCTCGGAGTCGTTGTGGGCTGACGACGAAAGAAAGCTCCGTCGACAAATCATCCGGGCGATTCGTGAGGGAAGGTTAAAGCGGGACGCTTTTGGCCTGAATCCTATCCTGCAAGGATTGCGCACGGCGGAAATTGCCGTAGATGAGATAGGCCTGAAGCGTGACAGCGTTCTCTCTATTCTACTCTATTATGGTGTTGTGACCGAATCCTCTACTTTAGATACGATAAAAGCCGAATATGGAGAAAACGTGGCCCACATTATCCATGGCTTGGTAAAGGTTCAGGAATTATACAAGAAGAATCCCGTCATAGAGAGCGAAAACTTCAGGAATCTGTTGGTCTCATTCTCTGAAGACATGCGCGTTATCCTGATCATGATTGCAGACCGTGTCAATCTGATGCGTCAGATCCGTGATACCACGCAAAAAGAAGCTCAACGGGCCATTTCGGAGGAGGCAAGTTATTTGTATGCTCCTTTAGCGCATAAGCTGGGACTCTATAAGCTGAAGAGCGAACTGGAGGACTTAAGCTTGAAATATCTGGAGCATGACGCGTATTACCTGATTAAGGAGAAGCTGAACGCTACAAAGGCGGCACGAGACACATATATCAAAAGATTTGTACAGCCTCTGGACGAACGCCTGAAAGCCGCGGGCTTGCGCTATCACATGAAAGGGCGTACAAAGAGCATTCACTCCATTTGGCAAAAGATGAAGAAGCAGAAATGCGGCTTTGAAGGTATTTATGATCTTTTTGCCATACGCATTATAATAGATTCCCCGATCGAGCGTGAAAAGATGTTGTGCTGGCAAGTCTATTCTATTGTGACCGATATGTACCAGCCCAATCCCAAAAGACTCCGCGACTGGTTGAGTGTTCCTAAGACCAATGGTTATGAGAGTTTGCATATCACGGTATTGGGACCGGAAAACAAGTGGGTTGAAGTCCAAATACGCACGGAGCGAATGGACCAGGTGGCCGAACATGGTCTGGCTGCCCACTGGCGTTATAAGGGTGTCAAGAGTGAAGGCGGAATCGATGAATGGCTCGGCAGTATAAGGTCGGCATTGGAGAATAATGACGACCTTCAGCTGATGGACCAATTTAAGATGGATTTATATGAAGATGAAGTCTATGTATTCACTCCCAAGGGGGATTTGATCAAATTTCCCAAGGGAGCAACTATTTTGGATTTCGCATATCATATCCATACCAATATTGGCAATACCTGTGTGGGCGGCAAGATAAACGGAAAGGCCGTGTCTTTCAGAGACGTGTTACATTCCGGCGATACTGTTGAGATTCTTACGCAAAGCAATCAGAAGCCCAAGCGTGATTGGTTGAATATTGTGAAGAGTAGTAAAGCCAAGTCGAAGATACGGCTCGCTTTGAAAGAAACTCAGGCCAAGGAAGGGCTGATGGCGAAAGAACTGCTGGAACGAAGGTTTAAAAATCGCAAGATAGAGATACAAGAATCGACGATGGCCCATCTTATCAAAAAAATGGGTTATAAGGAAAATTCGGATTTCTATAAGGATGTCGCAGATGGTAAGCTTGACTCCAATCTGATCATTGAGCAATATACGGAGGTGTATAACCATCAGCAGAATCTGCCGACTACGCCTCGGACGGCGGCGAGCGCGGACCGGTTTGAGTTCGAGAATCCTCACGAAGAGCTGGCGCAGGGAAATGATGACGTCTTGATTATCGACCGCAATCTTAAAGGTATAGACTACAAGCTGGCTAAGTGCTGCCATCCTATATATGGAGATCAGGTCTTTGGGTTTGTTACCGTAAACGGTGGTATCACGATTCATCGTTCGGATTGTCCGAACGCTCCCGAACTGCGCAAACGATTTGGCTATCGCATAGTCAAAGCCAAGTGGAGCGGCAAGGGAAATGGTCAATACAGCATAGCGATTCGAGTAATTGGCGTTGACGATATCGGTATTGTAAGTAATATTACCAATATTATTTCCAAGGAAGAGAAAATTGTCATGAGAAGTATCAATATCGATAGCAATGATGGTATCTTCAAAGGCAATCTTGTCGTGCAACTTGATGACAAAGGTAAACTTGAGACTCTATTGAAGAGAATCCGAACGGTAAAGGGAGTGAAGCAAGTTGAAAGAATCTATTAATATTCACCGCGTAACCCCATTTCATAAAATGATGAAGAATATCCTTGCCCTTGTGATTGTCATGTGGTTTTCCGCCTTACGCGTTGAGGCCGGAACGGCAATGGATTATCGTGGAATAGATTATACGAAAGCCGACAGCCTGAAAGTCGTTCAGCTACTGAGTAAAGCGAATAGGGAATTGTCTACAGGGAAACTGGTCATATACTTTGCCCGGCAGCTGCGAAACTTACCCTATGTAGCTAAGACTTTGGAAAGGAATAAGCGGGAAAGGTTGGTTATAAACCTGCGTCAGCTGGATTGCACTACGTATGTAGAGAATGTCATAGCATTGGTAATGTGCGCAAAGGCGAAGATGACGCGCTTTCAAGACTTTTGCCAAACTTTACAAGCAATTCGCTACCATAACGGTACTGTTGATTATGTGACAAGAAAGCATTATTTTACCGATTGGATAGACGCTAATTCAGAGAATGGTTATGTTACAGAAATCAGCGAGCCTACTCCCCCATTCTCTGCCATTCAGCAGTTGCAATTGGATTATATGTCGACCCATGTGGACTTCTATCCCATGTTGAAGAATCGGGCTGATAGGGTCTCTCGAATCAAGATTATTGAGAAAAGCCTAAGTAATAGGGTCTGCCGATATATTCCTAAATCGGAAATCAAGAATACCAAACTTTTGCGTAAGGTCATTCATGACGGCGATATCATTGCGATTGTTACGAATAAGAAAGGGCTTGATACAAGTCATTTGGGTATCGCCATTTGGCATGCCGATGGTTTGCACATGTTGAATGCCAGTCAGGTTCGGAAAAAAGTCGTTGAAGAGCCGATGACACTTCGGCAATATATGGGACAACATCCATCACAGTTAGGTATCAGGATTGTAAGAGTTCATCATCATCTTTACAAAAAAGCTGATACAGATAGGAATTAGCTTGGGTAAAAGTAAAAAAAGCAGTACTTTTGCAGCAGAAAATTAAAATAAAAGAAATAATTAACTATAGTTTCGTGGTTTTTCACCCAATCTTAAGCTATTCCATATCTGTTGCTTTTGATATTCTAAATAGCAATCAGAGGGCTTATGACGCTAACGAAACTCCTATAATTCAAAAAAAGAATGATAACAGTAACTAATCTTGCGATTCAATTTGGAAAGCGGGTTTTGTACAAAGATGTGAATATCAAATTCACTCACGGTAATATTTATGGTGTGATTGGTGCGAATGGCGCAGGTAAGTCTACCCTTCTCAGAGCTATTAGCGGCGATCTGGAGCCAAACAAAGGTACTGTAGAATTAGGCCCCGGCGAACGTCTCTCGGTATTGGAGCAGGATCATTTCAAATATGACGAGTTTTCTGTGTTGGACACAGTGTTGATGGGACATCAACCCTTGTGGACCAACATGCAAGAGAGAAATAAGTTGTATTCCAAACCCGAAATGACTGAAGAAGATGGAAACCGGGCTGCAGAGCTGGAAGAGAAATTTGCCGAGATGAATGGTTGGGAAGCAGAAAGTGACGCAGCTCAACTTTTACAGAATCTTGGCATCAAGGAGAATCTGCACGCCAAATTGATGGGTGAGCTTTCTAATAACGAAAAAGTGAGAGTTATGCTGGCAAAAGCCCTATTTGGAAAGCCGGACAATCTGCTGCTCGACGAGCCAACCAACGATCTTGACTTGGATACGGTAGAGTGGCTGGAAGAATATTTGGGCAATGTAGAGCAGACGGTTTTGGTCGTAAGCCACGACCGCCACTTCCTGGATGCGGTTAGTACACAGACCGTGGATATTGACTTTGGTAAAGTAACCGTATTCTCAGGAAACTATTCTTTCTGGTATGAAAGTTCGCAATTGGCTTTGCGCCAGGCACAGAATCAACGCCAGAAGGCTGAAGAAAAGAAGAAAGAACTCGAAGAGTTTATCCGTCGTTTTTCTGCGAATGTGGCAAAGAGCCGGCAGACTACCTCTCGTAAGAAAATGTTGGAGAAATTGAATATAGAAGAAATTCGTCCTTCCAGCAGAAAATATCCGGGCATTATCTTCCAAATGGAACGGGAACCGGGTAACCAGATACTGGAAGTCGATAATCTGAAAGCCGTTGATACTGACGGAACAGTTTTGTTCGACCATGTAAATTTTAATATAGAGAAAGGAGAGAAGGTCGTCTTCTTGAGCCATAATCCCAAAGCGATGACCGCGCTTTTTGAGATTATTAATGGTAACAGGGCCGCTGATGCCGGCGAGTATAAGTGGGGAGTGACGATTACAACGGCCTATCTTCCCTTAGACAATACAAAATTCTTTGATACGGACAAGAATCTTGTAGAATGGTTAAGCCAGTACGGTGCCGGCAATGAGGTCGTGATGAAAGGCTTCTTGGGCAGAATGCTCTTCAAGCAAGAAGAGGTGGAAAAGAAAGTGAACGTATTATCAGGGGGAGAGAAAATGCGCTGTATGATAGCCCGTATGCAGTTGCAGAACGCCAATTGCCTGATTCTTGACACACCGACTAACCATCTTGATTTGGAAAGTATACAGGCTTTCAATAATAATTTAAGCGTATTTAAGGGAAATATTCTCTTTGCGAGTCATGACCACGAATTTATAGAAACGGTAGCCAACAGAATTATAGAACTGACTCCCAATGGAACTATCGACAAGCTGATGAGCTATGATGAATATATCTATGACAACGCTATCAAGGAGCTGAAAGCGAAAATGTATCAAAATTAAAAACAGCGACTCCCCTTCCCAATCAATGAAGGGGATTTTTATGGCACAGTATTTGTAATACAATCTGATAAAATTATTATGATGAAGGACAAAGCTATGAATAAAGAGAATATCAACCGGCAAGAAACAGAAGAGTTGAAGGATTCCAAGGAAAAAGAGACTTCCAACGACACTGAGGTCGAAACACAATCATCAGAGCGTTGTGACAAAACGTCAGATATATCATCCGACGATATCGTGTTGAAACTGGAGGAGGAAAACGCACAATTAAAAGACCAGTTGCTGAGAAAGGTTGCGGAATTTGACAATTACCGGAAGCGCACTATTAAGGAAAAAGAAGAACTTCGGCAGAATGGTGGTGAAAAAGTCGTTGACGCTATATTACCAGTTTTAGATGATTTTGAGCGTGCTTTGAAAGACAAAAGTGAGGATCCGGCAGCTATAAGGGCTGGCGTAGAGATGATATATAACAAATTCATCAAGGTTCTTGAGGGACTGGGCGTAAGGAAAATTGAGACGGATGATGTTGATTTCAACGTAGATTTCCATGAGGCCATTGCCATGGTTCCAAGTCCTATCGACGAGAAGAAAGGAAAGGTAATTGATTGTGTTCAAAATGGGTATATGATGAATGATAAAGTGATTCGTCATGCGAAGGTTGCTGTCGGACAATAAATATTTTTCAGTTGGTTTATGGCAAAACGTGACTATTACGAAGTCTTAGGCGTCGACAAGTCAGCGTCAGATGACGAAATAAAGAAAGCATATAGAAAAATTGCGATTGAAAATCATCCGGATCGCAATCCCGGAAATAAAGGAGCAGAGGAAAGATTCAAAGAGGCGGCAGAAGCCTATGATGTTCTTCGCGATCCGCAAAAACGCCAACAGTATGATCAATTTGGCTTTAACGGCCCCCAGGGAAGCGGCTTCAGCGGTTTTGGCGGCGGTATGGATATGGACGATATTTTCTCAATGTTTGGTGATATCTTTGGAGGTCGCGGCGGTTTCTCAAGTTTTGGCGGTTTTGGTGGCGGTAGCCAACGCCAGCAGTATCGTGGCAATGACTTACGCTTAAAAGTAAAGCTTTCTTTACAAGAAATATCTACAGGTGTTACTAAGAAGTTCAAGGTTCGCAAGGATATTACCTGTGATCATTGTCATGGTAGCGGCGCGGAAGCAGGGAGTGATACGGAGACCTGTCCTACTTGTCATGGGCATGGCGTTGTCGTTAGATCTGTCCACACCATGCTTGGCATGATGCAAACCCAAACAGAATGTCCTACTTGCCATGGTGAAGGAACTGTCATTAAGAATAAGTGTAAACATTGTGGCGGTTCCGGCGTAGTAAAGGGTGAAGAGGTTGTTGAAATCAAAATCCCGGCCGGTGTAGCCGAAGGCATGGTAGTCAATGTGCCCGGTAAGGGTAATGCTGGAGCTCACAATGGCGTTAGTGGCAATATTCAGGTTCTCATTGAAGAAGAACCTAATAATACCTTTGTAAGAGACGGGCAGGATATTATTTATAATCTACTGTTGGATTTCCCGACCGCGACTTTGGGCGGTGATATGGAAATTCCGACAATTACGGGCAATAAGGTTAAAATAAAGATTGAACAAGGAACGCAACCGGGAAAGACGCTTCGCTTGCGGCACAAAGGCTTGCCCGCTGTTCAGGGGTATGGCTCGGGCTTAGGAGATTTAGTCGTCAACATAAGTGTATTTATCCCTAAGACCCTGACCAAGGATGAGAAAGAAAAGATAGAAGGATTTAGAAATAGTGACAATTTTAGAGGTGACTCCGTAACGAAAGAATCTATTTTTAACAGGTTCAAGAATTATTTTAATTAATCCCCATCATGTCATACCAGGAAACGATTGAGTATTTATTTAAAAGCACCCCTGTTTTCGAACATGTGGGTGCTTCTGCTTATAAAGAGGGCTTGGATAACAGTTTAGCAATGGATGCGTTTTTGGGCCATCCACACCAAAAGTATAAGACGGTTCATGTTGCGGGAACCAATGGAAAAGGTTCTTGCTCTCATACTTTGGCATCTATTTTGCAGACCGACGGCCATAAGGTAGGCTTATACACAAGTCCACATCTCATTGATTTCAGGGAGAGAATCAAAGTAAATGGAGTTTGCATCAGCGAATCCTATGTTGTTGATTTTGTAGAAAAATATCGTTCTTTCTTCGAGCCTTTACACCCAAGTTTCTTTGAACTGACTACCGCAATGGCATTTAAATATTTTGCAGATTGTCAGGTAGATATCGCGATTATAGAAGTAGGACTTGGCGGTCGGCTTGATTGTACCAATATCATCACGCCGATATTGTCTGTCATAACGAATATTAGCCTTGATCATGTCAAATTCCTGGGAAATACTTTAGGCAAGATTGCCAGAGAGAAAGCCGGTATCATAAAAAAGAATGTTCCGGTGATTATAGGTGAAAACAATTCTGAAAGCAAACCTGTCTTTATACAAAGAGCTAAAGAGTTAAATGCCCCAATTGTTTTGGCGGAGGATTTACAAAATAAGATTGTTATTTCTTCTAAATCGGCGGAGGCAGGTGGACGAATGTATCACTTGTCAGATGGACAATATGTACGGGGAGACTTGATGGGAGACTATCAGGAGAAAAACATGAATACGGTATTAGTGGCAGCCAAGGAGCTTAAGCGTCAACGCATTATAAAAAATGAAGAAGCAATCACCAAAGGAATTGGATGCGTTGTAAAGCAAACAGGACTTTTAGGACGCTGGCAATGTCTTGGTAAAAAGCCATACGTTATCTGCGATACGGGACACAATTCAGGTGGCTGGAAGTATTTAAGTCGACAAATCGCGCAACAGCCCGGCAATACGAAGCGTATAGTCTTTGGCATGGTAGACGACAAAGATTTGGATACTGTGATGACTATGCTTCCTAAAGATGGAACCTTTTATTGGACCCAACCTTCTACACATAGAGCTTTCCCCGTAGAAAAGATTGCTGCTTGTGGTGTCCGTCATGGATTAACGGGAAGCATTTTCCATGATGTTATGAGTGCCTATAATCAGGCTCTCTCAGATGCCAAAGCAGAAGATTTTGTGTTTATAGGTGGAAGTAGTTACATTGTTGCGGATCTGCAGTCAGGTTTGCTGCACACGAAATAACCATTTTGCTGTCAAATTATTATTACTTTTTTTATTTCTTTATTTGTGGTTTCCGTTTTTTTTCAGTTACTTTGCAACAAAATCGTAAATCTAAAAAAATAAGTACTAAACAATTTGATGGTGAACACGATGGATAAAAAATACATCTGTGGCTTGAAACAAAGCGATTTTCAAACCACCGTTGATCATAAGAAAACTGATCTTTTTATTTTAAGTAATACCCATGGCAATGAAGTTGCAATAACAAACTATGGTGGTGCTGTTGTTGCGTTAATGATTCCGGATAGAAATGGTGTAAAGGCTAATATTATCCAAGGACATGATAACATTCAAGATGTAATGTCCTCTCCGGAACCTTTTCTGTCAACTCTAATTGGCCGTTATGGAAATAGGATTTGCAAAGGGAAATTCAAATTACATGGAAAGGAATATCAATTAGGAATCAATAACGGCCCTAACCATCTCCATGGTGGTCCCACAGGATTCCATGCCAGGGTGTGGGATGCGCAGATGATGAATGAGCAGACACTGGTTCTCCACTATGTAAGCGCTTATGGAGAGGAAGGCTATTCCGGAGAACTGAAGACCACGGTAATGTACACTTTTACCAATGATAATGAATTGGTAATAGAGTATTTGGCCACCACTAATAAAAAGACAATTATTAACCTGACTCATCATGGCTTTTTCTCTTTGTCCGGTATAGGTACCCCTACTCCATCTATTGAAAACATGATGTGTGAGATTAATGCAAATTACTATATTCCAATTGATGAGAATAGTATACCAACCGGTGAGATTCTTAAAGTTGACAATACTCCTTTCGATTTCCGAACACCTAAAACCATTGGTCAGGATATAGGCGCTGATCATGAACAGATAAAATATGGCGCGGGCTATGATCATTGCTTTGTATTAAATAAGGAAGAGGAGGACGAATTAAGTTTTGCTGCCAGAATTACCGATCCTGCAAGTGGCAGAGTCATGGAAGTCTATACGACAGAGCCGGGCGTTCAGATTTATACCGATAATTGGGCGACCGGTTATAAGGGACAGTTTGGGGCAACATTCCCCAAACGTAGTGCCATTTGTATTGAAGCACAGCATTTCCCGGACTCTCCCAATCATACTTATTTCCCCTCTGTCGTATTGGAACCTAATATGCAATACAAGCAAAAAACGGTATATAAGTTTAGCGTAGCAGATTAAAAAACCGCAATCGCGCATATTACAAAGAATTTCATTAAATTATAATTAAAACCTAATATGGAAAATCAAACAAAACAAAATGGAAGCATAATTGCTATCATCACGATGATGTTCCTTTATGCTATGATTTCATTCGTTACGAATCTTGCAGCCCCAATTGGTGTTATTTGGAAAAATGCTTTTGCGGGAGAGAGTGCTAATACAGTAGGCATGCTTGGTAATGCTATGAACTTCTTAGCATACTTATTCATGGGCATACCTGCCGGAAAGCTTTTGACTAAAATCGGTTACAAGAAAACCGCAATGATTGGTATCGCTGTCGGTTTCGTAGGTGTATTGACACAGTTTATCTCAGGAACTATCGATGCAAAGACCGTAGGCTTTGGCGTATATTTATTAGGCGCATTTATTTCAGGTTTCTCTGTATGTATCTTGAATACGGTTGTAAATCCAATGCTGAACCTCCTTGGTGGCGGTGGAAACAGAGGTAACCAGTTGAACATGATAGGTGGAACGCTTAACTCTCTCTCCGGAACACTGACCCCGCTTTTCGTAGGAGCTTTGATCGGTACCGTTACAGCTTCCACTAAGATGGTAAACGTAAATCTTGTGCTCTATATCGCGATGGCTGTATTTGCTGCCGCATTTATAATATTGAGCTTTATTCCTATTTCCGATCCTGACAAGGGAAAAGTAACGAAAGACACCGTGTTTGAGCATAGTCCTTGGGCTTTCCGCCATTTCGTTTTAGGTGTTATCGCAATCTTTGTTTATGTGGGCGTAGAGGTCGGTATTCCCGGAACACTGATTTATTATCTAAGCGACCAAACCAACGCAGGCGCAGACCTAACAGGAAACGCTGTAGCCATTGCCGGTTCTGTAGCTGCTACTTATTGGTTCCTGATGCTTGTTGGCCGTTTTTGCTCAAGTTTTATCGCAAACAAAGTTTCAAGTAAGGCAATGATGACGATCGCGACTTCTGTAGCAATGGTATTCATTGTCTTGGCAATTTTCTTGGGAAAAACCGTTACGGTTTCTATGCCTGTATTCTCCGGTTCTTCTTTCGATACAGTAGTAGTTCCTATTGCAGCCGTTCTTTTAGTACTCTGTGGTCTCTGTACTTCCATCATGTGGACGTCTATCTTTAACCTGGCTACAGAAGGTCTTGGAAAGTATACTGCAGCAGCTTCAGGTATTTTCATGATGATGGTCGTTGGCGGTGGCCTACTTCCATTGCTCCAAAGTTTTATAGCAGACCATGCAGGGTATCTGATTTCATACATGGTTCCACTTATTGCGATCGCCTATATGTTCTTCTATGCGGTTGCAGGTTGTAAGAATGTGAACAAAGATATTCCTGTTGAATAATATATAATAAAGGAAACAAGAAGCCTCTTGTGTATTTATGATGCGCAAGAGGCTTTTTTGTGCTCTTCTGTCGCGATAATGGACGGCAGACTTGCCGAAGCTCGGCAAACGTCACGGCAAATGACGGCAGACTTGCCGAAGCTCGGCAACCGTCACGGCAAATGACGGCAGATTTGCCGGAGCTCGGCAAACGCCAAGGTATAACAGGTGTTAAATGCCGGAGCTCGGCAAACGCCAAGGTATAACAGGTGTTAAATGCCGGAGCTCGGCAAACGCCAAGGCAAATGACGGCAGACTTGCTCAACCCGAGCAAACGCCAAAGCTTGATTGCCAAGGCGGAACGTGATAAGCAAGCCATTATTTATCACGTTCTGCCTTGGCAATCGAACATTAAACACGGCTAATTTTAGAATACTTATTCCGAACCGAACAAAATGGTACTCCTGTGGGTATCGTCAGCGTGAATCTATGTTAATATTAAAGAGAATCAAGAGTTTGATGCACGAAATTGCTATCTAATCAACAAATAACTAAAGAAATCAGTTGGGTTTATAAATAATAAATAGTATATTTGCAATATTAAGTTATAACCTCTTTTTTATAGCAATGGAAAGTACAACACTAATGAATCTTGCAGCAGATAACATACGCATTTTAGCTGCTTCTATGGTTGAGAAGGCTAAGTCCGGGCATCCTGGAGGTGCGATGGGCGGTGCTGATTTTATAAATATATTATTTGCGAAGTTTCTGGTTTATGATCCTGAAGATCCAACATGGAGTGGCCGAGATCGTTTTTATCTTGATCCCGGGCATATGTCGCCAATGTTATATTCTGCCTTAGCCTTACAAGGTAAATTTTCTCTTGCCGAGTTACAGCAGTTTAGACAATGGGGGTCTCCCACTCCCGGCCATCCTGAGCGTGACATTGCAAGAGGTATAGAAAACACTTCCGGTCCTTTGGGGCAAGGGCATGCTTTTGCTGCCGGCGCGGCTATTGCGGAGAAATTCTTGGAAGCAAGATTGGGGAAGACCGTTATGCAACATAAGATATACGCCTATATTTCTGATGGAGGTATTCAGGAGGAAATATCACAAGGTGTAGGTCGTCTCGCCGGTACGCTCGGGCTGAATAATCTGATCATGTTCTATGATTCAAATGATATTCAGCTGTCTACTGAATGTGGTGTTGTCATGACGGAGGATACTGCGGCTAAGTATCGAGCTTGGAATTGGAATGTCCTTACCATCAACGGTAATGATCCCGAAGAAATAAGCCAAGCTATCAGCGCTGCTCAAAAAGAAAAAAGCAGACCAACGCTCATCATTGGAAATACAACGATGGGTAAAGGCGCACTAAAAGAGGACGGAACAAGTTACGAGCATAGTATAAAAACGCATGGCGCACCACTCGGAGGTCAAGCCTATATCAATACTATCAAGAATCTTGGAGGTGATCCAACAAATCCTTTTGTTATATTTGAGGATGTAAAGCAACTTTATGAACGACGTCGTTCTGAACTTAAAGCTATCGTTGCAGAACGACGTAAGGCTGAAGAAAGTTGGGCACAGGCAAATCCGAACTTGGCAAAACAGAAAGATCAATGGTTTTCTGGTAAGGCTCCCATCATTGATTGGAGCAAGGTGGAGCAAAAAGCCGGTGATTCAACGCGGGCAGCAAGCGCAGAATGCTTGAAAACGCTGGCACAGCAAGTTCCCAATATGATTTGTGCCAGTGCGGACTTATCAAATTCTGATAAGACAGATGGTTTCTTAAAGCAAACAACATCCTTGACAAAAGGTGATTTTAGCGGAGCTTTCTTCCAAGCAGGAGTCTCAGAACTGGCAATGGCTTGCATGTGTATCGGCATGATGTTGCATGGTGGTGTCATTGCGGCAATGGGAACATTCTTTGTTTTCTCTGATTATATGAAGCCTGCCATCCGAATGGCCGCATTAATGCAAATCCCTGTAAAGTTTATTTGGAGTCACGACTCTTTCAGAGTTGGAGAAGACGGTCCTACTCATGAACCCGTGGAGCAAGAAGCCCAAATCCGATTAATGGAGAAGTTAAAGAATCATCATGGATTGGATAGCGTGAGGGTTTTCCGTCCTGCGGATGCAAATGAGACGACTGAATGCTGGAAGATTGGAATGAACAATGTAGATACCCCCACAGCATTTATTTTGTCACGGCAAAATATTGACCAATTACCCGTTGGCAATGATTATGCCAATGTGGCACGAGGGGCGTATATTGTCGCCGGCAGTGATGATAATCCTGATATTATCTTAGTCGCAAGCGGCTCTGAAGTCTCAACTCTTGAAGCGGGCGCTAAACTTTTACGACAAGATAAAATTAAAGTTCGTGTTGTAAGTTGTCCCTCTGAAGGATTGTTCTGTAGACAACCAAAGTCTTATCAACAAGAAGTACTTCCCGAAGACGTCAAGAAATTTGGGTTGACAGCAGGTCTTCCTGTAACACTTGAAGGGCTCGTCGGCATTGGAAGTAAGTCTTGTATATACGGATTAACTTCATTTGGATTCTCCGCACCATTTAAAGTATTAAACGAAAAATTGGGTTATACCGGCGAGAATGTTTACAAGCAAGTAAAAGCGTTCTTAGGTCTGTAATAGCAGGACATTGCTTTTGTAACATAAATTAAAGCAAGCAGTTAACAATTCACATAAAAATATTAACCATAAATTTGTAAGAGCCTATGGAAATTAAAACAGTTGGACTTGCCTGCGATCACGCAGGATTTCCATTGAAACAATTTGTTCTTGACTACCTTGAGAAGAAGGGTTATCCAATAAAAGATTTTGGCACTTATAGTGATGAGAGTGTAGATTATCCGGATTTTGCCCATCCTTTGGCAGAAGCTGTTGAGTCGGGTGAAGTCTACCCCGGTATTGCTATTTGTGGAAGTGGTGAAGGGATGGTGATAACCCTTAACAAGCATCAAGGTGTCCGTGCGGGATTAGTATGGAACAAGGATTTGGCTGAATTGATTCGTCAACATAATGATGCGAATATCTTGGTTATGCCCGGGCGCTTTATAGATAATCGTACAGCCGAAGGCATTATGGACGAATTCTTTAAAGCAACTTTTGAAGGTGGACGTCATGAAAGACGTATTAAGAAAATACCTTTCACCGCAAAATAGTTTTACTTACCTACCATAAATTGGGGGCACATCAAATATATATTGTCTTTTGATGTGCCCCATTTCATTGCATTTGCATAAATAGAGTCTGAGTATCGCTGCTTCGTTGAGCTTTCAAATATCCGGCGTCAGACTATTTTCATATATATCTTGGAATTATCGTATGTCAGAGAATCAGTCTTTTATAAATATAAGAGGGGCACGAGTCAATAATTTAAAGAATATTTCACTTAAAATTCCACGAAATAATTTCATAACAATTTCTGGTGTATCAGGCTCCGGCAAGTCGAGTTTAGCCTTTGACACTTTATATTCAGAGGGGCAACGTCGTTATGTAGAAAGCTTATCTGCTTACGCTCGGCAGTTTCTGGGACGAATGAAAAAGCCGGAATGTGATTTTATAACAGGTCTACCTCCGGCAATCGCAATCGAGCAAAAGGTTATTTCACGCAATCCTCGTTCTACTGTTGGTACTACAACTGAGATATATGACTATTTGCGCCTTCTATTCGCACGTATTGGCAAGACATTTTCACCAATTAGTGGAGAAGAGGTAAAAAAGCATTCTGTCGAAGATGTTTTGAAAGTTATTTCGCAATATAGTGTCGGTACTAAATTTCTCATACTTGCTCCCTTACGCATTTCCGCAAAACGAACATTGCCGGAGCAACTCAAGATGTCTTATCAGGAAGGTTATACAAGATTGTTTTCTAACGGTGAAATATTTCGTATTGATGATTATATCTCTCAGTTGGAAGATAAAACTTCACGGAATTCAAACGCGACTTTATTGCCAGAACACCCTGTCAGCCCCTATTTAGTCATCGATCGTTTGAGTGTATCTAACGAGAAAGACACACTTAACCGTATCTATGACTCTGCTGAAACAGCCTTTTATGAGGGAGATGGAAAATTAAGGCTGATGTTCTTACCTTCAAAAATATCTTATGACTTTTCAACAAGTTTTGAAGCAGACGGAATTCGCTTTGAAGAACCCAATGAGAATATGTTTTCCTTCAACAGTCCTGCCGGTGCTTGTCCCACCTGTGAAGGCTTTGGAAATGTTATCGGTATAGACGATAGATTAGTTATTCCAAATACATCTTTGAGTGTCCATGAAGGTTGCGTACAGTGTTGGCATGGTGAAAAAC
Source organism: Prevotella illustrans (assembly GCF_017426725.1). Taxonomy (GTDB): domain Bacteria; phylum Bacteroidota; class Bacteroidia; order Bacteroidales; family Bacteroidaceae; genus Prevotella; species Prevotella illustrans. The sequence continues at coordinate 21,208 of NZ_JAERMS010000002.1, read as the reverse complement.
TTAAAGTTTGGAACGAAGAATTTTGCCGACGAGCTGTCAGCGACAACTTCCCGATCTTTGAACCATACTATAAATTATCCAAGACGCATAAGGACTGGTTATGGCACGGACTCCCTTCTGAGCAGAAATCTGACATACACGATAAGATCTGCATTGATTCTTTCTTCCAAATGGTGAAAGAAAATCAATACAAGATTCAGTATAGAGTTCTGATGAGCCGTTATCGTGGCAAAATGCTCTGTCCTGACTGTCATGGCACAAAGTTGAAAAAAGAAGCCCTTTGGGTAAAAATCAATGGTATGAACATAGCTGATTTGGTACAAATGCCTGTTGCCAATCTAAATAACTGGTTCAAAAGACTTGAACTCGATCAGCGTGATTCTGAAATTGGCAAACGCCTTCTGACAGAGATAAACAGCCGTCTTGATTTTCTTTTGGACGTGGGACTTGGTTATCTTACCCTTAATCGCTTGAGCAGTACATTGAGTGGTGGCGAAAGCCAGCGCATAAACCTTACTACCTCTTTGGGAAGTTCTTTGGTCGGTTCACTCTATATCCTTGATGAGCCAAGTATTGGTTTACATAGTCGTGATACCGAGCGGTTAATTCAGGTACTTAGGAAGTTGAGAGATATCGGCAATACCGTTATTGTCGTAGAACATGATGAAGAGATTTTGCGTGCTTCTGACTATCTTATCGATATAGGTCCTAATGCCGGAAAATTGGGGGGCGAAGTGGTCTATTCAGGAAGACTGGTTGACAGTTTAAAAGAAAAAACAGATTTGCCGGCATTATTTCCTGATAGCTATACTATTCAGTATCTTGCCGGAAACCTTCAGATAGCCCTTCCGTCATCACGTCGTGCATGGAATAACTCCATCACATTGAAAGGCTGCCGAATGAATAATCTAAAAGGAATTGACGTTAGCTTTCCACTCAATGTGATGACAGTTGTTACCGGAGTTTCCGGGTCGGGAAAATCGAGCTTGGTCAAAGGCATTCTTTACCCTGCTTTGAAGCGTCATCTTGACGAGGGAGCCGAACTGCCTGGGGAATACGTGTCACTTACGGGCGACCTGTCTCTCATTCAACATGTTGAATTTGTAGATCAAAATTTGATCGGGAAAAGTACGCGTTCCAATCCCGCTACCTATGTGAAAGCCTACGACTTGATTCGCCAACTTTATGCAGAACAGCCGCTTGCAAAGCAATTAGGATTCACGCCACAATATTTTTCGTTCAATGCAGAAGGAGGACGCTGCGAGGAATGCAAGGGAGCGGGCGTAATCAATGTCGAGATGCAGTTCATGGCCGATTTGGTTCTCACTTGTGAATCCTGTCACGGTCAGCGTTTCAAGCAAGACGTCTTAGACGTCAGATTTCATGATAAAAATATCTTTGATATTCTGGAGATGACCATCGATGAAGCGATAGAGTTTTTTATGCAGCATAAGCAAAAAGCGATTGTCAACAAGCTCAAACCACTTCAAGATGTCGGACTTGGATATATCAAAATGGGGCAAAACTCAAGTACATTGTCAGGCGGTGAAAACCAGCGTGTCAAACTTGCCTACTTTATTGGACAGGAACGCCAGGAGCCCACTTGGTTTATTTTTGATGAACCAACAACCGGCTTGCATTTCCATGACATCAATAAACTGCTGGCAGCATTTAATACGCTAATTGCCCATGGACATTCCATCCTCATCGTAGAGCATAATATGGATGTTATCAAATGTGCGGACTGGATTATTGATTTAGGTCCTGACGGTGGAGATAAGGGAGGAAATCTGGTGTTTTGTGGCCGGCCGGAAGAACTTGCTCAATGTCCAAACAGTATCACAGGAAAGTTCCTGAAAGCCAAACTTTGAGTTTGCTTTTTAAAAGCTATGCTTTTACACGCCAAAAGCAGCCCTTTTAGAGGCTAAAAGCATAGCTTTGAGGAGCTAAAAGCAGCCCTTTTAGAAGCCCATTGACACGCATTTTGAAAGGCAAACGTAATCTCCTTGAAATCAATCAGTTACACTGTTGCTATGCCGCAACGAAAGACTGTATGACAAATAATAGCCTAACTTATACCAATACAATAAGTATAAGTTAGGCTTTTTGTTAATGAGCGCGTGGCGTATCGCCTTATGGCCCATTTTAAACATATTTCCTAACGGAATATTTAACCCAAGTTTTTCCAAAAGACAAACGATCTTTAGTAGCAACGAGTAATCCTTTAAGTCTTTTTCGTGTGTTTTTAAGTTGCGCAATGCTTCTTCCGTCTTTTGAATAAAGGCTTCATTCGATTCAAAATGAGAAAATATGACGGGATTATCACAGAGGAATATGGGAATATTTGCTGAATACAGATTGCCGGCAAACAGCAAATCTTCATAACCATACTGTTTAATATGCTCATCAAAAGGATGACAAATAAGGATTTCCTTCTCTATCAGAAAATTGCATGAGCAAAACTGCTTATGAGCAAAAAGTCCTTGCTTTTGCAGACGATGCAGGCCTCTTACATATTTTTTTTCATAATTCCATCGCAAATTCTCACGAAAATCGCCACCTATCTTATAGCCTCCATATACAAATGTCCAACTCTCTTCTTGATTCATATATTGTCGAATATAGTCAGAATGGGCTATCGACATATCGCCATCAATATACAGCAGCCACTTGAAAGAGGCCATGGACGCTAATTTATTACGTGTCGCAGCCCGACCAAGATTCTGCTCATTCATGACAAAGTGGCAGTGGGGCCAATCGTTGACGCACTGATTAATCCGGATATGTTCGGTACTCGTTGAACAATCGTCCAACACCCAAATTTCATAGCGCGGCAACGAGAGCGCTTCGCACTGATTACGCAGTGTGCGTACCAAATCGAAGCAGGCTGCATTGAATACAGGTATTAATATGGAAAGCTCGGATCTCATTTAACAGTTTACCGTTGTACGCGCCGAGGGCGCAGTGGACGCTTCAATGTCACCAGCCATTGCTTATCCTGATAACACATCGGAATCATAAATGTTATTTTGCTTTCCTCGTGTCCCATGCTATCTATCGTCGCATTGATATAATAATCATACACTTCCAATGTGGCAATAGACAAGCTGTCGGATTGTTTTTCAATACTATTGACAACATAACTGGCACCATATTTTTTTGCAACCAAGCGTTCGACATCAGATTTTTTCATTTGACTGGCTTCATACCGCAACCATTTTTCCGACTCAGGCGTACAGAACTTAGCCGCAGTCCGGAAATCGTAGTTGAAATAGGATGTCGCGAATCCATCCAGCGTTTCCATCTGTTGGTCCATGTGAAAGCTATGGGTGCATGAAACTGCCAAAACAAACAAGGCGAAAAGAAATATACTTTGCTTGTACAACATAATTTGATTCTTATCTTAACAAAGGTATTTAAAAATCTTGGTAATTTAAAGAAATATCTATACTTTTGTAAGAAATAATGATATAATGCTCAATTTTATTTCGTTTGGAAGCGGCAGTAGCGGTAATTGCTACTTACTATATACAGAAACAGACAGTTTGTTGATCGATGCGGGCGTAGGAGTACGAGTTCTTAAAAAACACATGAGAAACTATGGCTTGAGTTTAAGCTCCATTCATCATATTTTAATTACACACGATCACGCGGATCATATCAAAAGTGTAGGTAATATCAGTTCCGAATACGACATTCCCGTTTACGCTACGAAAAAAGTACATAGTGGCATAAAGGGTAATTATAGCATTAAGAAAAAAGTCCCTTCTCACAATATCCATTCAATTGACACGAACGTTCCTTTCGTTTTGGGCGATTTTGTCATCACAGCTTTCACGGTACCACATGACAGCTCTGATAATGTAGGATATCATATTGTATATAAGAATCATGTTGAGTTTTGTATCATGACTGATATTGGCTACGTCACAGATGAAATGAAAGCATTTATTGCCAGTGCCGATTATCTGATCATAGAAGCCAACCATGATGTAGAAATGCTTAAAAACGGCCCCTACCCACAGTATTTGAGAGATCGAATTACGAGTGGTTTCGGCCACTTAAACAATGTAGCATGTGGTGAGGCCATAGCCTTGAACGCTACTTCTAAGCTCAAGCATATATGGCTTTGTCATCTCAGTGAAGAAAACAACCATCCTATATTGGCATTCAAGACGATAGAACAGATTTTGACAAGTCAGGGCGCAGACCTTCGGCCCGACTATGTTCTTGAGGTGCTGAAGCGCAAGTTGCCTTCCGGACCATATCGATTGGTGCAAGAATAAGTTTTCTTGGATTAGAATGGAAGACCTACGGCAAAGTGGAAAGTAAAATCGCGCTTGAAGTCAGGATGAAGAATCGCGTAATGTTTTCTCGTCGAGTCGTATGCCGGGTTTATGGCTTTCATGCCTGCGTCAAATCGCAAAATGAAATAGCTGAAATTTAATCTGAGTCCCAAACCATACGACAGGGCAATTTGCTTGTAAAATGTGTCGAGTTTGAACTGACCATCAGGCTGATCCGCATAATTTCGGAGCGTCCAGATGTTACCTGCATCCACAAACAGCGCGCCATCAAACTTCCAGAACAGCCAAGTGCGATATTCCAAATTAACATCTAATTTCATGTCGCCTGTTTGGTTGATAAAATCTATCCTGCGGTCTTTTCCTTTGAATCCTCCCGGCCCCAGTTCGCGAACACTCCAGCCGCGAACACTATTCGGACCTCCTGCAAAATAACGTTTTTCAAATGGCAGGACTTTGCTGTTACCGTAAGGCCAAGCTACTCCCAAGCCAAGGTGTATGGCCAAATTGTTTCGTTTATCGAAGAAAAACAATCTGGTATAGTCAAGATCTAATTTCAGATATTGGGCATAGGCCGTATTAAAGATAATGTGGCGCCCCTGATTATCGCTGCCAAATCGGAAGAGTGGCGATGACAACTGCAGCAGATTGCCTGCGGTCTCAATATTTCCTTTAATCGCGTCCGTTCCATTATTATAGGCAACGCCGAATCCGACTTTCATGATGAGCAGATTCTCGTAGTTGTAGCGTAGGATTGCGTTACGGTTACTGACACTGTCAAGATAGTCATGCTTGAAAGTCGAGCTGATCCACGGCATATAAATATAGCTGAGATCTACCAGATCAAATCTGTATCTGATATGGTGATGCGGCTCCGACCAGCGATAACGCCATGAGGTCGTAAAATAGCGTCTATGAAACTCCGGCCTGTTTTGCAGATTGTAGCTCAGTGTGATTTCACTTGTCGCGTTACTTCTGCGCTTGAAAGACTTTGACAAAAACGGTGACAGAAATCGTGGAATCTGCAGATTAGCCTCTACCCCATATTCTTCGTACTTATGGTTCTGGTAACCTTCCAGTCCCTTGATCGCTTCATAAGCTCCCCGAAATTGGAGCGTAAGATGTTCGGATCCTCTAAACAGATTCAGATTTTCATAGGCCAGCGTCATAGCCGCGCCAAGATCGCCGGCTGTATTCGTTCCTTCCGGTTGCAAAGAAAGCAAATGCTTTTTATTCATTTGGAGAAGGATATTGCAGTCAAGCAACGTAGTATCCGGATGTTCACGAAAAGTTATATTTGCGTACCGCACAGCCCCGAGCTTGGCAAACTTACTATATGTCTTTTGCAGATCTTCGTTATCAAATGGCTTGTTTATAGAGATGAGGGTACTATTCTGCAAGACCTTTTGACGCAAGGGTATCGGAGATTTATCTATGTTAGCGTAATTAATTTCCTTTATGCTGTAACAGGGATGCCGGTTAATCGCCTTTCCATTTTCTCCATGAAACGGAAGTATCTTCATCCTAAGGAATACCGAGTTTGGTTTCGCAGAAGAATCCGCATCAAACGCGATGAAATCTTTATGAAACTTATAATATCCTGTTGAAAGAAGGTAGGCGGTAATCTGATTACGTTCGTTGTCCAGTCCTTCTACAGAAAACTGTTTGCCCCGCAGGTTTTGCGTGTGTAAAGTGCCGCCTCCGGTCGATGAGCGCGTCGAAACTTCGGCCAGCAGATTCGCTATAGCAGTGTCTCGGATATCATAAGCTACAGAATCAATGAAATAAGGGTCTCCCGGATGAAGCAAATAGGTGACATCCATCTTTTTTTTGTGTTGCCTGAGTTTCACTTCTACTTCGGCTTTCAGATAACCCATGTTAGACAATATTTGTAAAAAGTCATTCGAGGTAAGTCTGGTTTGAGTTGAATCGAACAACACGGGCTTCTCTCCTATTTTATTCAGAAGCCATTTGGACCATTTCGTTGCGTGGTTCAGGGTGTCTTCCGGGGCGACAAGAGGTACTCTGAATAATGAAAGCCATTTAGAATTAGGTTGTTGACGAATATACGCTTTAAACTTGGATGGATTTACATCCTTTCTGTCCGATTGAATCATGACTTTGTGTAATAGCAACTGCCCGCCAGGAATGCTGTTACTGACAGAACATGAAGTCACGGCTGCTGCCAATACAAGAAATATGAAGAGTCTGAAAGAATTACGCATGTTGAATAAAGTATAATCAGCTTAGTGAATCAGTCTTTAAAACCAATATTGAATCTGTTACGATGAGAAGCCTTATGGGGTACTTGATTTCCGAATTTGAATGAACCGGGATGGGCTACACCTCGATATTGCTCCCAACGGACCATGATACGATCTACGTACTCAACAGTCTCGTTACCTCGCATATAACCGTGTTTTACGATGGGATCATTATAGAACTGCGGTGATCGTAATTTTAATACATATTCGGCTACATCGGCCCATCGGTATGGATTTTTGCCATACTTGCGGGCAAGCGCCATCGCGTCACGGATATGAAATGCCCCTCCGTTATAGCTGGCAAGCACATATTTACACTTTTCAATAGGATGTTGTACATCTTTGAAATGCTGATTAAGCTCGGCCAGATATTTGGCCGATGCCGCAATATTGCTTTCCGGATCAAAGATATTTCCCATGGGCAGACCTAAGTGTTTGGCGGTCTCCGGCATAATCTGCATAAGACCACGGGCACCCGCCCATGAATGCGCTTTGGGGTCGAAGGTTGATTCCTGGTAACATTGTGCGGCCATCAGACGCCAGTCCCAGCGTGCCAAAGGGGCATACTGCATGAAATATTGATCATAGAGCGATATAGTTCCCTTGGCCCTGTTGAGCATGGGCGAATAAACATGCCTGACAACACTTCTTGCAGACAACAGAAAATTTTCTTCTTGTTCTATTTGCTTTACCATTTGGGGCTGAAACCATTGGTTGAGTTTTTCCGCTAATTCCTCATTATCTTTATTAACCCCCCATTTGTATTTCAAGGAGTCGGTGCTGACACCACACAACCTAACTTCTTTAGCGAAACTTGAAGGCAGCGGATAAGCTATGATGTCAGCTTCACCATCAGTCAGTCGCCTGATCATTTCCATTGTATCTTTACAGACTTCTACCCTCAAGGAGACACCTATCTTTTGAGCGAACTGTTCACACAACAGATAATGGAGACCAAGATTTTTCCCATGATAATCATAGTAAGTCTTGGGCCCCGACATGGTCAGCATGATCAATTCACCGTTATTTTGTATTTCAGATATTGAGAGCGCATCTGCCTGAGGTAAGATGGTATCTCCGTTAATACTTGTTCCCCAAGGAGTCAATTCCTCCTTTTTTTGCCCGGAACAGGATATAATCGTAGATGCCAATAATATAAGCAGCAAATGAAAAATATGTTGCATGTAATAACTTTGTCAATAATGTCTAACTCCAGACATGATAAATACAAAGTTACTGCTTTATTTGGAATTTCTATTGGAAATCCTTATTTTTGCAAATATTTAATGGGTACCAAACTCTAAAACATAAATATTATAAGCGATATGTTACGCATTGCGGTACAAGCAAAAGGACGTCTGCACGAAGATACAATGGCGCTTCTCTGTGAAGCCGATATAAAGGTTTGCTCAAGCAAGAGAACACTGTTGGTACAATCCTCCAACTTCCCATTGGAAGTGTTCTTTCTTAGAGATGATGATATTCCGCAAAGTGTTGCCAATGGCATTGCCGACGTCGGTATTGTCGGAGAAAATGAATATTTGGAAAGAAATAAAAACGCTCAAATTATCAGTCGGCTTGGATTCAGTAAGTGCCGTTTGTCTTTGGCTATTCCGAAAAATACAAATTATACGGGAATACATTGGTTTGACGGTAAGAAGATTGCGACATCTTATCCCAATATATTATCGGGCTTTTTTAGCGAAAACAATATCCATGCAGAAATCCATGTGATAACCGGGAGCGTAGAGATTAGTCCGGGGATAGGTTTGGCTGACGCAATATTCGACATTGTTAGTTCTGGCAGTACACTTGTAAGCAATAATCTTTGTGAAGTAGAGACCGTACTAAAGAGCGAAGCCCTACTCATAGGCAATCGGAATATGAACGAGGAAAAGCATAAAATTTTAAATGAAATGCTCTTCCGCTTTGAGGCTGTAAAATCTGCTCAAGACAAGAAATATGTCATGATGAATGCCCCTAAACAAAGACTTAGCGATATTATCGCGGTTCTGCCGGGTATCAAAAGTCCGACCATTATTCCATTGGCCGATGAGGAATGGTGCTCAATACATACCGTTTTAGACGAGAAGCGGTTTTGGGAGATCATTGGAAAATTAAAAGATTTAGGCGCGCAGGGAATTCTTGTCACTCCTATTGAGAAAATGATTTTGTGATGACAATTAAGAGGTGCTAAATAAAAGACAATGAATGTTTTAAAATACCCGGCAAAAACGGAGTGGTCACAGATTATACAGCGCCCACATTTGGAAGTTACGGAGTTAAAGAAAACTGTGGAAACTGTCTTGGACGATGTCAGGGTGAATGGAGATGAAGCCGTCTTTAGATACGAGGCAAAATTTGATCATGCCACCCTGCGCTCGTTGATGGTCTCTGAAGAAGAATTAAAAGAAGCTGACGGTATGGTCTCAAAAGACCTGAAAGAATCACTGCTTCTCGCCCATCACAATATTTCAAGATTTCATGAGAATCAACGGTTTGAAAGTAAACATATAGAAACTGCCCCCGGTGTAGAATGCTGGCAAAAAAGCGTTGCCATAGAAAAAGTGGGACTATATATCCCCGGTGGTACGGCACCATTGTTTTCCACCGTTTTGATGTTGGCAACACCGGCTAAGATCGCAGGATGTAAGGAGATTATTCTGTGCACTCCTCCCAACCATGATGGAAAGGTGCATCCTGCAATTTTGGCTGCCGCAAAGATCGCCGGGGTTAACAAGATTTTCAAAATCGGAGGAATCCAGGCAATAGGCGCCATGGCCTATGGCACGCAAAGTGTACCTAAAGTATATAAGATATTTGGCCCTGGTAATCAATATGTTATGGCCGCAAAGCAAATGGTCGGCATCCGCGACGTAGCGATTGACATGCCTGCAGGACCTTCGGAAGTCTGCATAGTGGCAGATCAATCAAGTTCGCCGTCCTACATTGCTGCGGATCTGCTTTCGCAAGCCGAACATGGAACAGACTCTCAGGTATTGTTAATTTGCATATCAGAATCAATCGTTAATCGTGTGCTGCGCGAAATAGAAAGCCAATTAGCGGTATTACCCCGAAGAGATATTGCTTCAAAAGCTTTGAACAATTCGAAAATTATTTTGGTAAAAGATCTTGATGAGGCTATAGAGCTGAGTAATATGTACGCGCCTGAACATCTGATTTTGGAAGTTGACCGGTGGAATCTGATGGTTGATAAAATCGTAAATGCCGGAAGTGTTTTCCTTGGAAGGTGGGCTTGTGAAAGTGCGGGCGACTATGCCAGCGGAACAAATCATACATTGCCTACACATGGTTATGCGGTAGCCTACAGCGGTGTGAATCTTGATAGTTATGTAAGGAAAATTACCTTCCAGCATCTTACGGAAGAAGGAGTCAAAAGCATAGGGCAAGCTGTCGTTACGATGGCTGTTGACGAACAGCTTGAGGCACATGCCAACGCGATGCGAATACGGTTAAATGATATAGAATAATAGTTGATGGAACAATTACAGAAGTTGGCGCGCAAAAATATATTGGAGTTAACCCCATACTCAAGTGCCAGGAATGAATATAGCGGTCACGAAGCGCGCGTGTTTCTCGACGCTAATGAAAATCCGTATAATTCACCGATTAACAGATACCCCGATCCTTTGCAAAGGAAGCTGAAGGCTGAATTTAGCAAAATAAAAGGGGTGGCGCCTGAGTGCATGTTTTTAGGCAACGGTTCAGATGAGGCTATTGATTTGCTTTATCGCATCTTTTGTAATCCCGGAATTGACAACGTGATAGCAATAGAGCCGACCTACGGCATGTATAAGGTTTGTGCCAATATAAATAATGTGGAGTATAGACCCGTTCCGTTGAATTCACATTTTCAAGTAGACGCGGCACAACTGTTGGCGGCTACTAATCAGTATACCAAGTTGATTTGGATTTGTTCACCTAACAACCCAACGGGTAATTGTATCAATCGCGAAACTATTATTCATCTGTTGGAGAATTTTGGCGGAATCGTTGTTGTAGATGAAGCTTATAGCGACTTCTCTTCTGAAACACCTTTTAGAAGACATCTTTCATCCTATCCGAATCTGGTTGTTCTTAACACGATGAGCAAAGCTTGGGGATGTGCGGCTATCCGTTTAGGGATGGCTTTTGCTTCGGAAGAAATCATCACTTTTTTTAATAAGGTCAAATACCCTTATAATGTCAATCAGTTGACACAGAACGAAGCGTTGCAAATGCTAAATGATGTGGTGCAAATAGAGAAATGGGTGAATCTTATTTTGGCAGAACGAGAACGCATGATAGACGCGTTTAAGCTATTACCAATCTGCCAACAGACATATCCTACAGAAGCAAATTTCTTCTTGGCCAAGATGACCGACGCAAATGCTATTTACCAGTATTTAATAGATAAAGGTATTGTGGTAAGGAATCGCAATTCTGTAACCCTCTGTCGTGATTGTCTACGAATAACGATAGGCATGAAATCTGAGAATCAGGAATTACTCGCTGCTTTGCGGTGCTACAAGTAAAAGGAACATTTATTATCGATTACAATTAATTATCAACAAGAGATACAATTCAATTATTATTACTATCTTTGCAAGCAATACGAATAGAATATTAAGTTATTATGACCAAGCAAGTAGAAAAAATCAAAGAACTTATAGCCAAGCGAGAGCAAGCTCGCTTGGGTGGAGGTGAAAAGGCTATTGACAAACAGCACGCCCGTGGGAAATATACCGCAAGAGAACGTATTGAAATGCTTGTGGATGAGGGTAGCTTTGAAGAATATGATATGTTTAAACTACACCGCTGCCATAATTTTGGCATGGAAAAGAAACAATATCTTGGCGATGGAGTTGTAACTGGTAGTGCCACGATTGACGGTCGCTTAGTCTATGTATATGCACAAGATTTTACGGTCAATGGAGGTTCTCTTTCTGAAACAATGGCACAAAAGATTTGCAAAGTCATGGATATGGCAATGCAGAATGGTGCTCCGGTGATTTGCATGAATGATTCTGGTGGCGCGCGTATTCAAGAAGGTATTTCTGCATTGGCAGGCTACGGCGAGATTTTTGAACGCAATATTTTGGCAAGTGGTGTTATCCCGCAAATCTCTGCAATTATGGGGCCATGTGCCGGAGGAGCCGTTTATTCTCCAGCACTTACCGACTTCGTCTTGATGATGGAGAATACATCTTATATGTTCCTTACGGGGCCAAAAGTAGTAAAGACCGTTACGGGTGAAGATATCGATGCAGAACATTTGGGCGGTGCCAGTGTTCACGCAACAAAAAGCGGTGTAACTCAGTTTACGGCAAAGACTGAAGAAGAAGCAATGCAGATTATTAAGACATTGCTGTCATATATTCCTTCTAACAATACAGAAGAAGCTCCTCGGATTGAATGCACGGATCCTATAGATCGTTGCGAAGATATTCTTAATGAAATCATTCCAGATGATCCCAATAAGGCTTACGATATGTATAGGGTAATCACCGCAATTACCGATGATGGAGAATTCTTTGAAGTGCAACCCAAATTCGCCAAGAATATTATCACAGGCTTTGCTCGTTTCAATGGCCAGAGCGTGGGTATTGTAGCTAACCAGCCTTCTGCTTATGCAGGCGTGCTTGATACAAATGCGAGCCGAAAAGGCGCCCGCTTTGTTCGTTTCTGCGATGCGTTCAATATTCCTATCGTAAGTCTTGTTGACGTTCCTGGATTCTTGCCGGGCACCGGACAGGAATATAATGCCGTCATTCTGCATGGCGCTCAGTTGCTCTACGCGTATGGAGAAGCTACTGTTCCAAAGATTACCATAACACTCAGAAAGAGTTATGGAGGATCACATATTGTGATGGGATGCAAGCAATTGCGCTCTGACCTTAATTTTGCTTGGCCCTCTTCTGAGATTGCTGTTATGGGAGCAAGCGGAGCCGTTGCAGTGTTGGCGGCCAAGGAAGCAAAAGCAGTGAAGGATGCCGGTGAAGATGTTCAAGCTTTCTTGGCACAAAAAGAAGAAGAATATACAGATCTTTTTGCCAATCCCTACCAAGCAGCCCAATTCGGTTATATTGATGACGTGATTGAGCCGAGAAATACCCGCTTCCGTATCTGTCGTGGTTTGGCCCAGCTTGCAACCAAGCGCCAGAGTCTGCCAGCAAAGAAACATGGTTGCATGCCTATGTAGGCCGAATCCATATATTTGATTGTTAAATTGTAAAATAGTTAATTATGGATCAAAATATTTATGCAGCAATTTCAATGGCCATCTTTGAATTTGAAGGAAATAATGTTCACGACAAAGAACCTGGAATTATTACCATCAAGCCAAAGTCAACAATGTGGAATGCGAAATTCTTATCTATGACTCAGAAACCATAAAACAAAATAGGATATATAATGAAAGAGTTTAAATATACAATTGACGGAAAAGAATATCAAGTAACGATTGGCGATATCAATAATAATATTGCAGAAGTTACTGTCAATGGTCAAAATTTCCAAGTTGAATTAGAGCAACAAGCTGAACCAGAAAAGAAGAAGGTTGTTTTGGGTGCCCCAACTCAGGAGACATCTTCGGAAGAAGTTGCAACACCACAAAATGTCAACACAGCCAATGCCGTCAAGGCCCCTCTTCCGGGAACAATTATAAATATCAATGTAGCTGTCGGTGACACGGTCAAGACCGGTGATACCGTATGTGTATTGGAAGCCATGAAGATGGCCAACAACATAGAAGCAGAACGCGATGGCAAAGTTACTGCTGTTTTGGTAAAACAAGGACAAAGTGTAATGGAAGAAGAAGCGTTGGTTGTTATCGAATAAGAAAGTCTTTTCGCAAAACGCACCAAAAGAGCCATATCAAAACTCGCTGTAAGAGTTGGATATGGCTCTTTTCTATTTTATTAACGATCATCATCTGTAACTCTCCGGAATGATTATAACGCCTTATGCTTCAAAAAATCGAAGAGATGAAGGCAAAACAATGTATTTTTTTTGTTCAAATCGCTAAAATGAAGGCAAAAACACAAATATTTTTTACCAAGACGTCACGATTGGTAAAATAAACTTCGGGCAATTTTACCACGACGTTACGATTGGTAAAATAAACTTCGGACAATTTTACCACGACGTCACGATTGGTAAAATAAACTTCGGACAATTTTACCAAGACGTTATGATTGATAAAATAAACTTCGGACAATTTTACCACAACGTTGCAATTGGTAAAATAAACTCTGGTTTTGCGCTATTTCTGTAAAAGTGATAACGTTTGAAAAACTAGATTCAACCCGAAAGAGATAGCTTTTTTATGTGCACTCTGTTTCAAGCGACATCCCTATGATAGTTATACTTTAAAATATGCCAATTTCGTCCATTGTTTGTTGATTATAATTAAAATTCGAGATTATATCAATAATTCTTCGTACCTTTGCATTATGTCAAATTTGAACATATATGCCAAAAAAAGTTTTATTTATTAACCAAGAGATCACGCCGTATGTCCCTGAGTCAGAATTGTCTATCATGGGACGAGACCTTCCTCAGAAGATACAAGAGAATGCTTTTGAAATAAGAACTTTTACTCCCAAATGGGGTACTATTAATGAGCGTAGGGGGCAATTGCATGAGGTGATACGTCTCTCTGGTATGAATTTAATCATAGACGACACCGATCATCCACTGATTATTAAAGTTGCTTCAATTCCACAATCACGTCTACAGATTTACTTCATAGATAATGATGACTATTTTATGAAGCGCCAGATGGATGTTGACGAACAGGGAGAAGAGTATCCCGATAATGGCGAACGCGCTATATTTTTTGCTCGAGGTGTGCTGGAAACAGTGAAGAAACTACGCTGGACACCGGATTTTATCGTATGTCAAGGATGGATGGGAGCAGTGGTTCCTTTATACATCAAGAAAGCATATAATGATGAGCCTTGTTTTGCAAAAACAAAGATTATTACTTCATTATTCCAAAAGCATTTGAAAAATGATCTGGGGAGCAATTTTAAAAAATGCGTAGGCTTTAGAGGGGCAGATGCGGAGCTCCTTAGCCCATATAATGAAACGTTCAACTTTGTTGAATTAGGCAAGCTGGCTTTAGACTATAGTGATGGTGTTGCCGTTGCAAGCGACTCTGTTAATGCAGATTTGCTCGATTATGCGCATAAAAAGCAGTTGCCCATTATGGAATATCCTGGCAATGACTATGTTCAGGCATATATAGATTTTATCAATAGAGTTTGTGAATAAAATATTTTCAAAGAAATATTTCTGAAAATGAAAGCTAAAATTTTGGTAAGTGTTTTGCTTGCCTCTCTTTCTCTCGCAGCCTGCGACGAATCAACTGAAGAAATTGGTATATCTCTTGTTGAGCATTCTGATTTATTAGATGTATCTACAGATTCATTTATAGTCGCTTCAAAGTCTATCTTAGTAGACTCTGTGTTCGGTAAAAGCAATATTGGGTATTTGGGACGAATTAAAGACCCTGAGACGGGAGCTTTTGTTAGTTCAAGTTTTATGACACAAGTGGCTACAATTGAGAATTATTCTTTCCCCAAAGAAGAATTTGTACAGAATAAGGTCGATGGAGAAGCGCAAGCCGATTCTTGTGTTCTGAATTTATTTTTCAGTGAGTTTTATGGCGATTCTTTGGCCCCACTGAAAATCAAGATGCAAGAACTTGTTAAGGTTTTGCCAGAAACGACTTACTATTATACCAATTTTGATATAAAAGAGCATGGGTATTTAAGAAAAGATGGTATTGATAAAGATAAGGTCTGTACCCTTGCTGATTTAACAGCCCCGGATTCTTTACGTGCTTCTACGAACTATGAGAAGCACATTAAATTTGCGTTGAATGATCCATATACAGATCAAAGTGGAAAGACTTATTCTAATTTTGGTACATATATCCTCCAGACTTACTACAAACACCCAGAGTATTTCCAGAATTCCCAATTGTTCAGAACACATGTCGTACCAGGATTCAACTTTACAATCCAAAGTGGCTTAGGAGCGATGATGTATATTGCTAATGTCCAACTCAATGTTTATTTGACATACAAAGTGAATGATAAGAGTAAGGCTCAAGTTCATATGGCATCGTTTCCAGGTACAGGTGAAATTCTGCAAATATCTAAAATCAATAATGACAAGTTGCGTTTGCAGCAGTTAGTAGATGATAATTCATGCACTTACCTAAAGACTCCTGCCGGAATTTTTACAGAATTGACACTCCCTGTTGACGACATTCTTAAAGGACATGAACGAGATTCTATAAATTCTGCTAAAATAGTTTTGCAGCGTATAAATGATAATGGGCTAAATGATTATAATCTGCCTGTTACCACACAATTATTGATGTTGCCGAAAGATAGTCTTATTTCTTTTTTTGAAAAGGGTTCTGTGGGTGACAATATCTATTCGTATGCTATTTCCAGAGATTATTCGGTAGATGCAAACAATAAATTTAGCAGTTATAAGAATACATTTACCTTTAGCAATATTTCCCAACTAATCAAAAACTTGGCGGCAAAGAAAGCGAATGGCAATCTTTCGCCTAATTGGAATAAGGTTGTCATAGTTCCGATAACAACGACTACCGCAACAATTAATAGAGTTACTTATACTACGAGTGTACGGCATAATATGGCTTTAACGAGTACACGCTTGGTTGGAGGAGCCAATAATTCACGTGCTCCTTTAAAAATAAGTGTCATTTATTCTAAGTTTAAGTAACTTTCATGGCTGATAATTTCTTAGAAACACACCGGGCAGAATACGAGAAACGTAAAGCTCGTTGGTTGAAAAAGAAAAAATATAGTTTTGCCAAGATCAGATTATCGTCGGATAAACCTGAGGATGAGTCTTTATAAATTTACGTTTTGAAAAAAAAGCTCATGTCTCAGAAAGCCGACATGTGAAGAGTGTAAAATAAAATACGTTAAACTACTTTGTTATTGTAGTCTAAGATAGTTTACTTTACACTCTTTTACCTATTTACCTAAGATTTCAGGAAATATAAAATAACTAAAAGAAGAAACAACAAAATGCCTACTAAGCTTTTGAATAGACAACTCGTTACTTTCTTCACAACGAAAAAGCCTACAATAATAACAACAAGGAGGTAGGCGAAATAAGTAATGCCTGAATTCATATATACGGAAAAATATTATTTGAAAACCTTTTGAAAAATAGAAGGAATCGGTGTTTCAAATTCCATTCGTTCATGTGTCACAGGATGATAGAAACACAACACATAGGCATGAAGACATAGACGCCCACAAGGATCGTCGCCGTTGCCATATTTAATGTCACCACACACAGGATGGGCCATATCGGCACTATGCACACGGATCTGATTTTTACGTCCGGTTTCCAAACGATATTCTACCAAACTGTGATAAGCAGTCCTTTGGAGAACATGAAAATGGGTTACGGCATACTTTCCGCCATTGTCAACGGGAGAAGAATACGTCATATAAGCCCTGTTGTCTTTCAACCAATTCGCAATCGTTCCCGTCTCTTCCTCCATTTTGCCGGAAACAACGGCTACATAACGACGATCGTATACAATATTATGCCAATCATGTTCCAGCAATTGCTCCGTCTGTATATCCTTGGCATAAATCATCAAACCGCTCGTATCACGATCAAGACGATGAACGACATGAGCTGTACACTTCTGACGAGACTGGCGGAGATAATCGTCAAGTACGGCTTTCACATTCAAGGAGGCGTGGCCGCCGGCCATGGAAAGAATACCGATATTTTTTTCTACAACAAGCAGGTAGCGATCTTCGTAGACAATCTTTACATAGCGGCTTTTGAACATTTCGTTACGTTTGCTTTTACTGACCATCACTTTTGCGCCTTCGGTCAGCACATGATCAAAACGGGAAACGGTCTTACCGTTGACCTTAACTCCTTTACCCTTGAGCGTGGCCTTTATTTTGGATTTGCTTTCATGAACATTAGCAAGTAACCACTCCAACAGTGGCGCTTGCTGCTTAACGATAAATTGCTCATGTTCATTGGACTGTGAGGGTCTGTTTGTCTTCATTTGTGCAAAGGTAATAAAAGAATATAGATTAGGTGGTGGATTCACGTATTTTTATTATCTTTGTCCGTATGAAACTGTCGGTCATTATTCCTATTTTCAATACAGGCCCAACACTCGAAAGATGTGTAAAAAGTGTAGCGATGCAGGGTATTGATAATATGGAAATTATCGTTATAGATGATGGCTCTACCGATCCACAATGCAACTTGTTATGCAAACAGTTATGCCTAACAATTCCACAGATGATTTATCAAAGGCAAAACCATGCCGGATTAAGTGCCGCAAGAAATCATGGGCTGGAGATAGCCACCGGAACCTATGTTACCTTTATTGATTCCGACGACTATCTTGAACCGGGAACCTTTGCGGCAGTACTTCCTTTATTTGATAAGGACTCAAAAATTGATCTTGTAGAGTTTTCGTATATCGATAAAGAAGGACATGATAAACTGTCACGAACGGTATGCTTTCAAGACTTGGAATATGAAGGATTTAGAGATTACTGGCTGAAAGGCAAAGCTTATCGCCATGCTTACATGTGGAACAAGATATTTAAAAGATGGCTGTTTGACAAAGTTAGATTCCCTGTTGCAAAGAATTTTGAAGATGTGGCAGTCCTGCCCGATATCGTAAAACAATGTCAGAAAGTGCTGACTACTCATCTCGGTTTCTATCATTATACATGGAATAAGAACGGAATTACTGCCAATGCTTCGGTGACCGATTTGTCCTTTCTTCTAAAAACGAATATTGAAATCCTGAAAGAAACCTCTGACAAAGAATATTATAAAAGTATTCTGAACATACAATTAGACGCTTATGGACTCGGTAATAAACAACTTGAGCTTCCCATAATGCCCTATTATGGAACTATCAAACTTTATGTATTACACCTACTTGGTCTTAAAAACTTATGCAAGTTGATTCTATTCTATCACAAAGTGATAAAAACTTTAAGATAAGTTTCATCATACCCTACTTTAATGAGCCGACAATTATCTTAAAAGAATGTATTGAAAGCATACTAAGGTTGCAACTCACCCCGGAAGAGCGCGAGATTATTATTGTTGATGACGGAAGTGATATTCCGCCATTGGATGATCTAATTGAATTTCAAGACCACCTTGTATATATAAGGTATAGGCATAAAGGAACTTCCGCGGCCCGCAACATCGGTATGCAAGTGGCTTCAGGTAGTTATATTCAGTTTGTTGACGCAGACGACTACTTGATTCCCGCCGCTTATAACCATTGTATTCAAATAGTCAAACACTACAATGGCGACATGGTTAGGTTTGGAGCTACCGACAATGAAAACAGCGATTATGCCATGGATATCAATGGCCCCGTTACCGGAAGTGACTATATGCGGACGCATAATCTGAAATCGTCGGTTTGGTGTTGCTGCTTCAGAAAGACCGTAGGCGAGACATTATCATTCTCTGAGGAGCTTACCTATGCAGAAGATGAAGAGTTTACAACCAAATTGATGCTACTTACGAAGAACGTTTTCTATACAGAAGCCAAGGCGTATTTCTATAGACAAAGAAGCGGATCATTGACACATAAAACGGATACAATGAGTAAAATCCAGCGTCTCAATAATAGTGTAGAGGTAATTCATAGGTTGTCACAAATGATTCCAACTCATCCAAGCAAGGAATCGGAAGCGCTTCAAAGAAGAGTGGCTCAACTCTCTATGGACTATTTATATAATGTAATACGACTTACCCATAGTAGAAAACATCTGAATCAAGCTTTAAATAATTTGAAGAAATACGATCTTTTCCCTCTTCCGGAAAAGAACTATACTAACAAATATGTGATTTTCAGAAAAGCAATCAAAACTAAAATCGGCAGATCATTATTATTAGCCGCTATCAGATAATCATTACAGATAAAAGAAAATAAAGGATGCGGATTCTTTTATTAGGTGAATATAGCAATGTTCATGCTACCTTAGCATTAGGATTCAGAAAGTTAGGCCACCAGGTAACAGTTGCTTCGAATGGCGACTTTTGGAAAAATTATGATCGGGATATTGACTTGGCCCGAAGTACAGCCCATTTTGGGGGAATACGACTTATAATAAAAATCATCAGAAAGTTAAATGCTTTCATGGGATATGACATCGTACAACTTATCAATCCCATGTTCTTGGAACTCAAGGCGGAATTACTATTTTTTGCCTATAAGTTTCTTAGGAAGCATAATAAACATGTTATCTTGGGCGCATTCGGCATGGATTATTACTGGGTAGAATCCGGTACGATTCATAAACCATTACGATACAGTGATTTCAACATTGGAAATCAAAACAGAACGAACAAAGACGCCATCAAAGAACAAAAGGATTGGGTCGGAACAGCAAAAGAAAGACTTAACAAAATGATAGCTTCCGACTGCGATGCTATAGTCTGTGGGCTTTATGAATATTGGATTGCTTACAAAGATCATTATCCGCAAAAAGTACACTTTATCCCGTTGCCTATCATTCCCGATTTGTCTGAGGGCGACACTTCATCTTCCAACCGACAAAAGTCTTTGGAATCCTCTCCCACGAAATATGAATCCATAAAGAAAACCACCTTCTTCATCGGCATTAACAAAGAGAGAAATGAATATAAAGGTACCGATATTATGTTACAAGCAGCCTTAGACGCCCAGGCAAAAATGCCAGATCGTATTGATTTACAAATTGTAGAGAGTATTCCGTTTAAGCAATATCGACAGCTAATGATTTCTGCAGACGCAATTCTCGACCAGTTGTACAGCTACACTCCTTCCATGAATTCATTAGAAGCAATGAGTCATGGAATTATATGTATTGGTGGTGGCGAACCTGAGAATTATGAAATACTTGGAGATACGGAGCTAAAACCAATTATCAATGTGCTTCCTACTTACCAAAGCGTATTTGACAAGGTGATATTTCTTGCCCAAAATCGTGGGCTTGTGGAAAGATTTAAAAAAGAGAGCAAAGAATACATTAATCTATATCACGACTATATAAAAGTCGCGTCAAAATATCTAACCATCTACAATGAAATCCTATGCCAAGACTGTGCTGTTAAGGCACACAAAAAGATTTAACATTCGTTCAACGTTTGTAAACTATTAATAATCAAATAGTTAGAAAAATGTTACAGTTTGGGCTAAAAAAAAAGGCAAAAAAAAGGACAACATATAAAAAAAATACTTACCTTTGCAACGTTTTAATAAACAAATGATTGTTTTACAGATTTAAAAAGCAAAGAAAATGAAGAAATTAGTTTTAATGTTCGTAGCTATTGCAGCTATCTCTTTTGCATCTTGTGGTAACAAAACTCAGGCTCCAGCTGCTAACGCTGACTCTGATACCGCTGTAGTTGATTCAGCTGCTGACTCTGCTGCTGTTGATACAGCTGCTGCTGAGAATGCAATGTAATTTTGCTAGAGCAAGAAAATGAGAGAACACCGCTAAGTTTTTACTTAGCGGTTTTTTTATTTACTTTTATTGCTGTCCGGTAAAACTTAAATAGCATAGATATCCTTTCGGAATTGCCTTT
>NZ_JAERMS010000029.1 GCF_017426725.1 Prevotella illustrans | reverse complement strand
TAGCTTGCGCCGACAAAGCTGATAGTAATTAAAATGAGTACCTGTAATGATCATACCTTATTAAAAATGGCAGACACCTGTAAAGTATCTGCCACAATTTTAAATTTAAACTTGCTTCTCGTAATCAAAGGCTGACATCAGTTCAATTAATCTATTTTCTGCCTGCTTCAACGCATCGCTAGACTCAGATTCCGTTTGAACATAAGCGGCACAAGGCAATGTAACAAAAACCTTTGCCCCAGCAGTTTCATCAATGATCGGTTTTGCCTTTGGATTTTCCCCATTGTCAATCAACTTTGCGCGTATTGCGGCAGGAATTGTGTTAGCATTGTCGCTAATAGCCACAGCTAAAGTTTCCATCAAACTAAAAGTACGCGCCTGATTAGAAGTAATACGCCAATTTATCAAACCATGAGCCAAAGCAGGGATAATCCTATCTCTTTCAGTCTTTGGCAAAACTAAGCATTTACCGAACACATTCTCACTTTCAATCCAACCATTACTTTTCAGTTCTTCAATCTTCTCTTTGGTCAATTCTGGCTCATGTTGATTAACAGAAACACAGAATAAGGTACGCAAATCAATAGCTATATCAGAAACAAAAAGGCCACTTGCTCGCTTATTGTCTGGAATCCAATTTCTACGAGATAAGGTACGATTATTCTCATAAAGAAACGTTTCTATCTCCTCTTCGCTCAACAATCTGTCGCTACCCGTTAAACGCACATTTACAGGATGGTAGTCAGGTCGGTCACTTCTATCAAATGTTAGATTTTCTTTATATGTACCTGCCAATAAAGGGTGAAGTGCTTTCATTGCAGATATAGACAATGGACTACGTCTTTTTAAAGTAGGACCATCACCAGCAGCCTTCATCCAACCACCTAATAACTGATCAACATAAGTTGGATCACAAGGAGACCAAGGCTCCTTATTCTCCAGTTCCTTCTTTGCGCTAATATTATAGTTAAAGGTGATGGGAGCCATTGGTACATTCAATTCATCTACTATTGTCTGTAAAATAGAACGTTTAACTTGCTGACCACTGGAAAATGGGACAGACTTATTAAACTGTGCGTCATAATAACTTTTTTGACCATCGGAGACACAGAAGACTGTGTGATCGGCATGTTTCAATGCTCTTAAATAGATGTACGGATTCATAATTATTTATTTTGATTATTATTAATTTTTGCATATTGGAATCTCACCAAGGTAAGGAAGTAAGGAACATTCTCTGTGGGCATAGTATTTACGACAGAAGCTATCTCTGAGATTGCTTCTGAATCTGCACAACGACTTACTATATCCACCAATGAATTTATAAAGCTCATCTTATTCGTTGCTTTTATAACTTCATCTACTTTACGGGAGTTTAAGGTTTTTCCTTGTTTATTTCCCATTGAGAAGTTTTGCAACACCGTTGCAAACTTCAGGGCTTTTGCCCATAACTCTTCATTGTTTAGCATAGCAATTATCCATGTTATATATGTATTAAATAAAATTGTTTGATTTATATCATCTTTCTTGTATTTAGGACTCTTCTTGGCAGAGATGTAATCTTCAAGTCCTTTAGGTTCCATCGCTCGTATACCAATAACTCCACTTTGGCAAGCCTTTTGCAGACCAAATGCTGTTCCCCACAATTTCTCTGCATCATCACTTCTCATTTGAAAGAGTCTTTCATAAAGTTCAAACATGTACCGAATCTGACTCAACACAAAGGGAATGAATCCTATTGTGGTATTCATTTGACCAAATCCGTATACGTAACCCATCAATTTCGGTTGCTCATAATGACGGCAGATTCCAATTAATAAATGAGTCCAAGATTGGGGCTCAATCCCCCATATGCCATTCTTTTCTTCATCGGGAAAGAAATTAGCAAAAGGATTATTAGGATTAAATACCTTTGAATATCTGTGCGTCAGCCACTGTGCATTCCAAGCAGAGGTAAGTTGATTTCCTTTAAGTAAAATGTTTTCATCAACCTTCTTTCTGTAATATTTCCATCCTTCAAATATATCCAATAACAAGTCCGGATTATCGAACAGAATAGAGATTCCTCCCTTAACTCCCAAGCCCAAGCCAGACCCAATCCAAGATAAATAAACATCTTCCTGGGTAACCATAATTTTCATATTGGTTACCTGTCCAGATGTTGTTGCAAACCCTTTTTCTTCAGAAGCAGCATAGCCTAAAGCCACACTGGCATCTTGATTTCCTGCAGCAATTTTCTGATGAAACTCATCTAACTTTTCTATACGTTCTTGTGATGTAAGCGTTTCCACCTTTTGCTTTGCCTTCATCTGTACAAAAGGAGAGTTTTGTACCCATTGCAGATATTTATTTGCATCAAATACCAAAGGATAAAATACCTCATCAAAAAATTCCCTTGCTGTATAGTTTTTATTATATTTTGCATTGTACGCCTGCAAAAAGATTCTTCCAATATTTGTTGTTACCATAAAATTAAATAATTTCAAATGATTGATAATATTCGGGACTTGCATACTCTATCAACAACCCCATTTCTTCCGAGTAGGCCTCATTCGGAATAACATAAGGTCGATGACCCTTTTCCAATTTATCAAGCTTTTTGTACGCTATTGATTTATACCCTACTGGAATTTCTACTTTCGCTTGATCTATCGGAAGACTTTGTTTATAAAAATCTTTATCATGTTCCGTCACACATAATGCAACATCAATATCCAAAAGATCCAGTAAAGCAGACTTTCCATAATGACATAGTTTCTTTATCTGCCAATCTCCATTTACATAGACAGCACCACTATAATCTATATTACTTACTTCCACATTTGGATAAACCGCATCCAACTTTGCTTGCACGTCCGTTTCTTGTAAAACTTCATCTACGGGTAATACATCATAGCTTCGTCTCAAAACATCAAGCGAATAAGGCAATGACTCTTTATCTACCAAAGGAGGAGCCAAGACATAGATATCTTTATAACGTCCGATTGTTAATTTTGATCGTTTCCTATTAATACGCCCGAAACGCTGAATCAGTGCGTCAATTGGCGCACTTTCTGTTACCATCAAATCAAAACTAATATCTAAGCTCACCTCAACCACCTGCGTGGAAACTACGATACATGCCTCATCAGACACATTAAAATCCATTTTTAATTTTATTTCCAGCTGCTGCCGATCTGCTCGTTTGAATCTACTATGAATCAGCATTTTCTTAACCTTAGGATAATGTTCAACCAACATTTCGTAAAGCTGTTGAGAACGTTTTACCTGATTACATACCAGCAACACTTTGTCCCCATTCACTATAGCATGATCAATAATATCAAAGCTATGCTCCCAATCACTTACCTTATGAATTATATGCCGATTAAAAGTCTGTAAAATTTCTTTAGATAAAGATACTTCATAGACGCAACATGGTCCTCCAAGTAAAGTCAACACCTTATTATATAAAGAAGAGGGCATAGTTGCAGTCCCAATATGAATTCTACAATCCAAAACCAATAGTATTTCTATGATACGTAGCACAATCGATTGTATTTCGCCAGAATAAGTATGAATCTCGTCAAGGATAACATCACAACCGCGTAAATCTTCAGCCATTGCCTCATAACCTTTTATACCAAAAACAATAGAAGCCATTTGATGGGGAGTAAGCACTTTTACAGAGGCCCCAATATGTCTCTGCATAATGCGTTCTTCAATACAGCCATCCTCTACTTTTAAATCGGATGTGGCATGTAATAAATGCACTTGAGCTCCTGTATCACCTATATCGGCTTTTATCCTGTCATACATTGCATTGATTGAAGCTTGAAAGGGCAACGTATAAAATACTCTTCCTCGACAACGTCTCAACAGGAAATCTGTTTTACCAGCTCCAGTAGGTGCCGTAACCATCGTATGCTTACGCCTATCGTCTGCTACTATCATTGACAACGGATACAAAACGTTTCTACGGTTATAAAAGGAAAGGTCTGGTCTAATAAATAAGTTGTCCAGATTTATCTCTGCTTTCTCGTTTAATGCAGAAGCATAATGATCGGCTGCCATCAAAACTCCTTTCCATTCAGAGCAGCCATCGGCTAATGACCAACAATAATCAATAGCATACTTATAGTTTTCTCTTGCTTCTTCTATTGAAATTGGATGCACGCTAAATCCCATTTCCTCCAATATTGCTAAAGCTCTGCCACTCCAATCAGCAAATCCTTCAGAGTGAATTTCAAAACAATTCCTCAGGTTTTCATCCAAATCAAGAAGTCCCTTGTTTCCCACATCATTCAATATTGATTTATGGTGCGCTACTATCATTTCCAAAACTACAGGGCGTTCGCTCTCTTCTAATAAAGATATGAAAAACAAGGATGCTATTTCATGACGAAACACAAAATGAGGCGGTCGCAGGTATCCATGCTTCAGTTGTTCCTGAAACAACGGGCTAACCTTACCTATATCATGGAGAATTGCTCCTTTACGAGCTAATTCTTCATCAAGTCCTACATTTCGGGCAATGACTTCAGTGGCGACGGCGACTTCCCTCAAATGCCGTGACAATGGAATTATGCCGTCATCCTCATGCTTTGCCAGAATGTTATCATAATCTTGTATCATAAATTAAATACGGGCGTTCCACTGATTTCCAACCAACCATACATGGGTTGATTACTATCAAACCTATTATATCCTATAAGAAATGACTGCTCTGATTCTCCAAAACGAAGTTCAAATCCGTCAAGGTCAGAGAATTGCGCTTCTGTCATATCGACAACCTCTGATTCCGGCAATAACATGTCTTCGTTTCTACATAGGCAGATATGTTGCATAACAGCCTCATCTGCCAATGTTTGACTATCAAAAGCAAGATAAAGTGTTGGATTTAACATGATGCCCCTGTTGAGAATAGACTGATTACGAACCATCCGTTTCTCTTTCGATTTATATTCCCACCCCCGAGCCTGTGTCTTCTCCATCTGTACATCAATGGCATCATAACGTAACTTATGCCTCATGATATGGTGAATACCAGGTTGCTCTAAAGTCTTAGGAAACAGCTTCTTCTCTATTCCTTCAATAATAGATGGAGTTAGAAATTGTTGACTATAGGTTAGCGCATCTCTCACCGCTGTCCATGGTTTTATAAAACCAAATTTTCCTCTGTAAACTACAACAAACATAGTGTGCTACTTTAATATATTGAACCAAAACCTATTCCAGTACTATTACCAACTCCTACATTCCAAACAAATAGCTTAGTTTCGGGTTTTCCGCTGATAATCAAGGGACACATACTGGATTTATTATCGATACCCCTATAAGTTATCAATTTGGTCTTTTTATTTGGAAAACTTCTATCAAACCGAATATCCAAAGAGTCGTCTTCCGGCAAATTTGCCTTTTTCATCTTAGTTATCAATGTTTCCTTTAATAATCGGTCTACCTCTTCGTCATTATAAGTATATTGCTTTATATTCCCATCAGATAGTTTTCTTTTAACAAAAACAGGACTCCCACAATAAAATACATGTCGGTCTGATATTTCTGGATTATCCTCTATAGATACATCTATGACTCGCAATCCACAGAACATTAGCGGATCATCCAATATCGTCCGTACAATTTGACGAATTTTTGCCTGATCATAAAAACTGATGAACATCCTTGCACCATTAGGAAACTCCAGTTTACCATTGCTTACCATTGCACCATGCAACCAAGAAAAAGAATAAAGAGAGATTGCATCATGCACATCATTCTCTGATCCAACCCACTTATGTACTGTTCCAACCAACTTTTGTTGATAATTGAATGGGATCGAATTTAAATTTGGTGAAGTCCTTAAATACAGTCGCATATAAAGTTTATTTATTATTTTAGTTTCAACACAATATGCAAAAGCCAAATTACTCCTAATGGACTTTATTGATTGGAGTATTAGAAAGTCTGTTTTTATGGCAATAGAATTATGTGTATTTTCGTTTGTAAAGTTATTAATTTTTTCAATATAATCCTAATATCATACTGTTTTTTTTACATTTTTCTAAAAGATTACTCCAAATGCCATCTTCAAACTCAACATTTTTCAAAAGTATCAACATTGTTGTGGGAAAAGATTATATTTCTTTTAAAGAAAACCATTTTTCTTTATTAAACAGGCATATAATCCGAGGATTTTTGTAAGTTTGCAAGTACACCACTGATACACAGTGGAAAAGCCACGAGGTAATATTTGAGAAATCAGTCAATCACTCCAAAATGAAAAATATACTACTTTTATTGATGACGGTCTTCGCACTGACCGCATCAGCCCAAAAGAACATTTACGGATTCAAGGTAACCAATGACGAAGACAAGCAAGTGAGCCTGAAACAATACAAAGGCAAGGTGCTACTCATCGTCAACACGGCGACGCAATGTGGCTTCACGCCGCAATACGCCGAGCTGGAAGCCCTTTACCGGAAGTACCATGACCAAGGTCTGGAGATACTCGACTTCCCCTGCAACCAGTTTGACGCGCAGGCACCGGGCACGATTCAGGAGATTCGCAAGTTCTGCACCGACCATTATGCCGTCACCTTTCCACAGTTTGCCAAGATTGACGTAAATGGAAGCAACGAAACGCCGCTCTACACCTATCTGAAAAAACAGGCAGGCTTCAAAGGATTCGGGCAAAGTCAGACGGCCCAGAAGATGGATCAGATGATGAAAAAGCGCGACGCGGACTATACCCGCAAGGCAGACATCAAGTGGAACTTCACCAAGTTTTTGGTCGACAGCAAGGGGAAAGTAGTCGGTCGCTTTGAGCCTACCGCCGACATGAAGCAGGTGGAGGAAGCCATAGCCCCACTGTTACGGCGAATTGTCGAGTCGGTGAGAAAATAGCGAAGCGACCGGTTTCCCTCTTTTCATTTTCTTGGCTTCATCTTTAATTTAGGAGAACGCATGGAATAAGATGGCGTCCCGTATCTTGGAGGCCGGGAAACCATCTTCGCCATTTCGCTTTTTAGCTCTTCCTCTTTCATGAGTTGTTCGAGTATGTCCGCATAAAGCTGATGCACGCTGCCGTCTTTCCGATCCGGCCAATTGTAAGCAAGGTAACGGGCGTACTCCAAACATTTCATTTTCCATTTGCGCGAACCGTCTTTCAACGTATGACGCGCTCTGTTTACCAAGAACTTCAAACGGCTCATAATTTCCGTTTTGTCCTGAACGGTGTCTGCCAGTAGAGAGTCGACGCGTGTAGCCGCCTCGTCAAACTTCATCCGGTTCACATCGTTTTCTACGCGAATGAATGTCAGGTTCAACCGCTTACCTTCAAAATCGCACAAGCTTTCTATCTCCTTCAGGTTGCCGTACTTGGTTTCGGCGAAGAGTTTGTCGTCTACCGCCTTCTTTGAATACAACCGACAGTAGTCTTCATAGTTCCGGGAAACTTCTTTCAGATAGGGCGTAACGCCTGAAATGGAGCCGACGAACGCTTTCCATATCGTGCTGTCGCGCAAGGTGTGACCTGCTTCGATGAGTTGATTGAAAGCTCTATCTACGGCCTGCCTGTCGTGGATGGAGTGCTTATACCACAGGTAAGCCAACAGGAAATCCTTATCATGCCTGCCCTTTTGATAGGCTTCCGTCAGATAAGTGGAACGCCTTTCGGGAACCAGCGCGCTCTTACCCGTCTCTATGAATGTTTCCGGCGTTTGTGTACTCGAACTCACATGCACCGCTTTTTCCGAGTCGGGCTCGATGAAACAATAGGTAGGATAAAGGCGTACATGGTACTTGGAGGCCAGGCCGACCCCCTCACCATGCTCCGCGTCTATCTGCACGCAAATAAAATGACGGTTGTAAAAGGCTCCCACTTCGGGAAGCGAGAAGACTGTTTCGGCCATATTAAGGCAGGGACCGCACCATTGGGTATAGAAGTCCGCGAAGATTAATTTATGTTGCGACTTGGCTTTCTGAAGTATTTCTTGCCAGTTTCCACGCTCGAAACGAATGCCACCGTTGTCTCCGCGGACCGGAACGCAAAGCAGTTGCAGAATCAAAGCAAGGAATAATACGGATAATCTTGATCGTTTCATGTCTCAATCCACTAAATATTCATCGTTGCGTGCGAATGTTCTGTATTTATAAATGACCAATGGCTTGACGCCACATACTCCCACATATTTTTTCAGGAGTTCGGGCTTGGCGCCTCCAAGACTTACTTCTACGATATCGCTTTTGAGTTCATCGCCTTTTCCTTGTTCGTCATCGCCATATCGCGAAACGGCTATCACCATCTTTTTCTCATTGCGATGCAGGCAAATATCGGAGATAACGGCTTCTTTCGAGTAACCTAAATCTTCTAAAGAAAGTATTTTGTCCGACGCGGCGGGTGATATTCCGGAGCCGACATTGAGGATATTGTACTTATATATCCCCTTTGTCGTATTGAAATATACGTATGGCGAATTGCGCAACATGAAGAACCTGCCGGATGGCGACGCTTCCGTCGCGTCGACAGAGACTATATGATTTTGGCTCTCCGTATTGAATGTCGCGAACCTTACCTTTCCTTCTTTCTCCATGGCAGCGAAGCAGAAGCCCATCTGATAGGTATCCTCGCCGTAAAAGGCCTTGTAACCCGGGAAAGAAACGTCGGGGTCTACGGCGGTCAACTGCCCTGAAGAGAAAATATAGAACACGCCTTGGTTCTCGTCGAACACACATTCCGTTTCAGTTGTCGTCCACCCCGCGTTCAGATTTTTGCCCTTGTTGGGCGTGGGTTTCCTGCCGGTAACAAACATCATCGGCGAAAACTTGCACCTTTGTCCTTCTTCTCCTACATAGTTGGAATAAAAGATTTCGGGCTTTTTGGCACGCTCGTATGAAATGACATAGACCGCTCCGCCGGCTATCACGTAGAGAAATTCATCGTTCATAATGCTGCCATAGGGAGTTCTTCGCCATTGAAAAACGATGCTGTTCATATACTCGGGCACATAGGAAGAATAGTCGGGAATGGGATAGAGTTCGCCGTAGTTGAGAAAGAAGTTCTTGTCTATCTTTCCCATATAGTCCAGCGTGACGTTGCTCAGCTGCACAAGCCCCTCGTCACAAATGAGCTTAATGCCGTATCCACCGTATCTCCTGACATAAGCCGAGGCACCGTCTACATAGGTCTGATACAACTGTCTCGGATGAGTCCCGAGCGGCTCGTCATGATTCTTGTTGTAAAACATCGTCATAAACTTGGCTTCGGGCATATCCAATCTTAAATAAGACAAGTCCGCTTTTCCGTTTTTTGAACTCACGACGAGAATACCATCGGAAGAAGTTGAGTAGTTAACGATAAGCTTGGTCGTGACAAACGTCTTTACCCTGGTTTCCTTTTCTGCAATTGTAAACAACAGCGTATAACTTCCCTGAGCGTTACTCACTTCATAATCCAAGTCTTTTTGTGTTGAAATAACTTTGTCGGCAATCTTCCATTCATACGAGTATTTCGAGGTGTCGTTGCCAAAGATGGAGCCACTGATGTCGGGTTTAATCTCCAGCCTTGAAAATCTGTCTATCTCAACGCTTTCGGGTATTCCTTTCACCGTGACCTCATCTATTTCATGATAGTCGTAGTTTCCCTTGTCTTCATAGCATGCCGACAACAAGATCAGTATAGCCAGGCCCGCTACATATTTAAATGTTTTCATAAGCTTTCTCCTTTTTCTATTTTCCATCCATGTCTATCAGATTGTCGAAACCGACTCGTTTGCCTGTTTCCCCGTCTATGACGACATTGTCTTTCAGATAGGCTTTCAGGGCGTTGACATAGCGGCTCGCGTCATTGAGGATGTCTACCGTACTGTAAAATTCTTCCGTATTGAACATAAGAAGTATTTTGTATTTCTGCGGATGATAATAACCCAACGCGTAAACATTCCACCATTTGGGCTGGGCTACATAATTATTCATGGAAATTTTAACCTCATGACCTTCGCGTATGCCGGGTTTCAGCTCATCCGTCGTCACCAATCGCAGAATGACGGACTTCTGTTGCTTCAGCGTAAAAGAAGGACTCAAATGCGAACGCAGCAACACGAGCCTCAACGTGTCCGACCAAGTGTTGGCATGAAAGGTGTAAGTCTCCTGCAAAGGCATATAATCTTCATTCACTTTGGCGGTCGTCACTCCTTTCACAACCGTTCCTTTCTCAACGACTTCTACCCGATAATGCTTGTCTGTCGATAGCGGGTTACCCAATATCAGGACGGGAATCTTCACCTCGAAGCTTTTCGTTTCATCGGGCAAAAGTCCCATCGAAACCGTCAGCGAGTCGCGCACGATCAATCTCTTGGCCGCGTAATTGGGGTCTTGATACAGATATTCGAAATAGATTCTGTCGCCTTCCGAATAGGGCACGTCAATATCCTTAGAGCAAGCTATGGTCAAGACGCATGTAGAAATAACCCATAGTTTAAGCCATACGTTTTTCATCTTTCCCTCCTTTTCAATGATAAATTCCATATTCCTTCTCATCTTCCGGCAATGGAAAGACCTGTACGGAATTGGAAGGTTCTATGTTAACTAATATATTAAGAATAGGGCTGTTCAGACGTTTATATTCATAAAACATCTTGCCTTCTCCTATAAACTCACGCCGCATCTCCGCAATCAGTACGTCCTGGTTGATGACAGCCTTGTCGGCAGCAGCCGAATTGGGAATGCGTGAACGCCGGAGCGTGTTCAGTGTCTCCAACGCGTCCGCTTCATTCAGGCGCATTTTGCATTCCGCTACGATCAGATACATTTCAGACAACTTGATGAGTACCTGCTTGGGATAAAATTTCTTGATGTCCTCTTTTGTATATTTTATAAGATATTTGCTTTGCGGTTTCACCCAGGTCGACAATCTTACGTCGTTGTTGTTGTTCTCAAACTGGTCATTGATGTCTGTCGCCAATGGTAGCGCGGCGCCGCTTACCGACGTCTGCGTGACGATACCAAGGTGCAATTTCTGGGCGTTGGTCAGAATGGCTTTATTTCGAAGCGAGAAGATATGCTCGTCGTTAAACAGGATATCCAATGAGTCGGGCTGCACGTTAATGCTTTTCGCCACGTCCAGCAGCCTGAACTTACCCGACTGAATGACGTTGGCGGCAGCCTGTTCGGCCTCCTGATAGCTACCCTCATCCAAAAGTACGCGCGCGAGCAGGGCCTCAACCGCATAGCAGTTGGCACGTGCCACATAGCGGTCGGTTTCCGTCTTGTCGGCAAACTCATAAGGAATCACCTTCTTGATACCATCCTGTTCCAATTCCTGCTTGGCCGTATTCAGGTCTCGTTTTATATTCTCGATCACCTGCCGGACGCTCCCTGCCGGCGTAGCTTTTACGCTAAAGGTTTCCACATAAGGAATCGCGGTGGCTTGCGGTTCTCGTTTTACGTCGGGCGCGAACATCCGCAGGAGGTCGTAATGCAGATATGCCCGCAAAAAGAGACATTCTCCCTTAATCTGATGTCGTGTTGAGACAGGCATGACCTGTCCATTTTTATCGAGCCACAACAAGATATTGTTGATCTCGGCTATCACCGCGTACATCTTATTCCATATCGAACCGATCTGCGATTTCACCTGTTCGTTGCCATACTGGTAATCTTTGGCGTAATGGTATTGATGATAGACCGTTTCCATGGCTTCGTAGTCATACAGCTGTCCCAAGACATCCAGCAATCCGAAGCTAAGTTCCTGGCCATACAAACTGCCCGAAGCCATGTCGGCATACACACCGGCCAGCGCGTCTCTGAAGCCCTGCTCCGTTGAAAAAAGTTTCTCTTCGTCAACGGATGTCTCCGGTTCTACCTTGAGCCAGTCGTTGCATGAAGAAACAAGCAACACAAAAGCTCCCGTTATCATATATTGTATGAGTTTCATTGTCATTTAAAATCTAATGTTAAAACCGAAAGAATAAGAATGCGCGTAAGGGTAAGCGATGCCTCTTTCCTGCCTGATTGAGGAGAAGCGAACCAAGTCGGTGGCCGACGCTATCAACTTAACGTATTCCACGCCGAACGCCGAAATGAGCTTCTTGGGCAATGTATAGGTAAGCGAGAGATTGGACAAGACGAGCGAATTGTTGTCCTGTACGAATCTGCTGGTTTGATAAACGGGCGATTGGTCGTCGATTCTTCGAAACATGGCATGATCGCCCGGCTGCTTCCAACGGTCGTAAAGCACGCGCTTGTCGGCGTTCAACGCCGGGTTGGCGCCTTCCACTTTGGTTGCCAGCGTAGCGTTGTAAGCCTTTCCGCCATATCGGTAGGTCGCCACCGCGTAGAGGTTGAGGCCCTTCCACGCGATATTATTGATGATATTGCCGTTATATTTGGGTTCGGTGTCGCCCACCACCACTTTATCCTTATAATCGTAAATGAAGGACAAAGTGCCGTCGCGCTTATAGTAAATCTCATTTCCCGTGGCCGGATCAATGCCGCCCGAACGAACCACATAGATCGCTGTCGTGGAGTTGCCGTTCTCATATTGATTGGCAACCTTGCCGGTTATGTTGCTGTTTTTATCCGTATTGTGCCGCTTGTTCATTTCTTCCAACTCATTGGAAATCTTGCGAATCCTGTTCTTGTTGTGAAAGGCGGAGAAAGTGGTCGTCCACGAGAAGTCCCTGGTTTTTATCCAATTGGCAGACAAACGTGCCTCCCAGCCCGTGTTCTCCACCTCGCCCACGTTTTCCGTATAGGAAGTGAAACCGGTAGAGGGCGCGACATTCATGGGCAACAACAGATTGTCGGTCAGCTTCCGATAGACGTCTCCATAGAAAGCCAGCCTGCCTTTGAGTACCGAAATGTCTATTCCCAGATTATAGGTCATGGTCTGTTGCCATTTCAACTTGCTGTTTCCATATCCCTGCAAGGTAGCTCCCCAAGAGTCGAGGTAAATGTTATCGGCATGATAATAATAGCGCGTGATGGCTTGCGACGACGCGAAATTGATGTTACCCGTGCTGCCCATCGACGCTCTGAGGCGCAAGTTGGCGAACTTTTCGTTCATGAATTTCTCCTTGTGTACGTTCCATGCCACGCCTAACGACCAGAAAGGGGCAAAGCGCGAATCATTGCCAAACTTGGAAGAGCCGTCCGTACGGAACGAGAAGTCTACGTAATAGCGTTCCTTTAATCCGTAGTTGGCATTGAACAAGACACCGAAAAGGCGCGACACGTCCGACGTACTTGCCGGCTTACTGTTGGCCGCGTACTGTTGGGCGAAATGGATATTGTCGAGATTATCATTCAAAAAGCCGGTTGCCGTGAACCCTTGGCCACGCACACTGTTGTCCGTGAAGTTGGTACCGAGCGTCATGCTGACGGTATGTATTTTCCTGAACGTATTGTAATACGATAGCAAGACATTGCCGTCCAGCGTGGTCTCCGTGGTATTGAAATACATGGCACGCCCCTTTTTCGCTATCTCGGTCTCCTCGGCATAGGCCGGAGAGTTGGGCGAAACAAACGTTTCCTGCTGCGAAAGAGCCTTGGAATAGCTCAAACGGGCTGTCAATCGAAACGCGTTCAAGAAACGCCATTCCAGATAGAAGTTGTCCGTCCAGGTCGTCGTGTTGGTCTTGTCTCTGTTGGCCAGAGTGGCGTTGATCATCGGATTCACGTGGTTGGTAGACAAAACCTTTACCAAATGCCCCTCGTCGTCGTAAATTCTGTCATAAGGATTCTGCTGGGCAAAGCGGCTGAACGAGCCGTATGGAGAATTGTTCGACTTCACTTCCGAAATGCTAAGGTCGTTGCGCACTCGGAAGTTCTCACCTATGTTATAATCCAAGACGGCGCTAAGCCCGTAATTGTTTCTGTCCGAGCCCTTCATGACGCCCGAATTGGTGTCGTATCGGCCATTCAGCTGATAGCGCAGATTATTGTCGCCACCTTCCAATATGGCTGAATATTTCTGATATAAGGACGTGCGCAAGGGCTGCGAAAGCCAATAAGTGTTCACGCCGCGGGCCACTTCTTGCAACCGCGAATGATAGAGGCGGTCCATTGCCAGTTGGCCTTCCAACCCTCCCGCGGCAAAAATATATCTTCCCGCAAGGCGTTCAAACTCCAGTTTTTCGCTTGCGTTCATCAGGTTATAGTCTCTCAAATCCGGAACCGACAACGCATAGTTGGCGCTGAAATCCACCTTGATTCGGCCCGGTTGCGGACGTTTGGTCGTCATCACAATCACGCCGTTGGCTCCACGTGAGCCATACATGGCCGTGGCAGAAGCGTCTTTCAGAATCGTGATGTTTTCTATGCGGTTGATATCGTAGTCATAAACGGTCTGGGCGGAAACCTCCACGCCGTCCATAATATACAACGGACCGTTGGGATTGGCACGCGAACTCTCGGCAGAGCCTCTCAAATCGAAGGTGCTTTGGCCGCGCAGCGTCACTTCGGGAACGTGGTTAGGGTCCGATCCGTAGTCAGCCTCCTCGGTCAGTCGCAGCGACGGGTTGTAAGCGGAAAGCGTAGAGAGGACATTGGTGGCTCCCAAGTCTTTCAACTGCCCGGCTTTGATGGTGATTTCAGAACCCGTATAGCTCTCTTTCGACCGACTGTAGTAACCGTTTACGACGACATCTTGCAACATGAATTCTTCGCTGGCCTCCATGTAGACATCAATACGGCTGTGACCCGCATAGGTCTTTTCGACAATCTTCATTCCCACATAGCTGAAAATCAGCGTCTGTCCCGAAGCCGCCTTAATTTTATACTTGCCGTCGACGTCGGTGACCACGCCGCCGCTCGCGCCCTTTATCCTGACCGTCGCGCCGACAGCCGGTTGTTTTTCGGCATCAAACACGGTTCCATAAACATCCCCTCCGATGCCTATCGCCGCAGCCTGGGCAGGCTTTGACAGTCTGATGAAGCGATCTTTCACGCTATAGCGCAACGGCGTATTTTTCAATAACTCGTGCAAAGCCGCATCCATGGTAGCCCGATCGATACGCACACTCACCCGATAAGGCTCCACGTCTTCCGAGGTGAATTGAAGTTTATAATAGCCGGAAAGACGTTCCACTGCCTTTAAAGCCGTGCTCAGCCGTTCTTCCGAACTATTATACGTAATACGGTTTCCCTGTGTCAACTGCTGGGCGTGCAGCGTCGACGCGGAAAACAGCCATAAAAGCAGGACCATCAGCGAGTCCTTGATGTTGCTTTTTCTCCTGTCTCTCATATAAACTTTGGCTATGATATTAAACTATTGTTACTTATAATACAAGGAACGGCAGCAAACGGTCACCCCTGAAACCGAAAAAATAAAAAACAGGAAATAATTTAACAAATGGCTCAAAATGCCTGAAGAATTTGCCACAAAAAGTTTTTTGCCGGCAAATACGCGAGTTTTGAGCGTCTTTGTATTTCGCTATCAATCAACGACTTGCGTTTTCTTTACAATTTTCAACGCCCTTTTTGCCTCTCATCGCTTATGCTTTCAGCCCGCAAAAGCAGTCCTTTTCTGATGCGAAAGCATAGCTTTAAGCCGTTAATAGCGTAACTTTCATGAGCTAAAAGCATAACTGATGAGAAAATAATGCTAAATATTCATCCCCCATCCCTTATTTTTCACCCTAAAATCACTTTAGATTCTCCATTTTGAAAAGTTAAAATCCGTGAGCTTTCTTTGACAAAACAAGGAGGGATTGACAAATCAAAACGTTCCGTTTAATAAACCACGATGTCGGAACCCTGAACGACGATTTTAAACTTACACAGCAAATTCAAGTCTTCAATGCTCCGATGGACGTCACCGGAGCGCAAAGCGCTGAAATGGAGTCTGAGGTTCTGGTGTCTCGCGTTTTTGAAAATGACACCCAGATTATACCAACGTCCAAGTTCTTTGAGTATATTGACCAATGGCGTATCGTCGAAATAAAACATGCCTTCGACCCATTGTCTCACGGCATAGGTGTCCGCCTGTCCCACGTGTATGACGCCCTGCCGGTCACACCAGGCTTCTTGGTCGGGTGTCAGCGTAGCCTCCGCCTTTCCCGTATGGTTGTTTAATATTTCAACCGCGCCCTTGACGAGCGCGACGTGGGGCTGTTCATTGGCGTATTGTCTGAAATTGAATTCCGTGCCAAGCACACGCACGTTCATTTGGTTGCCTACGACGACAAACGGAACTTTCACGTTGCGGGCCACTTTGAAATAGGCCTCTCCGTCTAATTTCACTTGCCTTATCCGCTCTGTAAACTTCTCCGGAAACTCTATCTTGCTTTCAGCATTGAGCCATATCTCCGTTCCGTCCTCCAATATCACCTTGAAGCTCATGCCTCTTGGGGTCTGAACGCGTTGCAGGGGCGAACGAGACGATTGGCTCGCGGTTGGAGATGCCGCGCCCGACTGCTGTTTGCTATGGTCTGTACGCTGCGAAACGGCAAGGAAAGAAAGGGAATCCACGCCGGTCAAAGTTCTCGTCTGATGACCCGATTGGTAGGTGACTTGGGGAACCTCGTTCCGATGTCGCAAGACAACGAGCGGCATGTTCCGATCCGTTTGCCACCGTGACTGAAAATAATGGTAAACGACCATGCCACACCACATGGCCGCAGCGCCGACTACCGCCGCCACGATTAATTTCCAATGAGATGACGAATCGGGCGCGCTTTGTCCCTCACGGGCCTTAAACTTCCGCCATTCCGTTTCTACATCGGGCTTGCGACAATGCCGGCGCCTGAAGAATATCCTTGCCAACAGTTCTATCTTTTGATTATCGTTGTTCATGTTGAAAAATCGTTTATAGATTAAAACACGCTTATTCGCTCAATCGTTACCTTGTTTTCTCTCTTTTACCAACAATTCGGTCCGCAACGCCGCCATCATCTTACTGATATGCTTATGAACGGCACTGACACTGACCGCCAGCATATCGGCAACCTCCTGATAGGTCTTGTCTTCATAATAACATGCCTCGAATACGAATCGGGTCAATGGAGTCTGGCTGTCTATAACCTCTTGAATTTTGCGCAGTCGCTGTTCCAATAGGTCAGAGTCGCCGAGAATCTCTTCTTTCATCCTGATGTAAGCGGAGCGATTGTCGCATTCAACCTTTTGATGACGCAGATAATTGAGTGACTTGTTTTTAATGGCTGTAAATAAGTAAGGGCCTATTTTGTAATGCCGTATGCGTTCGTACGATTTCCATAGGTCGGCAAAAAGTTCACTTACTAAGTCTTTGGCTACCTCTTCGTCTTCCACCCAGTCCAACGCCTTGTAGAACAAAGGCATATACCACTTTTTAAAGAGAGCTTCAAATTCGTCTGTATAGGGGTAAAACGTTGAC
Source organism: Prevotella illustrans (assembly GCF_017426725.1). Classification (GTDB taxonomy): domain Bacteria; phylum Bacteroidota; class Bacteroidia; order Bacteroidales; family Bacteroidaceae; genus Prevotella; species Prevotella illustrans. Next base: position 22,075 of record NZ_JAERMS010000029.1, on the reverse strand, counting down.
ATGGGCATTAAACTTATATCGGATGCAAAGACCTTGCTCAACGAAGAAGACCTCGTGCGAGCCTGATCAATAATGGAATACAAAAATAAGAAGAAAGCATGAATAAAGGTCGCATCACCCCAAAAAGAGTTACCGTTTAAAGAATATTTAGATTTAGCATCAATGAGCGATTTATCGCCAACAACGTAAATCCAGAAACCACCCGCCAACAAATTGTGGACGAGGAAAATCGGGAAAAGAATCCTTACAGTACGCTTCAGCATGGCTGTACTTTGCTCAGACTGGCATTAGACTACCTCTTTGCACTGCTTCTGCGTGCCTTGCTCGGTAGTAACATAGGCGAACTGTCTTTCCCTTTCTAAATTATTCTGTCAACCGGCGTTGGTATAGGACTGCCGATTTGCTTTGCCATTAAGCTGAAAATAGAAAACAAAGAAAGCGTTTCCTATCGACAGGAGAAAAAAACGAGTAAACAAACAGACTGACAAAGCGTACCAATTACCTCAAAATTGTAAAATAAGAATCAGAAAAACGGTCTTTAAAAAATCGCAATCTAACAAAGAAATAGGGCTTATTAAGCTATGACTGGGCCGTTTTTTAGCGTTCAAAATGCAAAAGCATAGCCTTTATGAGGTAAAAGCTATGCTTTTAGCTGCTCAAAGCTACGCTTTTGCTGTGTAAAAGAGCTGCTTTTATAAGCCAAAAACATGGCTTTTAGCGGGGCAAATGGAGAGTTGAGTTTGGGCCTAAAAACGCAAACGATTAATTATCAAGCATTTATGGCTTTTCCCTAATTCACGAATAACGGCCATAAAATCGACTAACTTTTTTGTTGTTCAGAATTTTTCAACGCTTTGTAAAGATTATTCCGAATTCAATATAGCCACATTTATAAAAATTAAAAAAGCAAAAAAGGCGGGTGCCGACTGTAATAATTTATCACTATCTTTGTCTTATAGCCAGAAACCAAGACAAGAAATGGAAGATGAAGCTATCGTAAGACGGATATTGGAAGAGGGCGAGACGAAATGTTTCGGCGAAATCGTCAGCCGCTATTCCGGCTCTGTCTATTCCAAAACGCTCGGTCTCATGAAAGACGAAGACCTGACCCGTGACATCGTTCAGCAGGCTTTCATCCGTGCCTATACCCACCTCGACAGCTGGCGGGGCGGCAATCTGGGTGTCTGGATCAATGCCATAGCCACGCATCTGGCACTGAATGCCATCGACAAAGCGAAACGACACCGCACGCAACCCATTGAGGAGAACGACTTGAAAGCCTCGACCGACAGCTATTCGGAGGAGCACGAGCACAGGTTGCAGGCCATGGACGAAGCCATTGGCAGACTGTCCGAACTCGACCAACAAATCATCCGACTGCATTATTACAAGGGTAAAAAGGCGCATGAGATTGCTGTTGCGCTGGGACTTTCGGCCAACAACGTGCTCGTGAAACTGCACCGCATACGCGAACAACTGAAAAAACAAATTAATTATGAAAGAGATAAATGACCAACAACTTGACATGCTCATTCAGGAGAGCATCAAGCGTCAACACGTACTGGACGAAATCGGCCATCAAATCATGCGCGATATTAAGGCTGAGGCACGTCGACAACGCCTCCGCCGCTGGTCGCGCTTGCTGTTTTTCTGCTTCGGTCAGCCGGCCATTCTCATGGCGATAGCGGGCGGTACCTATTGCATCGTCGGTCAGATGGGGCACTGGCTCGAAATATTACCATTGCTTGCATCGGCTCTCTTCGCCCTTTCGGCCATCATCTGGCAGCTCAACAAGAAAATATCGGAATATTCATGGAAATAGATTGTAAGGTTTTTGCAACTTCTTGGTCTTATCAATAGCAAACCAATTCAATAACTTTTTAAAACATATCATTATGGAACCTGCAGACATCGGCTTTGTCTCATCAGTATTGGGAATCGCTTGTGGAATCGTCGCCGTCGTAAGCGGCAGCATTGTAAAAGTGAAGAGAATGAACAACGAAAGGCGTATTCGGGAGTCAATCATCGCCAACAACATCGACCCCGAGACCGCCCGACAACTGATTACGCCCGAGGAAAACCGGGAAAAGAATCGCTATAGTACGCTTCAGTGGGGCTGTGTGTTGCTCGGACTGGCACTGGGCTACCTCTTTACACTGCTTCTGAACGCCATGTTTGGTAGTAACATCAACGAACATACCTTCTCGTTCTGGATTATTCTGTCGTCCGGCATCGGTGTGGGACTGCTGATTTCCTTTGCCATTAAGCTGAAAATGGAAAACCGGGAAAACGCTTCCAATCGGCAGGAGGAATAAAAACACTGCTCGCCGGAAATGCGTAAACGGGTAAAATCAGGCTTATAGGATGCCGATTTTACCCGTTTTTGTATTAACTTTGAGGGCAATAAATTAAAGGAATGTATTTATGCAAATCACTTTATCATCAGCCAAAATCATGAAAACGAAGACAACGACCATTGCACCCTTGTCTTCGCAAGCCGCGTTTCGACAGGAAGCCGGGCAGTTTGCACTGGAAATGGGCAACTGGGAGGCAGAAGATATCGCCCGTGAACTACATTGCAGTTTGGAAATAGCTCGCGAAAACAAGCAGCGGTTTGCGTGTTTCTTCGATGAAGAAGAGCTCTTACCGGCCCTGCTGGCCTATCACGGACAGGCCTATAAGTATCTGAAGGCTGACACGTTCTCGGACGATGACTTCCGCTTTGCCCAGCAACACCTTTTCATCATTTCGCTTCTATACGGGCTGCTGCGGCCGCTCGACCTCATCCATGCTTACCGCATGGAGGGCAAAGTGAAACTCGAAGCTACCGATAATCAAACGTTCTTTGCCTACTGGCGCCCCCGCCTTACCCAAATGCTTATCGACGCCGTGCAAGCCGACGATGGCATACTCGTACATTTGTCCACGAAGGAGTTTGAACATCTGTTTGATTGGAAGCGTGTGAAACAGGAAGTGCGTGTCGTCCAGCCCCTGTTCTACATCGACGACGGGCGCAGGATGAAAGATGTTCCGGTGCACGCAAAGAGCTGCCGTGGTGCCATGACCCGCCACATCATTCAAAACAGGCTGTCAAACACCGAAGCCATGCATGATTTTGAACTAAACGATTTCAAATACAACGCCCGTTTGGGAGACGAAAATCATCCTCATTTCGTTCTCCACGTGTAAGGCTGACAGACGATTGGATTGAAAAACAAGAAAAATAGCCTGAACTTGACTCTTATTTTATTAGACGAAATGCAATAAGTGTTAATAAAGAGTCTCTTATGAGCAAAGGATTCGAAAGCACTGCTTTCATTACATTTACTTACGCTATCTTTGCAGAATACAGATTACACATTAATATATTATATATACAATGGAAATAGGACAGAAACTTCCCGAGTTTCTTGGCACGGACCAGGACGGTAGGGAATTGAGACTAAGTGACTTCAAGGGCAAACAGCTGGTGCTTTACGTCTATCCCCGCGACTCCACGCCCGGATGCACCAACGAGGCCTGCAGCCTGCGCGACAACTACGAACGCTTCCTCGCCATGGGCTATGCCGTGGTGGGTTGCAGCACGCAGGACGCCAAGTCGCACAAGAAATTCATCGAAAAATACCAGTTGCCGTTCCCGCTGATCTGCGACACAGAGAAGAAGCTGGTCAGCGAACTGGGTGTCTATGGTGAGAAAAAGAACTACGGCAAGACCTACATGGGCGTGTTCCGCACCACCTTCATTGCCGACGAAAACGGTGTCGTCACCCGTATCATGGGGCCGAAAGAGATTAAGGTAAAGGAACATGCCACGCAGATTTTAGGCTAACCTCTTCTCAAAACAACACGACAAAGCTCATGAAACACCAATCTATCAAAACGGTTATCACGCTCGTGATGGCTGTTTTCGCTTTTCAAGCACAGGGACAAAGCCTTCAAGGCGACTGGACGGGCCAGCTGGAGCTTGGCCCACAGAAGCTGTCACTGGTCTTTCACATTGACACTGCCGGCAAAAAGGTGACGCTTGACGTGCCCGAACAGAGCGCCACCGGCATTCCCATGACTGTCAGCTACCTCTCCGACGACTCCATCAGCGTACTCGTCCCTCAGATTAATATGACTTTCAAAGGCCGACTCGCCGCCGACACGATCCGCGGAACTTTCATCCAAGGCCCTTTCAGCAAAGCGATGATCTGCACTCGCGGACAAAAACAACACCTGCGCCCGCAGGAACCTACGCCTCCGTTCCCCTATTCCACTGAGGAAGTGACTTTTACAAACGACAAAGCGGGCGTCAGCCTCAGCGCAACGCTCACTATTCCTAAGAATTTCAAATGGGGTAAGACACCCGTCGTGCTCTTCGTGACGGGCAGTGGACCGCAAAACCGCGACGAGGAGCTATTCTTTCACAAACCGTTTCTCGTCATCGCCGACGCCTTGGCTAAAGCGGGCATAGCCTCGCTACGCTACGACGACCGTGGCATAGGCAAGTCTACGGGCAAGTTCAGCGAAGCCACGACTTTCGACTTTGCTGATGACGCTGCGGCCGGACTGCAATATCTGTGCGACCGAAAGGAATTTGGAAAAGTGGGACTGCTCGGCCACAGCGAAGGCGGCATGATAGCCTTCATCCTCGGAAGTCGGCAAAAGACTGACTTTATCGTGTCGTTGGCCGGTCCCACCACACGCATCGACACGATGATGTGCATACAGATTAACAAGTTGGCCCATGCCAAGGGTGCTACGGAAAACGTCGTCAACTCTGCCGAAAGCGCCCGCAAAATGATGTTGGCCATGTCTCCGACGGTCTGGACCAAGGCCTTTATCGATATTGACATGACTCCTTACATAGAGAAAGTGGCCTGTCCCGTGCTACACGTCAACGGTTCGCTTGATCTCAACGTGCCGCCCGAGCTGACTATTCCGGCCCTCCGCCGCCATCTGCCACACAACCGGAAGACACTCATCAAGGAATACACGGGGCTGAACCATGAATTCCAGCATGCCACGACGGGCAATCCCGAAGAGTGTGTCAACATAGAGGAGACCTTCGCACCCGAAGTACTGAATGATATAACAATCTGGATTAACAAGCTGTAATCTATCTCAAAAACAATCCCCGAATGACAGACTGTCCACCATGGACAGCCCATCATTCGGGGATTTCCGTATATAAGAACGAGATTCTTTGTCTCGGACTACTTCTTCATCAGTTCCATCGTGTCGCGGGCGATAACGATTTCCTCATCGGTAGGAATCAGCACCACTTTTACCTTGGAGTCGTCGGCCGAAAGGACACGTTCCTCGCCGCGGCAGTGGTTGCGCTCGGCATCCATCTTGATACCGAGATACTCCATGTCGGCGCAGGAATCCCAACGCACACCTTCTTGATTCTCACCCACACCGGCCGTGAACACGATGATGTCAACACCATTCATGGCCGCGGCATAGGCGCCGATATATTTCTTAATGCGATAGTTATACATCTCTAAGGCCAAGTGGGCACGCTCGTTGCCAGCTTTGTCGGCATTTTCTATCTCACGCATGTCCGAACTGATGCCCGTAATGCCGAGCACACCGCTCTCCTTGTTCAGAAAGTCAGCCATCTCCTGGGGCTTCTTGCCGATCTTGTCCATCAGATAGGTGACGGCCGACGGGTCGATGTCACCGCAACGGCTGCCCATCATCAGCCCTGCCAACGGTGTCAGTCCCATTGAGGTGTCGATCACCTTGCCATACTTCACGGCAGCCACGCTGGCACCATTGCCAATGTGACAGGTGATGATCTTCTGCGTTTTGATATCGACACCGAGGAAGTCGCACACGCGATGGCTCACGTAGCGATGGCTCGTGCCGTGGAAGCCGTAACGGCGAACATGGTATTTCTCGTAGAACTCGTAGGGCACGGCATAGAGATAGGCGTGTGCCGGCATAGTGGAGTGGAACGCGTTGTCGAACACCGTCACCTGCGGAACGTCGGGCATGAGGGCGTTGACGGCGCGAATACCGCGTAGGTGGCCGGCGTTGTGAACCGGTGCCAGGTCGATGAGACTCTCGATACCCTTTTCCACCTCGGGCGTGACGATGCAACTCTTTTCGAACAAGTCGCCGCCCTGCACGATGCGATGGCCAACGGCGTCGATTTCGTCCAGACTCTTCAACGCGCCGATTTCCGCTTCGAGCAACACTTTGAACACCAACGCCACGCCTTCCTTGTGCGTGGGCAGGTCGGCCATGATGGTACGTTTGTCACCGTTGTCGAGCTTCACCTTGATGAAAGCCTCATCCAAACCGATACGTTCTACACCTCCTTGTGCCAATACGGCCTCGTTGTCCATGTCGTACAATTTATACTTAATGGAACTGCTACCGCAGTTTAATACTAATATCTTCATATTTTTAATTTGAAATGTGAAATTATTCCTTCGCATCTTGTGCCTGGCAAGCCGTGATGGCCACCATATAATAAATGTCGTCGATGGAGCAACCACGACTCAGATCGTTCACCGGACGGGCAATGCCCTGGAGGATGGGACCGATAGCCTTGGCGTCGCCCAAGCGTTCCACGAGCTTATAGCTGATGTTGCCCACTTCCAGACTCGGCACCACCAGCACGTTGGCCTTACCGGCAATGGGACTTGCGGGAGCCTTCTTGGCACCGACCGCCGGCACCAAAGCCGCGTCGGCTTGGAGTTCACCGTCGAGTTCCAGTTCAGGAGCCATCTCATGGGCCAACCGTGTGGCCTCGACCACCTTGTCAACCAGCTCGTGCTTGGCACTGCCTTTGGTTGAAAAACTGAGCATAGCCACCCGTGGAGCGGTCATGCCGGCCACGCTTTTGGCGGTCTGCGCGGTGCAGACAGCGATCTGCGCCAGCTGTTCCGCGTCGGGCATCGGCGTCACGGCAACGTCGCCCATGACGATAATACCGTCGTCGCCATAGGCCTTCTCGTGCGTGAGAAGTAGCATGGCGCCACTCACACAGGTGATACCGGGGGCACACTTAATAATCTGCAGGGCCGGGCGAAGTGTATCGCCGGTGGTACTGAGCGCGCCCGAAATCTGGCCATCGGCACCCTCCGTCTTGATAATCATGCAGCCCAGGTAGAGCGGATTCTTTACCAACTCACGGGCCTGTTCGAGAGTCATGCCTTTCTTCTTGCGGAGTTCGGCCAGCAAAGCGGCGTATTGCTCGCTCTTGGGATTGTTGTCGGGATCGATGATCGTGGCCTTTCCAATGTGGTTCAGTCCCCATTCGGCAGCCAGTCGCTTGATTTCGGCGGGATTGCCGATGAGTATCAGTTCTGCAAGGTCGTCGGCCAATACACGGTCAGCAGCCTTCAATGTACGCTCCTCCGTAGCTTCAGGGAGCACAATGCGCTGTTTGTTTGCCTTTGCGCGGGCAACAATTTGCTGTAATAATTCCATGTTGATATGTATAAAAAAACGATTTAATCATTAGGGTATAACCTTAGAAACGGACAATTTGCCATTTCCAGTTTGCAAAAATACGATTTTTTTGTTGAAACAGACCTGCTTACGGCTTTAAAAAAGCATTTTTATTGTCAAGCTAACTCTTTTGTCAAAATGCTTTCCAGTTCCTCGGCACTCAACCGCAGGCGGAACTCTCCCTTGATGGCCACCGAAATACGGCCTGTCTCCTCGGACACGACCACGGCCACGGCGTCGCTGTCTTGCGAAATGCCCATGGCGGCACGATGGCGCAATCCCAGTTCTTTCGGAATGTTGAAGTTGTGGCTCACGGGCAGAATGCAGCCGGCAGCCTTGATTCGTTTTTTGGAGATAATCATGGCACCGTCGTGCAGAGGCGAATTCTTGAAAAAGATATTCTCGATGAGTCGTTGATTGATGCGGGCGTCTATCAGGTCGCCCGTCTCCACGATATCGTCGAGAGGCGCGCCCCGTTCAATCACGATGAGCGCGCCCACCTTGTTCTTGGCCATACTCATACAGGCCAGTACGATGGGCATGATAGCTTCCTTGTCGGTCTCAGCGTGCCTCTTGTCGCCCATGAAGACCATCAGCCGCTTGAAACGCTGGTGAGCACCGAGCGAATAGAGGAACTTTCTGATTTCTTCCTGAAAGAGAACGATGAGACCGATGACGCCCACGCTGACGAGCTTGTCGAGAATGGAGCCGAGAAGCCGCATCTCAAACACTTGACTCACAAAGAGCCAAATGAGCACGAAAACCATGATGCCGATGAAGACGTTGAGCGAACGGCTCTCTTTCATCAGCCGATAGACATAGTAGAGCATGAGCGCTACAAGTACTATGTCGATGACATCTTTGATTCCAAATACAAAAGGCATTTTTCAAAAGGGTTGTTTAGGTTGGATTATCATGTTTTGCGACGGGCCTGTCAATAGCTGCCGGTGGCCAGTTTCGTTATCCGGACTGCCTCCACGGCTTCCTTCACGTCGTGCACACGCAGGATTCCGGCACCTTTTTGCAGAGCTATCGTATTGAGAACGGTAGTGCCGTTGAGGGCCGTTTCGGGTGAACCACCCACGGCTTTATAGATCATGCTCTTGCGCGAAATGCCCACCAACAGCGGCAGCTCGAGTGTTTGCAGGCGTTCCATGTGTCGGTAGATTTCATAGTTCTGCTCCGGAGTCTTGCCGAAGCCGAAGCCCGGGTCGAGAATAATGTCCTTGGCGCCCCGGTCGCGCAACTGCTGCACCTCGTCGGCAAAAGCTATCAGCATGTCGTGCAGGTTTGACTTGACCGACATCAGTATATAGGGGCACTTCAACCGGCCCACTTCGTCGAACATGCTACCCTGCTCGTGGATGGGCGTATTGACGATACCGGTCTGTCCGCCTTCGCTCACGTCGTTGATAATATCGGCTCCCCATTCCTCAACGCAACTCCGTGCTACCAGAGGCCGGTAGGTATCTACACTGATGGGTACGTCGGGCACTTCGCGCCGGACGATAGCAAGCGCCCGTTTCAGCCGCTCCCGCTCTTCCTCTTCACTCACCTCGAAAGCTCCGGGGCGTGTGGAGAAGGCTCCCACGTCGATTATTGTTCCACCCTCTGCCACGATTTGCAAGGCCCGTTCGGCGATTTCACGTTCCGTCTGTTTGCGGCTGCCCGAGAAAAAGGAGTCGGGCGTCACATTGAGAATACCCATCACCCGGGGCTCATGGAGCGACAGCAGTCGCCCCCGTACATTTATCGTATAATCCATCATACGGACAAAAGTAATAATAAAAGTTGAGAAATGGGAGAAGATAAAACAATATTGCATACGAAACGACAGTCATTTCGCATTTCATACTCCTCATCTCATACTTCACATTTCTACGTCAGTTCGGGATAAGAAGACACAAATAATCCCAAACATATATAAAACCACTTTTACACCGGTAGAATAAAAACGGGTGGTCTATACTGTTTATAGAGGAAATCGAGGGGCAGTAGAAAATTAGTGGGGACAGGTTTACAAGTATCGATCATATCTACCGCACCCTGAATTATCTTTACATATACCATCAAAAAAGTGGCATTATTTTGAAAAAGAAAAGAGAAGGACGAAAATAAGCGATTGTAGCGCGAGTTTATAAAACACTGGTTATCAATACATTGTACTTTTAAGGGTGTTTTCTCTTCGTTTTTTTACCCTTAATCGCTATGCTTTGACAGCGTAATCGCTGTGCTTTGAGCCGATAAAAGGATAACTTTGGGCATAAAAGGGTATCAAAATCGGCAAAGCGAAGGCCTTTTTCGCCATGCCGGCACTTAGATGACGTGTTGCGGAAGTGTTAAAATCAGGTAGTTTTTTCTGACAAAAATCACGGATACACTGAATCAATATAATTGGATGGGCTTACAAGTGATGAAGCCGGAGACTTCATCATCGGTGCGTCTCTCCCGCTCCCATAAACGATTGACAGATTTATATGGCTTCATCGCTTGCGGACTTGTCCCCACAAATGATCGAGTGAGCCGCGTTACCACATAGCGGTAATCCCGCCATTGTAGTACAAAAGGATGTTCAATGATGCTTCTCCAATCATTCGTTGCCGTGCGTTTTGTATAAGATACTCCGGTTCGGGATAAGTTTTTCTCTAAAGAGTGATTTGCGTCTACCGGGAAATGGCGTGGCGTGAGCTGTAGGGGCATGATTCATCATGTTCCGCCTTGGCAATCAAGCTTTGACATTTGCTCAAGTTGAGCAAGGCTGCCGTCATTTGCCGGGACATTTCCTCTATAAATAGTATAGACCACCCGTTTTTATTCTACCGGTGTAAAAGTGGTTTTATATATGTTTGGGATTATTATAGCGTCGTAATGAGTCGCAAACTATCTGCTTTTGACCGTGCTTTCAACCACCGTTGGAGTTGCGTGCGTTCGGTGCCCGACAACGGACTGACGCAACCTGCCACAGCAACCGTATAGCGAAGTGTTGCCGAAGTATCGGTGCGTGCTTCTGACACTTTTGAAAGACTTATCGTCTTCACCTTAGGACAGACGGCTTTCACCTCTTGGGAAATCTCTTTCCCCAGATTCTCATAAGCGGTATATTCTTGTAATTGTTTGCTCACGGTGTTCAGTTGCGCAGTTTGTTCTATTAACTGTTGCTGAGTTGCTTTTGATACCTGTGCCATCTTTCCTTCAAGCAACAGGAGACTGTCGGATTGGTACCCCTGAATAACATTCAGACGGTATCCTGCAAGATGGTAGTTCTCCAGCTTAAGGTTTGCCTTGTCAATGTCATTTTTCTCAATGGATTTTCCTATGGCCACTACTCTTATGGTCTTCTTGTCGTCGTTGCGACTATGAGAGAGTATCTGCGTGCCTTTAAAGGTAAGCTCATTCTTAATGAATTGCTGCGTATTGCTATCTCGCACACTCGTTCGGATAATTTGTATCGTCATATAAGTGGCCGGCAACATGGTAATGATGGTTATGGCAATAATATACCTCTTTACCTTTTTCAACTGTTGGGTGTTAACAAACGTCTTCCGCTTGAACCGAAGCATTCTTACCCCGACGAAAGTGGACAGGGCTATGAAGACGGTGTTGATGAAAAAGAGGTAGAATGCTCCGAAGAAGAAAGAAAATTCACCGACAGCCAAACCATATCCGGCTGTGCATAATGGAGGCATCAATGCCGTGGCTATGGCTACCCCCGGTATTACGTTGCCCTTGCCTTTCGTTGCTATGGCAAGAATGCCGGCTGCACCACCGAAAATGGCCACGAGTACATCGTATAATGAAGGTGAGGTTCGAGACAGCAATTCGGACTGAGCCTCGTTGAGTGGCGTAATGATAAAGTAGATGGTTGCCGTTATCACACTGATAACAGTAGCTACCAAATAGTTTTTAACAGACCGCTTGAGCAGTTCAAAATCATTGATTCCTACAGACAAACCCATACCGATAATAGGTCCCATGAGGGGAGATATGAGCATGGCGCCTATGATAATGGCTGTGGAATTGAGGTTCAATCCCAATGACGCAATGAAGATGGCAAAGATTAATACCCAAAGGTTGGATCCGTGAAACCTGACTCCGCTACTGATTTGGTTAATGGTCTCTACCTCGCTTTCCTTGTCAGGGAGAGCATTAAAGTATCCTTTTACTACTTGCCAGAGTGTTCTTTCGTCTTGTGTCATCGTCTTTTTGCAGCAAAAATACAAAAAAAAGAATAGTTAGTCGGCACGCAGGCGTTCTTCTTCCAAATCAATGCGATGAATATAATGTCGCACGAGGTCTTCATCAATCTTTGGATTTTCCTTGTTGAGCCGATTGAGCCACAAACGCTGCTCATTGAGAATGTCAATATATACTTCGCGAGAATCACCATAAAGCGTGCGAGGGTCTTCCTTTTCGATTTGTTCGCCCCAATGTTTCACCATTCCGTGCAAGATAATGCTTTGGTGGCTATCGTCGCATTCGCCCATGGCTTGCAGCCTTTGCAAACTCGTTTCGGCCAATCCACGACGAATGAATCGCTTAGCTACCTCTTCAGGCAGATAGTCGCCATAATCGGGGAAATGGAATCGCTTGATAAATAGGGGCAGCGTGAGTCCTTGTACGACAAGCGTGAGCAGGATAACGACAAAGGTTATCAACAGGATTTCGCTGCGCATAGGAAAAGGAGCCCCGTCCTTGAGGGTGAGAGGGGTGGACAAAGCCGCTGCCAATGACACCACACCACGCATGCCCGTCCAACCTAACAGCATAGGAGCTCCCATGCCGGGCATGTTGCGGTCGGCCACAGTGATAAAATTGCGCATCACAAACGTGACGCCTACTGCCCCATAAGCACACGCGATGCGCACCAAAATGAGCACTATCGTGATCATCACACCATAGCCCACAACAGTCCATAGGCTCACACCGTTGGCCTGAATTGTGGTGGTTATCTCATTCAAGTCCAATCCGATGAGCATAAAAGCATAGCCGTTGAGCATGAAAGTAAGCGAACGCCACACACTCTGTGCTTGCAAACGCGACGATGCTTTGATAAGCCTAATGCGGTGATAAGAGAAATAAAGGCCGCCGCTCACTACCGACAACACGCCCGAGGATCCGATTTCTTCGGCTGCAAGATAGAGCATATAAGGAATGACGATAGACACAATGGTATCGATATTTTCATCATCGGGCATCCATTTTTGAATGCGTGTGAACACCATGGTGAGCAAAACGCCTGCGCCAATGCCGCCCACAACCATCCATACAAACGAGCCTAACGCCTCGTACCATACAATTTGTCCGATACCAATGGCTATCAGGGCAAACTTCACAATGATGAGCGAACTGGCGTCATTGAACAGGCTCTCGCCTTCAAGGATGACTGACAGACGCTTCGGGACCTTCACAAACTTCATGATGGCAGCGGCGCTCACTGCGTCGGGAGGTGATACAATACCACCCAACAAGAAGCCTATGGCGATTGAAACACCGGGAATGAAGTAGTTGGCAAAGAGTGCAACCGAGCAGGCGGTGATAAACACCACGATGAAAGCAAACGACGATATGATGCGCCGCCATTTCCAAATTTCTTTCCACGAGTTGTTGGCCGCAGCCTCATAGAGAATCGGTGGCAAAAAAATCAGCATGATAAGGTCGGGCGAGAGCTTCATGGCGGGCATGCCGGGAATCACGCTAATGCCCAATCCTGCCAGCACAAGCAGAATGGGATAAGCCACTTTGAGTTTATTACTCAATATAATAAGCCCACAAATAGCCAATGTGAGTGCTATAAAAAAATAATGCTTTCTTCTATCATATCTGCGAATTTATTTTCTATGGAGCTATTGCCTCGTACTTTCTGATGAATTTATAGGCATTTTCTATCGTTCTTTTCTGCCATGAAGAATAAGGATCTATAAAATGGTCATTCTTAAAAAACACGTTGTCAACCCGTATATCGCAGATTCACAACGCCGTAAAAGCCGCTATCAGACCGAAGATGATACCAGGCGTATTCGCAATAGCGAGAGGCAGGTCTCTCTTCTCTTTGAATAGTCCGTAGCCCACCCACAGCGTACAATTTACAGCAGCCATAAAAGGCTGAATGAATGTTCCTTTTTGTCCGGACAAGTTGTTTCCGATTTGCGGAATATAGAATACATACATTAATACAGACGTTACCATTCCGACCCATCCAAGTGTCGTGAAAAATTTTTCCTTTGTCATGATAGCATGTTATAAACGGTTTATATTATATTTTTCAATTAGCAATCTTATTTTTTTCACTGCCTACCCAATATCGGTTGTCCGAGAAGGCGTGCGCCTTTGCCCTTTACCATGCTTGGTTGGGCAACCAAAAACAAAGGGCAGAATCACATTATCGTCGTAAGCGTTCCATGACGGCGTCCAATATGAGATTGGCCGTCTCGTCCTTGCTGCACAACGGCAGTTCCCGGGTGCTGTCTTCCATGACGAGCGTCACCTGATTGGTGTCAACCGCAAAGCCCGTTACCGACGACGCGACCGTGTTGGCGCAAATCATATCCGCCCGCTTCCTGATCAACTTTTCCCGAGAATGATCCAACAGGTTTTCCGTTTCCATCGAAAAGCCGACGACGAACTGCCCTTCGCGCTTATTCTTTCCCAAATACTCCAGTATATCCCGGGTACGCTTCAGTCTGACAGTCAACTCTCCGTCGCCCTTTTTCATCTTCTGCGGCATATAGCTTTGCGGCGTATAGTCGGCCACAGCGGCACACATCACCACCACGTCGAAGTCATCGCTCCGACTCGTCATCACGTCGAACATTTCCCGGGCAGTCGTCACCGGCACCATCTCCACCCCGTGAAACGGTGACAAGCCCACCGGACCTGTGACGAGCGTGACGTCGGCCCCGCGTAGCTTGGCCATCTTCGCAAGGGCGAATCCCATCTTGCCGGTGGAACGGTTGGTAATGTATCTCACCGGGTCTATCGGTTCTCGCGTTGGGCCGGCCGTTACCAGCACGCGCCTGCCCCGCATGTCGTGCGGCATGCCTATCTGCAACAGGATGTGCTGTAACAACTCATCTTCCGAAGCCAGCTTGCCGATTCCCACATCACCACAGGCCAGCCGTCCCTCGGCCGGCTGTACGATGACCGTGCCATAGCGTGTGAGCTTTTTCAGATTGTCCTGCAACACGTCGTTATTCCACATGTTCGTATTCATGGCCGGCGCAACGATTTTGGGACAGCGGCAAGCCATGAAAGTCGTCGACAGCATGTCGTCGCAAATGCCGTTGGCAAACTTTCCGATTACGTTTGCCGTAGCCGGAGCCACCATCAGTACATCGGCCTTGCGGGCCAACGACACGTGGCGCACGTCGTAGGAGAAATTGCGGTCGAATGTGTCGACCAAGCTCTTTCGCGACGTGAGCGCCTCAAAGGTCAGCGGCGCAATGAACCGGCACGCGTTCTCCGTCATTACCACATCAACCTCAGCTCCCAATTTGACAAGCCTTGAAGCCAGACCGGCCGCCTTATACGCGGCAATGCCACCCGACACACCCAGCACTACGTTTTTTCCTTTCAACATATTCCGTCTTTTTTATTCTTGTTCGTTGAGGAGCCCGTGCCGCTCATAGTTCGCCCGGCGCGTAATGTGGTTCTCATCGTCGACGAACACTACTTTGGGACGATGCACTCCGGCTTCGGTCGGTGTCATATTCGCGTAGGCCATAATAATGAGCTTGTCGCCCACTTCCACACAGTGGGCCGCCGCTCCGTTAACGCAGATGACACCCGAGCCGGGGCTACCCGCAATGACGTATGTCGCGAAACGTTTGCCGTTATCCACATCGGCTATTTCCACTCTCTCATACTCCATGATGCCCACGGCAGCCATCAGTTCGCTGTCGATAGTGATGCTGCCTACATAGTTCAGGTCGGCTTGCGTCACAACGGCACGGTGTATCTTTGCTTTCAGCAGTGTTATTTCCATATGAAATTGTCTATAAGTCGGGTCTTGCCGATATATACGGCGATAGCGACCAATGTATTCTCTTCTATTCTTTCCACGCGTTGCACATTGTCCAAGTCCACCGCTTCTACATAATCCACGCGTGCCAACGGCTCTTTATTCAGACTGTCGGCAATGACATCAATGACAGCTTGGGCGCTTCGCTCCCCTCTTTCTATGGCAGCCTTGCCCTGCCGAAGGCTTTCCGACAATATGAGCGCAGCCTTTCTCTCATCAGTGGAGAGATAGGTGTTGCGGCTCGACTTGGCCAGTCCGTCCGCCTCACGCACGATGGGACACGCAACGATCTCGACGTCGAAATTCAAGTCGCGCACGAACCTACGCACCGTGGCCAGCTGCTGGGCGTCTTTCTGGCCGAAATAGGCACGGTCGGGCCCCACGATGTTGAACAACTTGCTCACGACGGTACACACGCCACGGAAATGTCCGGCACGTCGTGCGCCACACAACAGTTCCGTTGTCTCGGTAGTATCGACAAACGTTGTGAAATGAGGTGGGTACATCTCCGAAGGTTCAGGATTGAATATCAAGTCGCCACCGGCTCCCTCTACCACAGTCTTGTCGCGTTCTATATCCCTCGGATAGGCCTCTAAGTCTTCCGACGGACCAAATTGAATAGGGTTGACAAATACCGACACCACCGTGCGGTCGTTGTCGGCAACCGATCGTTCGATAAGACTCCGATGGCCCTCGTGAAGGAATCCCATCGTCGGAACCAAGCCCACACTAAGTCCATCCGCACGCCACGCACGCACCGCAGCCCGAACTTCTTCTATTGTTTTTACGATTTGCATTTTATCTTATAATTAACTTGCCGCTCTACAATGGCGAGACGGCGTCTGATGATCAATAAATTCAATATAGCTTCTCCAAAACTTCCTCATCAATGGCAAACGTATGTTCCTTAGCCGGAAAAACCTGAGACTCGCATTCATCCTTATAATGGCGGAACGCTTCGAGCATCGTGTCGTGAAGGTTGGCATACTTTTTCACGAACTTCGGCGTGAAGCCGTCGGTATAGCCCAACATGTCCTGATAGACCAGCACCTGAGCGTCACAATATTTCCCGGCACCGATACCAATGGTCAGAACAGACACTTGCTCCGTAATTTTCCGTGCTAAGGCTTCGGGCACACACTCCAACGTGACAGCAAAGGCACCGGCCGCTTCCAACGCACGGGCGTCGTCCAGTAACCGCCGGGCTGCCTGGACCGTCTTACCTTGCACCTTGTAACCGCCCAACGTGTTGAACGATTGAGGTGTAAGCCCGATATGTCCCACAACGGGAATGCCGGCCTCCACAATGGCACGCACGCGATCGGCATAACCGGCCCCACCTTCTAATTTCACGGCCTGACAATCGGTTTCCTTCATGATGCGTCCGGCGTTTTTCACCGCGTCATAGACTGACGTCTGGTAAGACATGAAAGGCATATCCACGACCACAAATGCGTTCCGGGCACCGCGACAGACTGCTTTGCCATGGTGTATCATATCGTCGACAGTCACGGCCAGCGTATTCTCATAGCCTAACATGACGTTGCCCAGAGAATCGCCGACAAGAATCATATCGATACCGGCCTCGTCGATGACGCATGCCGTATGGTAGTCATAGGCTGTGAGCATGGTCAGACGCCGCTCGCCTTTTTGAGACAAAAAATAACTTGCAGTTTTTTTCATACTTATCTTAAGAATATCCGTACATTTTACAAATATGAAGTATACCGGGATGCAAAGGTATAAATAAAAGTCCGGATTTATCCATTTTAGTCGTCAGACCGAAAAAAATAACGGATAAAGGTTTGATATACGACTAAATGTTTATATTTTTGCAATAATTATGCAGAACAATAAAAACATTTGGTATCATATTATTGCCCTGATCGTGGCCTTGATTTGGGGAGAAACATTTATCAACAGTAAGATATTGATTCTCCACGGCATGAGTCCGTCGGAAATATTCGTGGTCAGATTCCTGTTGGCCTATATCTGTATATGGTTTATTTCACCTAAGAGATTGTTCTGCCGGAATTGGAAAGACGAGTTTTGGATGCTATTGTTAGGCGTGACAGGCGGCTCACTCTACTTTGTCAGTGAGAATATGGCTGTGGGGCTGACTTATGTCAATAATGTGTCGTTCATCGTTTCGACGGCTCCCCTCATCACAACGCTCTTCGCCCTGGCCATCTACCGGGAGTTCAAGGCGGGGTGGCAGCTCATCGTAGGCTCCATCCTGGCTCTGGCAGGTGTGGGCATCGTCATTTTCAACGGCCAGGTTGTCCTGCGTCTCAATCCCGTAGGCGACCTGCTGGCCCTGGGTTCTTCGGTCTCTTGGGCCGTCTACAGCCTACTCATCCGTAAGGTCAGCAAGAACTATAATGCCGCTTTCCTCACCCGCAAGGTATTTTTCTATGGGCTGATTACCATGCTTCCGGTATTTGCCGTCGAGCCATGGCAGTTCCCGCTACGCGATTTTCTGAAACCCGAAATCTATGTCAACGCGCTGTTCCTGGGCGTTGTAGCCTCTTTCCTCTGCTTCGCGCTGTGGAGTTGGGTCATCGAGAAACTCGGCGCGCTCAAAACAACCAACTACACCTATCTCAATCCGCTGACTACGATTGTGGCCAGCGCCATTTTCCTCGACGAACCCATGACGACCATTGCCTATATCGGATCGGGCATGATCTTAGCCGGCGTGATCATGGCTAACCTGCAGAAGAACATGGTATGACGGCCAAACGGCGTTAAACGACATTATGTCTATTTGACAGTCATTAACTTGACGGTTTTTCTCTTTTCACCTATCTTTGTCAATGTAATGAATCTATAAATCGTCATCATCATGTGGAGAATTGCCAGAATATTGTTGCCCATCGCTTTTCTTCTCATTGTCTCAACGGTACAGGCACAACAGCCCATGACCTCAAACGGTGAGCGTACTTTTGTCATAGCCGACGCCATCACCCATACTCCGCTACGCAATGTGAGTGTCTATACCGACGGCAACCAGTCGGTGAAGACCAACTGGCGAGGCGAATTTATCCTCGCCAGCCGCAACTTCAATCGCGTCACCATCAGCCACAGCAAGTATTACACGCGACGAATGGACAGTCAGGACTTCCGTCAGGACACGATCATGTTGATACCCAAGATACATACGCTGTCAGACGTAGAGGTGATAGGCCATCAGCACCGTGGAGCGCTCTACCAAACGATGACGAAAGATGAAATAGCTTTGACTCGGCCGATGGTTGGCGGCCCCGACCTACTTGGTATGTTGATATGGGTCGGAGACAAATTGTTCGTTGACCACCATAAGATGACACGGAAAGACCGCATCAAGAAAGCCTTGGATAATTACTGAAAAGACCCGTAACCGTGGGTTACAGGTCTCATGAGAGAAAAATATAATTGAGAGAATTTTTCTTTTCCGATACGGTTTCTACTTTCTCGTAGGAACATTGAACTCACAAACCTTTGATATCGACTTGGCGCCTTGCAGCACCGACACGCATATTTTGGCCATTCCGTCGCGCAGGCGATTGTCGGCCTTCACCATAGCGGTGTAGCGTATGCCCTTACCCGGCTGGAGTTTCTCTACATGCACGCTCGGCGAAATGTAGAGATGACGGTTACCGTTGGCTTCGACTACCGTGGGTTGTAGGTCGTAGAGGGTCGTATTACCACGATTGAATACCTCGAAAATCACCTTGCAAAGCTCGCCGCGCGAAATCACCTTATCCTGATTGCCGTCCACGATGCGGGCATTGCGTATTTCGATATCGGGCGTATAGCGATAGGTGTCGGCTCTTTCGTCTACGTTCGAGCGGCGTGGATAGGTTTCGACAGGCTTCTGTGCGCTGTAGTCGCCGGTGTAATCGGGACTGTCGAAATCGTAAATACGATCGTCACCGCTGTTGCTGGGGTCGAAACCGCTGTCATACGAGTCGGAAGAACGATCGGTCTGAGGCTGCCGGCGGTCGTAATCATAGCGATCGCGGTCGGCCCGTCGCCGCTTCACGGCCTCTCGATGTTCCGCCATTTCGGCTTCGGCCTGGCGGTCCGCAGCATTGCCGATGGCTGCTCCGACAACCGCTCCACCCACCATTCCGACAATGGTTCCCACGTCCGAACCCCTCGGACCGTCGGACAAACCGCCGATGGCGCTGCCCAGGATAGAGCCGAGTGTCGAACCGGCATAGGCGCCCTGACCCGTATACGTACCGCAACCACTCACCAAAAGAGCGGCACTCATGACTGCAATGATACCTTTATTCATAATGTAAACGTTTTATCTATTTGCAAAAATAGAACAAAAAACAGGGAACCGCAAGCGCGATTCCCCTACAACTACATAGGGTTTTCCCTATCATTTCGGCTGACCGGCATGGCACTACGGCCCAAATTCCCCTTCACGTCATACCTCGGGCCTTGAAAATACGTTCTTTGGCCTCGTTGATTTCCTGGAATTTCCGTTCAGCCGCATGCTTCACGTCGTCTCCCAAGGTAGCCACACGATCAGGATGGTGCTTCAACGCCATACGGCGGTAGGCCGCCTTCACCTCGATGTCAGTCGCTTGGGGAGATATTTCAAGCACTCGGTAGGCAGCGTTGAGATCGCCGGCTCCTTTCGAGAGATTGAGCATGGAGTCCACTTCCTGTTCTGACAAGCCCATATAGCGGGCCATCTCTTTCAACGCCAATGTTTCGTCGGGCGTCACCTGCCCGTCGGCCTTGGCTATCAGTACCAGATAGTTGAGTAATTGCAGGCGCTGGGCCACGTCCATGTTACGCGCGATCTGTACGCAAGCGTCGCGCATGGCGTCACGATAGGCCACGTTACCCATTTGTTTCTGCTTCTCAAAGAGCTTGCGCAGGATGTCGTCGCCCTGCACGGCGGCCGCTTCGCCAAAGTTGTTGCGTAGAAACGAGCGCACGAATTCCATCTCGGAGTGCATCACCCGACCGTCGGCCTTGATGATGTAAGACGAAAGAACGAGCAGGCAAAACATGAACGAATTGCGCTGTCCTTCATAGGACTGCTGTCGATAGCGTTGCCGGGCGGCCTCATTATCGGCCGACGACAGGTTGTCGGGGGTGTTGACGGCGTCAAGTCCCTTGTCGAAGAGCGAGCCCAAAGCAAAACCGGCCAACATGCCGAGTATGCCGCCGCCCGATATGAAACCGAGAAATCCGCCTATCCATTTTCCTAATGCCATAATAAAAGTAGTAAAGGGTTTAATACCATGATAAACAAACGCTATGCCACATTTAGCTTTCCGGGCCCGCACCGGCTGCCGCTTTTACAGAATCAGACCGAAGAGCGAGGCGCCGACGACGGTCAGAATGCCGCTCACGACGATGGAAAGACCACTTGTGGCTCCTTCCACGGCCCCCATCTCCATAGCTTTGGAGGTGCCGATGGCATGCGACGATGAGCCGATGGCAATTCCCTTGGCCACAGGCTCGTCTACCTTGATTAGTTTCAGGAAGCGTTCGGCGAAGATATTGCCCAGCACGCCGGTGACGACGATAGCCACGACGGTGACGGAGACATAACCGCCCAGTTCTTCGGACACGCCCATACCGATGGCCGTTGTGATGGACTTGGGCAGAAACGTGGCATAGGCCGCATGGTCGAACCCAAACAGCAGCGCCAGCAACAGCACAGAAAGCATACTCGAAAGGACGCCGGCCGCAATGCCGGAAAGAATGGCCCGGTAGTTTTTCTTCAAGAGTTCCATCTGCTGATACAGCGGGACAGCCAGGCAGACGGTAGCGGGCGTGAGCAGATAACCCAGCCACGATGCCTGCGCATTGTAACGGCCATAGCTGACACCCGTCAACAGCAAGACCAATATCACCAACAGAATGGAAACAAGCAGCGGATTTACAAACGAGCGGCCGGTCTTTCGACGCAGAAACATGCCGATAGCGTAGGAGCCCAAACTGATCAATACGCCGAAATAAATGGAATCCTGCAATAACTCTTTCATCTTGATACTTTATCTTTTTACCTTAACCACTGTCCTTTTGTCTTCTTTATGTTTTTTCACCGTCAACGACGTATCGGCGCTCAGTCAGTTTCTCCTTCGCGGCACTCCCGGCGCTTCTTTCCGAAATGCCGACGAATGGCATACTGCGTAGTCTTGCCGGCCGCGGCCATCACCACGAACGTACTGACCACCGTCACGACGACATACCGCAACAGGTTGGAACGAATATCATCCCACGAATCGATCAGTCCCACTGCCGGCGGAATGAACATCACCGGCATGACGGCTATGAGGAAAACGCTCACTTCCCGCACGTCTTTCACCTTCACGACTTTGGCCGACAAAGCCGCGAACAGCAGTACGATGCCGTAGATACTGGCCGGAAAAGGCAGCGGAATCAGAACATGAAGAAGTTCGCCGAGAAAAGAAAAAAGGAGAATCAGTAGGAATTGCTTTACGAATTTCATCTTATGTCATTTACGTGAGTGATAAAATCATCTTTACATAACTATCGTCGGATGATTTTACTCTTGGCTGCAAAAGTAATGTTTTTTATCAATAGTGTCCTAAATAATTTTTGTGAAAACGCATATAAAGTTTCATCAAATCA
>NZ_JAERMS010000028.1 GCF_017426725.1 Prevotella illustrans | reverse complement strand
AAGGCAATTCCGAAAGGATATCTATGCTATTTAAGTTTTACCGGACAGCAATAATGTCTTTATGTCCTTAAAAACCGCATGAAAAAAAATATGTCCTTATGTCTTTGTGTCAAAAAAAATGTCCTTACGACAAGTCTACTAAGCCGTGTTTTTCCACCGAGTCATGAGTCCTCGGAAAAGCATGGCAGCTTCAAAAACGTAAAAAAGTCAGGATATAAAAAATCCCTGCAATCTCGAAAGACTACAGGGAAACACCCCTTTGTGGGCGTTGACGGATTCGAACCGCCGGCCCTCTGCTTGTAAGGCAGATGCTCTAAACCAGCTGAGCTAAACGCCCTTACCTTTGTAAAGCGAACGCAAAAGTAACTAATATTTTTGAATACACCAAACAATTGGACAAAAAATATATTCATTGAGAATATTGTCCTTATGTCTTTGTGTCAAAAAAAAGAATTAGGACACTGTGGCTCTATAGAATGAGGGTATTGATTTTCTGTGAGCGTGTCTAAAATTTATTTAGGACAATAATGGGGTCATTGAGGATATTTTATTCTCTGTACAAGACAAACACTTTTACTATTCAAAATGTGTTTCGTATCAACGAAGAAAAAGACTCCATAAATAAAAAGGCCCTGACCAAAACAGGTCAGAGCCATATAACGAACCTAAATTAATTGCCTATTTAGTAACCTCGATAGTAGCACGACGGTTGAATGATACAGGAGAAAGATCATCAACACCACCATTAGCCCTTGTCTGGATTCTATCACGATCTACACCCAACTTAACAAGTTCATCAGCCACTCTGTTAGCACGACGCTCAGAAAGGCCCTGATTGTACTTAACTGAGCCAGTAGCGCTATCGCAATAACCTGTTACAAGAATATTGCAGTTATTTTCCTTAGCATATTTAGCTACAGCCCCAACATTTACGAGATCCTTTCTTGAAGCAATCTTTGATTTGTCGAGATTGAAAAATACAGAAATTGGAACAGAAGCAAATTCTTTAACAACCTGAACTTCAGCCGGCTTCTGGTTAGCAAGCATTTCCTTGAGACGTTCATTCTCCGCATTAGCATCATTAAGCTGTGCACTCAGTGCGTCAATCTGAGACTGCGAGAGAGCCTTGATAGCATCTACATCCGGAGTCTTCTTCCAAGTAGCCTTACCAAGATTGAATGTCAAACCAACTTCTGCATAGAGTTGGTTATCCTTGCTTTCCCAACCGCGGTTATCCCGCATCGTGCTGCTCCAATCACCATCGAGATCTTCTTCCGCACGGTTCCAACCTCCTTCAAGATAGAAATTAACGTGCTTGCTCAAACGCCATGAAGACTGCAAACCAACACCTAAGATCATTGCGTAACGATTTGAACTCATTGTACGGCCAATACCACCACCTGCAAATGGAATCAGATTCCAAACACGGTTAGGATTGTAACCATAAAGGAGGTTGCTCAAGTTGAACATAATATGTTCATGAACCATCCAGAACTTAAATGTTTCAGGATTAGAGCTATTAACTTTCTTTCCATTCCAAGCCTGTATTTTTGTACGAAGACCGAGGCCCGGGGTAAACCACTTACCGATTGCAACAGAACCACCGAAAGTTGTACGCTTTCCAGAGAACAGACCAAAATGATCGCCATTATTCAA
The DNA here is from genome assembly GCF_017426725.1 of Prevotella illustrans. Lineage (GTDB taxonomy): Bacteria > Bacteroidota > Bacteroidia > Bacteroidales > Bacteroidaceae > Prevotella > Prevotella illustrans. Next base: position 37,782 of record NZ_JAERMS010000028.1, on the reverse strand, counting down.
ATCACGACTATGTTCTTCATTTGAAATCCAAGAGTTGAAATCACCACCTACCTGGATAAACCAGTTACTCCAAAAAGAGTTTGTAGCAACGCTATACTTTTCTACAGGATCAGTATCCTGAGCAAAAGATAACATTGAAACACTAGCAAAAGCCAGCAACATTAAAAACTTTTTCATAATTTAATTGTATTTATATATAAAACTTGATTTTTAAATTAAAACACGACCACTGATGAAGATCCTCATATTACTATAACGCCACAAAGTTAATAATTATTTTCAAATATGTTTCAAAATTACTTCAAAAAACGTTATTTTAACCTCATATTTTGCTATAAAACAAGCAATTAACCCTAAAATACGCCTTTAATATCGCAAAATCATATTAATTTAACAAGTGTTCAATATCAGTTTGCGGAAAAATTGCCAGTATTTTTTTACGATCAGGAGTATAGTTCACATTGGTACAAGCGAACAAGCGCGTCAGCAAATGGTCCATTTCTTCGTTCGAAAGAACTTGACCAACCGGTATCGCCGCATTCTGAGCCATACTCAAAGCCAGTGCTTGATTGATTTCATCGCGCACTTCCGACACATATTCTGCTGCCGAAGCCAACATATCACGGATAACCGACGCAGGCTTAAGTCCATCCAAACCGGCAGGAACGGCATTAATCGCAAAACTATCGCCCCCCATTTCGGTCAGTTCGAAACCAAAGTTTATGATTTCCGGCATAATCTGCCGCAATGTTGAAGCTTCTACAGGGGTAAGTTGCAGCAGTGAGGGGAACAGCTCACGCTGTGAATCCATTGGACGAACGGCCAATGTATGAAGATAATCTTCGTAAAGAACTCGCACATGTGCACGATGCTGATCAATAATCATCAAACCGGATCGCACCGCAGTCAATATATACTGTCCTTTATATTGGTAATGTTGCGATGACTTTTCATCCGGTTCTTCGTCCGGACTGCCAAGGTTTGCAGAAGAACCGGCAGACATTTCCGGCCTGCTCATTTTCGAAAAAATGATTTCTCCTTCTGTTTCTTCGTCCGGGCGAATGCCACTATACAACTCTTCCCAATTATCAGGCGTTTTTCCGCAAAATGTTTCCGAAGGAGTTTTAAAGGGATTGTAATCAGGATTATACCGCACTTTGGGCGTCGACACTTGAGACGTAGGGTTAAAAACAGGAATGTCAGGACGGCCTTCCACATCGAAATCTATAGTCGGAACCTCATTGAACATCCCTACTGCCTCCTTGACAGTAGCCATAATAATCTGCCATAAAGCCTGCTCATTCTCAAACTTAATCTCTGTTTTCGTAGGATGGATATTTACGTCGATATCCTCGGCATTCACCTCTATATATATAAAATAAGGTATCTGCTCACCTACCGGTATCAAACGTTCGTAGGCTGTCATGACAGCCTTATGAAAATAAGGATGCTTCATATAGCGGCCATTGACGAAGAAAAACTGCTTAACGCCTTTTTTCTTGGCAGCTTCAGGCTTACCTACAAATCCAAAAATCTTGCACATAGACGTATCTATATCCAACGGCAAAAGATCTTGGTTCAACCGTTTGCCAAATACATCAACGATACGCTGACGCAGACTGCCTTGTTTCAGATTATACATCTCGACGCCATTACTAAAAAAACGAAATGAAATCTGCGGATAAACCAATACGATACGTTCGAACGCCGTTATCACATTATTCAGTTCCGTAGTATTTGATTTCAAGAACTTACGGCGTGCCGGCACATTGAAAAAAATATTTTCAACCGAAAAATCACAACCTACCTGACAAGAACAAGGCTGCTGGTCCACAAATTTTCCTCCGGAAATCGTCAATTGTGTTCCAACCTCTTCATCCTGCTGCCGCGTTTTCAGTTCTATTTGGGCAACGGCAGCAATCGAGGCCAACGCTTCTCCCCTAAATCCCATCGTATGAAGGGCAAACAGATCATCGGCTGTTCTGATTTTAGACGTCGCATGCCGCTCAAAGGACAAACGTGCGTCAGTCTCGCTCATTCCTTTCCCATCGTCAATCACCCGAATAGATGTACGACCGGCATCTATCACCAACACATCAATATGCGTAGCACCCGCGTCAACGGAATTTTCTACCAATTCCTTGACGACCGAAGCCGGCCTCTGAATCACTTCACCGGCAGCAATCTGATTTGCGACTGTATCCGGTAATAATTGTATGATATCGCTCATGTTCTCTCTGGTTTACATCAAATAAACAAGTACGATCATTAAAACTATCAAAATAGCGACCAACAAAAAAAGATTTATGACTATATGCCTTAACAAAACCTTTGACCGGCAATGGGCCGTATTACGGGCTACCGAATTGAAAATACCTTTAGGTAATCTCGATTGACGAGCAGAAGGTTGGGCTTGTCCCAACTCTGCCTTAGCCCGATCCTCTATCTTCCGAAGCCGTTCTTTACGCTCATCTACATAGATAAACTCATGATGAAAGCCACGAGGGCGAGGTTGTTTCCACAGACTCATTGTCGATCGAGTTTTTGAAGTGGCGCTTCATGACGCTTAATGACTTTCAATATCTGGTCTCCCCCTTTACCACGCCAGTTCATGACATCTGCAGGATCTGTCGGACGAAGTTCCTCAAACCAGGCAAATTCCGGTAATTTATACTTATCGGGAGGAATCTGCGTGATGGGATACCAAGTTCCATTGTTCTTTGGAGTCCATATCCGTTCAAGTTTCCGTTGTGGAGACATATACATTTTCATGGTGTCGGTTTCCATATAGACCAACGACATCAATGAAGAGTCATTCTCTTCTTGCGGATAATAGATACTTTTCACATTACCTATGGCCTGGGAAAAGCGTGCCACCCCATTATCAAATGTGGCGTCCATCACTTTGGATGACACCTGATTATAATGTTTCTTATCGGGTAACAATTCTACCGAAAGCGCTTGATTGGTCACTTTGGCATAACGGATCGTACTATCATTCATATACACGTCAATCCGTTCACCCAACAACTGGCGACCTCCATTCCAAACGATTGGGTCCCGATACATCGTCATACATGAGTCTTTCGTATTGATAACCATAGAATCGCATACAGCCTGTACATCCACACGAAAAGCCTTTACATGATCAAAACAATGAACCTTGCGATAAACGGAATCCGTATTAATATGAAAAGTGTATATTTTCATCGAGTCCGCGTGCACATAAAGCGTATCTTTACGCGAATAGTCTTTGGCAAGGGCATTGACCGTAGCCCATCCTCTGCCGGTCTTCTCATTATAACGCATCCGCCCGCAATGCAGCTCGTTCTTATTTTTCTTATCCACGTAAATCACGTTGCCGTAGCCCCGTGCCAGTCCGCTCTTTTTATCGTAATACAAGCTGTCACCTGTTATCGTTCGGTTTTCATCCTCTATTGTCGAACGGGCAAAGAGTTCAGAATTATCGGTTAAGGTATTAAAATACGCGTCTGTCGTATGGATAATACTATTACGCTGCGTGATCGTTGACGGACCAACGACATGTGCCCTTGATCGTTCACGATCATAATGCAACTCGTCCGTTTTGATCAGACGGTTATCGCTATACATTTTTACATTATAATAAAATATAGCTTCACGAGTCTTAGTATTATACTCCCCCCAGTCGGCTATCAACTTATCTTTTCCGTCAATCAGCCGACCACCTTCGAAGAAATACGCGTAATCATAAAGGCGGTCATAATTCAAGCTATCCGTATAAAGCGTCTGCTTTCCTCGTTTCATAACTACATTTTCCCGCGCAAACATCTGCTGTGTCTGTCCGTCATAATGGGCCCACTGACAGGTAAGTGTCATATCGGCCTGTTTGAAGCGCACATGGCCGAAAGCTTTTACGGCATTGGTCTCTTGATAAAAATAGGCACTGTCGCACCATAGCTGGGCGCCTTGATGCATAAAATGAACTTTACCTTTCACTATCTGGGCGTCGGGCGTAGGACCATAGATGTCATATCTCAAGATATCCGCATGTATCAGATACACTTTGGGGTCCTGCTTCGCCTTCGGCTTGCGGCCTTGGGCCACAGCTCCAATCGGCAATATCAGAAGTCCAAAGAGGCATAGAATTACTCCAAAGATAACCCTATGCCCACCGTAATCTTTTACGATATCTTTAAATCCTGTCATTTAACCCAACCTTGATATTCAAACTTGCAGTCTTTATAGCGGTCACTCATCTTGACATAAATATGCTTGATCTTGTCAACAACCCAGTCGTGCAACTTTTTCTCACGCTCTTTAGCCAAAACAACATTTTGCATCACCTGGTAATCTTCCGTTATCTTCGCTCTATGTCCATCAATTCGGTTACGAAGTTTAACCACCGCTACCACTTTTTTTCCTTTGGCATTGACCATCTCAAAAGGCGCGGAGATCTCACCAACTTTCATCGTGTCAACGACAAGCGCTATTTCCGAAGGCAGATTCTTCATTTCAAACTTCGATGTCATACTCTGATTCTGCACATCGTTATAAGCCATCAATCCATGATTACTCTTGGTATCTTTGTCATCAGAAAGGAATGTAGCTGCCTCTTCAAAAGAGAATTTCTTATTCCGTATATCCCCCGTGATAGAATCGAGCTGCAATTTTGCCGCTTGAATGGCCGCGTCCGAAACCTTCGGCTTCAGCAGGATATGGCGAACCTTAATCTTGTCACCGCGCTTATCGATCAACTGGATAATATGGTAGCCAAATTCTGTTTCCACGATCTTAGAGATCTTCTTCGGATCAGTCAGGTTGAAAGCGACACCGGCAAAAGCAGGATCAAGCATGCCACGACCGACATAATCCATCTCGCCACCCGTGCGGGCTGATCCCGGATCTTCGGAATAGAGACGAGCCAATGTGGCAAAACTGGTTTCACCCTTCGTCACACGATCCGTATATTCGCGCAACAGGCCTTTCACCCTGTTGACTTCCTCCTGCGCGATCTTCGGTTGGCGTGTAATGATTTCTACCTCTACCGATGTCGGAACAAACGGCAGACTGTCTTCGGGCAGCTTTTCAAAATACTTACGTACATCACTGGGTGTCACAGCGATATTCTCTACCAACTTCTGACGCATTTTCTCAATCAACTGATGATTCTTTACCTCATCATGCATTTCCTGTCGCAGCTGGGTAACGCTTTTCTTGTGATACTCTTCCAATTTCTCGCGCGAGCCGATGACATTAATCATATAGTTGATTTGCTGCTCCACACGGGTATTGACTTCACCTTCGGTCACTTCCACAGAGTCGAGTTCGGCCTGGTGAAGATACAATTTCTGTACGGCCAGCTGTTCAGGAATAACACAATCCGGATCACCATTCCACTTCATGCCTTCCATCTCCGCTTGCATACGCATATTCTCGACATCCGACTTCAGGATAGGCTGATCGCCCACCACCCAAATCACTTCGTCTACAATGCTACCCTCGGGTACATTATATTCCTTGGTTTGAACTGTAGTGTCTTTGTCCGCCACTACTTTACGCATGATCGACTTATCAGCCTTTGCGGTCATCCCTGCCATAAGCAGCAGGAAAATAAAGCCTAAAAAGAGTTTATAGCCTTTGTTCATAATCAATTATTTTCATTTTGAAAGATAGCGTCGCGATAGACCTCTACCTGATATTTTTGACGGAGTGACCGTACCCACTCCTTTTCTAATGCTTCCTGATAATCGGCCTGAACTAAAGTTCTGACCTCATTCAAACTTTTGGGAGCAGAATGTTTCTTGCCATAGACAGCAATGTAAGAATCATCCTGTTGTGGCGCAATGCCCGTTTTAAACACCAGCTGATCCACAATCATATTATCTCCTTGCCTGAATAAACCTACCGCGGCCGATATAGGATGTTCGGTTTCGCGATTGAAAGCGGATTGAATCACCTCTTTCCATTTTGTAACATCAAGTCCTTTAAGCGCTTTTCTTACAGCTTTTATTTCCTTTTTATCTTTCGCCGTATAAGCAACGCCGTAAAATCTGGGCTGCGTCCAGCGGTAATTCTTCTTGTTCTTTTGAAAGAAGCGTTCCAAGCCTGCCTCATCTTCTACAGCCCTGTCTCCTATCTCACGTCGGGTGATGGCATAGGCCATTCGGCTCTCCCGGTTAACCTTCGCAGCCAACAGATTCCGCGAGGTCTCGGGGCTTATCGGCTCTTTGTCTTTTTGTTGAATAATGGGCGAGGAAATTCCCGCCACCGACTTTCGCGCGTTTCCGTCCATCTGCTTGATCTTGTCTCTCAAATGTTGCAAGTCGACCAAAGACAGCAATTCATCTTTTAAAGTATCATAAGGCAAGAAGCCGCATTTGTCCTTCAACAATAGGATATGATAGCCCTCGGGAGATTCGAAAGGTCGGCTCATCTCGCCTTTATGCAATGCGAAAGCCACATCTTCAAATTCTTTCAAACCGGTGCCCCGTTCAATCCATCCCATCTCGCCACCGTTTTGCGCCGACAGGGTATCTTGCGAAAAACGTCGTGCCATCGTTGCGAAATCAGCTCCCTGTCGCAAAGCGCTATAAAGAGAATCGATCTTCATCCTTGCCTGGGCAATCGTCTGCTTGCCGGCCCGTTGGCCCAGTCTTATCAGAATCTGGGCAGGTTTTACCAATCCGCCTTTTGCTTCCACACGCCGCCTGAGCGTATCATAATATTGACGGGCCTCGGGTTCGAAATCCGCAAGAGAGGAATGTGCCCGGAGAGCTTCCATATCGTTCGTCGCCGTTTGTATATCCAAATGTGCCGCCATGGCCGCTTCCACCTTGAGCCTGTAATCTATAAACCGATCGATATACAGCGCCAAGCTCAAGCGATTGGACACATTGCCTTGTCGATAGCAATAGAAAAATTCCGACCGAAGGACCGGTCTGCCATTAACCCGCATAACAACCGGATCGTCGTTTTGACCAAAAGCCATGCTCTCACAAAAGAGCATGGCAAGTAACAGTGCGATATATTTCCGGCGCGCTTTCATCGATTACTCCGGACGCGAATAGTTGGGCGCCTCACTGGTAATGGTAATATCGTGAGGATGGCTCTCCAATACGCCGGCATTCGTGATACGGGTAAACTTGGCGTCGTGCAGACGCTCGATAGTGGCGGCCCCACAATAACCCATACCCGAGCGCAGACCGCCCGTCAACTGATAGATGACCTCCTGAACGGTACCTTTGTAAGGCACACGACCGGCAATGCCTTCCGGCACGAGCTTCTTCACGTCTTTGGTGTCGCCCTGGAAATAGCGGTCCTTCGAGCCATTCTTCTGCTCCATGGCTTCCAAAGAGCCCATGCCGCGATAGCTCTTGAACTTACGACCGTTGAAGATGATGGTGTCGCCGGGACTTTCCTCCGTACCCGCTACGAGCGAACCTATCATGACACAGCTGCCACCGGCGGCCAAAGCCTTCACAATGTCGCCCGAATAGCGCAAACCACCATCGGCAATCAAAGGCACACCTGTACCCTTCAGTGTAGAATATACGTCGTAAACGGCACTCAACTGCGGAACGCCGACACCGGCAACCACGCGCGTCGTGCAGATAGAACCCGGACCGATACCCACCTTGATACCGTCGGCACCATTGTCGACCAGCATTTGAGCGGCGGCTCCTGTGGCTACGTTACCGACCACGACATCCACGTTGGGGAACGCGGCCTTCACTTCACGCAACTTTTCTACAACGCCCTTGGAATGTCCGTGGGCCGTATCAATGACGATAGCGTCGGCCCCGGCCTCAACCAAAGCCTTGGCCCGCTCCAGCGTATCGGCCGTAACGCCTACGCCCGCGGCCACTCTGAGACGGCCTTTCTCGTCTTTACAAGCCATCGGTTTGTCCTTGGCTTTGGTTATATCTTTATAAGTAATCAAACCTACCAGATGGTTTTCGCCATCCACCACCGGCAGCTTCTCGATCTTATTTTCCTGCAAGATGGCGGCGGCGGCCTGCAGGTCGGTCTGTTGATGGGTGGTCACAAGGTTCTCACAGGTCATCACCTCATCAATCGTCTTGTCGAGCCGACGCTCAAAGCGCAGGTCACGGTTGGTCACGATACCCACTAAATGGTTCTCGTCGTCAACCACGGGAATGCCACCGATATGATAGTCGTGCATTATTTCCAAAGCATCCTTCACGGTCTTGCCGCGACGGATGGTTACGGGATCGTAAATCATACCGTTCTCGGCACGCTTCACGATGGCCACCTGATGAGCCTGCTCCTCTATCGTCATATTCTTATGGATAACGCCGATGCCCCCTTCCCGTGCTATCGCTATCGCCATGGCCGATTCGGTAACGGTATCCATGGCGGCCGTCACAAACGGAACATTAAGCGTGATATTACGAGAAAAGCGTGTTTTCAACTCTACCGTCTTGGGTAGCACATCCGAATAAGCGGGAATCAAAAGGACGTCGTCAAAGGTAAGGCCGTCCATTACAATCTTATCTGCAACAAATGATGACATATTGTAACGTTAGAAATTTATTGCGTGCAAATATAGCAATAATTTCCCACTTAGGAAGTGGCCTTCAATGAATTTTCATTTTCATTTAATGGTATTTAACGAAGCCCTTTGCCAACTGCGTTTATTATTTTTTTGCAAAATCTTTTACGATTATATCCCGTTATTTATCTACCTTTGGCCCACATTTTTGCATCCCAAATCGTAAAAATGTATATCATATCAAGATTTGCGGATGCTTAGCGATTCAAAATTTATAATTTAATTAAAAACAAATTTATGAGAAGTGTTTACAGGATTTCCATGTTCATGTTCGTGCTCTGTGCACAAGTTACTATGATGATGGCTCAAAGGCAAAAACCGGAAATTGTACCGGCAGTTTATGGTATATATGAAGGTGAAGCTACGAATGAAATGGTCAATGAAAAGACTGGTGCAAAAACTCCGGGACAAAAGAGAAAGGTGACGATAGAAATAAGTGAAGGTGAAACGGAGTTTACGGTAGTGGCTCTCAAGGATTTTACCATAGGTCAATATTCATTTGATAAAATACCATACGAGAGTTGCCTTCTGTACCCTCAGACTCAAACTAAGGATAAGAAATGGCAGATTTACTTAGAAAGTAATCTTTATAATACCTTTACTACAAAGGATAAAAAACACAATGTAACGCTTGGCGGCAACATTGATGACGATAAAAGTTTTGTGCACGAGGACGGAACCTTGGAACTTGACTTTGACCTTACCTTTGATTATAAAACAACGAGTAAATACGTTTTTAAAGGCAAGAAAGTCAAGAATACAACGGGTATCAACAAGATAACAGGGAGGAATGCCCGGCATACGGTGTACGATTTGCAGGGGCGTCGGGTTGAAAAACCGGGTAAAGGAATATACATTGTCAATGGCAAAAAAATAGTTTTTAAATAAATTGCCAACTAATTTTAGAAAATTATAGGATGAGATAAGGCAGGAGATTATAGCCCTGCCTTATCTTTTTTTATTAAACGACAAATCTGCCGCGCCCTGAATTATCTTTACATATACCATCAAAAAAGTGGCATTATTTTGAAAAAGAAAAGACTTGGACGAAAATAAGCGATTGTAGAGCAAGTTTATAAAGTGATGGTTATCAATAGATTGAGTTTTTTAAGGTGTTTTTCCCTCGCTTTTTTACCCTTAATAGCTATGCTTTTAGCCTGTAATCGTGGCCCTTTCATCGGCTAAAAGCTATGGTTTAGCGGCGTCATCGCTATGCTTTGAGCCGATAAAAGCATAGCTTTGGACATAAAAGGGTGTCAAAATCGGCAAACCGAAGCGTTTTTTCAGCGCGCCGGCAGCTGGATGAAGCGTTGCGGAAGTGTTAAAATCAGGTAGTTTTTTCTGACAAAATCACGGAAGCGTAATTAGAACTTGTACCAGCTTCTCTAAGTGGACTTCCCGTTTCCTACAACCTCTCGGCTTCCTCTATCGACGTTTCACGGGCCTTAAACTTGCGCTTGCCGAAGGTATAGCGTGCCCGCAGCATGACTTGGCGGCTCTCGCTGTAGCCCCACGAGGTTGTGTCGAGCGTACCCTTGCGGCCGTAGCCGTCCCAACGCTCCGTATGGAAGATGTCGGTCATGAGCAATGACAGACGGAGCCGCTCATGCAGGAAGGCACGGTTCAGTCCCATGTCTACGCTTCCGCTCGACCGGGCCACGTCATAGCTGCCACCCTGTCGCTTGGAACGGTAGCGACCCGAGAGTTCCATCTTGATTTTGCCGGGCAGCGACACGTCGTTGCTCACCGACAAGGTGAGCGACGGGCGACGATAGGTCTCACGATATTGCTCATAGTCGAGGCGATTGGTGAAATGGAACAGCCCCACATTGGAATTGATATCCCACCAGGCGGTCAGCCGACGCGAATAGACGATTTCCATTCCCCATTGCGTCTGCCGGCCGATGTTCTTGGTCGTCATCACCACTTTGTCATCCCCGTAGGCGTCGGTCAGCGAAGTGAAGTAATTGTTGAGGCGGTTGTACGACAGGTTGACCGACAGATGGCGCAGCGAAAGGTTCAGCGCCACCTTGTCACCCGTCTGCGGCTTGAGAAAGGGATTGCCCTTCCAGTAGGTCAGTTCGTCCAGCAGATACTCAAAGGGATTGAGGTCCTCGTAGCGTGGTTTGTCCTGTCGGCGACTGTACTGGGCCGAAAGTTTGGTCTGCTCGCCGAACCGATAACCTACGGACAGATTTGGAAACAGCTTCAGCCGACGCTCCTTGTCGGTTTCTTCAGCCAACGCCGTGTTGTAAGGCCGCAGCAGATTGTCGGTCAACATGTATTCCAACCGCAGGCCGCCGCTCAACTGCCACTTGCCCAACTGCCAGGTAGACTGAACGTAAGCCTCGGCGTTTTTCTCTTTATAATTGAAGTGGTTGGAGCGGGCCAGGTCGAGTTGGCTGTTGGCTTCAAACCTGAAATCGTTCTTGCTGCGGATGGCCGACAGCTTAAAGCCTAAGAGTTGCTCGCCGCCCTTGCCCGTATCATACTTGTAATCGGCCATGAGCGAATAGATATCGATATCCTTATGCGGCTCCGAATAGTATATGTCCGAGCGAATCAGCGCATGCCGCGGCGTGAAATAGCTGTTGGGCTGCCGGCATTTCGACATGCCTTCGAAGCGAATCCAGTCGGCCGACACCGACAGCGCGTGGCGCTCCGAGGGTGTAAACGAGTAGCTGAGGTTGCCGCCATAGCGCAGGTTGCGCTGTTTCTGATAATCGTTCATGGCCCGCAGCAGCTTGTCGGGCGTGCCGTCCTTATGGTAGACCTGTGTTTCGGTCAGCGTCAGTCCGGGACCGCCCAGCAGGTTGGCCGACGCGTTGAGCGACAGTTTATGACGGTCGTTGGGCTGCCATACGACATCCAGTCCACCCGCGAAGGTGTTCCGCTTGTCGACATCATCGGTTACCGACAGGTTGCGAACGCCCTCCTGCACGCGGTCGCTGCCGTAGCCCATGGCATAATGTCCGATGGCGTGGCTGTAGTTCAGTCCCAGCTGCCATTTCTCCGTATTGTGCGAAAGAGCCAGGTCGGAGGTCGTCCGCAAATACTCCCAATAAGCCAGTCCGTGCGAGGTGGAAATGAAGAAGCCCGCGTCTTCCGTGGCGTTCAGCACGATATTGATAATGCCACCGGCGCCGTCGGCCTCATAGCGGGCGTTGGGTATGGTCGAAGCCTCGATACGCTTGATCTTGCCGGCCGACAGCGTGCGCAGATACGCCGCCAGTTCGTTGCCCTGCAGGCGCACCCGCTTGCCGTTGACATACAGCGCCGTGCCGCCCAACGACGACAGGGAGATGTCGCCCTCCCGGCTGACCGATATGCCGGGGGCGTGCTTCAATACCTCTAAGGCATTGCCCAGATCGGTCAGATACGACCGAGCTACGTCTATCCGCAGCTTGCCGTCTACCGACTTGGTCATCGGCCTGCGTTGGCGAGCGGTGACGGTGACGCCTTTCAGATCGGTGGCCACGGGTGTCAGTTTGATGACGGGCAGGGTGATGTCGCGCGCCACCGTCAGGTTTTGCGACGCCTCGGCATAGCCCAAGTAGCGGATATTGAGAACATACGTGCCCGGTGCGGTCGTCAGCACGAACCGCCCATTCTCGTCGGTCACCGCCGTCTGCGCCACGGCCTTATCGTTTCCGTTCAGCAACACGACGACGGCAGCCATCACGGCCTGCCCGCTCTCGTCGACAACGCTGCCCGACACCTTGGTCTGCGCCGACAGCGTATGGAACGAGCACAGGGCCAACACCGGCAGCAAGAGAAGGTTTCTCCAAAATATTTGCAATTTCATTTTCAATAAAAGAGGATTAATAGATAAAATTTCGAGTACGTCGGCAAAGATAACCAATCCTTTATAATTCGGCAAGTATTGTCCGTTTTTTTTACCATGCGCCTATCAAAGGCCGGTTCTGAATAAGTTTTTCTTCTCTAAAGACCGACTTGCGTCTACCGGGAACCGGCATGGCGTCAGCCGTAGAGGCGTGATTTATCACGTTCCGCCTTGGCAATCAAGCATTAAACACTGCTGATTTTATAAAAACTTATTCCGAACCGCTTATGAAACCATACTTCGGCAACGACCGAAAGATAAATAAAAAAGCGCCGCACCCGAAACGGCACGGCGCATAATCCATATTGCAGAAACAGGGCTACCAGCCCGGATTCTGCTTCAGCTCATAGCCACGGCTCTTGTAGAGCGTTATCTGATCGAGCGGTATCGGATAAAGATAATCCTTGTCGGCATAGACACGCAGCAGGGCCGCTTTGGTAATGGGAACAATATAGCCGGCATTGCCCGACCGGTCGAGATTGAGCGACTCCAGATTTTCCAGCGTGATCGCTTTCATCGTCCCGGCGGCAATGGCTGCCTTGTTGGTCTCGTTATACCAAGCCACATACCTGTCTTTATCGAGCCATGCGCCCTTGTTCAGTTTGGGATTGAGATTCATGTCGGCATACTGCAACTTGCTCCACCGACGCAGGTCGTTGAAGCGCAGGCCTTCGTAGGCCAGTTCGGTGCGGCGTTCGCGACGAATCTCCCACAGGATGGACGACACGTCGTCGTCACGGTCGGGGTCGTTGATGACGACACCTCCTACCGAGAGGTTGCTGCCGGTCAGCGTCAGATGGGGCATGCTCGTACTCTTGCGGTCGCGAATCACGTTGATAGTCTTGTCGAAGTCGGCCTGAGTCAGCGTGTAGGCATTCAGACCGGCCAGCTCGGCGGCGGCCTCGATGTAATTCATGAGCACTTCGTTGTACTTCATGACAGGCGCGTCGGTGATGCAGGTGTTGCTCCGGCCGCCGGCTTGATTCTTCAGGCTCTCGTTGACAAAGCGATTGGCAAAGTAGCCCGACGCGGCCGAAACGCCGGCCACGCCCGGCAACTGCAGGCCGGTGGCGTCGATGTTATCGGTCAGACGAGGGTCGCGATTGGTAATTTCATCAAAATACCAAGTATCGCCCTTGAACTCGGTATTGCCCACCTGATGGATGGGAAGACCATTCTTCGTGAGGAAGGCGTCGACAAACGAGCGAGACGGACTACTCTCTTCTTTCTCCGTATTCTGGAAAGCCATGAGACTATGGGTGACGACACCCTCCACGTAAGAGCGATACATGATGATTTCGGGATTACCGGCCAGGTCGACAGAGGTTGTCAGTGCCTTGTAATTATCACAGAGTGTGTATTTGTTTTCATCCATGATCGTCTTGGCAAAGTCCATGGCTTCCTTCAGGTATTTCTTAGCCAAATCGTTATTCTTTTCACGATATTTCTGCCATGTGCCCTCGAAGAGCATGATGCGTGAGGCAAAGGCATTGGCCACGTCGCGGTTGATGACGAGACCGGCGGTACCATCGGTTACACGGATATGGGTCGTGGCAAACTTTAAGTCGTCGAGCACCTTGTCCATGACGGTGGCACGCGGGTCGCGGGCACGATAAAGCTGTTTGTAATCAGCGCTGCCCACCGTTGTGTCATAGTAGGGAACATCGCCAAACTTGGAAACGAGGCCGGCATATTCCATGGCCCGCAGGAAGCGGACCACGCCCAGCCAGTGGTTCTTAGGCTCATCCTCCATCGTGTTGCCGCTGATCCGCTCAATCAGCAGGTTGAGTCCATGTACACGCGTGAAGTTCCAGTCGGAAGTGGCAGTGGTGGTCGTCGGGGCCACGGTCGTGAAGAAAGTGGCCTTGTTCTGGGCGTTGTCGTCATTCCAGTCGGCCACGTTCGTCTCTGCGAAATTATCGGCTCTTGTCCAACCCGAGCGGTAGCCGGGGAAGTAGGTTGTATAATAATCCAGAACAGAAATCCTGATGCCATACTCTGAATTCCAGAAAGAAGGAGTGTCTTTTACAGTATCCTTTGGATCACGCGTCAGAAAGTCGTCGCATGAAATGAGGGCAAGCGATAGCATTGCCAATGTCAATATTTTTGTTTTCATGATGAAGTGCGTTTAAAGTTAGAATACCAATTGAACGCCGAAAGACAGGGTTCGTGAGAATGGATAAGAGCGGCCGAACGACCATGAGCCGCTGCCGTAACCGTTCTTATAGTCGGTCGACTCAGGATCTACAGGAATCTTCATGTGGTCGAACTCGAAGAGATTCTCGGCGCTCACGTAGACGCGTGCGCTGGTAAAATAAATGCGACGCATCAAGACGGCCGGAACGGTATAGCCGATGGTCAGGTTTTTGCAGCGCAGGTAGGCCATATTGCAGAGATAACGGGTCTGGCGCAGGAAGTTCCGGCCGTTGCTTACCCACGCGGTGTTGGCCGGGCGCGGATAGAAAGCATCGGTATTGTTTTCGGTCCAGTAGTCCATCTGATGCTTGAAGGCCGAATCCATGTAGCCGGAGCCGCCCGAAGGGATGGCTACCGAGCCGAAAGCCCAGAAGTCGTGCTTGCCTACCCCTTGGAAGAAGGCGCTCAGGTCGAAGCCTTTGTAGTTGAGTCCGAGGTTGAAGCTGTATTCATAGTCGGGCAGCGAGTTGCCGATGACTTTCAAGTCGCCATGGTCTTCGACGGTGTTCTTTCCATAACTGATTTTGCTGTCGTCGTCGTCCAGATTCTTGTATTTCACGTCGCCGGGGCCAAACTTGAACGAACCGGTCTCGAAAAGTTTCTGCGAAGGAATGCCGGCCTTGAGCGTACCGTCGGCATTGAAGTCATCTTTCTGGAACAGACGATCGGTTTCATAACCCCAGATTTCGCCTAAACGCTTGCCTTCGTAATTGCCATAGATGTTGCGGTCTTGTGAATTGAACTTCGTAATCTTCTCCACGACGTGTGAGAGCGACGCGCCGGCCGTAACGGTGAGACCGTTGACGAACCGGTGATGATAGTTCACGCCCACTTCAAAGCCGTTGCCGGTCATCTCACCATAGTTCACTTTAGGCACGGTGGCGCCGAAAGTGGCCGGAAGCGACTCGCCGGCAGTGTGCATGTCGGAGGTCACACGATGGTAATAATCGAAGATGAAGTTAAGTTCGTCGCCGAAGAAACCGGCGTCGAGACCGAAGTCGAGTGTCGTCACACGCTCCCAGGTGAGTGACGGGGAAATGATGGTGGGCGACTGAAGGGCCATCAGTTCGGTCTTGTCGACCCATCCCGATGTTTCGGACTTCATGGTGGAGATAAACGAGTTGGCCGTCACGTCCTGGTTACCGATGGAGCCCCATGAGCCGCGAAGTTTCAAATAGGACAGCGCGGGCTTGGCCCAATCCATAAACTTTTCTTCCGACACGCGCCATCCGGCTGATACGGAAGGGAAGAAGGCCCACTTCTTGCCTTTCGGGAAACGGGAAGAGCCGTCATAGCGGGCGTTGATTTCCAAGAGATACCGCTGCATGAAGTCGTAGTTGACACGGCCGAAGAAGCCCGCAGCGGCGAAGTCGTTATGGAAAGAATTGCTGCTGCTGAACGAATACTGATCGCCTGTGGTCAAAGCAATCTCGGGTAAGTCCTGACTGATCAGGCCTCTGCGCTCCGAATAGTGTGAGAAGCGCTCACGGGTTTCGGCGTCGAAGCCGGCCATCAGCTTGAAGTCGTGCTTCTTTTCCAGATTGAAATTGTACGTGGCATAGGCCTTGAAAATATTCTGCAGGGTATATTTACTGTTCTCGACAGCCCGGTTATGCGTTACTCCATAGATGTCAGAGTAGTTGCTGAACGGTGCCGTGACAAACATGTTGTAAGCCATCACGGTACCGCCGTTACGCTTCTGATAGTCGTTAATGTAGCCGAAAGTATAGTCGAAATTAATGGCCAGGTCTTTCAGAGGATTGATTTCCGTACCAATATTGGCCCGCAGATAGGTAGACGTGAGACTTTCGCGGTTGCCATTCTTGATATCCGTAACGGCCGAACGGAAAGGTTTACCCTGATAGTCGGCGTAAGGATACCAACGAGGCCAACGCAACAGATAGAACCAAGCGTCATACTGACCGGAAGTAAAGCGGTAGGGCTGGTCGTTCTTGGAACGGGTGAGCAGAATATTGGTACGCACCTTCCACCAGTCCTTGATAGCGGTGGTGATGTTGCTATGCAGCGTGAAGCGCTCGTACTGGTCGGTATTGAACTTCATGATACCCTTTTGGTCGAGAAAACTCATACTGATGTTATAGGTGGTTTTCTTGTTTCCGCCGGTAACAGAGAGATTATGGGTCTGCTGCGGTGTCCATTTGCGAGTAAATTCCTTAATGGGGTCGAAAGAGCGATAGAAGTAAGTCTTGCCATTTTTGATTTCAAAGTCGCGGCCTTCCTGCATCTCGCCCAACGCGCTTTGCGACATGCCGCCGTATTCGTTCTCCCATTTGCTGATTTTGTCGATGGCATATTGGTCGATGGTATAACCGATATTGCTCTTCTGGGTTAATCCTTCGCGTTGCATAATGGCCCAAATGAACTTGGCATTGTCTGTTGCCGAAGCCAGCTCCGGCATTTTAGTAGGCGTGCTCCAGGCAAAATTGTTAGAATAGGAAACCTGCACTTTATCATTACGAGTGCCTTGCTTGGTCGTTATCAAGATAACACCCCAAGCGGCCCGAGTTCCATAGATAGAAGCGGAAGCCGCGTCTTTCAACACGGATATCGTCTCAATGTCATCGGGATTGATCAGATTCAAATCCGGAACTTCCACGTTGTCGACCAAGATGAGCGGCGAGGTTCCTTCCGTAGCGCTCAGCGAGCCGATGGAACCACGCAACTTGATGGTGGACTGCGTGCCCACCCCACCGATGTTGTTGGTAATCGTAAGTCCGGGAGTGATACCCTGCAAAGCCTTGGCCACATCGGTAATCGGGCGACTGCCCACGGCCCTGCTGACGTCAACGTTGGCAACGGCACCTGTCAAGTCGGCCTTTTTCTGTTTGCCATAGCCTACGACGACCACTTCATTCAGTTCTTGTAACTCGTCTCTTAAAGTGATTGTCATGTTGTTTTGCGCTTTCAACACAACCGGTTTGAAGCCCACATAATTGAATTTCAACATGGCATTGGGATTTTTCAGGGACAACTGGAAATTTCCATCCATGTCTGTCACGGTGCCATTGGATGTCCCTTGCTCCATGACACTTACACCGATCAAAGCCCCTCCTCCCGTGTCGATCACACGGCCTTTGACCACTTGCTGCTGTTGCACGATGCCGGGCGTGTTCCATGTCTTGTTACCTACACTGCCGGCACAGATGGCCGGAATTCCTGCCATTAAAAACAATGACACCATTTTCAGGGCTCTCATCCCGTGAAGAACAGAATTCGAGCTCCTTTGCGGTTTACAGTTAGTTGGTTTTTTCATATAGATTATAATTAGAAAATAAAGCGTTTACTTTTTCACATACGATAAGGGAAAGACAAAAAAAAGGATCCCTAACCCGTCAGATGCGCTAAATTAGGTATTGCTTACCTATGAGTAAAGGTTAAGAGTTGTTTTCTTCCACTCTATTGAGGGCAAAATCACACTACTAAAAGATCAACGTAACAAATTTAATTGTTTTTTAACGAAAAAGAAAATGTTATATTGTCAATAAGGATAAAATTAAATGAAATTAACAAAAACATGCGAAGCAAAAGAGCAGATGCTTCGCGTATTTTCATCAGTTGGCCATTTCGGACATGAATTTGATACGTACCAATCGAATCTCTTCCTCGGAATAGTCTCCACCAAGTTCTGTCAAGGCTGCTTCTATCCCGTCTGTTTCACTCTCACGGAAGTATTCATATATATCGTCTACATGGTCTTCGTCCATCACTTCTTCCAAAAAATAGTCTATACATAGCTTGGTACCACTATATACGATGGCGTCTATTTCATCAAGAATCTCGTTAAAATCCATGCCCAAAGCCTCAGCCAAGTCGTCCAACGCAATCTGCCGGTCAATGCTCTGAATAATCTTCACTTTAACGACAGACTTCTTGGGCACGGTACGCACTCTTAGCTCTTCAGGACGTTCTATACCATTCGTGTCGCAATGGCGTTTAATCAATTCACAGAACTCTTTGCCATACCTTTTGGCTTTACCCGCTCCCACACCTTGAATGTTCTGAAGTTCTTCAAGTGTAACGGGGTACATGGTGGCCATTTGGTCCAAAGAAACATCTTGGAAGATGACGTATGTCGGCACATGCAGCTTACGGGCCATATCGCGCCGTAGCTCTCGTAGCATGGCACAAAGCGTCTCGTCGAGAGCCGCTCCGCTCATGTCGCCCGCGTCGTCATCGCCACTATCCTTAAACTCATTATCCATGACAATCATGAATGGCTTGGGCGATTGCATAAAACGCTTGCCGGCGGCCGTAAGCTTTAGCAATCCATAATTCTCTACGTCTTTCTTGATATAGCCGGCGATAATTCCTTGGCGAATCACGGGACTCCAGAGTTTAGGATTCTCGTCTTCGCCCTCTCCGAATTCGTCCAGCTGCTCATGCTTGTGCGATACGATATCGTCTGTTGCTCGCCCCTTGATAAAATCTATCACATACTCGGTACGGAAGTTTTCTTTCAATGCCTTGATGGCATTCAGCACGATCGACAGTTCCTTTCCTGCCTCTATTCGCTCCTTGGGGTGTAGACAATTATCACAATTTTGACAATTATCCAAAGGATATTCTTCACCAAAATAATGAAGCAACATCTTGCGGCGACATACGGATGATTCCGCGTATGCAGCGGTTTCCTGCAGCAGTTGTTTGCCGATATCCTGCTCTGCCACAGGCTTCCCTTCCATGAATTTCTCGAGCTTGCGCAAATCTTTCTGTCGATAAAACGCGATACAGATACCTTCTCCGCCATCGCGTCCGGCCCTGCCGGTCTCTTGGTAATATCCTTCTAAGCTCTTCGGGGTGTCGTAATGAATCACAAAACGCACGTCAGGTTTATCAATGCCCATCCCAAAAGCAATCGTGGCAACGATAACATCAATACGTTCCATCAAGAAATCGTCTTGTGTCTGTGAGCGTGTCGCGCTGTCAAGTCCCGCATGATAAGGCGCCGCGCTGATATCATTAGTCTTCAACACAGCAGCCAGCTCTTCTACTTTCTTGCGTGAAAGGCAATAAATAATACCGCTTTTACCACGATGCTGACGAATAAACTTTACGATTTCATCATCTGTGGCTTTGTCGCTACGCTTCTGTCGCACTTCATAATAAAGGTTCGGCCGGTTGAAAGAGCTCTTAAACTCGCGCGCGCCGCTGATGCCCAAGCTCTTCTTGATATCTGAGCGCACCTTATCCGTAGCGGTAGCCGTCAACGCAATCACAGGGGCATTGCCTATCTTTGTTATCGTCGGGCGAATGTTCCGATACTCCGGACGGAAATCATGTCCCCATTCCGAAATGCAATGGGCTTCATCTATGGCATAAAAAGAAATCTTAACCCCTTTCAGGAATTCGACATTCTCATCCTTATTGAGCGATTCCGGAGCCACGTAAAGCAGCTTTGTCTTCTCATCTACCACATCCTTCATGACCTGTTGAATGGCAGCTTTATTTAAAGAAGAATTCAGATAGTGGGCCACCCCCGACTCTTCACTCATGCCATTGATAACATCTACCTGATTCTTCATCAGCGCTATCAATGGTGATATGACGATGGCCGTACCTTCCATGATCAAAGAAGGCAACTGGTAGCAAAGGCTCTTACCTCCGCCGGTTGGCATTAATACGAAAGTATCATTGCCGGCCAGCAAATTACGGATAATGGCTTCCTGATCGCCCTTGAACTTATCAAAGCCGAAATAGTGTTTTAATTCCAGGGTAAGATTAACTTCTTTTGCCATATCAACAAGCAGCATTTGAGCTACTACAGGTAATAATCGTTATTTCATGGCCGGACATCGCTCTGTAAGTTTGTCCGGACAAGGCTATCACGCAGACTCGCGCTCCTGTAAATGTGATTTATCCAATTGGCTCTTCGCGTAGTCGAGGGTCACTTTAAACTGCTTGGCACGCTTTGACGGAATTTCAAACATGGCATCCATCATGATGGCCTCAACAATAGAACGAAGACCGCGCGCTCCCAGCTTATATTCCACGGCTTTATCTACGATGAAATCGAGAACATCATTATCAAACGTAAGCGTTATGCCATCCATTTCAAACAGTTTGACATACTGTTTAGTGATAGAGTTCTTTGGCTCTTCCAAGATACGTCGCAATGCTTTTCGGTCCAAAGGATTCAGATAAGTAAGCACAGGCAGACGGCCAATGATTTCCGGTATCAGGCCAAACGACTTCAAGTCTTGCGGCAAGATATACTGCATCAGGTCACCCTTGTCTATATTCCGCACGTTCTGTACGGAATTGAAACCTACGACATGCGTATTCAGCCGCTGGGCTATCTTTCGCTCGATACCGTCGAACGCGCCGCCACAGATAAACAATATATTCCGTGTATCTACATGAATATAATCCTGATCGGGATGCTTGCGGCCGCCCTTGGGCGGAACATTCACCATCGTGCCTTCCAAGAGTTTCAACAGACCTTGCTGTACACCCTCGCCACTCACGTCGCGCGTGATGGAAGGGTTATCACTCTTGCGCGCTATCTTGTCAATTTCGTCTATAAAGACGATACCCCGTTGGGCCGCGTCTAAATCATAATCAGCCACCTGCAGCAAACGACTGAGAATACTCTCCACGTCCTCGCCCACATAGCCGGCTTCCGTAAATACAGTCGCGTCGACAATCGTGAATGGTACGGACAAGAGTTTGGCTATCGTGCGGGCCATCAGTGTCTTACCGGTTCCCGTACTGCCCACCATAATAATATTGCTCTTCTCTATCTCAACGCCATTGGCATCGACAGGCTGTTGCAAACGCTTATAATGATTATATACGGCTACGGACAGATAGCGCTTGGCTTCGTCCTGCCCGATGACATACTCATCAAGATACTTCTTGATTTCTCTCGGCTTGGGTACTTTCTTCAACGCGAACTGCTTTGACTTCGCTTTCGGATTAGCCTCCGGTCCGAGAACGCCGGCTGTTTCAAGAATATGATACGCCTGCTGGACGCAATCTTCACAGATTTCTCCATCAATACCGGAAATGAGAATCTTAACCTCATCCTCATTTCTACCACAAAAACTACAAGTTTTCTTTGACATCCTCTATTCCTTTGTAATATTATTCTTCCGAATCAGCACATCGTCTATCATGCCATAATCTTTTGCTTCCTGTGCCGTCATCCAGTAATTACGGTCAGAATCGGTCCACACCTTATCAAACGGCGTATGTGAATGATCCGCTATGATAGTATAAAGCTCTTTCTTGAACTTCTGAATCTCACGGGCTTCAATTTCAATATCGGAAGCCTGTCCCTGAACACCGCCCAACGGCTGATGTATCATAACACGGCTATGGGTCAATGCCTGACGCTTGCCTTCCTGACCGGCCACAAGCAATACGGCGGCCATAGACGCGGCCATCCCGACGCAAATCGTCGACACGTCACTGGAAATGAATTGCATTGTATCATAGATAGCCAATCCGGCCGTTACGCTGCCACCGGGGCTGTTGATATAAATAGATATATCTTTCGTATTATCTACCGAATCCAGATACAGTAACTGCGCTTGCAATGTATTTGCCGTATAGTCATCTATCTGCGTTCCAAGAAAGATGATGCGATCCATCATTAAGCGAGAGAACACATCCATCTGCGTCACGTTAAGCTGACGCTCTTCGAGGATATACGGATTGAGATATTGCGCTTGCGACTTGATAACATCATCAAGAGCCATACTACTCATTCCCAAATGCTTGGTAGCGTATTTTCTAAAATCATTCATAAAACTAAATTCCTTTCGTTATCAAATAAAAAACAGAGGTTATCGGCCTCTCTTTTGCAATCTTCATTAGAACAAAGATAGTAAAAAAAGTCGACAACCTCTTTTTATAAGATGTTTTTTTTCAAAAACCGTTATTTTTCTTTCAATATGAAACTGAATTATTTTTCAGTTTCTTCCATCATCTTGTTGAAATCATCAAGCGAGATTTCAATTTCATTGAGTTTTACAACAGCTTTCAACGCCGCGATCAGCTTGCGATCAATAGCACGATCTACGAAACCGTCTACATTCTCACGTTTCTTCAACATCTCATCGGCATAGTTATTGACATAATCGTCCGGCACGTTGTTCATCCCATACTGGGCAAACTGCACGCGTGCCGTCTCTCTGGCCGCTTCCTTTATGTCAGCATCTTCTACCTTAATATTATGGGCGGCAACCAACTGCTCCTTAATCAAGTGCCAAGTCAGTTCTTTTATGCTGTTGGCAAAGTTCTTTTCTACAAACTCCTGTCCTCTCTCCTTATTGTTGTTGAGCATAACACGCTTCAGCAAGGCCTCGGGATAGGTAAGCTCGCCAACCTTCTTCTCGCAATAGGCACGCACGTCGAGAATAAACCTGTAATCGCTGTCGGTAACGAGTTGCGCCTTTAGGCCTTCAGCAATCTTGCCTCGGAACTCCTCTTCGCTCTTCACAACGTCTTTACCAAACACCTGATCAAAAAGTTCCTGATTTACCTCATGACTCTTATAACGCTGAATTTCGGTCACCTGGAAGCTGAAGTCACCCGTGTGCTTGGCAACCTCGTTACGGTCGACATTGAGCAGCGAAGACACTTCCGTGTCGTTATCGGGATAAGCCTTGCGAGGATTGAAAGTGATGATATCACCCAATTTGGCGCCATCGAAAAGTTTCTTCTGGTCGTCCACCTTTATATAATTAGGCATAATAGCGGCGGCTTCAACCGTCACACCGACTTCAAGCGTGTTGCCTTGCTCGTCAAGCTCGCGTAGATCGCCCTTCAGCATATCGTTGCCTTCAAACGTCTCCACTTTCTCATAGCTTCCTGAACGCGAAGCGAACATTTCTACCTGACGGTCGATCAGCTTGTCATCAACTTTGATATTATAATAGTCGATTTTGTTTTTACCATTAAGCTCTATCTTGAATTCCGGAGCCACGGCTATATCAAACATGAATGTGTAAGGAGCCTCTTTCTCCAAGTCCTGTGCTTCCTGCTTCTCTGAAGGAAGAGGTTCGCCGAGCATTTGAATTTTGTTGTCCTGCACGTACTTGTAGATTTGCTCACCCACCAACTTGTTGATGGCATCCATCTTTACGGAAGTGCCAACCTGTCTTTTAATCAAGCCCATGGGCACCATGCCGGGACGGAAACCGGGGATATTGGCTTTCTTACGATAGTCCTTCAATGTCTTCTCGACATTATCTTTGTAATCAGCTTCTTCGACAGTGATTGTCAACAGACCGTTGATCTTGTCGGGATTTTCAAATGAGATGTTCATTTCTGATATATACTTTATAGTTTATGATTATAATCTGGATTGCTCATGCGCAGGCACAATACGACCTCACGACAATTAGTGTGCAAAAGTACTGCTTTTTGACGTAAATACCTAATTATAATAAAGGAATATAATAAAATTTGGTGTTTTTAACCTCGCACAGAGATAGCTGGCAAGTTAAACGAAATATCTTAGTCTTCCCGCGCGCGGCGCTCCTCGTCGATCATCTGAAAATCTTTCTTGCGCAAGACAAAACTATTGCTCAGATACTTTTCACGCACGATTTTATTGGAAGCCAACTCCTCGGGCTTGCCCTGAAAAAGGATTCTTCCCTCGAACAAAAGATAGGCACGGTCGGTTATCGTCAGGGTCTCCTGCACGTTATGGTCGGTTATCAGAATACCGATATTGCGATATTTCAACTGCCACACGATGTGCTGGATATCCTCCACGGCAATCGGGTCGACGCCCGCGAACGGCTCGTCGAGCATGATGAATTTCGGACTGATGGCCAGACAGCGTGCGATCTCGGTACGGCGACGTTCGCCTCCGGAAAGCTGATCACCCTTATTCTTGCGCACTTTACTAAGACGAAACTCCTTGATCAGGCTCTCTAAACGGGCCACCTGCTCTTCGTGCGACAGCTTGGTCATCTCCAATACCGACATAATATTGTCCTCCACACTCATCTTGCGAAACACGCTGGCCTCCTGCGGCAGATAACCGATACCCGCTCGTGCACGTTTATAAACCGGATATTCCGTAATCTCCTCGTCGTCAAGATATACATGCCCCTCATTAGGAACTACCAAACCCGTCGTCATATAAAACGATGTTGTCTTACCGGCTCCGTTAGGGCCGAGCAGTCCCACGATCTCCCCTTGCTTCACGTTGATACTCACGCCATTGGCAACGGTACGTTTGCCATAACGCTTCACAAGGCCTTCCGTGCGAAGGGTGGTCAGTTTTGTTTCGTCCATAAAGTCATTAATTTGCGTGCAAAAATACGAAATAACATCGTAAAAAACAAACGAAACCACAAGGCAAGCGTTATAAAACCAAAAACCAACTGCCGTTTTGCAGTTTTTCTATAGAATTTGGTTACTTTTGCACATATCAGTCAGTTGTTACAACATGTTATTAATAAAATGGCTTACCACCTTTGGTAATTATCTTATCCTCATGGGGCGTTCTTTTTCCCGGCCGGAGCGAATGAGAATGTTCTTCAAGCGCTATATTAAAGAGATGTCGCAACTCGGTGTCGACTCCATCGGCATCGTGTTACTGATTTCGTTTTTCATTGGGGCCGTTATCTGCATTCAGATGAAGGTCAACATTCAGAGTCCATGGATGCCCCGGTGGGTATCAGGTTATACCACGCGTGAGATCATGCTGCTCGAGTTTTCCAGTTCCATCATGTGTCTGATCTTGGCAGGAAAGGTTGGCAGCAACATCGCCTCGGAACTGGGAACCATGCGCGTCACCCAGCAAATCGACGCGCTCGACATCATGGGTGTCAACTCCGCTTCTTATCTTATCCTGCCCAAGATACTGGGATTGGTCACCATCATGCCGTTTCTTGTCATCTTCAGTTCGGCCATGGGCATCGTCGGAGCTTATGGAACCGCTTATATCGGTCATATCACATCGGCCGAAGACCTGACACTGGGTATGCACCACGCTTTCAATGAATGGTTTGTATGGATGAGTATCATCAAGAGTCTGTTCTTTGCCTTCATCATAGCCAGCGTATCATCTTATTTCGGCTATACCGTGGAAGGCGGTTCGGTAGAAGTAGGCGAAGCCAGCACAGACGCTGTGGTATGCTCCAGCGTCCTTATTCTCTTTTCCGACGTATTTTTAACGCAGATGTTAAGCTAAGCTCCTCAGCTCTTCAAGAAAATGATAGAAGTAAGACAACTCACAAAATCATTTGAGGACAAGATCGTTCTCAACAAGATAGACGCGGTTTTTGAAACGGGCAAGACCAATCTGATTATCGGACAGAGCGGTTCGGGCAAAACCGTACTGATGAAAAACCTGGTAGGACTGCTCGAGCCTACAAGCGGTGACGTGCTCTATGACGGGCGAAATTTCGTCACGATGAGCAAGAAGGAGAAAGTCCACATGCGTCGTGAAATGGGAATGATCTTTCAGGGTGCCGCGCTCTTCGACTCCTTGTCGGTATTGGAGAACGTGATGTTTCCGCTCGACATGTTCTCTAATATGAACTACAATGAAAGGGTGAAGCGTGCGGAAGACTGTCTGGCCCGTGTCAATCTGGTCGACGCGGGCAATAAATATCCCGGTGAGATATCAGGAGGCATGCAGAAACGTGTGGCCATCGCCCGTGCCATCGTACTCAACCCCAAGTATCTTTTCTGCGACGAGCCCAACTCGGGACTCGACCCGAAGACTTCACTCGTCATCGATGAACTACTCTCAGGTATTACCAAAGAATTTAACATGACAACCATCATCAACACCCATGACATGAATTCCGTCATGGGCATTGGCGAAAACATCTGCTTTATCTATAAAGGACGCAAGGAATGGCAGGGCACCAAGGACGACGTGATAAGCAGTACAAACAAAAAGCTCAATGATCTCGTCTTCGCAAGCGACTTGTTCCGCAAGGTGAAAGAGGTGGAAATGGAAGAGGAAAGAAATCAATAACAGAATCGCGACCTCAGCGCAGATACCAAATGCCGTCGCGCATGACCATCGGCACATAGACCTGTTCACGGGTGCTGTCGCCATACGAAAGGAGCAGGAATACCCGGGCCACCTTGCGTGCGGTGTCGGCATCGGCATTGGCGACGCTCACCCGATGAATACCGTGATGTTCCTTTTGCTGCTGTTCCATGAACATCCGGGCGTTGAGCAGAAGCTGCTTCTTGTAGTCGTCCGGAATACGATCAGGCTTATCCAGCCCCTCTACATAGGCCTCGTAGTTGCCGTGTATCAGATAATCGTAGTATTGCCGGGCCGTCTGCGCGGCTATATCGGCAGGATCGATTTCCTTCCGGCACGACGTGAATGCCACGGTCAGTATGCCGCAAACAATATAGAACAACTTTCTCATCATAAAATAAGGTGGACGGACCGATGTCGTCGGGATGATATCGGTCCGTCCACACTTGTATTTGTTTCTACTTTTGTCGAATAAAAATATTGATGGGGCAACCGTGCATGCTCCAATTCTCACGTATCTTGTTTTCGAGAAAACGGCGATAGTTCTCTTTCACGTACTGCGGCAGGTTAGCGTAGAACACGAAAGAGGGAATCTGCGTGTTGGGTAACTGCGTGCAATACTTGATTTTGATGTACTTACCCTTGACGCTTGGGGGCGGATAGGCCTCGATAATAGGAAGCATCACCTCGTTGAGCTTGGATGTTCCCACGCGGGCCTTGCGGTTCAGATAGACTTCCTTGGCTGTTTCAAGCACCTTGAAGATGCGCTGCTTGGTCATGGCCGACGCGAAGATGATGGGGAAGTCGACAAAGGGAGCCATGCGGCTACGGATGGCCTCCTTAAACATATCGATGGCCTTCTGCGACTTCTCCTCCACCAAGTCCCACTTGTTGACTACTACCACTAAGCTCTTGTTGTTCTTCTGTATGAGCTGGAAGATGTTCATGTCCTGCGTCTCGATACCACGGATGGCGTCGATCATCAGAATACATACGTCACTGTTTTCGATGGCACGGATAGAACGCATGACGCTGTAGAACTCCAGGTCTTCCGTCACCTTGTTCTTACGACGAATGCCGGCGGTGTCGACTAAGTAGAAGTCGAAGCCGAACTTATCGTAACGGGTATAAATACTGTCACGGGTGGTGCCGGCTATCTCGGTCACGATATTGCGGTCTTCTCCAATGAAAGCGTTGATAATGCTGCTCTTGCCGACATTAGGGCGCCCTACGACCGCGAAACGGGGAATTTCCTCTTCGATTTCCTCCTTATTCTCGGCAGGCAGCTTGTCAAGCACCAGATCGAGCAACTCGCCCGTGCCGCCGCCTGTGGCCGCGCTGACACAAACAGGCTCGCCCAGTCCCAGCTTATAAAACTCGGCAGCCTCATAATAGTTGGCACTGTTGTCAACCTTATTGGCCACAAGAACAACGGGCAGCTTGGCGCGACGCAGGATGAGCGCCACGTCCTCGTCCCAGTCGGTAAGGCCGGTTTCAACGTCTACCAAGAAAAGCACGAGGTCGGCCTCTTCAGTAGCCACAAGTACCTGTCTGCGAATGGCGTCTTCGAAGATGTCGTCCGACTTAACGACCCATCCGCCGGTGTCGACAACGGAAAACTCACGGCCGTTCCACTGGCACTTGCCATACTGGCGGTCGCGGGTGGTGCCGGCCGTGTCGCTGACGATAGCGCGACGAGATTGTGTCAACCGATTAAAAAGCGTTGACTTACCCACATTGGGACGGCCAACGATTGCAACTAAATTTGCCATAGTGTTGTTTAATTTCTGAAGTTATACATTCTTCGGCCCTCCCATTGACGGAGAGTGTGCCCTCTTTCTATTCAGGGCCAAATCAATTACGTGTTGTTTTACTCCGGACGATAACCGAAGTTGGCCAGTTCCCGCTGCGAGGAACGCCAGTCTTTATCCACCTTTACGAAAACCTCGAGAAAGATGGTCTTGTCGAAAAACCTCTCCAGAGCCTTACGGGCTTCGGTGCTCACCTTCTTCAAAGCCACGCCCTGATGGCCGATGACGATTCCCTTCTGCGAATCGCGCTCCACGTAGATGACGGCATTGATGTGGATTTTCTTCTCGTCTTCCTTGAAGCGCTCTACGACAACCTCTACCGAATAGGGTATCTCCTTGTCGTAATAGCGCAATATCTTCTCACGGATGATTTCCGACACGAAGAACTTGGCAGGCTTGTCGGTCAGTTGCTCCTTGTCGAAGTAGGCCGGCGACTCGGGCAGGAGTTCTCGAATGCGCTTCATCAGCAGGTCGGTGCCAAATTTGTTCTTGGCCGAGATAGGAAGGATTTCCGCGTTGGGCAGCAGCTCGTGCCATTTGGTGACGATACGGCCCAATTCCTTCTGGTTGCTCTCGTCAATCTTATTGATGAGCAGCAGCACGGGAATCGTCATCTTGCGCACTTTCTCCAGAAAGTCTAAGTTCTTCTCCGCGTTTTCCACAACGTCGGTCACGTAGAGCAGTATATCGGCGTCAGCCAGGGCCGACTCCGAGAAAGCCAACATCATTTCCTGCATCTTGTAATTGGGTTTCAAGACGCCGGGCGTGTCGGAGAATACGATCTGCATGTCGTCCGTGTTCACGATACCCATGATACGATGACGGGTGGTCTGTGCCTTAAACGTGGCGATACTGATACGCTCGCCGACGAGTTGGTTCATCAGCGTGCTCTTGCCCACATTGGGATTCCCTACGATATTTACGAAACCTGCCTTGTGCATAATACTTGAATTGAAACAAAAAACGCATCGTCTTATCAAGAATAAGAAAGATGCGTTTTCTTGTTATCTTATAAAATCGTTTACTTGATTCCTGCCATATCGGCACCGTTATAAGCCCAGCGATAGTAGCTGGCTCCGTTGACGAACCCCGCGCCGAAAGCGGTGAACAACAGGCTGTCACCTTTCTTCAGGTCTTTCTCAAAATCCCAAAGAACGAGAGGCATACAGGCCGCGCTCGTATTGCCGTAGCGTTGAATATTGACAAAAACCCGCTCCATCGGAACGCCGATACGCTTGGCTACGGCCTCGATGATACGCAGGTTGGCCTGATGGGGAACCACATAGTTTACGTCGTCTACCGTCAGGTTGTTGCGTTTCAGCAGTTCGGCACAGTCATCTCCCATGGCCGTCACGGCATAACGAAACACCGTCCGTCCCTCCTGATAGGTGAAGTGCATGCGGTGGTCTACCGAATAGTGAGAAGCCGGAAATACGGAACCTCCGGCCTTGACATGCAGGAAAGGAAGCCCTTTGCCATCAGTGCGATGAATGGAATCAATCAGTCCGACGTTTTCTTCTTCCGTACCTTCCACCATGACGGCTCCGGCTCCGTCGCCGAAAAGCGGACAGGTGGCCCGATCCTGATAATCAGTAATCGATGACATCTTGTCGGCTCCTATCACGATAACACGCTTATGGCGTCCGCTCTGAACCATATTGCAGGCCACATCGAAGGCATACATAAAGCCACAGCACGCGGCCGCGAAGTCAAACGCGAACGCGTTTTTCAGTCCAAGTCGGCCCAACACGATCGAAGCGGTGGACGGATGAACATAGTCGGGCGTGGTGGTAGCTACAATGAGCGCGTCGATACTATCCGGATCCGCGCCTGTCTTCTTCATCAGAAGTTTGGCGGCCTTGCGGGCCATGTAAGAAGTACCCAGACCTTCTTCGGTCAGAATGCGGCGCTCCTTGATTCCTGTACGGGTAACGATCCATTCATCATTGGTATCGACCATTCTCGACAGTTCCTCATTATTGAGAACATAGTCGGGAACATAACCGGCGACACCTGTGATGATAGCGTTAATTTTTCCCATTATTCAGCTGTTTCCTTAACAACGGCAACCTTGCCTCTGTAATAACCGCAAGTTGAGCAAACCGTATGATATACATAGTAAGCGCCACAGTTAGGGCAAACGGCCAATGTAGGAGCTACTGCCTTATCGTGAGTTCTTCTCTTGAGTGTACGAGTCTTCGACTGTCTTCTTTTAGGATGTGCCATAATTCTTTAATTTTTTAAACTTATTCTTTTTCTTTATTCTTCAATTTTCGGAGGGCTTCCCAGCGTGGATCCACGGTCTCTTCTTCCTCACTGCTTCGGGTAGCCGTATATTCTTCGAGCATCTTCACCATAGCGGGGTTGCAATTTCCGGGTGCATGCACATGCTTGATAGGAATATTGAGACTTATAAATTCATAGATGAACCATGACACGTCCAAGACGCCTTCGTCTTCGGACACGACAACCAGTTCATCATCCTCTGTGGTTTCTTCTCCAAATTTGACGACAAGACGATTGTCGGTCAATATGGGTTGCTCCATATCATCCAGACACTTGTCGCAAGGTATATGTACGTAGCCCTCAATATGGAAATCAAGCTCAAAGCTCGAAGCTACACGACGGACTGATAAGTCCACACGCAACTTGCCTTGATGAATTTCCGGAGCTTCGATGGCCTCAAAAAAGGAATCGTCAAGAGCGAACCGCAACAGGTTTTCACCCTCTCGCAGTGCTTTCAGATCAATCTTAAAAGGCTCTAAATCGCACATTTACAACAAATTGTATACAGTTTCGGGCTGCAAAGTTACTAAAATCTATGTAATAAACAAAATAAAGCCACTTATTTTTTTAAGGCGTCGCCCACCGATTGCGGGTTGACCGCGGACTTCACGCACTCCTCCCTTGTCCTAATCGCTCCCCAAACTCCCGTCCCGAACGGGGACAAGTCGGCAAGTGATGAAGTCTCCGGCTTCATCATTTGTAAACCCATCCTCATGATTGATTCAGCGCTTCCGTGATTTTGTCAGAAAAAACTACCTGATTTTAACACTTCCGCAACGCTTCATCTAACTGCCGAAATGGCGAAAAAGGCCTTCGCTTTGCCGATTTTTATGCTCTTTTATGCCCAAAGCTATGCTTTTATCGACTCAAAGCATAGCGATTACCCCGCTAAAGCATAGCTTTCTGCCGATGAAAGGGCCACGATTACGGCCTAAAAGCATAGCGATTAAGAGAGAAAAAGCGAGATAGAAACACCTTAAAAAGCACAAAGTACTGATAATCAACACTTTATAAACTTGCTCTACAATCGCTTATTTTCGTCCAAGTCTTTTCTTTTTCAGAATAATGCCACTTTTTTGATGGTATATGTAAAGATAATTCAGGGTGCGGCAGATATCGATTGATGCTTGTAAACCTGCCTCCACTAATTTTCTATGGGGCCCGAAAGGCGCACTTTTGTTTTTCGGATGAAAACCTTATAAGCAAAGGGGACCTATTTTTCGCAAAACCGTTAAATTCTATTTATTTTTCAGGGGCTTTCTTATATTTATGGTGTTTCTCCCAACTTTTTACAGAATTTATACATAAGTTTGTATTATCAAACATTACAGGTTCATGGAATTTAGTAAAAAAAGAACCGAAAATGCCTGACGATTATAGGGTAAAAAAGCAATAAGGAATAAGAATTATGACTTTATTTACAAAAAAAGGCCATTGGCTTCTGCCGGGGCTCTTCATGCTCATCACCTTTTTCGCCAATCTCGACGCGCTACCCACCGATATCATGGAGTCGCGCAACATCGTGACGGGACGCGAGATGGTGAGCGACGGCAACTGGCTTGTGCCCACCATGAACGGCGAGCTCCGCCTTGAAAAGCCACCCCTACCTACATGGATCTCGGGGATCGTGGAAAGCATCGTTCCCAATAGCCTGACCGCCCAGCGGGTTCCGGCCGCTATGATGGGATGCCTGTGGACGATCTACCTATTGCTGCTGGCACGCATAGTCGCCCGCCGCGACGACTATGCGATAACGGCGGCAATGGTGTTTCTCACCTGCTACAATCTGATTCTGATGGGGCGGTCGGCCACGTGGGATATCTATTGCCACGCTTTCATGATGGCGGCCATATACTACCTGACGAGGACGCTCTTTGAAAACAGACACAGCCTGCGGCGTTTCGTTCTGGCGGGAGCGCTGATGGGACTCTCGTTTCTGAGCAAGGGCCCCGTAGCGTTCTATGCCCTGCTACTGCCTTATCTCGTGGCGCTCGCAACTGTCCTGCGGCCGAAGATGAGCGGCAAATGGGCGGGCGTGGCCCTGATGATACTCGTCATGACGGCCGTCGGCGCCTGGTGGTACGTCTATCTTTGGGGGCTTCATCCCATCGAAGCAAGTCAGGTTTTTCATAAAGAGACAAGCAGTTGGGCCGACCACAACACTCGCCCGTGGTATTACTACTGGCGGTTCTTCCTCGAAATGGGCGTCTGGGCCGTGCTCGTGCCGGGCGCGCTGGCCGTGGGCTACTGGAGACGGCGCGTCACCTTAAAGCGGGAATACGTCTTCACGCTCACATGGACGGTGGCCTGCCTGGTTCTCCTGTCGCTCATACCGGAAAAGAAGACACGCTATCTGCTGCCGTTGCTGGCCCCATGCTCCATGCTGGTGGCCACGATCCTCATCCACTTCCGCATGACGAAAACGAAGCCGGTGGGATTCGCCAAATGGCTATGGCGAATCAACGGATGGACGACCGCGACGGTCGTGGCCGCCATTCCGGTTTTGGGCTATTACTTCGGTATTAGAAAAGGTATCGTCGGATGGACGGCCGAAACGCTGATGACACTTGTCGCCCTGTCGGCCTTAGCCGCCATCATCCGGGCCACACGCCGTCGTCAACCGCTCCTGTATGTGGGCGCCGTCACAACGGTCTTTGCCGGAATCGAACTGTTTATGCTCCCGGCTGTCGGCAACGCCTTCGGTAATCCGCAGGGCAGAAGCATACACCGGCTGGCCGACAGAACCGAGCTGAAGGGCTTGCCTTTCTACCACAGCGACAGCCAACCGATACGTATAGAACTGGTTTACGAGGTCGGACGAAAGATATTGCCGCTGAACCTCCACGACGAACGGCTGGTCATGAGCCGCCTTCCCATGGTCATCGTCACGCAAGGCTATGCCCGGGAGGAACTGCCGGCGGCACTCATCGAAAAAACAGATACCGTGAGCTACGGCTACTTTGATGACAACAAGCGTCCCAAGGGCTACAAGCATTACAACAAGGCGTTTTTGAATTATGTCACACTGGTAAAAAACAAAAAATAAAAAAATATATGAACAATACCGCGAATTATGAATTGACAATAGTCATCCCCGTCTATAACGAAGAAGACAACCTGAAACGGGTGGAGAAAGAAATGGCCGCCTTTCTGCCCAAAGCGATCGTCAAAGCCTGTGTGCTGTTCGTCAACGACGGTTCCAAGGATGACAGCTTTGCCAAAATCAAAGAAATCTGCGCCCGACAACCGGACTTCTACTATATCTCGTCGGTCGACAACCACGGTCTGAGCACGGCACTGAAAGCCGGCATCGACACGGCCGAGAGCCGCCTGACCGGCTACATCGACGCCGACCTGCAAACCAATCCGGAAGACTTCAACCTGCTGCTCGAACATGCCGCGGACTATCAGCTCGTGACCGGTATCAGGGCCAAACGCAAGGACACCGCCTTCAAACGATTCCAGTCAAAGATAGCCAACGGATTTCGACGCTCTATGACGGGCGACACCGCTACCGACACAGGCTGTCCGCTGAAGGTTATGTGGAGTTCATACGCCAAACGCCTGCCGTTTTTCGACGGTATGCACCGCTTTCTCCCCGCGCTGATGGCGTTGGAAGACGGCCACTTCAAGGAATTGCCCGTAAGACATTATCCCCGTACCGCGGGCGTGTCGAAATATCACTTGTGGAACCGATTGAAAGGGCCGTTCGTCGACTGCTTCGCCTACCGGTGGATGAAGAAGCGTTACATTCGCTATAGAATCGCGGAGGATAATCTTAATTGCCGATAAAGACCATGCAGACTTCGGCTTTCTACATCTATGCCATCGGATTTGTTGCTCAAGGGTTTTTCTCCGCTCGAATGCTCATCCAATGGATTCTTTCCGAAAGGGCCAGGCGAGTGGTCTCGCCCGACTGGTATTGGATATGCAGTCTTGTGGGCAGCATTCTGCTCTTTGTCTACGGATGGCTGCGCGATGACTTCGCCATCATCTTCGGACAACTGATTTCCTATTACATTTATATATGGAACCTGAACATCAAGGGCGTATGGCGCAGGATGCGGCTGCCTTTGCGAGTGGGCGTCATCTCGATGCCGGCTCTGGCTTTCGGTCTGATGCTGCACGACGTGCCCGCTTTCATCGACAGCTTTTTCCATAACGACGCTGTATCCATATCCTTGCTGATATGGGGGTCGGCGGGACAGGCCATCTTCACGCTGCGATTTATCTATCAGTGGCAATACAGCTATCGACGCCATCAATCGATATTGCCGAAAGGATTCTGGATCATCAGCCTGGTGGGATGCGCGATCATCGTCAGCTACGGAATCTTCCGAGCCGATCCCGTGCTGATACTCGGACAGTCGGTGGGCTTCTTCACCTATTCACGCAACTTAGTCCTCTATAAGAAAAGCAAAGAACGATTATAAGAAAAGCAAAGAATTATGAAAATATTGATTACAGGAACCGCGGGATTCATCGGACACGGCCTTGTCAAGGCTCTGGCACGAGAAGGAGCTGACATCGTGGGGATAGACAATATCAACGACTACTATTCGCAAGAACTGAAGTATGCCCGCCTGGCCGACACGGGAATCGCCAAGGAAGACGCGGACTACGGACTGCTGACACAAAGCAGACAACTGCCAAACTATCGGTTTGGTAAGATCGATCTTACCGACCGTGAGAGATTGGACGAACTCTTCGCCAAAGAGAACTTTACACATGTCTGCAACCTTGCGGGACAGGCGGGCGTGAGATATTCCATCGAAGCCCCCTACTCCTACATACAGTCGAACGTTGTGGGCTTTCTCAACATATTGGAAGGGTGCCGCAACCATCATGTAAGCCGGCTGGTCTATGCCAGTTCCAGCAGCATCTATGGCATGAGTCCACACGTGCCGTTCCATGAAGCCGACGCTACGGACCAACCGGTAAGCCTGTATGCGGCCACGAAGAAAAGCAATGAGTTGATGGCCTACGCTTACAGCAAGCTTTATCGGATTCCGACCGTGAGCCTGCGCTTCTTCACGGTTTACGGTCCTTGGGGACGCCCGGACATGGCACCGATGAAGTTTATGAAAGCTATCGACAAGGGAGAGACAATCCAAATCTACAACCACGGGAATATGCTGCGCGACTTTACCTACATCGACGACATTGTAGAGGGTGTGTGCCGGATTCTGAACGGGCACGACGACCGGGATATTCCATATAGCGTCTACAATATAGGAAACTCGGACCCCGTGAGGCTGCTGGACTTCATAGAGACGATGGAGAAAGTGATGGGGAAAGAAGCACGAAAAGAAATGCTGGACATGCAACCGGGGGATGTCACCCAAACCTTTGCCGACACCACCAGATTACAAAACGATTTCGGATATAAACCTTCCACGGCAATCGCCGACGGACTAAGAAAACTCTATGATTGGTTCGGGGAATGGTCAACGAGCTACTGAACCCCACTTGTAAAAATGCCGAAAGGGGAAACTTGCTGTCCCTCCGCCTTTCTTCAACATGACGCGGATGGTCGTACCCACTCCTTCTTCCGACCTGCTCACCCATATACGACCGTGGTGATAGGTCTCAATAATACGTTTGGTAAGGCTCAACCCCAGTCCCCAGCCACGCTGTTTCGTAGTAAAGCCTGGTGAAAAGACATGCTTCAGGTTCTGCTTCTTAATACCTCCACCGGTATCGATTACATCCACGAACACGCATCCGCCCGTCTCTTTCACGGCTATCGTGATACAGCCATTGGCTCCTCCCATCGCGTCAACGGCATTCTTAACTAAGTTCTCCAAAGCCCATTCAAACAGAGGACGATTAAGTGGAAGAACGATATCGGTTGCGGGACATGACATGATCCACCTTAAATGAGCAGGCGAACGTTGCCGCATATAGTCGACGACATGTTGTACCAACTCGGTCAGACTGCACGGCTCTACTTCCGGTAAGGACCCTATTTTGGAAAATCGGTCGGCCACAAGCTGCAAACGATTCACGTCATTTTCCATATCCGAAAGGATCGGATTATCCACATCAGTCTCTTTCAAGAGCTCTATCCACGCCATCAGACTTGAAATAGGGGTTCCTAACTGATGGGCTGTCTCACGTGAAAGCCCAACCCACACACGATCTTGCTCTGCTCTTTTTAAAACAAGGAGCGCAAAGAGAACGACAAGAATAAAGACAACGACAACGACGAGCTGCACATACGGATATACCGTGATTCGACGCAACAAAGATGACACGCCATAACATACGTCAACATAATCGGTACGCGTAGCTTCAACGGTAGAATCCGCTACCGATAGATTGATTCGAATAAAGTTACCCTTAGCCTTAAAGTTCTTTCCCATATCCGAAACAAGCATGACACTATCAGGCTCAGTACCACTTGATATATTCACATTACGCCACATGAGGGCCGAATCACGCTGATCGAGCACCACGACAGGTATCGTATGGTTTTCATTAATAACTTTCAGAACCAAACTAAGATCCGTATACTCGTCGGCAGCATTCAGCGAACGCATGGCTTCAGCCCATACTTCCATACGTAATTTCTCTTCTTTAGCTAAATCTTTTGCCAAAAAATGAGAGATTGCCAGTGAAATAAAGGATATCAATATGGCTGCCAATATGAGTACAACCTTGACATAACGAAAGCGATTGGTCCATCTCATACTCTATTAACGCAATATATAGCAGAAAATTATATAACACCCACAACATCATGCCTGAATATTATATATATAAACATGCCTGAATATTATATATATAAAAAGGTGGCGATATATCAAACTTCCGGTTCAATAGAATTTTCGTGGAGACAAATTGCCATTACGTCATCGTTTCCCCATTCTCTTTTTTGACATAAAGACATAAGGACATATTTTATGTATGAGGCGTCGCAAGCGACGGAATAAAGACATAAAGCTAAGGTAGAGTGTGATCAGCCTTATGTCTTTATGTCAAAAAAAGGAGAAACAAAAAAGAGAAACAAAAAAAGGAGAGTCTCGGTTACGTCCGTAACCAAGACTCTCCTGACTTCGTCACCTAAAAAGCATATATTTTGTAATTAATTGATAAACAACAT